>NZ_JBWKMZ010000006.1:0-395537 GCF_059415325.1 Variovorax sp. GW821-FHT10D07 | reverse complement strand
GGACAGTGAAACGACTCAGCGCCGATGATAGTGCGGGTTCCCGTGTGAAAGTAGGTCATCGTCAGGCTCTTACAGCCTAGAAACCCCAGCCCCAAAGGCTGGGGTTTCTTCTTTGCAGAAACGAAAAAGCGCATCGCCCAAAACGATGCGCTTTTTTTTTATTAGCAATTCAATTGGCGGTGTAACGCAAGCAATTGGTCAAATGACCTTGAAGGCAGGCAAATCCACCAAGTGAGGACGGCCGCCCAGCATCCGCGGAAGCGTCTCCGCATTGACTTCGAACGGGACCCCAGGAGCGATCTGGCTGACCTGATCGAGCCGGTCCACCAAGTCCTGCGGTAGCGCCAGGTCGAGCGCCAGAAGGTTGTTGTCGAGCTGCTCCACCGTACGCGGCCCGATGATCGTGATGATCGATGTGGTGGACTTCCGCGCCTTGGCGCCGAGCCATGCCAGCGCCACTTCGGCCGGCGATCTCCCGAGCTGCACACCCGCATCGATCACGGCGTCCACGACGGCCGCGTCGCGCTCGGTCTTCTCGGTGCGGATGACCCGGCCCATGCCCTGCAGCCGACCTTGCTCTCCATTGCGGTACTTGCCCGTGAGCAGGCCGCCCCCGAGCGGAGACCACACGGCAGCGGCCAAGCCCAGGGCTTCGGCCATCGGCATCAGTTCACGATCGGCGCTGCGTTCGATCAGGCTGTACTCGAACTGCACCCCGACGAGTGGCGACCAGCCACGCAGTTCCGCCAGCAGGTCCGCACGCGCGATGCGCCAGGCCGGGAAGTTCGAGAAGCCGGCGTAGAGGATCTTTCCCGCGCGCACGAGGTCGTCGAGCCCTCGCAGAATTTCCTCGGTGGGCGTGACGTTGTCGGAGTGATGGACCCACAGCAGGTCGATGCGGTCCGTCTTGAGCCGTTGCAGGCTCTGCTCGACGGAGTAGACGAGGTTCTTGCGGCTGTTGCCGGTCTTGGCCAGCGTCGGCTCCTTCGATGCGCCGCCGCTGTACTTCGTCGCCACCACGATGTCGTCGCGGACCGGTGCGATGAGCTCGCCGAGCATGGATTCGGACTGGCCGAACTGGTAGCCGTCGGCGGTGTCGAAAAAGTTGCCGCCGGCCTCGAGATAGCGATCGAACACCCGGCGCGCATCGGCATGCTCGGAGCCGTAGCCCCAACCCGTGCCGAACAGGGCGACACCGAGTGCGAATTCAGAGACGCGAAGGCCGGACTTGCGGCCGAGAAGACGATAGCGCATGGAATTTCTCCTTCGTTGATGGACGATCACTCACCCGGCGCCACCATGTGCGCCTCTTGCAGGCCGTTCGCCGCCTGGGCATCGCGGCCGGGCATCAGCAGCCGTGTCAGCACCAGCGAGGCCACGGCCACGCCGGCGGCGGACCACGCGGCGGCGGCGAATCCGGTGCCGAATGCATGTCGCAACGCAGTTGCAGCAGCGGCGGCCGTATCGGTGGGAAGCGCCTGCAATGCGTGCAACGCCCCCGCCACATCGCCCGCGCTGAAGCGCTTGGCCACGTCCCGCGCCAGTGCGGGCGCCAATGGCCACTGCGCGGCCGCGCGCTGGAAATCCGCAGTGGCCATCGCGACCAGCACCGCGCCCAATCCGGCCACGCCCGCCAGCAGACCGCTGAAGCGTGTGGTGCCCGCCAGGCCCGAGGCCATGCCCGCGCGCTGCGGCGGGATCGCGCCCTGCATGGCCTTGGCCGTTTCGCCGTTGAGCAGGCCGGCGCCCGTGCCCGCAAGCGCCATCGCACAGGCGAAGGCTAGATAGTTCGATCCGCCGGTGGCCAGCAGCGCCATGGCCGCATTCGCCACGCCGCTCAGCCCCAGGCCCAGGCACAGCAACGCGCGCGGCGTCCACCCGGCCGTGTAGTGGGCCGCGATGCGCGGTACCAGGAACATGGGCAGCGCGAACGGCAGCATCGAGATGCCCGCGCTGGCCGGTGACAAGCCAAAGGCGTTCTGCAAGTACAGCGGCAGGTAGAACAGCATGACCTGCGCCCCCGCCGCGTAACCCACCATGGCGAAAGCGCTGCCGACGAAAGCCGGCGAGCGCAGCAGCCTGAAGTCGACCATGGGCCGCGCCTGCAGGCCCTCGATCACCACGAAGGCCTCGAGCAGCAGCACGCCGCCGATCAGGCGTCCCAGCACCGCGGGCGAAGTCCAGCCCAGCGCGTTGCCGTCGATGGCGGCCCAGGTCAGCAGGAACAGCGCACCGCTGAAGGTGGCGACGCCGCCATAGTCCAGCCGCACGGCTTCCTTGTCGCGCGACTCTTCCACCACCCGCAGCGTGGCGGCGATCAGCACCACGCCGATCGGCAGGTTGATGAGAAACACCCAATGCCAGCCGATGGTGCTGGAGATCACACCGCCGAGGATGGGCCCGCAGGTGATGGCGATGCCCAGGCAGGCGCCCCAGAACGCGTAGGCCCGTGCGCGCGCGGGTCCCTGGAAGCTGTGGTTGATCACTGCCAGCGCCGCCGTCAACAGCAGGGCTGCGCCGATCCCCTGGAACGCCCGCGACACATTCAGCACCCAGGCGGCCGGGGCCGTGCCGCAGAACAGCGAAGCGCCGACGAAGAGCACCTGCCCCACCACCATGATGCGTCGCCGGCCATACCGGTCGCACAGCGAGCCCGCAGCCATGAGCAGGGCCGCGAAGGGCAGCATGTACGCGGTGATCACCCATTGCATGTCCGCGAACTCGGCATTGAGCGTGTGCGCGATGGTGGGCAGGGCGACCGCCACCACGTTGGTGTCGAGCATCACCAGCGACGACACCATGGAGGCCACCAGCAGAACGGCCTGCTGGCGACGTGGATCCTGCGCGATGGCAGGCGAGGCTGCGGCCTGTTGTGGCGCGGGCGTGGGTGGAAGGCTGGCGGTCATGATTTAGGGGCATATGCCCATATTGGGGTCAACGAGAAAAGCGGTGGATGCAAACCCGAAAAATCAGGAGGCCCGCGAACTCAGCCGCTCGTCCGCGGCAATGTCCAGCAAGGTGATGCGCAAGATCGCCGCCTCCGCTTCGCCGAACACCTCGCAGAAGCGGTCCTGCGCGCGCTGCCACAGCGGTTGCGCGCGAGCGACGAGTGCCTGGCCCTTGCGGGTCAGCACCACCTGGCGCTGGCGCCGATCCGACTCGCCATGCTGCAGCGCCAGCAGGCCATCGCGTTCCAACGGGCGCAAGGTGTGACCCAGGGCGGAGCGGTCCATCACCAGGGCATCGGCCAGCACCTGAAGGGTGGGCGCCTCGCTGGCACGCCGGCTCAGTTCCATCAGGATCGAATACTGGGTGGAACGCAGCCCCACGGGTGCCAGCGCCTCGTCATAGAGCTGCGTGACGCGGCGCGTGGCCTTGCGCAGCGCGGTGCTGCAGCACATGCCGTGGTGGTGGTGGGCGGAGGTCATGCGCAATTATGGGTATATGCCCATAAACCGCGAGGGCGGTAGTGTTTACCGCGTGGCGCTGCCGCTTCGCCGTGAGCGCCTTGCGGCCGGGGCCGCCGTCAACCACCGTGCCGAGCCCGCTACGGCTCAGCGATGCACCCCGCAACCGCCGATGCCGCAAGCACACGCGGATTGGCCAGATAGACATCGCCGTCCCCCATCCGCCCCGGCATGTTCCTGTTCGTCGCAGAGATGGCGACCTGCCCCGCGCGAGGCCCCCCGGGGCCCGCACTGATGCACGCGCCGCATCCAGGCTCGTCGATCACCGTCACGCCGGCCGCGACAAGCACGTCGTGGTAGCCCGCCTGCCTGGCCTGTTGCTGCACCAGCTGCGAGCCGTATTGCACATAGGTCGGAATGCGGACGCGGCGGCCGCTGAAGACTTCGGCATACATCGCAATGCTGCCCAGGTCACCGGCAGTGCACGAGCCGCCATAGGCCAGGTCCAGCGGCGTTCCCAGCACTTGCTCGAGCGGCACCCCGTTGCCGGGATGGCCGGGGCGCGCCACCAGGGTCTGGATCGCGCCGAGGTCGACGGTCATCACGCGCTCGTATTCGGCCTCCGGATCGGGACGCAGGCACAGGGCCCAGGCATCCTCCGGCGCGATCTGCCGCCGAACGGCCAGGTGATCGATCATCGCCAACGTGGGTTCGCACACGGCGGTCAACGCATTGCATTCGACCGCCATGTTCGCGAGCACGGCCTGCTCGTCGAACATCAAGGTCTCGAGGCCGCTGCCGCCGAATTCGATGACGCGGCCTGTGAAGATGCCCGACGCCTTGCCGATGCCGGCCAGGTGAAGCATCACGTCCTTCGCCGTGCAGGCCGCGGACAAGCGGCCCTCGAGCTGGACCCTGACGGTCCGCGGGACACGAACGCTGAGCACGTTCCACTCCCACACGGCGGCGATCTCGCTGTTGCCGACGCCATAGGCCAGGCAATTGAGCGCGCCGGCGGAGCAGGTGTGCGAGTCGGTCCCGACGATGACCTGGCCGGGAAGGGCGACCTGCTCGCGGATCACCGTGTGGCAGATGCCCGTGGGCGTTCCTTGCGGCGTGGCGTGCCAATGCATCCCGGTCCGCTCGGCCAGCGTACGCTGCGACATGCGCAGATCGGCAATGCCGGCCAGCGCTTCGGCATCGATGCCCGGCAATCGCGAGGCCAGCGTCAGGTGGTCCGGAAAAGAGTGGACGGTTGCAGGCCGCTGGACGCGAACCGGTCGTCCGAGGGCCGCCTCGGCGGCGGCCGCGGCAGGCGCCGTCGTGTAGTCATGGGAGAACGCCGCATCGACCTCGAGAAAGCCCGTGTCCCCGGGTCGAACCGCACCGAAGCGCGTCTTCATGCGCCGCGCCATGATCTTCTCCGCGAGGGTCATCGCGCGGGCCGGCGTCGCGATGGCCTCGTCGTGTTCCTTGCCTTCGCTGCGGGCCTGCATGAAGGGGAACAGGCCACCGCGGCGAAGAATCCTGCGCGAGCTCGCGTCGAAGCCCTCGAGCAGCTCGTCGAATGCGAGGGTCTCGCCATCGGCCATGCGCCAGGCGAGTGCGGGATCGGTGATCGGCAGCATCCCGTTGTTGATCAGGTTCTGCCGATGAATGGGCGCGATGGACGGGGCGAACACCGCGCCGATCCCCGCGATCAGCAGCGCCCGGGCAGCGACCTCGCGCGAACTGCCTTCGCCCCATCCCTCGCCCGCCAGAATCAGGCCGAAGCCGCCTTGCCGTATCTCCCTGGCCTCGACGTAGCCGCCGTTTCCCAGGGAGCGCAGCAGGAGGTCGCCGAGCCGGTCGTCGTAGTAGTAGCAATCGGGGTTCGCCTTGATGATCGCGTCGGTCGATACATGGGCGAACAGATCGGAGACCGCGGGCCTTTCGGTCAGTGTGGCGCCTTGCAACTGGGTGCGCAGCGGGCCGCGGTCGTGCGTCAGATACAGGGCCCTGCCCACCAGCCTGGCGGCGGTGGCGAGGCCGTCGTCGTCCAGCAGGATGGTGAGATGGCCGACCTGGCGAAGCTTCGAAGTCATCGTGGGCATGAGGAAGGAGGTCGTCAATCGAGCGGCTTGAAGCCGGTGTCCTCGATCACCTTGCGCCACCGCTCGAGATCGGGCTTCATGCGCGCGGCCAGTTGGCTGGCGCCCGCATTGCCGGGCCTGAAGGCCAGCTGGCGGAAGGTCTCCTGCACGCTCGGCTGCTGCAGCGCGGTCTTCACCCCTGCCTCGACCTGCTGCACGAACTCCAGTGGCGTGCCGGCCGGATAGAAGAAGGCGTTGTAGTCCTCGAGCGTCAGCGCGCCGAAGCCCGCCTCGGCGATGGTCGGCACGTCCGGCAGGCTGCGTTCGGCGCCGCTGGTGGCCAGCAGCCTGATCCGGCCGCTGCCCAGGTGCGGCACCAGGCCCGAGGTCACGTCGACGCCGAAGGGTATCTGCCCGCCATTGAGTGCCTGCAGATGCGGCGCGCCGCCGAGGAAGGGAACGTAGTTCATCGCCACGCCGGCCTCGCGCCCGAGCATGGCGCCCATGAAGTGCGGGATCGACCCGACGCCGACGCCGCCGTAGTTCCCGTTCCTCGGATCCGCCTTCACCCACTGCACGTACTCGCGCAGCGACTTGATGCCCGGTGCTGCCGACGTGCTGGCGACGAAGCCGAACTCCATGTTGACGACGGACGCCACCGGCACGAAGTCGCGCAGCGGGTCGTAGCCGAGGTTCTTGAAGACGTGCGGGTACACGCACATCAGCGTCGAGGACGTCAGCAGCAGGGTGTTGCCGTCGGGCCTGGCGCTCTTCACGTAGGTGTTGGCCAGGCGGGCACCGGCACCGGGCTTGTTGTCGACGATGACGGTCGCCTTCAGCGCCTTCTCCAGGTGCGGTGACATGGTGCGCGCGATGACGTCGGTGGAGCCGCCCGGCGGAAAGCCGATGACGATTCGAACGGTGCGCCCGGACACGCTCGAGAGCTGCGCGCGCGCGACCTGCGCGGCGCCGAGCGCGCCCATGGCGATCGTGTGGAGGACTTGTCGGCGTTTCATGACTGGCTCCCGTGAATGCGTTGCACGCCCAGCACCTCGTCGCGGGTCAGCAGGGTCGCGTACTTCTGTCCCATGTCGAACAGGTTGGCCTCGTGCGCCGGCAGCGAACGGTCGCCCACGCAGTCGGTCACGACCACGGGGCGGAAGCCGTGACACATCGCGTCCACCACGCTGGCGCGCACGCAGCCGCTGGTGGTGCAGCCCGTCACCAGCACGGTCTTCACGCCGCGCTGCGACAGCCAGCCCGCCAGCGAGGTGCCGAAGAAGGCGGAAGGATGGACCTTGCGCACCACCAGTTCGCCGGCGGAAGGCTGCAGCTGCGGCACGAACTGGCTGCCGTGCGCGTCTTCCTTCAAGGCGAGGATGCTGGGCACCTTGAGCGCGAAGATGTTGGCGTCGGCTCCGTCGTCCTGGTAGACCACCCTCGTATGCGCGATCGGCCAGCCGCGCGCACGCGCCTCGGCCAGGAGGCCGTGCGTGCATTCGATGGCGGGCCCGATGTTGCCGCCGCCGAAGCTGCCCGGGTCGGCGAATCCATTGATGAAGTCGACGATCAGCAGGGCGAACGGGGCCTCGGGCGGCAGGGCGTTGCCGAAGCCCTGCTGGCGGTACACGTCGTCGTCGCGGCTCATTGCAGGGCCTCCTCGACGACCTTGCCGTCGCGCACCACCACCACGCCGTCGAGCTCCACCGTGCAGTTGCGCAACGGAATGTCGAGATGGCAGGCCGTCGTGCGCGGGCCACCGACCTCGTTGTTGGGCCCCAGGGAGAACAGGAAGTTGCCTTCGAAGGCGCGCGCGTCCATGCCCACCGTCTGCTCGCGGTCGAGCAGGGACAGCGTGTGCCAGTAGCAGCGCGGCTGCATGCCCCAGCCGATGTGCGCCATCGCATAGGCCTCGGGGTCCTTGTAGGCCTCCATGAACTCGCGCATCAGCTGCGCGTCAATGTCGCCTTCGATCTCGCGCACGAAGCCGTCGCGCACCGTCAGCGTGATCTTGTCCGCCATGTAGTTCTTCTGCGGCAGGAGGATGTCGCCCTTGTCGATCACGATGGTGCCGTCGCTTCCGCCCTCGTTGGCGAAGGTGAAGAGGAAGCCGCTGGGCCAATGGTCCCAGCGGCCGGGCTCGTCGCAGAACCCGTACTCGCCGATGGTGGGAAAGTCGCCGATCTTGAAGGTGGCATCGGTGCCGGCGGGCGAGGTCACGCGCATCAGCCGGGCCTTGCTCAGCACCTCGGTGGCGCGCCGCACGCGGCGGCGATCTTCTTGCGTGGGCACGGCCCGCACCAGGATCTCGGGCGGTTCGACGGCCAGCAGGATCTTGGTGCCGGACCCGAGGATTTCCATCTGCTCGGGCGAGAACAGCAGCACCATCAGGTCGAGCACCAGGTCGCTCGTCTTCAGCGCCGCGAGCGCCACCGGGTTGTTGCTCAGCGGCGTCTCGCCCAGCCAGTTCAGGCGGTCGCGGCTCGTGGCCTTCTCGGCGTTGATCGGCGGCAGCTCGATCGTCGTGACGACCGCACCCGCGTTCTGGGCCGCGACCAGCGCGGTCCGCAGCGTCTGCGGGTTCGTGTAGGGCGCGCACAGGATGGTCACCGTTTGGCCGGGCTCGAGCCTGGACAGCCGGAGAACCTCTTCCCAGGCCTTCGTCAATTGGTAGTCGCTGACAGCGGACATTTTTTGTACCTCTTCGTTGGTGACGTCAGACCTGGGGCAGCACCGCTTCTTCGAGCGCTTCGAGCTTGAAGAGGCGGCGTGCATTGCCGTGGCAGACCAGCGCGCGCGTGGCGGCATCCAGCGGCGCGTTCTCGATGAACGTGCAGGCTTCCTCGGTGGACTCGAAGGGATAGTCGACCGAGAACAGGACGGCCTCGGCCCCGATCTCGCCGATCGCGCCCAGCAGGGCGGGCGCCGAGCACACGCCCGCGGTGGTGATCAGGATGTTGCGACCGAAGTATTCGCTCGGCTTGCGGCCCAACCGGATGCCCGACGGATAGGCGGCGAAGCGGCTGTCGATCCGCGTGCGCTGGTAGGGCAGGAACTCGCCCATGTGTCCCAGCAGCAGCACGAGCCGCGGGAAGCGATCGAAGACACCGCCGAACAGCAGGCGCAGCGCATGTCCCGCGGTTTCGACGCCCCAGCCCCACGTGGGGCCCAGCAGCACGGGCATGCCCGCGAGCAGGGCCGGCGGTGCGCTGAACGCTGCCGGGTGCAGGTAGATCGGAACACCGAGTGCTTCCGCGCGTTCCCAGAAGACGTCGAAGTCGCGGTGCTCGTAGTAGCGGCCCAGCGTGTGGCCGTTGATCAGCGCGCCCTTGAATCCGTATTCGCGAACGGTGCGCTCCAACTCGTCCGCCGCGCTGGCCGGCTCCTGCAGCGCGACATGCGCGAATGCGCCGAAGCGCTTCGGGTGGCGTGCCACGCGCCCCGCGAGGAACTCGTTGTTCTCCCTCGCTCGCCGGACCGCGAGCGCGCTGTCCGCTTCGGCCTGCACACCGGGGGTGGTCTCCGACAGGATCGAATAGCCGATGTTGCCGGCATCCATTTCGTCGATGCGCCGGTCGTCGAAGTCCGAGAGCCGGGCCCCGATCTCGGCGGTGAAGGCGCGCGGGAGCGCGCTGACGAAGGGCGCCCAGTACTGCTCGAATCCGGGCGCCGAGAAGTGTTCTTCGAGTGCGATCTTTGGTGTGGTGTTCATGGTGGGTTTTCTGTCAGACCGGATAGACCAGGGCCGTCGCCAGCACTTCGGTGTCATGGACGACGTCGCGGTGGAACAAGACGAGCCCGTCGGCGCGCCGCAGGAACTTGTCGTAGTAGGTGCCCGCCAGATGGAGCGTCGATGGGCCCTCCACCAGGGTCTGCACGAGCATGAAGGGGGTCTGCGCGGCGATCGTGGATTCGTCCTCGTCCACCACGCGCGTGATGCCCAGCACGTGGACCATCTGGCGCGGCGCGAACATCTGCGAGTGGGCGATGGCCATCGCGCGGTCGCGGATCATGTCGAGCCCTTCGCAGTACATCAGGCCGACGGGCATGCCGAGCAGCGCGTTCTCGCGCGAAGTCACGCGGTAGGTGGCGTCCTCGCAGAAGAACCCGGGCCAGCGTTCGATGTCGGCGGCGTCGAGCGCGGCGCAGTACTCGGCGTGGAAGACGTCGATCTCGGCGCGCAGTTCGATCGCGCGCCGGGGCGCGACCCTCGCGGGGCTGTAGGCGAGCGGGTGCTTCATGCCGTGGCCTCCGCGACGGGAATGCCCATCACCTCGCGGTAGTAGGCGTACATCGAGCGGATGCAGGACTCGGAGATGAACCCACGCGTGGTGCCGGTCTGCCCGGCATCGAGCTGGATCACGTTGGTGTCCGTCGTCGAGCGGCGCATGCCTTCCTGGACGAACTTCAGCGCCTCGTTGTCTTCCACGCCCAGGAAGCCTCCGGGTCCCATCAGGTTGCCCTGGCGCAGGCGATGGCGCGTCATCTCGGGCGTGTCGTCCTCGTAGCCGAACATCGTCCACTGCATGATCATGCTGTTGGGCCCGTTCGGGATGATCTGGCGCACGCCCAGCGTGTTCAGCTCGCGCTGCACGATCATGTTCGGCCAGATGGTCATCATGATGGCCGACCAGGGCGAGTCGAACTCCTCCACGAAGTCGAGGAAGCGCTCGTCGCGCAGCTTCAGGTGGTCATGGAACGAGCGCATCTGCGACTTGTTGTCGTCGGAGACGCTGGCGTACTTCTCCTTCGTCTTGCGCGAGCCCATGAAGCCATGGCGCCCGTGCACCGTGTCCGCGTAGATCAGGGCCTTGACCCCCGCCACGGCCAGGCCGAACACCACCAGGAACGAATGCAGCAGCGTGGCGTGGTACGGGTCCTTGAGGTTCTCGTGGTACATCTTCCAGTTGCACGGAAGCTCGTTGCGGTAGTAGCCCAGCACCTTGAGCTTCTTGCCCGGAAAGGTCGAATCGAGCTGCTCGACGATCTCCGGCGTGAGGTACTCCTCGAGCGGCGGCGTGCGGTCCGAATAGGTGGCGAACACCAGGCCGTTGCGCGTCGCCACGCGCAGCTGGCGCAGGCCGTGGTCCTCGTTCCTGAAGCTCGGCGGCATGCCGCCCACCTTGTCGACGCCGCGCTTGAAGGGGATCCCCTGCAGGTTGCCCTTGAGGTCATAGGACCACTGGTGATAGGGGCAGACGAACTCCTTCGCATTGCCCTGGTTGTGGCGGCAGAACTCGGCCCCGCGGTGCGCGCAGCGGTTCTCGAAGACCGAGACGGTCCCGTCCTCCGCGCGCGCGATCACGACGGGCGTGGCGCCCACGTAGCCGCGCTTGTAGTCGCCGGTGGCCGGGATCTCGGCCTCGAGCGCGACGAAGTTCCAGCTCTCCCCGAGAAAGAACTTGTCGATCTCGCGGTCGTAGACCGCCTTGCTGGTGTAGACCCAGTCCGGGATCGTGTGGAGGGCATCGGCCGGCCAGACGCACTGCTCGAATGGCGGGTCCTTGTCGGCATTCGTGATTCCAATAACCGCTTGTGATTGATACATACAGGTCCTTCAAGAAAAGGGTCATGCGGCGACCGGCAGGCGCTGCAGCGCCTGCTTGGCCCATGCCCGGAGGTTGACGATCTCGTGGGAGAGGTCGCTGACGTCGACCGGCTGTGCGCGGTCGAAGAGAGGTCGGATGGCACGCAACTCGGCACCGCAGTTGAGGGCGACGCCATGGATCGGCACGCCGTCCCGATGTCCGATCCACAGCGCCTTGTCGTGCAGGGGATCGCCGCAGCGGAGGTACTGGAGATCGCTGGCCGGAGCGCCCAGGACCTGGACGTTGTGCCGGCCCTGGTCGGTCCAGAACCATGGCACCCCCGGGGGTGGCGGCCGCAGGCCCAGGATGGCCGCCGCGGCCGTGCGTGCCTGCTCGTTCGCGTTCTGCCATGACTCGACGCGCGTGGGCTGCGATTGGCCGCGACGCAGCTGGCTTGCGCAGTCGCCCACGGCAAAGACGAAGGGTTTGGTGGTACGGCACTCGGCATCGACGAGCACGCCGCCGCCGGCCGCGATGCTCAGGCCCGCATCGCGCGCGAGCTGGTCGTTGGGCACGAGGCCGATCGCGACCACGATCTGGTCGGCCTCCAGCCGCAGCCCCGCGGCGGTGACCAGCTCCATGCAGCCGTTCTCGGCGGCTCGCGCATGAACCAGGGAATCGTCCAGCACCAGCCGCACGCCCTCGCGCACCAGCGCGGAAGCCAGCCATGCCGAGGCTTCGCTCGGCAGGAAGCGTTCGAGCAACGGTGGCGTGCGCACCAGCAGCGTCACCGATGACGCACCGGCCTCCAGCGCGGAATGCGCGAGCTCGAGGCCCAGGAAGCCGCCGCCGACGATGGCGACGCGCGGCCGCTCGCCGAGGGCCGCACGGAAGCGGCGCGCGTCGTCGAGGGTCCGGATGTAGTGCACGCGCGGGGTGCCGCGCGGCAGGCCGGCCATCGTCATGGCTTCGCCGCCGGTGGCGAGCAGGCATGTGCCGTATGCGAACACGCGCCCGTCGCGGGCGCGGACTTGCTGCCGTTCGGGATCGAGGGCGACCACTTCGACGCTCGGAAGCAGCTCGACATCGATGCGCGACCAGACGTCGTCCGGCAGGACATCGAGCCGGGGTTCGACCTCCGCGCTGAGCATGGCCTTCGACAGGGGCGGGCGCTCGTATGGCCGGTGCGCCTCCCGGCCCAGCATGACGATCCGCCCCTGATGGCCGAGCTCGCGCAGCGTTTGTGCGGCGACCGCGGCGGACTGGCCGGCGCCGACGATGACGATCGGTTCGCGGCTCATGCGGCGTCCGGTGCCTGCACGTAGATGTCATCGCCCACGCGCTTCGTGGCGTGAGTGCGCAGGTCGACGGTCGCCGGTGCGCACAGGGCCTTGCCGGTGCGGATGTCGAAGCGTCCCTGGTGCAGCGGGCATTCGATGCATCCGTCTTCGAGGAAGCCCTCGGACAACTGCGCCTTGCCGTGCGTGCAGATCCCGTCGGTGGCGAGGAACTCCCCATCGACGCGGTAGAGCGCGATGCTGTGGCCCGCGACGTTCACGGACCTGACTTCGTCCTCGCCCAGCTCCTGCGCCGAGGCCACCTTGATCCATTCCATGACGAGTTCCATTGCAGTGCTCTAGAAAATTGCTCAGTACACGTCGTAATTTAGGTGAAAGGAGATCGGGATGAATCAGGGTTTCCACGGGGAACGCTCGCTTCGGAGAAGACAGACCGAGCATCTGAATGTCGAAGAAGGTATCTGTTTAATGGGGAAAAATGGTCGATACGCCGGGTCGAAGCCTAGGGTTTCCACGCGGCAAGACAGGTGATCCGCTTTCGCGACGAGCTACCTATAATTAAGACAGTACACTTCGTATCTATCGATTTTCCTGTCGATCCACCACACCTCGGAGACAACACATGGATCACGCAGAACTACCGACACGGGCGCTCAAGCCCGAGGGGATCGGGGCCAGGGTTCCCCGCAAGGAGGACGCCCGGCACATGGCGGGCAAGGGCAACTTCGTCGGCGACGTGGTGATGCCCGGGCTGCAGGAGGTCGCGTTCCTGCGCAGCCCGCTCGCGCACGCCGCCATCACGGGCGTGGAGATTCCGGAGGAACTCGCGGGACGGGTGTTCGTGCGCGAGATGCTCGAGGGCGCGCTGGACATCCAGTCGCCGTCGAGCATCCCGGGCTACCAGTACTCGGAAGTGCCGCCGCTCGCGAAGGGCAAGGTGCGCCATGTCGGCGAGGCCGTCGTCATGGCGATCGCGCCGACGCGCGCGCTCGCGGAGGACCTGCTCGAGGAGGTGCAGGTCTCGTACGACGAACTGCCGGTCTATCACGACGCCGCGTCCGCGCGGGCGGCGACCGGCGAGTTCCTTCATCCGGGCTGGAAGGACAACGTGTTCCTCACGCTGCGCATGGACCGGGACTTCGAGCAGGTCGCGGCGCAGGCCGAAGTCAAGGTCAGCCGCAGCGTCGAGCTCTCGCGCCAATGCATCGCGCCCATGGAGGGCAAGTCCGTCATGGCGTACTGGGACTTCCGCACCGAGCAACTGGTGCTGATCTGCGCGACGCAGTGCCCCCATCTGCTGCGCGCCGGCATCGCGCAGCACCTCGGCATGAACGAGGAGTACGTGCGCGTGATCTCGCCGGACGTGGGCGGCGGCTTCGGCTACAAGGGCATGCTCTACCCGGAGGACATGTGCGTGGCCTGGCTGGCCAAGACGTACAAGCGCCCGTTCCGCTATCTCGAGGATCGGCGCGAGCACCTGATCGTCGGCGCCAACACGCGCCAGCACCACTACGAGCTCACCGCGTACGCGGACCGCAACGGCAAGCTGCTCGCGCTCGACGCGGTGATCACCATCGACGGGGGCGCCTACTCGTATTGGCCGTTCTTCATCGGGCTCGAGCCCGGGCAGGCGCTCGGGAACCTGCCCGGCCCCTACACGATCCAGGGCTACCGATGCGAGACCGTGTGCATCGGCACGAACAAGCCCGGCTTCATGCCCTACCGGGGCGTGGCGCGCACCGGCGTCTGCTTCGCGATCGAGCTGCTCATGGACGCGGTGGCGCGCGAAGTGGGCCGCGAACCGTGGCAGGTGCGCCTCGAGAACCTCGTGCCCGCCGCGCAGATGCCTTACGTGAACATCGCGAACAAGCACTTCGACAGCGGCGACTTTCGCGCCAGCCTCACGCGTGCGCTCGAGATGGTGGGCTACGAGGCCGTGCGCGAACGGCAGGCCCGCGGCGAGCCCGATGGCCGCCGCATCGGCTTCGGTGTCGCCACCTACACCGAGCAATCGGCGCACGGCACGGCGGTGTTCGCCGGCTGGGGCATCTCGGTCGTGCCCGGCTTCGACCAGGCGCTGGTGCGAATGACCGGCGACGGCGGCGTGGAAGTGCGCGTGGGCGTGCACTCGCACGGGCAGGGGATGGAGACCAGCTTCGCGCAGATCGCCCACGACGTGCTGGGCATCCCTGTCAGCCGCATCCGCGTGATCCATGGCGACACCGATCTCACGCCGTTCTCCTCCGGCACCTATGCCTCGCGCGCCACCGTGATGTCGGGCGGCGCCATCGCCACCGCCTGCAAGGAACTGCTGCCCCGGGTGCAGTCCATCGCGGCGCACCTGATGGGCGTGGATGCGCACAGCGTGTCCCTGCTCGACGGCCATGCCTGGGCCGGCGAGCAGTCGATTCCGCTGGCCGACGTCGGACGCGCCTGGTACCTCACGCCGCAGGACCTGCCGCCCGAAGTCCACCTGGGCGGACTCGAGGTATCGCGTGCCTACAAACCCAAGGTCGACACGGGCACCTTCACCTATGCGAGCCACGCCGCGGTGGTCGCGGTGGACACCGAGACCGGCCACGTCGAGATCCTCGACTACGTGGTGGTGGAAGACTGCGGCACCATCGTGAATCCGATGATCGTGGAAGGCCAGACCATCGGCGGCATCGCGCAGGGCATCGGCACCGCGATGTACGAGGAGAGCCCCTATGACGACCAGGCCCAGCCCCTGGCTTCCACGCTGGCCGACTACATCCTGCCGGGCGCCATGGAGATGCCGCGGATCCGGATCGAGCACACCGAGACACCCTCGCCCCACACGGAGTTCGGCGCCAAGGGCATGGGAGAAGGCGGCGCGGTCGCGCCACCCGCCGTGATCTTCAATGCCGTGAACGATGCCTTGCGAGGAACCGGCGCCGCCGAATTGCGAATGACGCCGCTGACGCCCCGGCGCCTGCTGCAGGCGCTCGAATCGGCCAGGCCCGTTCGGGAGGGCGCGCTGTGAAAGCCGCGAACTTCGCCTACGCCCGGGCCGCGGACGTGAACCATGCCATCGAACTGCTGTCGCAGAACGGTTCGGCCAAGCTTCTGGGCGGCAGCCAGTCGCTCGGGCCGATGCTGAACCTGCGCCTGGCGCGCCCCTCGGAGGTGATCGACATCGCGCAGATCGAAGACCTGCGCGTCGTGCGCACCCGAGGCGATGCCATCGAGATCGGCGCCGCCGTGACGCATGCGGAACTCGAGGACGGGGTGCATCCGCCCCTGGTGGGGCATCCGGTCCAGGACGTCGCGGCCGGCATCGCCTACCGCGCCATCCGCACGCGCGGCACCATCGGCGGCAGCCTGGCGCACGCCGACCCCGCGGCGGACTGGGTCGTGAGCCTGGCGGCCCTGGGTGCACGCGTCCGGCTGCGGTCGCGCAACGGTGAGCGCACCGTCGAGGCGGACAGCCTGCTGCTGGGCGCCTACACGACGGTGCTCGCGGCGGACGAGCTGATCGTCTGCGTCGCGGTGCCGGTCTCGACGCCCACCGCGCGCTGGGGCTATCACAAGCTGTGCCGCAAGACCGGCGAGTTCGCCGAAGCGAGCGCGGCCTGCTTCTTCGATCCCTCGCGCAACTGCGCGCGTGTGGTGCTCGGCGCGGTCGATGGTCCGCCGATCCTGCTGCGCGGCCTCGCGGCGCATCTGGGCGATGACGCTACGCAGGGGCTGACGCGCGAGCAGGTGAAGGCTGCCGTGAAGCAGGCCCTTCCCGAGCGCGACGCCATCGATCTCCAGCTGTTCGCCGCCGCCCTCGAGCGTGCGCTGCAGCAGGCCAGCGTGACCATCCACCACCAGGTTCAGGGAGCAAGGAATTGAACGCGATCTCCATGCAAGTCAACGGCCGCACGGTGAGCCGGGACGCCGAGCCGAGGATGCACCTCGGCGATTTTCTGCGCGACGGGCTGCAGCTGACGGGAACGCACCTGAGTTGCGAACACGGCGTGTGCGGCGCCTGCACCGTGCTGCTGGATGGGCAGCCGGCGCGCTCCTGCACCACCTTCGCCGTGGCCTGCGAGGGGCATGCGGTCACGACCATCGAGGGCTATGACGACGATCCGGCGATGCGCCTGCTGCGTCCCGCCTTCACGCGGCACCACGCGCTCCAGTGCGGCTTCTGCACCCCGGGCATGCTCGCCACGGCCCGCGACATCGTGCTGCGGGTCCCCGCGGCCGACGACGCGCGGGTTCGCCTCGAGCTCGCGGGCAACCTGTGCCGCTGCACCGGCTACCAGGGCATCGTCGACGCCATCCTGGACGTGCTGAAGCAACAGCGCGACACGCCGGACCCGCGCGTCGAGCAGCTGCGCGAGACGCTGCGCACGCCGCGACCGGTGACGGTCTACCGCAAGCCCGCCCACGCAACGCCGGCACCGACGCCGGCGCCGGCCGCTCCGGCCTTGCCGCAGACCGAGGTCGTCGCCGAGGTCGATGACGGCATCCTCGCCAAGGCCCGGGCCAAGGGCCATGCGATCGATGCGTCCTTCGACGTTCCCTTTCCCGCCGAGCATGTCTGGGCGCTCATGGGCGATCTGCCGACGGTCGCGTCCTGCCTGCCGGGCGCGCGCATCGACTCGCACGATGGAGAGAGGGTCAAGGGCAGCATCGCCATCAAGTTCGGCCCGATGTCGGCCGCCTTCGTCGGCGCGGCGCGCCTCGAGCGCGACGATGCCGTCAAGCGGGCCGTCCTGCGCGGCGCGGGCCAGGACAGCCTGAGCAAGTCGCGCGCCCAGGGCAACGTGGCCTATCGATTGGAGTCCACCGACGCCGGCCACACGCGGGTCCACGTGGACATGGTGTATGCCCTGCAGGGACCGCTGGCGCAGTTCTCGCGCTCGGGCCTGGTCAAGGACTTCGTGCGCCGCATGGTGGCCGACTTCGGCGTGCAGGTGTCGCGACGCCTGGCGGGAGAGACCGCGCCCGCCGATGAAGCGAAGCGCTCGGTGTCCCTGCTGGCCATCCTGTGGAGCGTGGCCGTCGACCGCTTGCGCCGCGTGTTCAAACGGGCCTGACGATGACGCTCGTGCCCTACGGCTACCACGTGCGCGCCAATGGCGTGCGCCTGCACCTGCTTCGCTTCGGCGGGCAGGGGCCTCGCCTTCTGATCCTCCCGGGCATCACGAGCCCGGCCGTGACCTGGGGCTTCGTCGCCGAACGCCTGGCGCCACACTTCGACGTCCACGTGCTCGACTTCCGGGGGCGCGGGCTGTCGTTCAGCGCCCCGGGCATGGATGCGAGCCTGGCGACGATGGCCGCCGATGTCCTCGACCTCCTCGCGTCCCCGGACTGGTCGGCCACGACGGTGCTGGGCCATTCGATGGGCGCGCGCGTGGCGATCCGCGCCGCTGCGCACGACGCGCGGCAGATGGCCCGCGTCCTGTTGATCGACCCGCCCGTCTCGGGGCCTGGCCGGCGCGGTTATCCGTACCCGCTGGATCTGTACGTGAACTCGATCCGGGCGGCCACGCATGGAACCACGGCCGAGGCGCTGCGTGCGTTCACGCCCACGTGGACGGACGAACAGTTGCGGCTGCGCGCGCAATGGCTGCACACATGCGACGAGGCCGCCGTGGTGCAGGCGCACCGCGGATTCCACGAGGACGACATCCACGCCGACATCGCGCGACTCCATACGCCAGGACTGCTGATGGCAGCGGGCCGCGGCGGCGTCATCTCGGCGGAAGACCGGGCGGAGATCCGGGCGCTGGCTCCCCACCTGTCCCAATGCGTCGCCGCCGACGCGGGCCACATGATCCCCTGGGACGACGCCGAAGGCTTCTTCCGGTTGCTCGGCGAGTACCTGCGGATCGACCTGCGCCACGCGCCTCGGCGGGTCGCGTAGATACACTCGCGAACGTGAGACATCCACCATCCAGAGCATGACGACCCAGCGCAATTCAACGCAGAAGACGGCAGCGGCGAAGGACTCCACGAACAGGCCGGCGCCGTTCAATCCCTTGCGGCAACTCATGTTCAGCCGCCCGAATTTCCTGATCCGGCGCCTGCATCAGATCGGGGCGGCCATCTTCTACGAGCTCTGCCACTCGGAGAGCATCACGCCGCTGCAGGTGGGAATGCTGACGGCACTGTCGATGAACCCGTGGCTCGACCAGAAGGCGATCGGCCGCGAGCTCGCCCTCGACCGCACGACGACCGCGGAGGTGCTCAAGCGCCTGAGCGAGAAGGGCCTGATCGAAACGCGCGTCAACCCGGACGACCGCCGCTCGAGGCTGTCGGTGATCACCAAGGACGGACTCAAGCTCATCCAGGAACTACAGGACAGCGTGCGCCACGCGCAGGAGCTGCTGATGGAGCCGCTGTCCGCGGAGGATCAGCAGGTGTTCATGGGCCTGCTGACGCGGCTGGTCGAAGCGCACGAGCTGCGCGATGTCGCGGCGCGGCCCGAGGCCTCGACCGCCGTCGACGGCGAGCCGCCCGCGACGCGCCGCCGCCCGCGCGCGGTCAAGCGCCCACTTTGAAGCGCTCGGCGATGTAGGTGGCCGGCGGCTTGCCGAAGGCCTTCTTGAACATCGTGATGAAGGCGGACGGCGACTCGTACCCCAGGCCATAGGCCACCTGCTGCACGGTCGCGCCGCCCGAGAGTTCGCGAAGCGCCACGATCATGTGCAGTTGGCGCCGCCAGCGGCCGAAGCTCAGGCCGGTCTGCGCCGTGCACAGCCGGGTCAGGGTGCGCTCGCTGGTCCCGGTCTCGGCGGCCCAGTCCTGCAGGGTCCGGCGGTCCGAAGGGTCGAGCGTGATGGCGCGCGATATCTTGCGAAGCCGCGCGTCCTGCGGCATCGGCAGCGAGAAGTCCTCGTTCGGCATCGCGGCCAGCTGATCGAGCAGCACATGCGCGAGCCGGTCGGTCGCGCTGCCGGGCTCGTAGGTCGGCGGCAGGCCGGCCAGGTGCTGGATCATTTCGCTCAGCATGGTGCTGATGGCCAGGGTGCAGCACTTCGTCGGCAATGCGCCCGTGCCCGGCGCCACGAACAGATAGAAGATCAGCGCGTTCGCCGTGCCGTGGTTGCTGTGCGGCGTGCCGCCCGGAATCCACACGCCCGCCTGCGGCGGCACCATCCACAGCGCGCCCGGCACTTCGCACGACACCGCGCCGCGCAGCGCGATGACCAGCTGCCCCATCTGGTGCTGGTGGACCGGGATCTCGCGCGCACGCGCCTCGACGTCCACGCGCAGCGCCATGACCGGCACGGTGAG
The DNA here is from genome assembly GCF_059415325.1 of Variovorax sp. GW821-FHT10D07. Taxonomy (NCBI): domain Bacteria; kingdom Pseudomonadati; phylum Pseudomonadota; class Betaproteobacteria; order Burkholderiales; family Comamonadaceae; genus Variovorax; species Variovorax sp. GW821-FHT10D07. The sequence continues at coordinate 375,978 of NZ_JBWKMZ010000006.1, read as the reverse complement.
CTGGTGGTCCAGGCCTTCGGGGACGACCTCGGGGCGTTGCATGGTCTCCATGGGCGTTGCTGCGAGCCGGCCATTCTCGCCGCGTCGAGCGAAGGCTCCGGACGGAAGGGGCGCACGCCGGGCCGTGGCCGAAAAGAGAAATCGTTCGGCCAGGAATGCAATTTCCGGCAAAGGCACCGCTGCCTAGCATCGATGCATGCAAAGGATTCGCTTCTCTCGCCCCGAGATGCTCTTCTCCCTCAAGAGCTTCGCGGGCGCCATGCTCGCGCTGTACCTGGCCAGCCGCGCCGGCCTGCCACGGCCCTTCTGGGCCTTCATGACCGCGTACATCGTGGCGCATCCGCTCGCGGGCAACGTGCGCTCCAAGGCGCTCTATCGCTTCATGGGCACCCTGCTCGGCTGCGCGGCCACCGTGGTGCTGATCCCGGCGCTGTCGGCCGCGCCCGAACTGCTGACCCTGGCGCTCGCGCTGTGGACCGGACTGTGCCTCTACCTCTCGCTGCTGGACCGCAGCGCGCGCTCCTATGTCTTCCTGCTGGCGGGCTACTCGGCCGCGCTCATCGGCTTCCCGCTGGTGGAAGCGCCCGCGGCCATGTTCGACACCGCCGTGGCGCGGGTGCAGGAGATCGGGCTGGGCATCCTGTGCGCCAGCCTGGTCCACAGCCTCGTGCTGCCGGCCAGCCTCGCGCCATCGCTGCTGGCCCTGATCGACCGCGCACTCGGTGACGCGCGCCGCTGGATGAGCGACCTGCTAGGCGACGGGCTCGCCCGCGCGGATGGCGCGCGCATGGCCGCGGACCGCCAGCGGCTGGCGCTGGACATCACGCAGCTGCGCCTGCAGTCGACCCATGTGCCCTTCGACACCGGCAACCTGCGCTGGACCGCGGGCGCCATCCGCGCCATGCAGGACCGCCTCTCGGCGCTCACGCCCACGCTGTCGGCGATCGAGGACCGGCTCGAGGCGCTGAAGGTCGCCGAGGGCGAGGTGCCGGCGGACATCGCCTTGGCACTCGGGCGGCACATGGGCTGGATCGCGGCGCAAGAGGCAAGCTTGCCGGCCGCGGCCATCGACGAAGCACGCGCCGCCTTCCGCGCCCTGGCCGATGGACCGGCGTCATCGCCCTGGATCCGCGCACTGCGCATCGACCTCGCCGTGCGCCTCGAGGCACTGGTGCGCGAGTGGCAGGCCTGCATTGGACTGCGCACCGACATCGACGCCGGCCTCGCGGGCAGCGCGATGCCGCGACAGCGTGCCGCGGCGCTCGGTCAGAAGGTGCTGCATCGCGACCGGGGCCTGGCACTGCGCTCGGCCGCGACGGCCGTGCTGGCCACCTGCGCATGCTGCGCGGTCTGGATCGCCACGGCATGGCCCTCGGGGTCGGCAGCGGCGATGTCGGCGGCCGTCTTCTGCAGCTTCTTCGCGACGATGGACGATCCCGTGCCGGCCATGCACAAGTTCGTCGTCGCCTTGCTGTGGTCCTTGCCGGTGTCGGTGTTCTGCGTGCTGGTGGTGATGCCGCTGGCGCGCGACTTCGGCATGCTGGCGCTGTGCATCGCGCCGTTCTTTTTGCTCGTCGGCTGCTACATTGCGCGGCCCGCCAGTTCGCTCGCGGCACTGGGCATGTTCTTCGGCGTGGCCGGTACGCTCGCCTTGCAGGACACCGCCAACGCGGACCTGCCGAGCCTTCTCAATTCGAACCTCGCGCTGATCCTGGGGGCCGTGGCCGCGGCGCGCATCACGGCGCTGGTGCGCAGCGTGGGCAGCGACTGGAGCGCCCGGCGCCTACGGCGCGCGACCTCGCTGGATCTGGCCGAGTTGGCGGCCAATCCGCAAGACGCATTCGCGCGCGACGCCTATGCGGGTCGGATGCTGGACCGCATCGCGTTGCTCGCGCCGCGCACGGTACCGGGCGCGGGCGGGGAGGCCCGGGCCGACGCGCGGCTCGCGCTGCGCGACCTGCGCATGGGTGCCGACATCGCGACCCTGCAACAGTGGCGCCGCTGCCTCCCGGCTGAAGCCGTTGGCCGCCTGCTCGCGGACTCGGCCCGGGTCTTCCGCGCCCAGGCCGCGGGGGCGCCACGGCGCGATGAACCGCTGCTGCCGCAGATCGACCGCCTGCTGCTCGACGCGCTGCATGGCGATGCCGCGCAGCCTGCCGGCGCCGCCATCGCCGCCCTCGTGGGCCTTCGACGCAACCTCTTTCCAGCGGCCCACGGCGCGCTCCACCCATGATCGAAACGAGTTTCCACGGTGTGTACCTGCCGGGGCTGATGCTGCTGAACGGCGGCGCGCTCGCGTGTTCCTGGGCGCTGCGCCGCTTGCTGTCGCTGGCCGGCGTCTACCGCTGGGTATGGCACCCGGCCCTGTTCGACCTGGCGGTGTACGTACTGCTGCTCTTCGCCCTGGCCCGTTTCACCGGCGCCTTCGCCACCTGATCTCCGAGCTTCGCATTGCATTCCTTCTCCATGAAACCTGACGCCATTCCTTTTTCCACCTGGGCCCGCCGCGGCATCCGGCTGCTCGTCACCCTGGCGGCCGTCGCGGCCGCCTGCTTGGCTGCCTGGCAACTGTGGGACCACTACGAGCTGGCCCCCTGGACCCGCAACGGACGCGTGCGCGCTGAGGTCGTGCAGGTCGCGCCCGACGTGTCCGGCCTGGTGACCGATGTCGCGGTGCGTGACAACCAGTTCGTCGCCGCCGGCGCGCCGCTGTTCTCGCTGGACAAGGCCCGTTTCGAACTGGCCGTGCAGCAGGCCGAGGCGGCCGTCGCCGCGCAGGCCGTCGCGCTCGACAACCAGCGCATCCTCATCGCTCAGGCTCAGCGCGAGAACAACCGCAACGCGGGCCTGGGCGAGCTGGTCTCGCAGGAACTTCGCGAGCAGTCGCGCATGCGGCTGGACCAGGCGAACGGCACGCTGCGCGCGGCCGAAGTGGCGCAGCGGCAGGCCCAGGTCGCGCTGGACACCGCGCGGCTGAACCTGCGCCGCACGCAGGTGCATGCCCCCGCCGACGGCCTCGTGACCAACCTCGATCTGCGGCAAGGCGCCTATGCGAGCGCCGGCCATCCGGTGATGGCGCTGGTGGATGCGGGATCGGTCTACGTCGAAGGCTATTTCGAGGAGAACAAGCTGCCTCGCATCCACCTGGGCGACCGCGTGCGCGTGACGCCCATGGACGCCGGCGCGCTCGAAGGCAGCGTGGAGAGCATCGCGGCCGGCATCGCCGATCGCGATCGCAGCACCGGCGCCAACCTGCTTCCCAGCGTGAACCCGACTTTCAACTGGGTGCGGCTCGCGCAGCGCGTGCCCGTGCGCGTGAAGCTGGACGCGATACCGGCGGGCACGCGGCTGGTCACGGGCCAGACGGTCACGGTGCAGGTGCTCGGGGCGTCGGCGGCGCCGGAGACGGCAGCCGCCGCGCGCCGCTCGGGGCTTCCTGGATGAGCCGCCTTCATCGACTTCTGGCCGTCACTGCGGCGGGTGTGTTGCTGGCCGGTTGTGCCCACTCGCCCGTCGGTCCCGACTATGTCGCGCCGGCCGCGCTCTCGCCCGCGCAGGCGGCCTCCGCGGGACCGTTCCTGTCGGCCGAAGGCAATGCGGCGGACGCGGCCCTGCCGCCGAACTGGTGGCATCTCTACCAGGACCCGCAGCTGGACGCACTGGTCGCGCGGGCCTTCTCGCACAACGCCGACCTGCGGCAGGCCATCGCCAATTTCGAGCGCGACCAGGCGCTCGAGGCCGAGGTGCGTGGGCCGGAGCGTCCGACGCTGGCCCTGAGCGGCGGCCCCGGCTTCGGCCATGTCTCGGGGCTGACGCTCGTGCAGAAGGACTACGAACCGCCGAGCCGCTTCACCTATGGCATGGGTGCGAACCTGTCCTACCAGCTCGACCTGTTCGGCCAATTGCGCCGCGCCATCGAGGCGGCCGAGGCCGGTAGTGGCGCGGCGCAGGCGGCCGTTGACCTGGTGCGCGTCAACGTCGCCGGCGGCACCGCGAGGGCCTATGCCGAGGCCTGCGCCACCGGCTTGCGTTTGCGCAGCGCCCACGAGTCGGTTCGGCTGCAGGAGGAGGCCGTACGGCTCGCGCAGCGGCTGCGGCAGGCCGGCAGGGTGGGGCCCATCGACACCGCGCGCGCACGCGGCCAGCTCGAGCTGCTGCGCGCCTCGCTGCCGCCGCTGCAGGCGCAACGCCAGAACGCGCTGTACCGCCTGGCCACGCTCACGGGCGAGGCCCCGCGCGACTTTCCGGCCCAGGTGGCCGCATGCGACAGCCCGCCGCGCGTGGCCGGTCCGCTGCCCGTCGGCGATGGTGCAACCCTGTTGCGTCGCCGGCCCGACGTGCGCCAGGCCGAGCGCAGCCTGGCGGCCGCCACCGCCCGCATCGGCGTGGCGACCGCCGAGCTCTACCCCAAGGTCGTGCTGGGCCTGTCGGCCAGTTCGGCCGGCTTCATGGACCGGTTCGGCAACCGAGAGTCTTTCAGCTACAGCCTGGGCCCGCTGATCAGCTGGACGCTGCGCACCAACGGCGTGGCCCGCGCGCGCATCGCGCAGGCCGAGGCCGCCACGCGGCAGGCCGCGGCCCGCTTCGATGCCACCGTGCTCACGGCGCTGCGCGAGGTCGAGACCGCCCTCGAGTCCTACGCCCGCGAACTGGACCGGCATGCGGCGCTGACGGCCGTGCGCGACCAGAGTGCCGTGGTCGCGGCGCAGGCACGCGCGCTCTACGTCAACGGCAAGACCGCGCAACTCGACGCGCTCGACGCCATGCGCACGCTGGCGGCCAGCGAGGCCGCGCTGGCGGCATCGGAGGCCCAGCTCGCGGACGGCCAGTTCGCCGTGTTCATGGCGCTCGGCGGCGGCTGGGAAGGCGAAGGGCAGGACCGGCTCGCGAAGGTGGCGCCCTAGGCCATGGAGGACCTGCAGCAGCTCAAGGTCTTCGGCGAGGTCGTCGCCCGCAAGAGCTTCACGCGCGCGGCCGTCGCATTGGGCATCTCGAAGGCCAGCGTCACCAAGATCGTGGCCCAGCTCGAGAAGGGCGTGGGCGTGCGGCTGCTGAACCGTTCGACGCGTTCGGTCACACCGACCGACGCCGGCCAGACGCTCGCGCGGCGGCTGGTGCCACTGTTCGGCCTGCTGCAGGAACTGAGCACGGAGTTGTCGGACTTCGCGGCGCATCCGCGCGGGCGGCTGCGGGTCGCGGCGCCGCACGGCCTGTCGCTGAGCCAGCTGGGCTGGCAGATCGAGGACTTCATCGCCGACCACCCCGACGTGCACGTGAGCATCCACCTGAGCAATCGCGACGACGACCTGGTGATGGGCGGCATCGATGTCGCCTTGCGCATCGGGCCCATCGAGGCCCGCGACGTCGTGGTGCGCAAGCTTCGGCCGGTGCCGCTGGTGCTCTGCGCGTCGCCGCGGTACTGGGCGCGCAGGGGCATGCCGTCGAAGCCCGAGGACCTGGCCCTGCACGACGTGCTGACCTACTCGCTGTGGGACGCTTCATCCCGGCTGCCCTTCCTGGTCGACGGCAAGACCCACTACGTGCCGGTGCGCAGCCGCCTCGATGCGGACGATGCCGCGCCGCTGATCGCGCTGGCTGTGAAAGGGCTCGGCGTCACCTGCGTGCCCGAGGTGCTGGCGCGCGCGCACCTGGGCTCGGGTGCCTTGGTGCCCGTGCTGAAGGATGCGATGCCGCCGACGATCTGGCTCTATGCGACCTACGCGCACCGCGACCACAAGAGCGCGGCGCTGCGGGCGTTCCTCGACTTCCTGACGTCGAGCGCCGGAACGGTCTTCTCGCATTGAGGGACGTCGAGGCGCATCGCATCAGCGTGCGTGGTCCCACCGGGATCTGAACGCTTGGCTCGGTCTTACGGCGTCGCGCGTCGCGGCTCAGCCCTCGGCCGCCGGCTTCTCCAGCAGCCGGTTGAGCCGCTCCAGATGGGCGCGCATTTCCTTCACCGCGCCCTCCGCATCGCGCGCGCGCATCAGCCGCAGCACGTTGCGGCGCACGCCGATCACGTCGCTGCGCGGCACCGGGCTGGCCTTCGCGAGCAGCGCGCGCGTGAGCTCCGACAGCGACTCCACCAGCATGACCATCACCTGGTTGTGCGTAGCCTGCGCGAGGATCCGGTAGAACTCGGTGATGTAGGCATTGCGCCGCGAGAAGTCGCCGCGCAGGGTGAGCTCCTCCGCGCGGTCGATGTCCTGCTCGATGGCCTGGAAGTCCTCCTCGGTCGCGCGTTCGCAGGCGAGGCGGATCGCCTGCTCGGTCAGGATGATGCGCATCTCGGTCACGCTGTGCGAGGGGATCTGGCCGAGCATCACCATGTCGCCGACCGCCTGGGTCACGGTGCTCGAGTCGCGCTTGCGGATGAACGCGCCGCCGCCCATGCCCTGCTGGCACTGCACGATGCCCGCGTTCTCCAGGCTGCGCATGGCTTCGCGCACGGCCGTGCGGCTCACGCCGAGCTGCTCCGCGAACTCGCGCTCGGGCGGCAGCCGGTCGCCGGGCTTGAGCGTGCCCAGCGCCACCTCGCGGCGGACCTGCTCGCACACCGCCTCGAAGGCGCGCTTGGCCTTGATCGGCTGGAAGCTCGGTCCGGCACGGCCAGCCATGCCGGCCTCGGCGTTCTCGATGTCGGTCTGTTCGGCAGTCATGCGGCGCCTCCTCTTTTTGCAGTTCGGACAAAGGTTATACCTTATGTCCTTGTCTCGATAGAGGGGTGTCGCTGCAGGAATTTTCAAGCCGCACCATCCATACTTCTAAAAGGTCGTACCTTAGCACCTAACGTCAAAACGCTCCCGCCGGTATCGGGGTTTGCCTCATGTATAAGGTATGACCTTATTAGCTATCGTACCTTCCAAGATGAAGGAGACACGATGAGTACCGCTGGACGTCACCTGGTGGGGTGGGCTTTGGCCCTGGCCGCGGGCATGGCATGCGCCGCCTACCCGGACAAGCCGATCACGCTCGTCGTGCCCTATTCCCCGGGCGGCATGGGCAGCACCTTCGGTAACCTGATGAGCGAGGCACTGAGCCCGGCGCTGGGGCAGCGCGTGGTGGTCGACTACCGGCCCGGCGCCAACGGCGGGCTCGGCGCGGCCCTGGTCGCCAAGGCGCCGGCCGACGGCTACACCCTGCTGATGGCGGTCAACAGCACGATGGCGATCAACCCGGCCATCTACCCCAAGCTGCAGTACGACCCGATCAAGGACTTCTCGCCGGTGGCCATGGTCTACACCTCGGCCAACGTGCTGATGGTGAATGCCAAGAGCCCGTACCGCAGCGTGGCCGACCTGGTGAGCTACGCCAAGGCCAATCCGGGCAAGCTCAACTACGGCTCCTCGGGCAACGGCGCGACGCCGCACCTGTCGGGCGAGATGTTCCGGCGCATGGCCGGCATCTCGATCAATCACGTGCCCTACAAGGGCATCGGGCCGGCCATCGTCGACCTGATCGGCGGGCAGATCGAGCTGGTGTTCAGCGACACCTCCGCGATGACGCAGGTGACGGGCGGCAACCTGCGCGCGCTGGCCGTCACCGGCCCGAGCCGACTGGGCATGGCGCCGAACCTCCCGACGATGCAGGAGCAGGGATTCCCGGGCTTCTCGATCCGCTCCTGGTACAGCATCGCCGCGCCGGCGGGCACGCCCAAGGCGGTGGTCGAACGGCTCAACGCCGAGATCGCCAAGGTGGTCCGCTCGCCCGAGATGCGCCAGCGCATGAAGGACATCGGCGTCGACCCGGCCGAGGACACCTCGGTGCACTACCTCGACGCCACCACCCGCGCCGACCTGGCGATGTGGAAGAAGTTCGTGACCGAGGCGGACATCAAGCTCGACTGAGCCCCGCCACGCCCCCTCCGAGACCTGAAAGGAAAAGCCAAGTGAAGATTGCCGTGTTCGATGACGACCGCGTGGGCCTCGTCGAGGAAGACCTGATCTACGACGTGACCGCGGCCGTGCCCGATGCCGGGCCCGAGTTCCCGCGCGTCTACATGTCGCGGCTGATCGCGCAATGGGACCGGCGCAAGGCCGACATCGAGAAGGCACGCCGCGAGGCGCGGGCGCGGCCCCTGTCCGAGGTGACGCTGCGCGCGCCCAACCCCTTCCCGCTGCACGTGGTGGCCGCGCCGGTCAACTACCGCAAGCACATCGGCGAGATCGGCGCGCGCTCGGTCAGCGGCGGCGCCTCGGCGGTCGAGCGCGGCTTCTTCCTGAAGGCCTCCTCGTCGGTGATCGGCGCGGGCGAGGCGATCCGCCTGCCGCGCGGCTCGACGCGCCGCTTCGACCACGAATCCGAACTCGCCGTGGTGATCGGCAGGCAGGCGCGCAACGTGCCGCGCGAGCAGGCCCTCTCGCACGTGTTCGGCTATTGCTGCCTGATCGACGTGACCCTGCGCATCGAGCCCGGCCGGTTCGAGGAGGAGCGCGTCGCGCGCAAGTCCTTCGACACCTTCACGCCCGTGGGCCCGTACATCGTGACGGCCGACGAGATCGGCGATCCCGGCGACCTCGCGAACCGCCTGTGGGTCAACGACGAGCTGCGCCAGGACTCGCGCACCAGCGCGCTGATCCTCGACGTGCCCGGACTCATCGAGTGGGCCTCCTCGGTCATGACCCTGCAGCCCGGCGACATCATCGCCACCGGCACGCCCGAGGGCGTGGGCCAGTTCTCGCCCGGCGACCGTGTTCGCATGGAGATCGAGCGCGTGGGCTCGATGACCCTACCGGTCGTCGAGGACGAGGACTTCGCGCCGCGGCGCTTCTGAAGACAAGGATGGCGATGCGAACCCTGCGTCTTCTGGCCTGCGCGCTCGCGCTGCTCGGTGGCGGCGCCACCGCCGTGCATGCGCAGCAGGACTATCCGTCCCGGCCCGTGCGCATCATCGTGCCGTTCCCGGCGGGCGGCGGCGTCGACGTGCTGATCCGCTCGGTCGCGGCCGAACTGTCGAAGCGCTGGGGCCAGGCCGTGGTCATCGACAACCGCGGCGGCGCCGGCTCGCTGATCGGCGCGGAGGCGGTGGCGCGTTCGGCGCCCGACGGCTACACGCTGATGGCGACCATCAACCAGACGCTGACCTCGAACCGCTTCCTCTACAAGTCGCTGCCCTACGATCCCGACAAGAGCTTCGCGCCAGTCGCGCTGATGACCACCAGCGACCAGTTCCTGATCGCCAACCCCTCGGTGCCGGCGAAGGACCTGCGCGAACTCGTCGCGGCGGTGCGCGCCAAACCCGGTACGCTGGCCTACGGCTCGTTCGGCAACGGCAGCCAGCCGCATCTGGTCTACGAACTGCTCAAGGCCAAGGCCTCGCTCGACATCACCCATGTGCCCTACAAGGGCGTGGCGCCGGTCATGACCGGGCTCGTGGGTGGCGAGATCCAGCTGGCCACGGGCAGCGCGAGCGTCGCGGGCGAACTGCTCAAGGCCGGGAAGATCAAGCCGCTGGCGGTGGCCGGAGCCAGGCGCTCCACGCTTTTCCCCGATGTGCCGACCACGGCCGAGCAGGGCTATCCGCAGCTGCGCGCCGCCGTCTGGTATGCGCTGGTCGCGCCGGCCGGCACGCCCGAGGCGGTGATCGAGCGCATCGCCGCCGACGTCAAGGCGATCCTCGGCGAGCCGGAGTTCGCACGCAAGAACGCCACCGCGCGCGGCCTCGAGGTCAACGCCGGCGGGCCGGCCGAACTGCGCCAGGCCATCCGCGACGACGTTGCCGTCACGCGCGAGATGGTGCAGGCCGCGGGCGTGAAGCCCGAGTGAAGAAGACAACGCAAGGCCCACCGCCATGAACACCACCGCCACCGCCCGACCCGATTTCGACAGCGCGAGCGATCTCGCGCAGTTGCACCGCATGCTCGAGGACATCCAGGTGAAGAACGGCTGGAACAAGCCGACGCCCTCGCTCTATCCGCAACCCAAGCAGCACTACATGCCCGCGCACTGGCAGTACGCCGACGCGCGCGCCGCGCTGCACGCGGCCGGCCGCCTCGTGGGCACCGAATGGGCCGAGCGGCGCAACCTGATCCTGGCCAACCCGATCCCCGGCAACGACTACCCGACCGTGACCACGCTGGTGGCCGCCTACCAGATGGTCAAGGGCGGCGAGGCCGCGCGCAGCCATCGCCACACGCCCAACGCAATGCGCGTGGTGGTCGAGGCCGCGCCCGGCACCTTCACCATCGTCGATGGTGTCGACGTGCCGATGGAGCCCGGTGACGTGCTGCTCACGCCCAACTGGAGCTTCCACGGGCACGACAACCGCAGCGAGGCCGACGCCTACTGGATCGACATCCTCGACGCGCCGCTGGTGCAGCTGCTCGGGCCGATGTTCTTCGAGCACCATCCCGACAAGGTCGAGAAGGCCGAGCGCATCGATCCCGCGAGCCCGATGCGCTTCGCGCTGCGCGACTACAAGCCGCGGCTGCTGGACGCGCCCGAGATCGCGCCGGGCGTGCGCACGCTCGAGCTCGGACCGCCGACGCTCGACACCTTCGACCGCGTGGCGGTGGCGCTGTCGGCTGGCCGCGAGTGGCAGGTCGCGCAGAGCACCGCGAACCAGATCTTCATCGTGGTCGAGGGCGAGGGCAGCTCGCGCATCGGCGAGCACGGCTTCGAATGGCGGCGCGGCGACGTGATCGCGGCACCGGCCTGGCTCGCGCAGCGGCACCGCGCCACGCGCGACGCGATCCTGGTGCGCATGTCCGATGCCCCGGTGATGCGCGCCTTCCGCTGGTTGCGCTCGGGGACGCTCCCTCCGTGAGCCATGGCCATGCACCGATGAACTGAGGCGGGCCGGCAGGTGCCGGCCGCCCACCTTCCGTTTCGCTCTCCATGCCAGGCCCCCGTGCCGGCAGGAGTTGGTTCGCCCCTTCCACCCACGCAGCCTCCGTTCGCCACCATGGACACCACCACCCGCCGACTCGCGACCTTCGCCATCGAGACCCGCCACGAGGACATTCCCGAGGCGGTGCGCCGCAGCGCCAAGCTGCTGCTGCTGGACACGCTGGGCTGCGCCATCGGCGCGGTCGGCACCGATCCCGGCCTGGCGGTGCGGCGCATGGTGCAGCGCAACGGCATCGGCGGACCGGCCAGCGTGCTCGGCACGGGCCAGAAGACCTCGGTCGCCACCGCCGCCTGGGCCAACGGGCGGCTCGGGAACATCCTCGACATCGACGAGTGCTACAAGGTCCAGGGCCATCATGCGCAGGCCAGCCTCGGCGCGGCGCTCGCGCTCTCGGAGGAGCAGGGCGGCAATGGCGCCGACCTGCTGGCCGCCTTCACGCTGGGCTTCGAGGTGGGCGTGCGGCTGGGCAATTTCCTGAGCCCGCGCGTGACCGTCGACGAGCAGGGCCGCACCAAGGGCTGGACCGGGCTGGTCGGCCCGGGGCAGGGCGTGCATGCGGCCTGCACCGCGGCCTCGCGCCTGATCGGCGCCACGCCCGCGGAGCTCGCCGATGCCTTCGGCAACTGCGCCCAGTACATGGTGGGCCGCGACTGGTCGCGCCAGTGGGGGCGCGACACCGACCTGGGCACCTTCAAGTACGCCGACACCGGCTGGAACGCGCAGGGCGGGCTGATGGCCGCCTGGCATGCGCGCGAAGGCATACGCGGCATCCGCGACATTTTCGACACCGACAGCTACGCGCAGGTGTTCCAGGGCGTGATCCTCGATCCCGGCGCGATGCTCGCGAAGCTGGGCAGCGAGTGGTATCTGCCCGGCACCTCGATCAAGTTCTGGCCCTGCTGCCGCTGGATCCACTACGCGCTGACCGCCTTCGACCAGCTGCTGCGCCGCCATGCGCTGCGCGCCGAGGAGATCGAATCGATCGAGCTGCGCTCGTTCCCGATGATCCCGTACCCGCGCTTCGCCGACGACGGCGATCCGCCGAACCTCGTGGCCGCCACCTTCAGCTTCCCACATGCGGCCGCGATGGTGGCGCTCGGCGTGCCGGCCGGCCCCGAATGGTTCAGCGACCAGAACATGCGCGGCGAGGCGGCACGCGCGATGCGCCGCAAGGTGCGTCTGGCCAACGAGCCCAAGGGCTACGACCCCGCGACCTGGGGCCTGGAACAGCAGGTGCTCAAGGTGCCGTCGCGCGCCGTGGTGCGCGCGCGCGGCCGCGAGTTCGAGCTGGAGAGCGACTTCGCGCTCGGCGACAGCTGGGAGGGCGCGCCGCGCTACGGCGAGCAGGACGTGGTCGACAAGTTCCGCCGCATGGCGCGCACGCTCGCGCCGATGTCCAGCCGCTGGGACGCTCGCATCGACGAGGCGGTCGACATGGTGATGGCGCTCGAGTCGCTGGGCGACGTGCGCGCACTGACCCGTGCGCTCGATCCGGCCTGCTGAGACCTTCCCCATCCATCCCCAGGAGCCGACATGACCACCATCGTCCGTCCCTTCCTTCCCCGCATCGCCTCGCGCGTGTTGCGCGCGCTGTGCGCGGCCATGGCGCTCGGCGCCGCGCTCGCGCCGCTCACGCAGCCGGCGCGCGCGGCCGATGCCTTCCCGAGCAAGCCGATCCGCATCGTGGTGCCGTTCCCGCCGGGCGGCCTGACCGACGTGAGCGCGCGCCGCATCGGGCAGCTCGTGGCCGACGACCTGGGCCAGCCGGTGGTGGTGGAGAACCGGCCCGGCGCCAACGGCCTGATCGGCACCGCGCAGGTGCTGCGCGCGCCGGCCGACGGCTACACGCTGGTGGCCGTCACCACCAGCGTGGTGCTGATCAGCCCGCTGCTGACCAAGGCGCCGTTCGATCCACTCAAGGACATCGCCTACGTGCTCAACTACGCCGGGCCCTCGCATGCGCTGGTGGTCAAGGCCGACTCGAAGTACCGCACGCTCGACGACCTGATCGAGGATGCGCGCGCGCGTCCCGGCGAGCTGACCTTCGGCACGGTCGGCACCTCCGACACCGCCTATTTCGGCGCCAAGGCCCTCGAGCGCGCCAAGGGCGTGCGCTTCAACCACATTCCCTACCAGGGCGCCAACCAGAGCCTGATGGCGGTGGTGTCGGGCGAGACCACCTTCGCGCCGACCTCCAACTACGCCGAGATGGTCAAGGCCGGCAAGCTGCGCGCGCTCGCGCTGCTCGACCGCCAGCGCATGCCCTCGATGCCGCAGGTGCCGACCTTCACCGAGCTCGGCGTGGACTGGCAGTTTCCCTGGATCACCGGCCTCGCGGTCTCCGCGCAGACGCCCGAGCCCATCCGCAAGACGCTGGAGACCGCCTTCCTCAAGGCCGCGCGCAGCCCGGCCTTCGGCAGCCTGCTCGAGCAGATGCAGGTGCCGCTCTACGTGCTCGACGGCGAGGCCATGAAGAAGGACCTGGCCGCCAAGATCCCGCAGTACCGCCGCATCGCCGACGAGTACGGCCTGGTCCAGCAGTGAGGCTCCCGCCGCCTTGCCCCATCCATCCAACGAGGACCCCTTCATGAAACTCCAGGACCAGGTCGCCATCGTCACCGGCGCCGCGCGCGGCATCGGCCGCGGCTTCGCGCTGCGCCTCGCCCGGCTCGGCTGCCACGTGGTGGTGGCCGACGTCGACCTCGACGCGGCGCGCCGCTTCGACGAGCAACTGAGCGCTGCCAGCGTGAGCGACGAGATCGTCGCGCTGGGCCGCCGCAGCATCGGCGTGCAGGGCGACCTGCGCCAGCGCGCGGCCGCCGACGCGCTGGTGGCGCGCGCCATCGAGGCCTTCGGCCGCGTCGACATCCTCGTCAACAACGCGGGCGGCGCCTTCGCGCCGATCGAAGCTAGCCGGGCCTCGCAGATGAGCGACCGCGACATGGCCGACATGTTCGACGTCAACCTCATGACCACCGTGTACTGCAGCCAGGCCGTGCTGCCGCACATGCGCGCGCGGCGCAGCGGCAACATCATCAACGTGGGCTCGACGCTGGGGCTCGACGCCGCGCACCGCGCCGGCGCCTATGCGCACTACGGCATGGCCAAGACCGGCGTGGTGCAGTTCACCCGCTTCCTCGCGGCCGAGGTCGGGCCCGACGGCATCCGCGTCAACTGCATCGCGCCCGGCTCCACGGCGACCGCGCGCGTCGCCAGCCAGGCCCGCGCGCGCGGCATGGTGGGCGATGCCGACCTGCCGAAGATCCCGCTGCGCCGCCTCGCCACCGTCGAGGACATGGCGGGGCCGCTCGAGTTCCTCGCGACCGATCTTTCCTCCTACGTGACCGGCCAGTGCATCTCCGTCTGCGGCGGCAAGGTGCTCACGCCGTCGTGACCCTCATCGCCCTTTATTGACCGGAACCGGAGACACGCCATGAACCATTCGAACCGACCCCTTCGCCGCCGCCTGCTCGCGGCCGTCTCGGCCACGCTGCTCGCCACCTGTGCCGCGCTGCCGCCCTCCGCCTTCGCGCAGGGCGAGCCTGTGAAGATCGGCGTGCTGATGCCCACCAAGAGCGTCATCGGCCAGCAGGGCCAGCAGGGCGCCGAGCTCGCGGCCGAGATGATCAACGACCAGGGCGGCATCCTCGGCGGGCGCAAGGTGCAGCTCATCGTCTACGACAGCAACTTCCAGCCCGTCGAGGGCGTGGCCGCGGCGCAGCGGCTCATCAACCAGGACCGCGTGAAGTTCATCGCCGGCGAGATCAGCAGCACGGTGGCGCTGGCGGTGCTGCAGATCGCGCGCGCCAACAACGTGCTGTTCATGGCGGCGGTGCCCAAGCACCCCGACCTCACGAAGTCGGGCTACGACAAGGTGTTCCGCCTCACGACCACGCTCGACGCCGATTCGGAGTACTTCGATCGCCAGCTGCTCGAGCGCGTGAAGCCGCAGAAGCTCGCGGTGGTGGCGGAGAACACGGACTACGGCCGCTACGTCATCGAGGGCTCGAAGAAGCGCTTCGGCGACAAGTTCGTGGCCGGCGAGACCTTCGAGCTCAGCCAGAGCGACTTCAGCACGCTGATGACCAAGGTCAAGGCCAGCGGCGCGGACACCGTGTGCATCGTCGCGGGCAAGCCCGAGCAGGCGGCCAACGCATTGCGTGCGATGGGCACCGTGGGCCTGCAGGCGCGCAAGTGCACGGCCACCGGCGTGCTCAACAACCAGATCCTGCGGCTGGCGGGCGACGCCGCCGAAGGCGCCTTCGGTTCCGACATCTACGTGTCGACGCGGCGCAATCCGCTCAACGACGAATTCGTCAAGCGCTTCCAGGCCAAGCACGGCCATGTGCCCGAGAAGGTAGAGGTGCTGGGCTTCGAATCGGTGTGGCTCACCGCCAAGGCGATGGCCGCGGCCGGCACCAGCACCGACACGGCCAAGGTGGCGGAGGCGCTGCACAAGAACGCCTGGGCCACGCCGCGCGGCGAGATCCGCTTCGATGCCGGCGGCCAGTCGCAGGCCCGCGACTACGTCGACTTCGTCGCCAAGGGCGGCAAGCTGACGGCGTCGCAGTGAGCGGACGGCACCGATGACGGAATTCGTCCTTCAGCTGCTGGCCAACGGCCTGTCGAACGGCGTGGGCTACGCCTTCGTCGCGCTCGGCCTGACGCTGGTCTTCGGCGTGCTGCACGTGATCAACTTCGCGCACGGCGAGGTGTTCATGGTCGGCGCGCTCGCGGCCCTGCTGGGCACGCGCTGGGGCCTGCCCTACCTGGCGACGCTGCCGCTGGCGGTGCTGGCGGGCGTGGCGCTGGGCGCGTTGCTCGACCGCGTCTGCGTGGCGCCGCTGCTGGCGCGCAGCCACGACAAGTCCGAGGTGCTGCTCGCGACCTTCGCGGCCTCGATCATCGTGTTCGAGGCGGTGTTCGTGAGCTTCGGCGCGCAGGCCGAGAACGTGCCGGGCATCCCGGGCGTGTGGACGGCCGGCGGCGTCGCCGTGCCGTGGCAGCGCGTGTTCGTGCTCGGCGCGGGCATCGTGGTGCTGGTGGCGATGGAGTTCCTGCTGCGGCGCACGGCCTTCGGCGTGCAGCTGCGCGCCGTGGCCCAGAGCGCCTTCGCCGCGCGCGTGGTGGGCATCCGCGTGCAGCGCGTCAACAGCCTGACCTTCGTGCTGGCCAGCGCCATCGCGGGGCTCGGCGGCGCGCTGCTCGCGCCCGTGATCCTCTATTCGCCGCAGATCGGCCATGCCGTGATCATCAAGGCCTTCGTGGTGGTGGTGATGGGCGGGCTGGGCAGCGTGCGGGGCGCCGTGGTGTTCGGCGTGCTGCTGGGCGTGGTCGAGGCGCTGGCGGGCGCCTTCATGTCCGAGGGCTTCGCCGCCGCGGCCATCTACGCGCTGATGCTGGTCACGCTGCTGTGGCGGCCGCACGGCCTGATGGGGCGCGCGGCATGAAGGCGCTCCTCACTCGGCTGCCGGTGCTGCTCGCCGGCGTGGCGCTCGCCAGCGCCGCCATCGCCGGCCTCGCCACCGCGCCCTACGTGGCCGACGTGCTGAGCTACGCGGTGGTGCTCGCGCTGTTCTCGCTCGCGGTGGGGCTGACCTTCGGGCAGCTCGGCTACGTGAGCTTCGGCCACGCGGCCTTCCTCGGCGTGGGGGCCTACGCGGTCGGCCTGCTGGTCACGCGCGGCGGGCTCGACTACTGGAGCGCGGTGCCGCTGGCGCTGCTGCCTGGCGCGGCGCTCGGCGCGCTGGTCGGCCTGGCCTCGGTGCGCCTGGGCGGCGCCTACTTCGCGATCGCCACCCTCACGCTGGCCGAGATGCTGCGGCTGGTGGCCACCAACTGGATGGACGTGACGCGCGGGCCGCTGGGCATCATGGTCATGGTCCAGCCCATGGCCTGGACCGAGCGTCTGGGCTGGAGCGGCCAGCAGGGCTACCTGTTCGTGCTGCTCGCGACGCTGGGCCTGGCGCTGCTGCTGCTGGCCCGGTTGCGCGCGGGGCCGCTCGGGCGCGCCTGGACCTTCGTGCGCGAGGCGCCGGCGCTGGCCGAATCGGTCGGCATCCCGACGCTGCGCGCGCGCGTCATCAACATCGCGCTGTCGGGCGCGCTGGCCTCGCTGGCCGGCGGCTTGCTGGTGCCCAAGGCGCTGGTGCTCTCGCCCGACCTGTTCGGCGTGCAGCATTCGGCGGCGGGCCTGCTGGCGGTGATCCTCGGCGGCAAGGCCACGCTGATCGGGCCCGTGATCGGCGGCATCGCCTTCGGCGTGCTGCCCGAGATGCTGCGCGCCATCGACGAGTACCGGCTCGGCCTGTTCGCGCTGATGCTGCTGGTGGTGGTGCGGCTGCTGCCCGAGGGCTTCGTGTCGCTGCTGCCGCGCTGGCGCAGGCCGGCGACTTCCGGCGGCGCGGACGCGGTCGCCGCGGCGGTGCCCGCGGTGGCGGTGGTGGAGGCGAGCGAGGCGCGCCCCGTGCCCGCCGCATCCGGCCTACCCATCGTCACCGTCCGCGGCGTCGGCCGGCGCTTCGGTGGCCTGGTCGCCGTCGACGGCGTCGACATGCAGATCGCCAGCGGCGAGCTGCTCGGCATCATCGGGCCCAACGGCGCGGGAAAGACCACGCTGCTGTCGATGCTCGGCGGCTTCATGGCGACCAGCACGGGCGAGATCCGGCTGGCCGGCGAGGCCATCGATGCCGGTGCGCCGAACCGGGTCGCACGGCGCGGTCTGGTGCGCACCTTCCAGCAGACCGCGCACTGCGCGTCGCTGAGCGCGTTCGACAACGTGCTGTTCGCCAGCTACCTGCTGCACCGCGAGCGGCCCTGGGCGGGCCTGGTGCGCACGCCGGCCTTCGAGGCGCGCGAGCGCGAGCGGCGCGAGAACGCGGCGCGCTGCCTCGCGGCGGTCGGCCTGGCCGAGCGCGCCGATGCCGTGGCCGGGACCTTGCCTTACGGCGAGCAGAAGCTGCTCGGCGTGGCGGTGGCGCTGGCCACGCGGCCGCGCGTGCTGCTGCTGGACGAGCCCGCCGCCGGGCTCAACCACACCGAGGGCATGCGGCTGGCGGCCGTGCTGCAGCGGGTGCGCGCCGACGGCTGCACGATCGCGATCATCGACCACAACCTGCCGCTGCTGATGTCGATCTGCGACCGCATGGTGGTGCTGCAGCAGGGCCGCAAGATCGCCGAGGGCACGCCGGCCGCCATCGCCGTGCATCCCGAGGTGCTGCGCGCCTACCTGGGCACGCCCGCCGAGCCGGCGGCCGCGCAGGCCGCGCCCGAGGAGGTGCCGGCATGAGCTTTGCCATCGAAGGACTGCAGGTGCGCTACGGCGCCGTCACGGCGGTGCACGACGTGTCGCTGCGCATCGCGCCGGGCGAAGTGGTGGCGCTGATCGGCGCCAACGGCGCGGGCAAGTCGTCCATCCTCAAGGCCGTGATGGCGCTCACGCCGCACACGGCGCGCCAGGTGGCCATCGACGGGCGGGCGCTGGAGCGCGCCGACACGCGCGAGCGGCTGCTCGCGGGCATCTCGCTGTCGCCCGAGGGGCGCCACGTGTTCCCGCAGCTCACGGTGCGCGAGAACATCGACCTCGGCTACCTGGGCAAGGACAGCGGCGAGCGCGCGGCGCGCCGCGAAGCCATGTACCAGCGCTTCCCGCGGTTGCGCGAGCGCGAGGCGCAGGCGGCCGGCAGCCTCTCGGGCGGCGAGCAGCAGATGCTGGCGATCGCGCGCGCCGTGATGGCCGGCCCGCGCCTGCTGA
Organism: Variovorax sp. GW821-FHT10D07; assembly: GCF_059415325.1. NCBI lineage: Bacteria > Pseudomonadati > Pseudomonadota > Betaproteobacteria > Burkholderiales > Comamonadaceae > Variovorax > Variovorax sp. GW821-FHT10D07. The sequence continues at coordinate 357,376 of NZ_JBWKMZ010000006.1, read as the reverse complement.
TGCTCGACGAGCCCACGCTCGGCCTCGCGCCGATCGTGGTGCGCGAGCTGGCCGCCGCGATCCGCCATTTCGCGCGCGGCGGCATCGCCGTGCTGCTGGCCGAGCAGAACGCCGAGATGGCGCTGTCGACGGCCGACCGCGGCTACGTGCTGCAGGGCGGGCGCGTCATCACCGAGGCCCCGGCCCGGGCGTTGCGCGCGAGCGAGGAGGTGCGCGCCGCCTTCATGGGCATGTAGCCCGCGCCGCGCACGACCCCATTCCATTCTTCGAGGACACCAGATTCCATGACCCCACAGACATCCATCGATCCATCCGCGCCCGGCGCCGCGCTCGTGCGCGTGGCGGCCGTCACCGGCGCGGGCGGCGGCCTCGGGCTCGGCGTGGCCGTGGCGCTGGCGGAAGCCGGCCTGCACGTGATCGCCATCGACCGCTCGCCCAAGGTCGCGGAGGCGGTCGCCGCGCATGCCGCGCGGGGCCTGCGCATCGAGGCGGCGGTGCTCGACGTCACCGACGAGGACGGCGTGCGCGCGCTCGTGGCCTCGGCGCTCGAGCGCTTCGGCCGGCTCGACGTGCTGGTCAACAACGCCGGCATCCATCCGAAGACCGACGGCGAGCGCACCGGCGTCACGGCCATGAGCACCGCGCAGTGGAAAGAGGTGCTCGACGTCAACCTCACGAGCGCCTTCGTGTTCAGCCGCGAGGCCATTCCCGCGATGCGGCGCAACGGCTGGGGCCGCATCGTCAACATGTCCTCGCGCGCGGGCCGCACGCTGGTCGGCACGGCCGGCGTGCACTACGCGGCCTCCAAGGCCGGAATGATCGGCATGAGCCGCGTGCTGGCCGCCGAGGTGGCGGCCGACGGCATCACGGTCAACTGCATCGCGCCCGGGCGCATCGAGTCGCCGATGACGCAGCAGGGCGACGAGGCGCAGCGCGCGCGGCTGGTGGGCGCGATTCCCGTCGGCCGCATCGGCACGCCCGAGGAGATCGGGCACGTCGCCGCCTTCCTGGCCTCGGAGCACTCGGGCTACCTGACGGGCGCCGTGATCGACGTCAACGGCGGCACTTTCATGGCCTGAGCGCCGCGTCGCCCCAAAAAAAGGAAAACGCCATGTCGACCGCTCATCACGCCAAACCCCTGCGCGGCGCCGCGCCGCACCATTTCGTCGACGAGGAATGGCTGGCCCTGCGCAGCGAGCCCGTGCTCGAACCCGACCTGCCGATCTTCGATCCGCACCACCACCTGTGGGACCGGCGCCCGCACAGCCTGTACCTGCTGCCCGAGATCCTGGCCGACATCCAGGCGAGCGGCCACCACGTGCGCGGCACCGGCTTCGTCGAATGCACCTCGATGTACCGCGCCGACGGCGACCCGCGCCTGGCCTGCCTGGGCCAGGTGGAGTTCATCAACGGCATCGGCGCGATGAGCGCGAGCGGCGTCTACGGACCGGTGCGCGTGTGCGCGGCCATCGTGGGCAAGGTCGACCTGAGCGAGGGCGCCTCCGCGCGCGAGCTGCTCGAGGCCTGCGTCGCGCGCGCGCCCGATCGCTTTCGCGGCATCCGCCACATGGCGGCCTGGGACGCGAGTCCCGAGGTCAGCACCCTGGTGCGGCCGCCGCCGCGCGGGCTGCTGATGGACAAGGGCTTCCGCGCCGGCTTCGCGCAGCTCGCGCCGCTCGACCTGGTGTTCGACGCCTGGGTCTACCACCCGCAACTGGCGGAGCTCATCGACCTGGTCGACGCGCATCCCGAGGTCCGCGTGGTGCTCAACCACATGGGTGGACGCGCCGGCCTCGGCCCTTACGCGGCCGATCCCGCGGCCACCTTCGCGCAATGGGCGGCCGGCATCCGCGAGCTCGCGAAGCGGCCCCAGGTCTCGATCAAGATCGGCGGCATCGGCATGCGGCTGGGCGGCTTCGGCTTCCACGACCGCGACCTGCCGCCCACGTCGGCGGAGCTGGCCGAGGCCTGGCGGCCGTCCTTCGAGGTCTGCCTCGAGGCCTTCGGCCCGGCGCGTGCGATGTGCGAGAGCAACTTCCCGGTCGACAAGTCCCTGTGCAGCTACCGCACGATGTGGAACACCTTCAAGCGGCTGGCCGCGCCGCTGTCGAGCGACGAGCGCGCGGCGCTGCTGGCGGGCACGGCGGTGCGCACCTACCGGCTGCCGGCCGCGCTGGCGCAGCGCGCGCCGGAACACACCGCATGACGGGGCAGCGCGAGATCGCCGCGACCTGGATGCGCGGCGGCACCAGCAAGGGCGTGTTCTTCGACACGCGCGCGCTGCCGCAAGGCATGGCCAGCGATGCCGCGCTGCGCGACCGGGTGCTGCTGCGCGCGATCGGCAGCCCCGACCGCTACGACAAGCAGATCGACGGCCTGGGCGGCGCGACCTCGAGCACCAGCAAGGTGGTGCTGGTGGGCCCCGCGACGCGGCCGGACTGCGATGTCGACTACCTGTTCGGCGCCGTCGCCATCGAGGCGCCGGTGATCGACTGGAGCGGCAATTGCGGCAACCTGAGCGCCGCGGTCGGTCCCTTCGCGATCGCGTGTGGCCTGGTGGATGCGCCGCGCGATGGCATGGCCACGGTGAGGATCTGGCAGGCCAACATCGGCAAGCGCATCGTCGCGCAGGTACCGATGCGCGACGGCCAGGTGGTCGAGGAGGGCGATTTCGAACTCGATGGCCTGAGCTTTCCGGGCGCGGCGATACGGCTGGACTTCCTCGACCCGGCGGGAGAGGAAGAGGGTGGCGGCGGCGCTCTATTCCCCACCGGCCGGGCGATCGACATCCTCGAAGTGCCGGGCGCCGCGAGCGTCGAGGCCAGCCTGGTCGACGCGGGCAACCCGACCGTGTTCGTCGCGGCCGCCGACCTCGGGCTCACCGGCACCGAATCGCAGGGCGAGATCAATGCGAACACCGAACTGCTCGCCCGCCTCGAGCAGCTGCGCGCGCACGCGGCGGTGCGAATGGGACTGGCGCGCACGGCCCGGGAGGCCACCGAATTGCGCCCCGCGACGCCCAAGCTCGCCTGGGTCGCGCCGCCGGTCGACCACGGCGTGGCCGGCGGACGCCGCGTGGCGGCGCATGAGATCGATCTCGTGGCGCGCATCCTGTCGATGGGCAAGCTACACCACGCGATGACCGGCACCGGCGCGGTGGCGATCGCCGCGGCCGCCGCGGTACCGGGCACCGTCGTCTCGCGCATCGCGCCGGCGAAGGCCGATGGAAGCGTGCGCTTCGGCCATGCCTCGGGCGCGATCGAGGTCGGCGCGCAGGCCGAACGGGCACCCGAGGGGCACTGGCGGATCCGGCGCGTGTCGCTGTCGCGCAGCGCGCGCCGACTGATGGTCGGCGCCGTCTGCGTGCCGGCGGCCTGCTTCGAGGCGGCCCCCGCGAATTCAACGAACAAGGAGCAATGAACATGACCTCTACACGAACCGCCCTGGTGACGGGCGCGGCCAGCGGCATCGGCCGCGAGAGCGCGCGGCTGCTGGCCGAAGCCGGCATCCGCGTGATCCTGCTCGATCGCAGCGAGCAGGTGCGCGAGGCGGCCGCCGAGCTCGCCGCCGCGGGCGCGAAGGCCGAGGCCGTCGTCGCCGATCTTTCCGACCTGGCCGCGCTCGACCGCGTCGGCGACCAGGTGCTGGCGCTGTGCGACGGCGTCGACATCCTGGTCAACAACGCGGGCGTGCATCCCAAGGTCGATGGCCGCATCGCTCAGTTCGAGGCCATCGCGCTGGCGGACTGGGAGTTCGTCTTCCGCGTCAACACCACCGCGCCGTTCCTGCTGTGCCAGAAGATGCTGCCGGCGATGAAGCGCAAGGGATGGGGCCGGATCGTCAACATCGCCTCGCGCGCGGGCCGCACCTATTCGCCGCGCGCCGGCACCCACTACTCGGCGTCGAAGGCCGCGGTGATCGGCATGACGCGAAAGATCGCGGGCGACTACGCGCCCTTCGGCATCACGGCCAACTGCATCGCGCCCGGGCAGATCGAGACGCCGCTGGCGCGGACCTCGGCGCCGGAGGTGCTCGCCGAGGCCGCGAAGAAGATTCCGGCCGGCCGGCTCGGCACGGTCGGCGAGATCGCCTCGGCCGTGCTCTACCTCGCGAGCGATGGCGCCAGCTTCGTCAACGGCACGGTGGTCGACATCAACGGCGGCGAAACCATGGCCTGACGCGGGCGGCGGGCCCTGCGCCCGCCGTTCCTCGCCCTTTTCCAACAATCAAGGAGTTATCCCGATGGAGCAGACCCTGGAGCAGGAAGCGCCAGTGCCGTTTCCGCAGATCCGGTCGGTGTTGAAGCACAAGCGCCGCATCGTCGGCGCGGCGAGCGCGGGCGTCGCCGCGCTGGGCATCTGGCTGGCATGGCGCACCGGCGTCGTCGAGCTGTATGCGATCGCGCTGGTGCTCGCGGCGGCGGTGCACATGGCCATGAAGGTGGCGGTCGAGGTGATCGAGCTGGTCGCCGAGACGCTGATGCCGAGATGAGCGCCATGACATTCGACGTCTGCGTGGTGGGCGCGGGCCTGGCGGGGTTGACCGCCGGCGTGCGCGCGGCCGAGGCCGGGCTGCGCGTGGTGGTGCTCGAGCGCTCGGCCGATCCCGAGTACCTGTGCAATTCGCGCCTGACCGGCGGCGCCTTCCACGTCTGCCTCAACGACATCCAGACCGAGGCCGGCCGGCTCGAGCGGATCATCCTCGACGCGACGCACGGCGCCGCGCACGCGGGCCTTGCGCGCGCCATCGCGACCGATGCGCGCCGCGCCGTCAAGTGGCTGCAGTCGCAGGGCATCCGTTTCATCAAGGGCGGTTCGGAGCCGCATCACAACTTCGTGCTGTCGCCGCCTTCGCTGCAGCGCGTGGGCTCGGAATGGCGCGGCCGCGGCGGCGACGTGCTGCTGCGCACGCTGGGCGCAGCCCTGGCGCGCCATGGCGGCGAACTCAGGCGTGGGCACCGCGCGCAGGAGCTGATGGTGGCGAATGGACGCTGCGTCGGCGTGAAGGGCACGGCGCAGGAGGGTCCGTTCGCGATCGAGGCCGATGCGGTCGTGATCGCCGACGGCGGCTTCCAGTGCGATCCGGCGCTGCTGCGCCAGAGCATCTCGCCCGAGCCCGCGAAGCTGCTGCAGCGCAATGCGCGTTCGGGCCTGGGCGACGGCGTGCGCATGGCGCAGGCGGCCGGGGCGCGGCTGTCGGACCTGCGCGGCTTCTACGGCCACGTGATGAACCGCAACGCGATGACCGACGACCGGCTGTGGCCGCTGCCGTGGATGGACAACGTGGCCACGGCCGCCATCGTGGTGGATGCGGGCGGGCGGCGCATCGCCGACGAGGGCCGCGGCGGCGTCTACCTGGCCAACCGCATCGCGGCGCTGGCGGACCCGCTGTCGGCCTTCGTGATCTTCGACCAGCCGATCTGGGACGGGCCGGGCACCTCGCGCTTCCTGCCGCCCAATCCGCACATGGAGAAGTGCGGCGGCGCCATCGAGCGCGCCGATTCGATCGAGGCGCTGGCCGGCAAGCTCGGCATCGACGGCGCGGCGCTCGCGGCCACGATCGCGGGCCACAACGCCGCGCTGGCGGCGGGCACGACGGGGCAACTGGCGCCGCCGCGCAGCCTGGGCAGCTACAAGGCGCTGCCGATCGCGACCGGCCCCTTCTACGGCGTGCCGGTGTGCGCCGGCATCACCTACACCATGGGCGGCCTCGCGATCGACGAATGGTCGCGCGCCATGGACGAACAGGGCGCGCCCTTCGCGGGGCTGTACGCGGCCGGCGGAGCCAGCGGCGGCCTCGAGGGCGGCGAGGACGTCGGCTACGTGGGCGGCCTGGCGAAGGCCGCCACCACCGGCCTGCGCGCCGCGGAGCACATCGTGGGCCAGCGCGCAACGGCGCGCGCCTGAGCGATGCGCAACATCAAGACTGGGAAGCAATGGAACAACAAGCAGTGAAGACGGACGTGCTCGTGGTGGGCGGCGGTCCGGTGGGGCTGTCGCTCGCGGGCGACCTGGGCTGGCGCGGCCATGCGTGCGTGCTGATCGAGCAGGGCGACGGCGTGGTGCGGCAGGCCAAGATGGACGGCGTGGGCGTGCGCACCATGGAGTTCTGCCGGCGCTGGGGCATCGTGGGCGACGTGGAGGGCAGCGACTACAACCGCGCCTATCCGCAGGACAACGTCTACCTGACCACGCTCGACGGCTACGAGCTGGGCCGCCAGCCGATGCCGGCGATGCAGGACGACCGGCCGCCGCCCGAGAGCCCGCAGAAGCGCGAGCGCTGCCCGCAGAACATGTTCGACCCGATCCTGCAGAAGTTCGCGCGCTCGCGCCCGGGCGTCTCGCTGCGCTACGGCCAGCGGCTGCTCGACTTCGAGCAGGACGCCGAGGGCGTGACCGCCACCGTCGAGCACGCCGCCACCGGCGTCAGGACCGTCTACCGCGCGCGCTACCTGGTCGGCTGCGACGGCGGCCGCAGCACGGTGCGCGAGCAGTTGGGTATCGGCATGCAGGGCAAGGGCGTGCTCACGCACACCACCAACGTGATCTTCCGCTGCGCCGGCTTCAACGCGCTGCACGACAAGGTGCCGGGCTACCGCTACATGTTCGTCGGCGCGCAGGGCGTGTGGGCCACCATCGTCGCGATCAACGGCAAGGACCAGTGGCGCATGTCGATCATCGGCACCGCCGACGAACGCAAGGTCTACGGCGACGACGAGCTCAAGGCCTTCGCGCATCGCGCGGTGGGGCGCGTGTTCGAGCTCGAGATTCTCAGCATCCTGCGCTGGACCCGCATCGAGCAGGTGGCCGACGCCTACGGGCGCGATCGCGTGTTCATCGCGGGCGATGCCTGCCACCTGACCTCGCCGACCGGCGGGCTCGGCATGAACACCGGCATCGGCGATGCGGTGGACATCTCGTGGAAGCTCTCGGCCTGCCTCGAGGGCTGGGGCGGTCCGGCGCTGCTGGCGTCCTACGGCATCGAGCGCCGCCCGATCGCGCACCGCATCACGCGCTTTTCCACCAGCAACCTCGAGGTGATGCAGCAGGTGCCGCACACCGCGCAGGTCTTCGAGGCCGGCGAGGCGGGCGACCGCGCCCGCGCACAGGTGGGGCAGGCGCTGTCCGACGGGCTGCGCAAGGAGTGGTTCTCGAAGAACATGCACCTGGGCAACCGCTACACCGGCTCGCCCGTGTGCGTCTACGACAAGCCCGAGTCGCCCGAGCAGATCCAGGCCGAGTTCCTCGACGCCGTGAACTACCGGCCCGGCACGCGGCCCGGCGCGCGCGCGCCGCATGCCTGGCTCGAGGACGGACGCTCGACGCTCGACCTGTTCGGCCGCGGCTTCGTGCTGATGAGCGATGCGGCCCACGTCGACGAGGCCGCCGCGCTGCTGGCCGCGGCCGAGGCGGCGGGCGTGCCCGTGCGCCAGCATGCGATGCGCGAGCCCGAGGTGATCGCGGCCTACCAGAAGCGCCATGTGCTGGTGCGCCCCGACGGGCACGTGGCCTGGCGCGGCGATGCGATGCCGCGCGATCCGGCGGCGCTGGTGAAGACCGTGGCCGGACATTGAGCGGGATGGACAAGGACATGGAAACGAGAGGAATGCAATGACACAGCAAGAGAACCAGCACGACGTGGTCGTGATCGGCGCCGGCATGGCCGGCCATTGCGCGGCCATCGAGGCGGCGCGGCGCGGCGCCAGGGTGCTGCTGCTCGAGAAGACCGCGCTGTACGGCGGCAGCACGCGCATGTGCGGCGGCGCCTTCGCGTTCGCGGGCACCGAGGTGCAGCGGCGCAACGAGATTCCCGACAGCGCGCAATTGCTCGAGCAGGACCTGCTCGAGGCCGGCAAGCACCGCAACGACAAGGCGCTGGTGCATGTGTATGCCGAGCGCCAGTACGAGACCTACGAATGGCTGCAGGCGATGGGCCTGCGCTTCGCAAGGTCTCGTTGAGCGGCAGCCAGTCGGTGCCGCGCAACCACAGCATCGACCCCGTGCTGGTGCTCGAGACGCTGCATGCGCAGGCGCTCGCGGCCGGCGTCGGGTACCGCGCCGGCGCCCACGTCGAGCGGCTGCTGACCGAGGGCGAGGGCGATGCGCGCCGCGTGATCGGCGTGGTGCTGAAGGACGGCGAGCGCATCGGCGCGCGCGGCGGCGTGGTGATCGCCACCGGCGGCTTCTCGCGCGCGCCCGACCTGGTCGAGCGCTTCGCGCCGCACCTGCGCGAGGCACGGCCCATGGGCGGCCACGGCAACACCGGCGACGGCTTGCGCATGGCCTGGGCGCTCGGCGCCGACCTGATCGACCTGGGCTACGTCAAGGGCACCTTCGGCGCGCCCGTGGCGGAGCCGGCGCCGGGCAAGGAGGAGGTGGCGCCGCGGCTGGTGTCGGCCATGTACCGCGGCGCGATCATCGTGAACAGTGCAGGGCGCCGCTTCGTGAACGAATCGGTGTCGTACAAGACCATCGGCGACCGCTGCCTCGAGCAGCCCGAGCTGCTGGGCTTCCAGGTCTTCGATCAGCGCGTGATGGACCAGTCCTCGCCGCTGCCCACGGTGGCCGACTACAAGGGCGCGCTCGATGCCGGCCTGGTGAAGCAGGCCGATTCGCTCGAGGCACTGGCCGCGGCGCTGGGCATCGATGCCGCCGCGCTGCGCGAGACCGTCGACGCCTACAACCGCGCCTGCGACGGCGCCGAGGCCGATGCCTTCGGCCGCACCTCGCTGAGCACCGGCTACGGCAAGCCCACGCGCGTGGAGACCGGGCCGTTCTACGGCCTGGCCTGCACCACCGGCCTGACCTCGACCTACTGCGGCCTGCACATCGACGTCGATGCGCGCGTGCTCGACGTCTACAAGCGGCCGATCGAGGGCCTCTATGCAACGGGCGAGGTGATGGGCGGCTTTCATGGCGAGACCTACATGAGCGGTTCCTCGCTGGCCAAGGGCTGCATCTTCGGACGCCTGGCGGCGCAGCATGCCGTGGCGAGGGCCGCGGCATGAGCGCGGGACAGACCAGCCCCGGCGCGCGTTTCCGCGCCGCGCTGCGCGAGGAATCGCCGCTGCAGATCGTCGGCACGATCAACGCCAACCATGCGCTGCTGGCGCGCCGCGCCGGCTATCGCGCGATCTATCTCTCGGGCGGCGGCGTCGCCGCGGGTTCGCTGGGCCTGCCGGACCTCGGCATGAGCGGACTGGAGGACGTGCTGGTCGACGTGCGCCGCATCACCGACGTGTGCGACACGCCGCTGCTGGTGGACATCGACACCGGCTTCGGCCCCAGCGCCTTCAACATCGCGCGCACCGTGCGCAGCCTGGTCAAGGCCGGCGCGGCCGCCTGCCACATCGAGGACCAGGTCGGCGCCAAGCGCTGCGGCCACCGGCCGGGCAAGGAGATCGTGGGCGTGCGCGAGATGGCCGACCGCGTGAAGGCGGCCGTGGATGCGCGCACCGACGACGCCTTCTTCGTGATCGCGCGCACCGACGCCATCGCGATGGAGGGCGTCGATGCCGCGATCGAGCGCGCCCGGGCCTGCGTCGAGGCCGGCGCCGACGCGGTGTTCGCCGAGGCTGCGCTGGACCTGCCGACGTACCGGCGCTTCGTGGACGCCACTGGCGTGCCGGTGCTTGCGAACATCACGGAGTTCGGCAAGACGCCGCTGTTCTCGGTCGAGGAGCTGCGTTCCGCCGGCGTCGCAATGGTGCTCTATCCCTTGAGCGCCTTCCGCGCGATGAACAAGGCGGCCGAGGCGGTCTATGGTGCAATCCGCCGCGATGGCCATCAGCGCGCGGTGCTCGATGCGATGCAGACGCGCGAGGAGCTCTATGAACGCATCGGTTATCACGCGTTCGAGCAGCAGCTCGATGCGCTGTTCGCCGTAGGACGCCAGGGCAGGGAGACCGCGGGCTGACCGGACGCGGAAAGCAGCCGATCGCCGCGCGGAAGGGCTGCCTTCGGGTGGGGGCCGATGCTCAGCTCGCGACGGTCAGCCGGGCGATCTCCGCCGCGGCCTTGCGCGCAAAGGCCACCACCTCGGCCCGCCTCTCGGGGGCCAGTCGCTCGGGCACCGCCGCCACGCTCACCGCGCCGATGGGGATGCCCAGTTCGGTCACGATCGGGATGCCGATCGCGTTCATGCCGGGCATGACCTTGCCGTCGCTCAGGAAGAAGGTGGAAGAGGCCACGCCGGCGGCGCGCGTGGCCTGCACCTTCTCGCGCAGCCGATCGACCGAGATCTCGGGCGCATAGGGCACGTAGCGCGAGACATTGGAACGCAGCACCTCGTCGACGTCGGCATCGGACATCGCGCTGAGGATCGCGAGGCTGCCCGCGCCGACGCCCATCGGCCGGCGATCGCCCACCGACATCGTGAGCGTGCGGATCGGGTACTCGCCTTCGTAGCGCGCGATGCACAGCGAGTCCCTGCCGTCGGGGATCGACAGGAACACCGTGTCCTGCGTCTCGTCGGTCAGGCGCGCGAGCGCATCGACGCTCGCGCGGCGCAGGTTGAGGCGCTGTCCGGCCAGCGCGCCGAGGCTGAAGAGCTCGAGCCCGAGGTAGTAGCGACGCGTGGTCTCGTTCTGCGACAGCAGCTTCTGCTCGATCAGTGCGGCCAGCAGGCGCCGCACGGTCGGCTTGCTCAGGCCCTGGTCGCTCACCAGGTCGGTGAGGCGCGCGCCCGCGTCGCCGCAGGCGGCCACGGCCTGCAGCAGGCGCACCGCGCGCTCCACCGCCTGGGTGCCGGTGCGCGATTCAGTCAGTTCGGTCTCCTCGATGGGCGCGGTACTCATGCGGCAAAGGATACGACAGAGTCATTGGCGTTCTCGCGCGCGTCTCAGCTCAGCTTGCCCGTCGATTTCTCGAGCGCGGCCCAGGCTTCCTCGCCGAAGTTCTTCTTCCAGGTCTCGTAGAAGCCGGCACCGCGCAGGGCCTCGCGGAACGGCGCGACATCGGGCTCGTTGAACTTCAATCCCTTGCCCGCGAGATCGGCGCGCACGCTGTTGTTGAGCTGCGCGAGGTCGGCGCGCTCCGCCATGGCGGCTTCGTTGATGTGCCTGGCGACGATGGGGCGCAGCGATTCGGGCAGCCGTTCCCAGGCGCGGCGGTTGGCCAGGAACCAGAAGCCGTCCCAGGCATGGTTGGTGATCGAGCAGAACTTCTGCACCTCGTAGAACTTGGCGGTCGAGAGGATCGACAGCGGGTTCTCCTGCGCATCGACGATCTTCGTCTGCAGCGCCGAGTACAGCTCGTTGAAGTTGATCGGCGTGGTGGCCGCATCCAGGCTCTTGAACAGCGAGATGAAGATCGGCGCCGAGGCGAGACGGATCTTCAGTCCCTTGAGGTCGGCCGGCTTGTCGATCGGGCGCGTGCTGGTCGTGATCTGGCGAAAGCCGCTGTCCCAGATCTTGTCCATGGCCACGAGGTTCGACTTGGCGATCTGGCCACGCACGTAGGTGCCGAGGCTGCCGTCCATTGCCGACCAGACCGCGTCGTAGTTGGGAAAGGCGAAGCCCAGGCCGCTGATCGATGCGGCGGGCACCAGCGTCGCGAGGATCAGGCCCGACAGCGTCATGAACTCGATCGCGCCCGAGCGCACCTGGCTGAGCATGTCGGTGTCCGAGCCGAGCTGCCCGTTCGGAAACACCTGCAGCTCCACGCGCCCGCCGGTGTCGGCCTTGATGCGCGCCGCCGCCTCGTTCGCGCGGACGTTGAGCGGATGCGCCAGCGGCAGGTTGTTGGCGAACTTGCAGGTGAACTCCGGCGCTGCCTGGGCGGGCAGCGACACCAGCGTGGCGCCGGCGGTCGCGGCGCCGCCGATCAGCAGCGTTCTGCGTGTCATCGAACTCATGTCTGTCTCCTGTGGGGGTGGGTCGTTGTGTGGTGCGCCTTGGCACTCTTCAATGGTCCACAAAATGGACCTATGGTTTGCACGAATCTGCAGCGCGATTTCATTCTAGATAATGCTTTCATTGCGGAGAGGCGGGAGAATCCCGAACAAGCCGATCCCAAAGTAGGTACACATAATGGACCATCAATCTAAAACAAGAGGCGCCACGGTCGTGACCGGCGGGGCTTCCGGCATCGGCCTGGCCACCGTCGAACTGCTGTGGCAACGCGGGCAGCGCGTGGTCGTGGTCGATGCCAACGCCCGGGCCCTGGAAGCGCTGCGCGACCGCGCGGACCTGCCGCTGGACCTCGCCTGCCTCATGCCCTGCGACGTCACCGACGAGGTCGAGGTCGAGCGCATGTTCGAACGCGCGCAGGCGCGCTTCGGCCGCATCGCGGGCCTGGTGCAGTCGGCCGGCATCGGCGCGGAGATTCCCTTCCTCGACACGCCCACGCGCACCTTCCGCCAGGTGCTGGAGGTCAACCTGGTCGGCGCCTTCGTCGTCGCGCGCACCGCGGCGCGCCGGATGGCCGCGCAGGGGGGCGGCGCCATCGTCAACATCGCCTCGGCCTCGGGCCTGGTGGGCAACGCGGGGCGCAGCGCCTACGGCGCCTCCAAGGGCGGGCTCGTCACGCTGACCAAGGTGATGGCCGTCGAGCTGGCCGAGGCCGCGATCCGCGTGAACGCGGTCGCGCCGGGCGCGATCGAGACACCGCTGGTGGCCACCATGCATTCGCCCGCCACGCGCGCCTCGCTGCTCGAGCGCATTCCCCAGCGGCGCTACGGCACGCCCCATCAGGTGGCGAGCGTCATCGCCACCCTGCTCGACGACGAGCTCAGCGGCTACTGCACCGGCCAGGTCATCGCCATCGACGGCGGCATGACGGCCGCCGGGCTGCTGGCCGCCGCGCGCTTGCGAGAGGCCTCCGAGGCCTCCTGATTCCGACTTTCCATCCACTCCATCCCATAAAGGAAACCCACCATGCTGCCCTCCTCGAACACCGCCGTCGCCGAACGTCCGGCGCGACTGCGCGATGCCACGATCCACATCCACGACGTCGCTGCCGCCCCCTGGGTCGAAGCCGGCAAGCCGGGGCTGCACCAGAAGCTCGTGCGCGGCAACGAAGGCCAGGGCGAGTTCCTGGGCCTGCTGGGCTTCGATGCGCTGGTGGCCAGCGGCCTGCACCAGCACACCGGCGTCACCAGCAGCTACATGCTCGGCGGCTCGCTGACCGACCACTGGGACACCTACAAGGAAGGCGTCACCGGCATCAACCTCGAGGGCTCGACGCACGACGCCATGTGCTACTGCAAGACCTCGATGGTCAACCGCCTCGAGGCGCCGGTGCTCTATCCGCAGGACTTCTCGCTGCACACGCTGCACCATGGTTCGCGCCATGGCGACTTCGGCAATCCCGCGCCCGAACTCACGCCCACGCTGAGCATCGAGGTGGCGCGCGTGCAGGCGGTGCCGACCGCCGCGGCCGGTGTCACCCGCCGCATGATCTTCGACTACGGGCGCCCCGCGCAGCACGGCCGCCCCGGCGCCGCGGTGAACCATCGCCACGTCTGCCTCACGATGCTGCCGCGCTCGCGCGTGCCGGTCTTCAAGACCTCGGCGCTGACCGAGTTCTTCGTGCTCGGCGGCGAGATGACGATCGATGGCCGGCGCGCCGGCCCCGCCAACTTCGTGATCGTGGAGCCCGGCACCGAGGTCGCCATTGGCTCGGAGTTCGGCTGCACGCTGCTGGCCTGGGCCGACGGGCCCACCGCCTGGAGCGATCTCGAGGCCCCCGACCTGTTCGGGTTCTGATCCCGGCGCGGCGACCGCACCCGGGCCCCACGTCCTTCCCAAGAAAAAGATCGGCAGTGCCATGAACACCAACTCCCTGCATGCGGCCGCCGTGGATCCGCCGGCGCAGCGGTCGCACGCTTCCGAGGCCGCGGACTCGGGCTGGCTCCAGCGGGCGACCCGTACCGCGGTGCGCATCGTCGAGGTGCTGGCCTGCGTCCTCGTGGCCGCGGAGATCGTGCTGCTGCTGTGCGGCGTCGTCTCGCGCTACGTGTTCCGCCAGCCGCTGACCTGGTCGGACGAGCTGGCCTCGATCCTCTTCCTGTGGCTGGCGATGCTGGGCGCGGTGCTGGCCTTCTGCCGCGGCGAGCACATGCGCATGGCGGCGCTCGTCAACGGGCTCGACGAGCCCAGGCGGCGCTTCTTCGCGACGCTCGCCGTGATGGTCTGCGTGGCCGTGCTGCTGGCGCTGGCCTGGCCCGCGATCGAGTACGCGCAGGACGAGGCCTTCATCAGCACGCCGACCCTGCACCTGCCGAACATCTGGCGCGCGGCCGCCATGCCGGCGGGGCTGGTGCTGATGCTGGCCTTCGCGCTGCTCACCCTGCTGCGGCGCGAGCGTCTCGCGCACGTGGCGGGGGCGGTCGTGCTGCTGGCGGCCATCGCGGCGGCGCTGTGGCTGCTGCGCCCGTGGTTGATGGAGATCGGCAACTACCGGCTGCTGGTGTTTTTCGTGCTGCTGGTCGGCGCGGGCGTGTTCGCGGGCGCGCCGATCGGCTTCGTGTTCGCGCTGGCCACCGTGGCCTTCCTGGCGGTCACCACCTCCACGCCGTTGAGCGTGGTGGTCTCGCGCATGGACGAGGGCATGAGCCACCTGATCCTGCTGTCGGTGCCGTTGTTCGTGTTCCTCGGCCTCCTGATCGAGGCCACGGGCATCGCGCGCAGCCTGGTGTCGTTCCTGGCCGCGCTGATCGGCCACGTGCGCGGCGGCCTCTCGTACGTGCTGCTCGGCGCGATGTTCCTGGTGTCGGGCATCTCGGGCTCGAAGGCGGCCGACATGGCGGCCATCGCGCCCGGGCTCTTTCCCGAGATGAAGAAGCGCGGCGTGGACGAGGGCGACCTGGTCGCGCTGCTGTCGTCCTCGGGCGCGATGTCCGAGACCATTCCGCCCAGCCTGGTGCTCATCACCATCGGCTCGGCCACGGGCGTCTCGATCGCCGCGCTGTTCACCGGCGGCATCCTGCCCGCGGTGGTGATGGCGCTCGCACTGGCCGTGGTGGTGGGGTTCCATTGCCGCAACGACGTCGTCGATGCCGCGCCGGGCCTGCTGCGTTCGCCCGCCTACTGGCGCACGGTGCGCCGCACGCTGCTGCTCGCGTTGCCGGGGCTCGCGCTGCCGTTCCTGATCCGTGCCGCCGTCGTCGAGGGCGTGACCACCGCCACCGAGGTCTCCACCGTGGGCATCGTCTATGCGCTGGTGGCGGGCTGGCTCATCAACAAGGGCCTGCCCTGGCGCCGCCTCGGCGCGATGCTGGCCGAGACCGCCGCGCTGTCGGGCGCGATCCTGCTGATCATCGGTGCCGCCACGGCCATGGCCTGGGCATTGACCCAGTCGGGCTTCTCGCGCGACCTGGTGGCGGCGCTCGCCGGCGTGCCGGGCGGGCACTACACCTTCCTGGCGCTGTCGATCGTCGCGTTCGTGCTGCTGGGCTCGGTGCTCGAGGGCATTCCCGCGATCGTGCTGTTCGGGCCGCTGATGTTCCCGATCGCCAAGGAGATCGGCGTGCACGAGGTGCACTACGCGATGGTCGTGGTGCTGGCGATGGGCATCGGCCTGTTCATGCCGCCGTTCGGCGTGGGCTACTACACGGCCTGCGCCATCGGCCGCATCTCGCCGGACCGCGGGATGAAGGCCATCCTGCCGTACATGGGCGCGCTGCTGGCCGGGCTGCTGCTGATCGCGCTCGTGCCCTGGATCTCGATCGGTTTCCTGTAGCGCCCCGTGGGCGGACGGAGAGGCCGCCTCGCCTAACCCGCAGCGAGACGCAACCCGGATGCAAGAGCCAGGAACCCGTCGATCGCCTTTTGGGACGCCTCATGCGGGTCCTTCGCGCTTGCGATCCACAACGACGCCCCCAGCAATGCGCCCATGATCAGTCGCGCCGTGGCGGGCGCATCGACGGGCCGCACCGTCTTCTCGGCGATGAGTTTCTCGATGCTGCGCTGCGTGCTCATGATGCAGGAGTTCTGGCTGGGCCAGCGCGATGGATCGCCCAGCACCGCCGGTCCGTCGAGAAACACGATGCGCTGGATCTCCGGCTCGAGCGCCATCTTGATGTAGGCAATGCTTTCGTCGATGAAGCCGTCCCAGGTCGTCTTCGCTTCATCGACGATGGCGGTGAGCCGGGCCGTCATCTCCGCGTCGATCTGCGCGATCACCGCCTCGAGCAAGCCCTTCTTGTCCCCGAAGTGATGGTAGAGGGCGCCGCGCGTGAGCCCGGCCTGGGCAGTCAGCACGTCCATCGAGCTCTGCGCGAATCCCTGGGTGGCAAACGATTCTCTTGCCGCTTTGATGAGCTTGGCACGGGTCTCCAAGATCATGTCCGAACGCTTCTGTGCCATGAAATCCTCAAATTGACCTACGCGGCGTATGTGAATTGACATACGGAGCGTATGTGAAATAGCATACTCACATACGAGGCGTATGTTAGTTGCTGGCGGGTGCTCTGGAAAGCGTCGCGCCGCCGCCTGGACATCCTGGAATCGATCGCAGCCGAGGGAATCGCGATGAACATCTATGAGCAGGGGCTGGACCGGAACGCGGCGAACTTCGAGCCGCTCTCGCCGACGAGCTTCATCGAGCGAAGCGCGCAGGTCTTTGCCGACATGCCCGCCGTGATTCACGGCGATCGCCGCTTCAGCTGGTCGCAATGCAGGGACAGGTCGGCCCGGCTGGCCGCCGCGCTGCGCGAACTCGGGGTTCGACGAGGCGACACGGTCAGCGTCATGCTCGCCAACACGCCCGAGATGATCGAAGCGCATTACGCGGTGCCGGGTATCAACGCGGTGCTCAACACGCTGAACACCCGGCTCGATGCGGACCTGCTGGCCTGGCAGATGAACCACTGCGAGACCCGGGTGCTGATCACCGACAGCGAGTTCGCACCGGTCATGCGGCAAGCGCTGCGTGCGCTGAAGCAGGTCCATGGCCGCACGCCGTTCGTGATCGACGTGTGCGATTCCGAACGCATCGGTCCTCACGAACGCGTCGGCCAGCACGAATACGAGTCCCTCCTTGCTTCCCACCTGCCGGTGCCCAAGCTGCAAGGGCCGCTCGACGAGTGGGATGCCATCGCCGTCAGCTACACCTCGGGGACGACCGGCGATCCGAAGGGCGTGGTGACACACCATCGCGGGGCGTACCTGAACGCGGTCTGCAACGTCGCGGTCTGGACGATGCCTCCCTTCGCACGCTATCTCTGGACCCTGCCGATGTTCCATTGCAACGGCTGGTGCTTTCCCTGGACGGTGGCGCTTCTCGGCGGCGTGCATGTGTGCCTGCGGAAGGTGGAAGCCAAGGCGATCTTCGCCGCCATGCAGGATCACGCGGTCGACCACTACAGCGCGGCACCGATCGTGCACGACCTCCTGATCGCAGCACCCGCCGAAGACAGGCTGGTGATTGCGCACAAGGTCCGCGCGATGGTCGCGGGCTCCGCGCCGCCCGCCGCCATGATCGAGGGCATGACCCGTCTCGGCATCGAGATGATCCACGTCTACGGACTGACGGAGGTGTACGGGCCCGCGGCCGTTTCCGCCAGACAACCGTCCTGGGAGCAGGCCAGTCTGGCCGAGCAGGTACGGTTGAACGGGCGGCAAGGCGTGCGGTATCCGCTGCAGGAAGACATGACGGTGCGCGACCCGGTCACCCTGCAAGAGGTGCCGGCCGATGGCGAAACCATCGGCGAGATCATGTTTCGCGGCAACATCGTGATGAAGGGCTACCTGAAGAACGAGGCCGCCACCGGCAGCGCCTTTCAGGGCGGCTGGTTCCATACGGGCGACCTCGCGGTTCTGGAGCCCGATGGCTACGCCAGGATTCGTGATCGCAGCAAGGACGTGATCATCTCCGGCGGCGAGAACATCAGCTCCATCGAGGTCGAGGACGCCCTGTATCGCCATCCGGCCGTCCTGTCATGCGCTGTCGTCGCCAAGCCCGATGCCAGGTGGGGCGAGACGCCCCTGGCATTCGTCGAGTTGCGGCCGGGCACCGAGGCCACGGCGGAACAGCTGATGGCCCACTGCCGAACGATGCTCGCCAAATACAAGATCCCGCGCGAAGTTCGATTCGAGGCGCTGCCCAGGACGGCGACCGGAAAGATCCAGAAGTTCCAGCTCCGCCGCAAGGCCAGTTCGGCGGAGGCGCTCGAATGAGCGCGCGCCAGGCCGAAGCCCCCTAGCTCCCCCGCCATGTAGCGGCACACCCATGCCGCGGACTCTCCACCACGCGTGGGGAGGGTCCGCGCACGCCCGGTTTTCTTGCTCGTCCACCCCCCCCAGTCCTTGCACAGGAGTATTCATGATCGAAAGTCTCATCGGTTACCAGTCGCCATCCATGATTGCCGACGCGGCGACGCGGAAGTCCCTCCACGGCTTCATCGCGCAGACGCTGCACGCGCTCTCCACGCCCGACTCGGGTGTCGCCGCGTACTTCGCGGACCCGGACATCGTGATCGCCGGCTCCGGCCTCGACGAGTACTTCATCGGACCCGAGAAGGCACAGGCCGGCGTGCGATGGGTGACCACGCTGGGTATTCGGTGGGAGCCGAAGGTCGTCCTGTGCTGGATGCAGGGCGACATCGCCTGGGCCCAGATCCGCATCGACGGCCACAAGATGGAAGCCGGTGCGTCGGCGGTGGTGCCCTACGTGGCGACCGGGATCTTCAGGCGCAAGACCGATGGCTGGACCTGGCTCTACTGGGGCGGGGGTGAACCGCAGAAGGAGCCGCGCCTGTAGTGCGGGCGCGATGCCCGATGTCGAACAGGACCACCCCGATGACTGACCGGAACGTGCTGGTTGCCGCCACCGGCGACGCGTCCCCTCGCCGAGTCGCGAGCGCGAAGAAGATCGGCCTCATCGTCAATCCGATCGCAGGCATGGGCGGGCGCGTCGGCCTCAAGGGGACCGACGGTGCCGGCGTGCTGGACGAGGCGAGACGACGGGGTGCGCGGCCGGTCTCGAGCGAAAGAGCCCTGCAGGCGCTCAAGAAGCTGGCGGCTTCGAAGGCCGAGTTCTCGCTGGTCACGGCGCAGGGAGACCTTGGCGAGGATGTCGCGCGGCAGGCCGGCTTGCATCCGGTCGTGGTCCACGGCAAGCCGCATGCGGGCAGCACCCCCGCGGACACGCGGGAGGCAGTGGCCGCGATGCTGCGCGAGTGCGTCGACCTCCTGCTGTTCGCAGGGGGCGACGGCACCGCGCGCGACGTGCTGAGCGTTGCCGGTGATCGAGTGCCGATGCTCGGAATTCCAACGGGCGTGAAGATGTACTCCGCCGTTTTCGGCACGAGCGCCCTGAACGCGGGCGACCTCGCGGCACGCTTCGTCGAAGGCGATCCATCGGTGCGGCTGCGCGAGGCCGAGGTGATGGACATCGACGAGATGGCGATGCGGGAAGACAGGATGTCGGCCCGACTCTACGGCTACGCCCAGAGCCCGCATCACCGCCAGCTGGCGCAGAACGCCAAGGCCGGATCGGGGTTGTCCGAGAACGTGGCGCTCGAGGCCGTGTCGCGGCAACTGGCCCGCCAGATGCGCCCCGGCTGCCTCTACATCCTGGGGCCGGGCACCACGACGCGCCGCGTGATGTCGGCACTCGGCTTGCCCAAGACGCTGCTGGGCGTGGACGCCGTGCTCGACGGCGCACTCGTCGGCGCCGACCTCGATGAGCACGCGCTGCTCGAACTGATGCAGGGGCGCGAAAGCTACATCGTCGTCAGCGTGCTCGGCGGGCACGGCAGCCTGTTCGGACGAGGGAACCAGCAGATCAGCGCGGACGTGATTCGCCAGGTCGGACGCGACCACATCCAGATCGTCGCGACCCTCGAAAAACTCGTCGCCCTGGAATCGGGTGCGCTGCACGTCGATACGGGCGACGAAGAAGTGGACGCCATGTTGAGCGGCTACCTGCCGCTTCGCACGGCGCCCGATCGCACGGTGTATTTCAAAGTCAGATCGTGACCCTATCCATGCCAGATTCAAGTGAAGGAACTCCAGATGCATAACGGTACCGCCCATCCCTACATGGCGAACTCGGTCCCCGCGATCAAGCGGGAGATGCTCGACGCCATCGGCGTGGAAACCATCGAAGAATTGTTCGAGCAGATTCCGCGCGAGCATCGCCTGCAGCGTCCGATCGACCTGCCGCCGGCGCTCACCGAAAGCGAGCTGCGACGGCACATGGTGACGACGCTCGCCAGGAACAGGACCGCCGAGCAGAACCTCAACTTTCTCGGCGCCGGTTGCTGGCAGCATCACGTGCCTGCTGCCTGCGACGAGGTCGTGCGCCGCAACGAATGGCTGACCTCGGTCTTCGGCGAGCCCAGTTCCGACCATGGCCGCAACCAGGCGTGGTTCGAGTTCTGCAGCCAGCTCGGTGAGCTGCTCGACATGGACCTGGTCGGGCTGCCGGTGCGAAGCTGGGGCGTTGCCGCCGGCCACGCCATTCGCATGGCATCGAGAATCACGAGCCGCAACGAGGTCGTCGTCGTTCGTGCGATCGACCCCGAGCGACTCGCGGTCATCCAGAGCCTGTGCGAGCCGGTCGACATGGCCAGCCATATCGCGATACGCATGGTCGACTACGACCCTGCGACCGGCTTGATGGATCTCGACCATCTGCGCGCGACGCTCACGTCGAAGACCGCTGCCGTGTACTTCGAAACGCCGTCGTACTTCGGTGTGATCGAGCAGCACGGCGCGCAGATCGCCGAGTTGGCCCACGCCGTGGGGGCCGAGGTGATCGTCGGCGTGGACGCCATCTCGCTGGGCGTGCTGTCCGCCCCTGTCAACTATGGTGCCGACATCGTCGTGGGAACGACCCAGCCGCTGGGCGTGCACATGAACGGCGGTGGCGGCGCCGCCGGCTTCATCGCTTCGCGCGACGAGGAGCGCTATGCGCACCAGTATCCGACGCTGTTCATCAGCATCTCCGAGACCACCAAGGAGGGCGAGTACGGATTCGGCCTGAGCCTGTTCGAGCAATCGTCGTACGGGCTGCGCGACAAGGGCAACGACTGGACCGGGCATTCCGTGTACATGTGGGCGATCGCCAATTCGGTGTACATGGCCATGATGGGTCCCCAGGGCTTCGAGGAAGTCGGCGAGCTCATTCTTCAGCGAGCGCACCATGCCGCCCGGCTGCTGGGCCGGATCCCCGGGGTGCGCGTCGTCTTTCCCGAGGGCTTCTTCAAGGAGTTCGTCGTCAACTTCGACGGCACCGGAGTGCCCGTGGCGCAGATCAACAAGCGGCTGCTCGCGCTCGGCATCTTCGGCGGCAAGGACCTGAGCAAGGACTTCCCGGCGCTCGGCGCCAGCGCCTTGTACTGCGTGACCGAAATCCACACGCTGGCCGACATCGAGCGCCTGGCCAACGCCATCCAGAAAGCGATCCAACCATGAACACCAAGCTGCGCGAATATCACGCTCCGGTATGGAGCGAGCCCGTCATTCTCGAAATGGGCCATCCAGGGCGCCGAGGCGTTCTCTTCTCTCCCGTCGAAGACAAGGTGCGTGCCATGGTCGGCGACGCCGCGAACCTGATCCCCTCGACCATGCGGCGAGCGCGCAAGCCCGCGCTGCCGGAGCTGTCGGAGCCCGAGGTGCTCTACCACTATCTGCGCCTGTCCCAGCAGACCCTGGGCATGATGAACATCAGCCTGTTCGGCACCTGCACGATGAAATACAACGCGCAGATCAACGAGGCGATGGCCTGGCGGCCCGAGGTCACGCACTTGCATCCGTACCAGGACGAGGACACGATGCAGGGCGCGCTCGAGATCGTCCACGGGATGGACAAGATCCTGCGCGAGCTGTCGGGCATGGACCAGTTCGTGTTCCAGGCCGGCGGCGGCGCGGACGCCGCCTACACGAGCTGCGCCGTGACCCGGGCCTACCACGCGGCACGCGGCGAGCTCGCGCAGCGCGACGAGATCATCACCACGATCCAGACCCATCCCAGCAGCGCGGCCACCGCCGCCGCGGCCGGGTTCAAGGTCATCACGCTGATGATCGAGGAGAACGGCTATCCGTCGCTCGAAGCGCTCAAGGCCGCCGTCTCGAACCGCACGGCCGCCTTGATGCTCAACAACCCCGACGACATGGGCGTCTACAACCCGGAGATCCGCGAGTGGACCCGCATCGTGCGCGAAGCGGGAGGCATCAGCTTCTACGACCACGCGAACTTCAACGGTGCGATGACCAAGATCCGCGCCCGCGAGCTGGGGTTCGATGCCTGCATGTTCATGCTGCACAAGACCTTCGGTGCGCCCAAGAGCGGCGTGGGTGGCCCCGCGGTCGGCGCCTATGGCTGCTCGGCCGAACTTGCGCCTTTCATGCCCAAGCCGCTGGTGGCGTTCGACGGCGAGCGCTATCGCCTCGACTACGACCGGCCGCAGAGCTGCGGCAAGATCCGCGAGTTCTGGGGCAACCTGCCGGTGATCGTCAAGGCCTATGCGTGGTCGCGTTCCATGGGGGCCGAAGGCATGGCCGAGGCCTCGGACCTGTCGGTGCTCGCGAACAACTACATGGAGCGTGGCCTGCTCGCGATTCGCGGCGTCACGCGCTCCCATCCCGATGCGAAGAGCCCGCGCCTCGAGATGACGCGCTACAGCCTCCAGCAGCTCAAGGAAGACACCGGTGTCGACGTGCATGACGTGCAGAACCGCATGGCCGATTTCGGCATCGACCCGATGTGGACCAGCCACCATCCGTGGCTGGTTCCCGAGCCCTTCACGCCGGAGGCGGGCGAGATGTATGGCAAGGAAGCCCTCGACACCTGGATCGCCGTGCTGGCCCGGATCTCGGACGAAGCCTATTCGACGCCCGAGATCGTGAAGACGGCTCCGCACAACCAGGCGGTGCACCGACTGAAGAACGCGTTGATCGACAACCCCGAGCACTGGGCCATGACCTGGCGCGCCTACCAACGCAAGAGCAAGCTGGAAAAGTCGCCTTTGGCCGAACCGCCGCGGCACGGGCACTGAGTTGGCCAAGGCATGACGAACTTCGACCAGCACCCCGGTTACTCGGCCATGTTCAAGGACGGGCACCTGACGCTGGGCCTCTTCTTCGCGATCGAGTCCTACCAGGGCGCGATCCCGGAGATGGACGTGTCCAGCCAGGTCGGCATCGCGAAGATGGCCGAGTCGCATGGCTTCGCGGCGCTCTATTTCAGGGACGTGCCCCTGAATGTGCCCTCCTTCGGCGACGTGGGGCATATCTACGACCCCTGGGTGTTCATGGGCCATGTGGGGGCGCACACCTCGCGCATCGCGCTGGCCACCGGCAGCATCATCACGACGCTGCGGCATCCCCTGCATGTCGCCAAGGCCGCCGCGTCCGTGGACCGGCTTTCGAACCAGCGCCTGGTGCTGGGGCTGGCCACCGGCGACCGGCCGACGGAATTCGCAGCCTTCAACCAATCGCTCGACAACCGCGGCGAGCTGTTTCGTGAAGCACTCGCCGTCATGCGTACGGCCTGGCGGGAGGACTTCCCGCGTGTCGCCACACCCAGGGTCGACCTGTCGGGTGGCGACACGCTGCCCAAGCCGGCGCTGCGCGACATTCCGGTGCTGGTCACGGGCCACTCGCGCCAGTCCGTCGCGTGGATCGCGCAGCACGCGGATGGATGGCTGCACTACCCGCAGAACGTGGACCCGCAGGCCCGAACGATCCGCCAATGGCGCTCGCTGCATCAGGGCTTCAAGCCCTTTGCCCAGTCCCTCTACCTCGATCTGGCCGAAGATCCCGATGCACCACCCACGCCCATCTTCCTGGGCTTCAAGTCCGGCCACCGTTTTCTCGTCGAGTACCTCGGCGCCTTGAGGGACATTGGCGTGAACCACGTCGGCTTCAATCTCAAATACGGATCGCGCCCGGCGGCCGAGGTGGTCCAGGAGCTTGGCGAGTTCGTGGTGCCGCATTTCCCTGCGCATGCGGTATCTCGAGATCTCACTAAAGACAAGGCTGGAAGCTGAACAACGTGTCCGAACCCCTCATGACCAAGATGGCCTATCCCACAACCCGTCGTGTCGACGTTGTCGACGAATTGTTCGGCCGGAAGGTCGCCGATCCTTTTCGCTGGCTCGAAGCCGACGCGCGCAGCGATGGCGACGTGGCCGCCTGGATCCAGGCGCAGAGCGCGCTGACGGCGGGCGCCTTGGCGTCGCTGCCCGCGCGCGATGTCTTTCGCGAGCGGCTGACCGCGCTGTTCGACCACGAGCATCTCACCGCGCCCCACCCGCGTGGCGGGCGCTACTTCCACCTGCGCCAGTCCGGCCTGAAGAACCAGCCCACGCTCCTCGTGCGCGAGGGCGTGGAGGGGGAGGACCGCGTGCTCCTCGATCCCGACACATGGTCCGACGACGGCACCGTCGCGCTGGCGGAGTGGGCCGCATCCAGGGACGGCCGCCATGTCGCCTATGCGGTTCAGGAGGGCGGTACCGATTGGCGGACCATCAAGGTCGTCGATGCGGCCACCGGCGAGGTGCTCGAAGACAAGGTCGAGTGGGTCCGGTTCACGGCGATCGCCTGGGCCGCCGACGGTTCCGGCTTCTTCTATGCACGCTATCCCGAGCCTGGTGATGGCGCCACGTCTCAGGCGGCCCTTGCCAACCACGCGGTCTACTTTCATGCGATTGGTACGCGGCAATCGGACGACAGGTTGTTGCATGCGACGCCTGAGCGGCCCGAGCTGCTGCATTTTCCCGATGTCACCAGCGGTGGCCGCCATGCGCTGATCTACTCCACGCCGGGCTCACAGACCAATTCGCTGACCGTCGTGGATCTCGCTAGCGACGGTTGGGAGACGCACACGCTGGTCGTGGATTTCGACAACGAATGGACGGTGGTCGGCGACATGGGCAGCACGCTCTATGTGCTGACCAGCCATGCGGCGGAGCGCCGCAGGATCGTGACCCTCGACCTCGCGGCCGAGAATCTGGTCGCGGTCGAACTGGTGCCCGAAGACGCCGCGGTGCTGAGCCATGCCTGGCTGGTCGGCGGGCGCTTGATGGCCACCTATTTCGTCGACGTCAAGAGCGAGATCCGGCGCTACACGCTCGACGGCCAGCCCGACGGCACGATCGCGTTGCCGGGCATCGGCAGCGCGGGCGGCTTCCAGGGCCATCGCGACGACAACGAAGCCTTCTTCGTCTTCACCAGCTTCAATGCGCCGACCACGATCTATCGCTACGACGTGGCCGCCAACACGCAGGCCGTGTGGGCGGCGCCGAAGGTGGGCGCCGATCTGGAACGCATCGTGGTCGAGCAGCATTTCTACGGCGCGAAGGACGGCACCCGCGTGCCGATGTTCATCGTGCGGCGCGACGACGTCGTTGGCGCGGCGCCCACGCTGCTGCACGGCTACGGCAGCTTCGGCATCAGCATGGTTCCGTTCTATTCACCCGACCAGCTGGCGTGGGTCGAGCAGGGCGGCGTGCTGGCCATTGCCAACATCCGTGGCGGCGGGGAGTACGGCAAGGCCTGGCACAACGGCGCGCGCGTGGACAGGAAGCAGACCAGCTTCGACGACTTCATCGCCGCCGCCGAGTATCTGCACGACCGCGGGATCGCATCCGAGGATGGCCTGGCGGTCCATGGGGAATCCGCCGGCGGCCTGCTCGTGGGCGCGGTCGTCAACCAACGCCCCGAGTTGTTCGCGGCCGCCTTGCCGGGCGTCGGGGTGATGGACATGCTGCGTTTCAACCAATTCACCGGCGGCCACCTGTGGACGGGCGAGTATGGCGATCCGGCAGACCCGGCGCACTTCGACACCTTGCTGGCCTACTCGCCGTATCACAACGTGGCCGCCGGCAAGCGCTATCCCGCAATCCTCGCCACCACGGCAGACACCGACGATCGCGTGGTGCCCGCACACACCTTCAAGTACATCGCGGCGATCCAGGCCGCCGACGCCGGGTCGCGGCCGCATCTCGTGCGCATCGAGACGCGCGCGGGCCATGGTGCCGGCAAGCCGATGACGAAGGTGATCGACGAGCTGGCTGACAAGTGGGCGTTCGCCGCGCATTGGACGGGGCTGAAGTAAAGGCGACCGTGGCGCTGGTCGCCGCTGGTCAGGCGTGCCTTGTCACGCAGTCCATCCGCCGTCGGCGTTGATGGCCTGGCCGGTAATGAGACGGCCGTGCTCCGATGCGAGGAACGCGACGAGCGCGGCGACTTCTTCCGGCTTGCCGTAACGTCCGATGGCCATCATCCTGGCGTGCGCGACCGCGTGCGGATTCCGGTCCGGATCCGCCGGATTCATTTCGGTGTCGGTTGGTCCGGGATTGACCGTGTTCACGGTAATGCCACGGCTGCCGAGTTCCCGCGCCAATGCACGCGTGAGTCCCGCCACCGCCGCTTTCGACGCGGTATAGATCGAGAGTCCGGGAAAATTGGCCACCTGCCCGAAGGCGGATCCGATGGCCACGATCGTGCCGCCGTCCTGCATGTGCGGAACCGCAGCCTTCGCCGCTTCGAAGACGCTGCGCACATGGATGTCGAAAGTGGCGTCGAAGCGATGGCCATCCAATTCATCGATGGGCGCGGCGTCGAACACGCCGGCGGCGGACACCAGAATATCGACCTTCCCGAATTCGGAGACGACCGCTTCTACAGCACGCGCGGTCGCGCCACGTTCGAGCGCGTCGGCCTGAATGGCAAAGCCCTTGCGACCGGCCTGGCGTACCTGCTCGATCACCGATTGAGCACGCTCGGCCGAACGCGCATAGGTGATGGCGACGTCGGCGCCTTGGCGCGCCAGCGTGAGCGCGATCGCCGCGCCGATGCCACCACTGCCGCCGACAACGAGTGCGGTCTTGTTGGAGAGTTCGATCATGAAGATTTCCTTGGTCTTGATTGCTGTGGATGTGGGATGCGGGGCTCGTGTCGGCTTTGTCTACTTCTTGCCGGCAAGCTGCCGCTGAACCTCGAGCACGTCGATCGCGTAGTTCTGTTCGTAGAACTTCCCGTCGCGCACTTTGTGAAATGCGAACTCGCCGTACTCCACCGTGACTCCGGTGGGTTGGAGTCCAAGCCATTGCTTCGCCGGGGTGCCGATGTTGTAGAGCCGGGCGGCGACGGTATCTCCGTCGATCGCGAGATCGACGACCCGCCACTTGAAGTCGGGCACGGCTTCGATGTGGCCCTTCAACGACGCGATGACGTCATCGCGGGTGATCGTTTTTCCGTGCTGGGTCAGCCGCTCATGGACGAACTCCGTCATGCGATCCATGTCGTGCGCATTGAGCGCGTCTATGTATCGCTCGAAGAATGCCTTGAGTTCGCTTCTGGACATCGCCGTGCCTCCTCGGGTGTGGGTTGAGATAGGGGACTGAGCGAACGCCGCGCCCGCATGCATGAGCGCCATTGCGCCACCCAGTGCGGTGGTCTGCATCACGAAGTCGCGCCGTCCTTGTGGAGAATTCATTTCGTCCATCTCGCTCGCCATCTGTCAGCGGCGGCCTTGACGCTCTGCGGAGCGCAAGAAATTCAGCGTGAGATCGGCGACTTGATCGGGCGCTTCCTCGGCGATGTAGTGGCCGCTCTCTTGAATGTGGACCATCTGCGGGTTGACGATGCGGGCTCGCATGAAGTCGACCAGCAGGGGATTACCGAGGCCGCCGATTCCCAACGAAGGAACATCGATCTGCTTCGGATAGGCAGCGTTGTCCTCGAGATCCTGAGGGAAGGCCTTGTACCAGCCGTTCCCGCCGCGTATGCCGTCCGGCGTGTTGTAGGCATTGGCATAGACGGCGCGGTCGCGCTGCGTGAGTGCATCCTGCTTGTAGAGCAGGTTCTTCCAGAACCAGTCGAGGTAGATATGCGCTCTCCCTTCGATCAGCGCTTCAGGCAACTGATCCATTTGGTGGAATGCGAACCACCAGATGAAGAAGTGATCCTTGAAGGGTCCTGACAGCGGCTTCGCGGGCACCATCTTCAGGTCGGCAACGGATGCAGGAAGCGCGGAGACATCGAGATAGACGGTGGAAAGCGTCGCCTCAGGGAATTGGGCGGCGAACGCGTAGGCGACATGCGAGCCGATGTCGTGCCCGACGATGTGCGCGCGTTGATGGCCCAGGCTCTTGAGAAGCTCGCGGATATCGACGGCCATGTTCTTCTTGTCGTAGCCACCTTCGGGCTTGCTCGACGTTCCCATGCCCCGAAGATCCACCGCGATGACGCGATGGTTCCGCGCCAGCGCCGGCATGATCTTGTGAAAGGCCCACCAGGTCTGCGGCCAACCCGGCATCAAGATGACCGGCGTGCCTTGCCCGCCTTCGACGTAATGCAGCCGGGTGCCGTTCACATCGGCAAAGCCGTTCTTGAAGCCCTTCAGCTCGCGCACGAGGGCTTCATCGGAGACATCCATCGAAGCGTAGGGATTGCCTTTGTCGGTGGTCTGGGCCGATGCCGCCGCTGGCAGAAAAAGGCTCAAGCCAAGAAGGACGGCGCTCAGGTTGCAGCGTGCCAATGCCATCAAGCCCGAAGACCGTGTGTGCGCGAGTCCCATCGAATTCCTTTCGTTGCAAGTTGCCGAATCACAAGACGTTCAAGCAGGGCGCGGTCTTCACTTGGGCCTCGCAAGGTGAAAGCGACCTGGAATCGTTGAATTATGTGGTGATCGATAAAGTATTGCAACCGTCCGCCAGAAAGATGTGGGGATTCGACCGCCAGCCCGACCTGGCTGCCAGGGAGGTCTCACCGCGTCGACGTGTCATCTATCTGTAACGGTGCGATAAGATGCCACGGAAGCAGGTCGTCCTGACCCGGAGAGATCCGGCCAGCACTGCTCGAAAATTTGTCTTATATGTATCGAGCGATGAAGAAATCGATCAACACGGAAACCGAGTCGTCGAAGATCGAACGCAGCAGAGGACGGCCGCGCGAGTTCGATCGCGCCAAAGCTCTGGAGCAGGCGACGCGACTGTTCTGGGCCAAGGGTTACGAAGCCACCTCGATCTCCGACCTGATCAAGTCCATGGGGATTGCATCCCCGAGCCTCTACGCTGCGTTCGGTTCGAAGGAGGCGCTCTATGCCGAGGTGATTCGCCACTACGGCGAAACGCAGGAGCCGCATTTCTGGAATGGATTCCAGGCGGCTGCGAAAGCGCGCGATGCGGTCAGGTGGCTGTTGATGGATACCGCCGTTTTTCTGAGCGGATCGCCGGGCGAGCACTCCAATGGATGCATGGTGGCGCTCTCATCGGTGGGCGTCGGCAATGAGAAGTTGGCCGAGCAACTTCGATCGGCGCGCGGGGTCGGTCTGCAGCGACTCAGGGATCGCCTTCGACAAGCGGTCGAAGAAGGCGAGATTGCGAGCACCACGGATATCCATGCGCTCGCACGCTTCGTACAGACGGTGCAAAGCGGCATGTCGATACTGGCGCGCGACGGAGCGACCCGCGAGGAGTTCGAGGGCATCATCGAGATCGCGATGCTGGGTTGGGATGCTCGAACGAATGGCCAGGGGTGATTGCGCCTGCCCAGGTTGTCGTCGAATTGCCGCCGGTCTTGCGTGAGCATCACTTGTTGATGCGGCTCATGCGGGCGATCACCAGGAGTGAACGCATTGCCATTTTCGTAGCACCCACCGGCACGCCGGATCTGGAACAACAGGCAATTCCGATCTGCGCGAAGCCAGGCCAATGCACGCTCATCGCGAGCGACAAATAGCACGTATCTCCGCGTGTGGCCTATCCCACAAATACGGTAGAAGCCCGCGATCGTTGCGTGGGGAAAACAGCGCGCCGGATGCGGGGCCGCGTTACTGCGAAATGTTTCCCAAAAGTGAATGCATTCACATACTCATTCTGCGCACCTACCTGTTTCCTACCGTTATCTGTAGTATCCATTCGTACTACAGCTTGCAACGGAGATAACGATGACGATCGCGCGTGCTATAGGCAGCTCACCTTAGACAGTGCCGCCAGGGATCTCGACAGCTCGCCCTAGCGCACCACTCGAGCATTAACCGCCCACAGCGGTAGCCGGTCGTCAGAACGTAGACGACTCGCCCACGACCCCAGACGCCCCCTTCGCTCAACGAGCCGCTTCGGCTCGTATGGATGGGTGCGCCTGCGCGAAAACAGCCGGACTCCATGCAAAGACCCGCGTGCTGCGGGAGGGATGAGTCTTGCCGTTCGAAAAACAACCGACGTTGCCTCGCCCGAGGTCGACGCTTTCGAAACAAGACTCTGGAGAGTTTTGGATGCTTGCCCTATCGCCCAGCGGGGGACATCGTTTCTTTGCTGGACTTCATGCCCGCACGACGGTTTCGCCTCGTACGCTGATCTCTTCGATCGCGAGCGCTCACAACCGCACCGATGCAACTGCCAGTCAGTTGCAGCAACGTGCGTGCGCATACGTCTTCATCGGGAATCTTCCACAGCTCTCGCAGGCATACGGCATCGATTTCGCGATGGCCGTCAGTCGCGAGGTCCGCCGCCGACTCTGTTTCTCGTTCGTTCGCACGGAGAGCACCGACTTCGCCTTTCTGCGTGATGACTGCTACTTGCTGTGGTCTAACGAAAGTTTCCCCGTTCCGGTTGACTCCTCGCTGACTTCGGCCTGCGAACGCCTCGAATCCTTGCTCGCACATGTGGCCAAGCGTCCGATCGTGTACCGCGGTATCGCAGCGCTGGTGCAACTGCACAGCGACTGGATCGACGTACGCCCTCCTGCGGAGATGGACAGCACGGACGTCGAGCTCGCGCTATGGACGGCCCAGCAATGCGCGGAGTTCGAGCCGATGGAGCTGGATGGCTGGCGCCATCGATACCGCAGCGACATGGACGTCGCCGTGCGGGTGGCCGACGCGCTGTCCCGAGGATTCCTCAGCATGTCCTGGCGCCCGGTGGTCGGCGTGTATGGCGGCTCGACCTCCCTGTATCACTCGCTCGTTGCAAGCGCGGGGCCGGTGCCGGAGGAAAGCCGCGCCGATGCAGTGCGCGACAGCCTCTATGGGCCGTGCCTGGAGCGACTCGGCCTGGCGCGGCTGTGGGATCGCCATGCGATGCGCAAGACCCTGGCGATCCTGCGTCAGCGCCCGGCGTTGCGTCTCGGCGTGCGCCTCTCGACGCAAAGCGCGCACTGCGATCACTGGTGGACCTCCCTCTTCGCCGCGCTGCAGACCGAGCCGATGCTCGCTTCGCGCCTGGTGGTGGAGTTCAGCGCGAGCGGCGCTGTCTGCGCACTCGAGGCCATGCGCAAGTTCTGCAGCCGCCTGCAGGCCCTGGGTTGCCGTATCGCAGTTCGCAACCTCGGATGCCGCGACGGTGACCTCGCCATCGTTCACGCCTGCCGTCCCGACATCGCAAAGGTCGATCCGTCCTTCTTGCGTCGAGCCCGCGGCGGCGAGTTCGGACTGGAAGGGCTGCAGGAGATGGTGTCGCTGGCCGGCCACCTGGCGACCTATGCGGTCGTCGATGGCATCGAGCGCGAAGAAGACATGCACCTGGCACTGCGCGCAGGAGCCCAGTGGCTGGAGGGCTCCTTTCTCGAGAGCGCGAAGCTCGGGCGAGGGGAGGCGTACGCGTGAACGGCGAGATGCACATTCTTCTCGCGCGCATGGGTCTTCTGCTGGAACAGCTGCAGGAGACCGTGGGTGACCTGCTCGTTTGCAATGACTCGAACCGGCACCGGGTGCAGCTTCCGCCCGCCACGAAGCCCGCGCCGGGTGAAGCCGACAGCGCGACCGATGCCCAGTATCTGGCGCTCGAGGAGGCCATCCGCCAGCAGCGAAGAAGCGAGGTCCGCGAAAAGCTGCGTCCCGGCCGGCCCGTGGCGGCGCCCGCCGCCGCGGCAGAGGTCTCGTTGGGCTCGAGCAGTTGGCGGCTCGCGATGAATGGTTGGCGACTCGTGGCCGATGAGAAGGGCTTCGAGGTACGACTGCGTCCGCAGGAACGCTCGCTGCTGTTGCGGGTGGCTCATGCGCCGAGCCAGTTCCTCGCGCCGCACGAGGTCCGGGAACTCAATCGCTCGCTCGCCACCTCGGCCGTTGATGTCGCCGGTGCCTTCGTCCCCGGGCGCGACGAGGACGCGGAGGAGGGCGAGACATCGATCGATCTGCTGCACACCAAGGTCATCGGCCGTCTGCGTCGGCGCATGCGCACGCATGGCCATCTGCTTCCGCTGCGCACCTCCGCGGCAGGCAGCGTCTACGTCGATGAAGGCGGCGATCTCCCGCGCCAGATTCGGCGTCGGCCCGGCGTTTCCAAGACCCGTCACTCGCAACGAAGCGACAAGTCGCAGATCGCCCTGCACCTGGACATCCGCTCCTCCTCGACAGAGCACACGGGCGGCGCGACATGAGCGCGTTGCCTTCTGCCGTCTCCGCCGGCGGCCCTTCGCCCAGGCCCTCCCACCGCACTCCACAAGCAAACGGACACCTCATGACCACTTCATCTCACCCCCACCCAAAGCTCTGGCGCGTGCACGACATCACCCGATCGCTCGAGAAGGGTCTTGTCGCAGCCTGCCTGATCGCTGGCGCGGGCCAGGGGATGGCGAACAACGTCGGAGAGAACTCCGCGTGGCAGTTCCAGACCTCGGCCGACAAGGCCAACCAGGCCGCCATCCAGGACATGGTCCAGCGGCGCAAGGCCGGCAGCTACGGTGCCGCCAGCACCACCAACAACACCTACATCCAGCGCCAGTTCAACTGCGACGTCAGCGCGACCGCGCAGGGCAACCAGGGCTCGAACAGCACCGTTGCCAACTCGCCGAGCACCAGCGGCGCCGCGGCCACCTCGACCGGCAACGACAACACCGGCTGGAGCGGCAGCGGCACGGTGAGCACCGGCCAGGCCAACGCCGGCACCGTCGGCTCCCAGGTGAACGGCTCCACGACCACCGGGGTGCAGGGCTGGGCAGCCCAGGCACTCAACTCCAACCAGACCAACAGCGGCAGCCAGAGCGCAAGCGTCAGCGGCAGCACCGCCTGTGCCTACGGAACGCTCAACTGACGGAAATCCAGTCATGACATCGATCACCTTCGCTCGACCACGCCCGATGCCCACCACGGCGGTACGCACGCTCGGTGCGGCCGTTGCACTCGCCGCACTCGCGGGCTGCGTCACCGCCCCGCAGGAACGTGCCGCGCCCAAGGAAGCCCCCATCGTTCTCGGACCGGCCGTGCGCGACAACGTGACGCCGATGGAGGCCGTGCTCGCCTGCTATGGCGATCACGTCGCCGCCACTTCCAGGCCTCCCATCGTGGTCTCCGTGGGAGACGTGAAGGACTACACCGGCAAGTACAGCATCAACGAGGGCAATGCCATCACGCAGGGCGGTGCGCTGATGGTGTATTCGGCCCTGGGCAAGATGGGCGGCGCGGTCCAGGTCGCGGAGCGCTTCGATCCGGTCATCGCGGAGCGCGAGCTCGGCTATGCCGACCGTCGGCAGCTCGGCGACGGCCGCTCGCACCAACTGGCGGGTCCGGCCGGCAACCAGGTGGTGCCCTGGCTGCCTTACTTCGGCGGCTCGATCAACAAGTCCGACTACTTCATCGTCGGCGGCATCACCGAGCTCAACTACAACATCAACTCGGGTGGCGCCGAGTTCGCCGTCAACCAGGTCGGCATCAAGGCCAGGACCTTCAGCCAGTCGGTGGGCGTGGACCTGCGCATCGTCGACACCCGCACGCTGATGATCCTCAAGACCATCAGCCTGACCAAGCAGTTCAACGGCTACGAGGTCGGCTTCAACGTCTTCCGCTTCTTCCGCAACGACCTGTTCGACGTGGACGTCGGCGCCAAGGGCCAGGAGCCGGTGCAGCTGGGCATTCGCGCGGCGCTGGAAGAGGCCGTGGTCCGGCTGGTCGCCGCCGTCACCAAGGTCGACCCGAAGCCCTGCCTCGGGATGCGCGTGTTCGATGAACTGCCGCGCCAGTCGGCGGAGTCGCTTCGCAAGGTTCCCAACCCGATCGTCGATTCCAGCGGCGCGCGCGTGCTCACGGGCGAGGCCGTCAACGCGGCCAGCAACGCATCGTCTGTCAACACAGGCGACGGCGCGAGCGTGCAGATCCCGTTCGAGTTCGGCGCCGCGGCACTGACCGGCGGCACCTTGAATCTGCTCGACCAGATCGCGGCGGCCGCCGCCAAGGCACCCACCGAAGTGGTGCTGGTGGCGCGCGACACCGAGAACTGGGACGCGGGCAAACGCGATCTGCTGACGGACCAGCGCATCGGCGTCGTGACATCGGCGCTGGTCTCGCGCGGGATCGCCCCCGGCGGCATCAGCGTGAGCTGGCGGCCCGACAAGGCCGACACGGCCATCCATCGCGACGGTCCAGGGCTGCAAGAGGTCGCCAAGTTGCGCGTCCAGGGCGCGGGCTCGGGCAAGGGCGGGCCGGTTCAACCAGCCCGAGAGGAGAACACACGACGAGGGAGCTAAACCGCACTGAAAGCTGAACGCCACCACCACATCGATCCTCCGGATCCACCGAATTTTCGGAACTTTTGATCAATACCCAAGGAACTTCCATGAAGAAGACTCGCAATCTCCAGTCGCGTGCCATCAAGGCGCCGGCACTCAGCCGCGTCGGCCTCGCCGTGCTCGCCAGCTTGGCTGCCGGCGGCGCCATGGCCGCACCGCCCGAACTGGGCGCGACCACCACCATCAACGCGACCACCTCGACCGCCACCGCCTCGGGCTTCCTCACCGTGGATTCGGTGCAGACGAAGTCGCAGCCGGTGTCGGCGACCGCCGCCGGCCAGCAGATCGGCATCACGGTGGACGGCGTGCAGACCGGCACGTCGAACACCACGACGCAGAACACGGTGAACGCCACGGCCAAGGCCAATGAGTTCTCCAACGCGATCGACCTGTCCCTGACCGGCAACACGATCGCGCTCGATGGCGCGGCATCGCTGGGCGTGCAGACCAACACCGGCGCCATCACCAGCAACGCGAGCGGCAACTCGGTGGGCGTGAACCTCAATGGCTTCTCCTCGGGCGGCGCCTCGAACACGCAGAACACGATCTCGGCCACCACCGTGATCAATGGCGGTGCCTCCTCGGTGGCGGGTACCGTTCCGGTCGACTACGCCTCCAACGCCCCCGGCATCACCACGAGCACGCATTCGGTCGCCACGAACAGCAGCCAGGCCTCGGGCAGCATCGTGGTCACCACGGCGCAGCAGGGCACCGGCCCCGCATCGTCCGCGAGCGCCAGCGGCAATGCCGTCACGCTCGATCTGACCGCGGACGGCGCGAACGCCGTGAGTTCGGCGCCCGCGCTCGACGGCAACACCGTCTCCGCCACGCTCAAGGGCAACGCGGCGACCAACACCGCCTCGATCCAGGCCGGCGGCGCACCGACCTTCGCCGGCTCGGCCGTCGTGAGCAACCTGCAACTGAACCAGGGCGTGGGCGTGACGCACAACGCGTCGAACACCGCCACCTCGATCGATGCCACGATCGGCAGCAACGGCACGGGCACCACCAACGTGTTGAACGGTGCCCTGTCGGTTCAAGGCAACACGATCTCCAGCGCTGCCACGGGCAACGAAGCCCTGGGTGCCGCCGGCGTCGCCGGCAACCGCATCGTGCTGGCTGATGGGATCTCCGTCGCCGGTTCGGGCGACCCGACCGTCAACAGCAGCACCTACAGTGCCGGCAGCCAGAGCTCGCAGCTCGGTGCGGACCTCGCGATCCTGAACACCCAGGGCAATGTCGGCGTGGCGCTGCAAGGCTCCACCAATGCCGCCAGCGTGACCGCCACCGTGCAGTCGATCGACGGCGGCGCGGCGACCGTCTCGGGCAACGCGATCACCTCCGCGGCCACCGGCAACGCCGTTTCCAGCGCCATTGCGACCGGCCAGAACGGTGCGACCTTCTCCGCCACCGCCGCGCTCGCGAACCAGCAGAGCAACTTCGGCGGCGGCGTTTCGGCCGTCACCGCACCGTCGATCATCGGTGCTGCAACCGGCCTGGAAAACGGCACCACCAAGGACAGCACGGTGGCCGTCGAGCAGAACCGCGCTGCCGCTTCCGCTTACGGCAACAGCGCGACCCAGAGCCTTTCGCTGGCCGCCAACGCCTTGCCGCTGGGCGCCGGCGCCACCGTCCTGAGCGGTGGCCGCACGCCCGATGGCAACGTCTCGGCCAGCGGCGCCGCCACGATCACCAGCCTGCAGAGCAACTACGCCAGCCCGGTTTCGGCCACGCTGGGCGGCTCGTACGTGGGCGCGTACGTCGACTCGCGCGGCACCGGCGGTGACACCATCACCGGCAGCACGGTCAGCGCGAGCAAGAACACGCAGGAAGCCGTCGGCCTGGCCAACAGCGCTTCCAACACGCTGTCGCTCACTGGCACGAGCATCGGTTCGGGCGCAGGCATCGCGAACATCCAGGTGGTGGACGCAGCCTCGCCGGTGAGCACCGTGCTGGGCGGCTCGGCCGCCGCGGTCTACGCCGGCACGCACATCACGGACACCAGCCTGAGCCTGTCGGACAACCTGCAGCGCTCCATCGCCTACGGCAACTCGACCGGCAACACCCTGACGGTTGCCGCCAACGGCGCCACCGTGCCCACCTCGGTGGCACCGGCGTCCACGCTGTCGAGCACCCCGAGCCTGGGCGGCACGGTCACCGCCGCCTACGGCCTGCTGAACAACCAGTCGGCACTCGGCGACGTGGATGCGCAAGCCACCGGCTTCGGCGGTCCCCTGGGCGCGCTGACGGTCCTGCTGGAAGGCAACGCCACCCGCAGCCAGATCGCCAACCAGGGCAATGCCTTCGTCGCGGCCGCCTACGGCAACGACGCGAGCAACGCCGGCAGCGTGAGCCTGGGTACCGGTGTCGACGCAGCGGGCGCGGCATCGATCGCCAACGTCACCAGCGCACAGACGGCCAGCGGTGCCGTTTCGGCAACCGCCACCGGCGGCGCCGTTATTGCCACCGCCATCCAGGACAACGTCTCGGCCTCGACGGTTGCCACCTCCGGCAACCAGATCCAGGCCCTGGCGTTCGGAAGCCGCGGCACGAACAGCCTGAGCGCGTCGGGCAATGGCATCGACACCGCATCGGCCACGCCGCTCACCGGCGCGACCTCGAACGCCGGCACGCTCACGACCAACGCCGCCTTCAGCGTGCAGAACGCGCAATCGGGCGCGGGTTCGGTCACCGCGACACAGCGTGACGGAGCGCTGGTCGGTGGCACCGCCGCTGGCGTGCTGACCGCCGTGGGTGGCAACGTGACCGGCTCGAGCATCGCCTCGAACGACAACGTCTCCACCGCCTCGGCGACCAGCAACGCCGCGACGAACAACCTGGGCCTGTCGGGCAACGGCCTGTCGACCACCACCGCCTTGCAGAACTCGCAGACGACCAGCGCCAGCGTCAATGCGCTGATCGGCCAGGCGGGTGTGGCGGGAAGCGCGGGTACCGCACCCGAGCCCTTCACGTTCAGTGCCACGGGAAGCGGACTGACCGTTTCGGGCTCCGGCGCCACCCTGACCTTGACGGGCGGTACGCTGACGGTGCTGGCATCCAGCCTCTCGCCGGCGCAACTGAGCTATCTCACCAGCAACGGCTGGACGCAGTCGGGCGGAAACGTCAGTGGTTCGGCGACTTTGCTCGGCACGATCTCGTTGTCGGCCTACTCGTCGATCGTGGACGGTGGCGCGGCCGTGCTGTCGGGGCTCATCCCCGGCACGCCGGCCACGCCGAGCGTCCCGAACCAGGGCGGCGTCATCCTGGCCGTCTCGGGTGCCGTGACCGGCTCGCAGTTGTCCGTCAACGGCAACAGCAACACCGGCTCGGTCACGGGCAACAGCGCGACCAACACCACGAGCGTCACCGGCAACTCCGTCGCAGCCGGCAGCGGCCGCACGGTGGCGACCGCTGGTGCCCTCGTGACCGGCTCGGGCGCGCAGGCGGACAACGCGCTGTCGAACGTGCAATCGGTGACCGGTGACTCGGCGCTGGTGAGCAACGTGTACGGCAGCTTCGCCGTGGATACCGTGGCCGGCTCGGCCATCGGCAACTCCACGGTGAGCGTGTCCAACAACAGCCAGCGCGCAAGCTCGGTGGCCAACACGGCCACCAACACCCTGGGCGTGACCGCCACCAACCTGGCGGCGACTTCCGCGCTGGCTTCGCAGCAATCGAGCACCGCCTCGGTCGCCGCGAGCTCGGACGCGGAGCTGTACGCGCCGGGCGCCGTGTCGGGCTCGTCGGTGGCGCTGGCCAACAACCGCAACGTTTCGCTGGGCGTGATCAACGATGCCACGAACGCGCTGACGGTCACCGCGGGTAACGCAACGCCGGTCGGTGCCGCGACCAATGCCGTTCTGAACGCGGCGGGCGCCACCGGCGACCACGTGCTCAGCAACAGCCAGGCCGCGTCCACCTCGGTCTCCAGCACGGCGAGCACGCGCCTGTACAACCAGGATCGCGTGGCCACGGCCACCACGGGCCTGGCGGACAGCACGTTCTCGATCACCGGCAATGCGACCACGGCCGAGGCTTCGGCCAACCGCGCCGACAACAGCGTGACGCTCTCCGGCGCCGCGCTGCAAGGCAGCAACGCCGGTCTGAGCAATGCGCAGACCAGCAGCGCCGCCGTCAACGCGAGCTCGACCACCGCCGCGGGCTTCAGCCTGGCGGGTGGCGTGCCGGCAGCGACCGCCGCGCTCAACAGCGGGCTGACCATCGACGGCAACAGCACGACGGCGCTGGCTCGCGGCAACGCGGCAAGCAACGTGCTCAACGTGTCGGCTGGCAGCAGCTACGCAACGCCCGCACCGGTTGCCGGCAGCACCGTCGGCGCCTCGCAAGCGGCCGCCGCCGTGCTCAACAACCAGGGCAACACGGGCAACGTGAGCTCGTTCGCGACGGCCAGCTACCAGGTGGCCCTGAACGCGACGGCTCCCGTGCTCGTGCCTGGCGTGAGCGGCAGCACCGTGGCCGTCACCGGCAACACGACCGCCGCCGAAGCGTATGGCAACACCGCGACCAACCGCGTCAATGTGAGTGCGCCGAGCGCCAGCCGTCCGACGGCTGCGGTCGGAAACTTCCAGACCAACAGCGGCACGGTCGTGGCGACTGCCACCGGCGTGAACTACGGCATCGGCGTCACTGGCGCGGCGACGGGCAGCACGCTGCGCGCGGCCGGCAACCAGGTCAGCGCCACGGCCGTGGGCAACTCCGCCGTGTCGACGATCGCGTCGGTGCGGTGATCTAGTTTCGCCCCTCCCCCGGCGGACGGTTTGCTGCCGGGGACTTTTGCTCAAACCGCTTCGGCGGTTTGAGCCTTTTGATTCGCCGGTTCTTCTCTTGACTCCCTGCATTCTCATCAGAGCCCATCACCTCGAAGTCGCGCGCAGCCGCTGCGCAGCCTCGATTTCGACGCGCTCGAACGCGGTGGATCTGGCGCACCGAGTGAAGGCATACGGCCCCGCCAACGACGGCTCGCCACGTGATGGCGCACGCGTTGTCCTGCCGACTTATCACTTTCAGCCTTTCACACAACTGCTGCAAAGAGAGAGAACAGCTTCAGTTTTTATCAACTTCATTTCATCAATCACGGAAAAGCCGGGACCCTGACGGCCAGCGATACAGGTCCCTCTTGGGGGGATGAGCTGGAGCACGAAGGAGGAGACCGCGTCCGTTCCAGCATGTATCTGCACCCACTTATTGCCACGCTGCCCGACAGCGAGCGTGCGTTGCTTGTTCAAAGCACCGAGTTCCGAAACTATCGCCGCAACGATGTCGTACTCGCCGTCGACGAGACATCCGAACATGTTTATTGCGTCGCCACTGGACTGCTGCGTGTCGTGGTACACGGCAGCGGTGGCGACAGCGAAGGCGTCACCACCGATTTCGTCAGCAAGGACGACTTCTTCTTCAGCCCTTCGTTGAAGGAAGACAGCTATGTGGCGCAGTCCACGTTGATCGCGGCGCTTCCTTCTTCCGTCTACCTCATCCCCATCCATGTGCTGCGGCGTCTTTGCACGCTTTTTCCGCAGGTCGCCGTGGGTCTCCTGGAGTCGGCCGTCAAGCGGGTCTCCATGGTGCATGGCCAGCTGCGGCGAATTTCCTCGCTCCCGCCCGTCGAACTGGTCGGCCGGGTGCTTCATGAATTGACCCACCTGGCACCGGCCGGCCCCGGCGGCTACGACAAGCGGATCACGCAGGCCGTGATCGCTTCGTATGCCGGGCTCTCGCGCGAGGGGGTGAACAAGGCGATGCGCGAACTCGAGAACCGCGGCCTCGTCCGGCGGGACGACGAGGGCGTGCACGTGCCTCCAGAGTTTGCTTCCACCGATTTCGGCGCCCTGGAACTCGAAGGCGACAACGAGGACGCATCGGACACCAAGCTGCAGAACCCCTCCGATAGGCACCGCTCACGTCGAGGCTCCTGACGCCATGGCACCGTTCCCCTTCACACCAAAGAGCGCGCCCATGAAGCGCGGAGGGGACACGCAACCACTACGAGAAAAACACAGGGATGGATGTCACGGATCGGATCTTCAGGATGGATGCCGTCGGGAATCAGAGAGGGAAAGATGAAGAGTGTCCAAGATCCGCTCACGGGCTTGCTCGCTCGTCAGAGCTTCGTCGATGCGGCTTCGCATTGGCTCGGATCGGAGAAGCGGCCGCGCCAGCGCCTGGTGATCTTCGAAGTCTTCGGCTTGTCGATCATCAACGAGACGCAAGGGCTGGCATGGGGAGACAAGGTGCTGCAGGAGGTGGCTCGATGGCTGGCATCGAAGTTCGATCCGGCCCGGTGTGTGCTGGGCCGGTGGGCGGGCAACAAGTTCGTCGTGCTCTACGAGCCGCGCGGTACCGAGGCCTTTCCCGGCGATATCCATCGCGCGAGCCTCGGGTCCCTCGGGCTTGGGTCGAGTCTCGGCAGACAGGCGGACCTGACGCGTCTGCACATCGGCTTCTGCGACAGCGGTTCACGCCAGATCGATGAGCTCCTGACCTTCGCGAGCGAGGCGCTTCACGCGTCCGCGCGCTCGGTGGGGGCATGGGGCTATCGCTTCGACGAGGCGATGCATCGACGCCTGTTGCGCCGCCAGGACATCGAGAAGGATCTGGCCTGTGCCATCGAGGCACGGGAGATCGGGCTCTGGTATCAGCCGATCCTCTCGAGCGATGGAGCCAGCCTTCATAGCCTGGAGGCGCTGTTGCGCTGGCACCATCCGAGGCAGGGATGGACTTCACCGGAGGAGGTGGTTCACGCGGCCGCGGTCATGGGGATGGGCGAAACGCTGTTGCAGCACATCCTGCAGGAGGTCTGTCACGGCTTGCACGCGTTGGCGGATGCGGACCCCCGGTTCGAAAAGGTTCCGGTGGCCATGAACGTGTCGCCCCGTGAGATCGGAGATCTTCCTCTGAGCGACATCGTGTTGAGGACATTGCTGCGCGAGGGCATCGCCCCTCGGCATCTGAGGATCGAGATCACCGAGGAAAGCGCGCTGGACAGCCTGTCGTCTTCGGGGCAGCTCGAAGCGCTTGCGGCAGCCGGGATCGCCATCGCGGTGGACGACTTCGGCACCGGCTATTCGTCGCTGGCGATGCTGGGCGACAAGTACGTCAAGCAGATCAAGATCGATCGACTGCTGATATCGGAATTCCACCGGTCCGACAGGCGCATGCTGCTCGTGGATTCGATCATTCACCTCGGGAACGCACTGGGCATGGAGGTGGTGGGCGAGGGCGTGGAAACGCTCGAAGAGCTCGAGCACCTGCGCTTGCTCGGTTGTTCGCTGGTGCAGGGCTACTACCTGGCGCGGCCGACGCCGCTCGAGACATTGATCGCCCAGGTTCGTCACGCAAGATTGGATGGGGGCTAGCCCGCGCACCCCGATTGTTGGCAACGCGCACTGGCGCAGCTCACGGATCCGCCTGCGGCCGCCGAGCTGCTGCTGTTGCTGGCTTGAATGCTGTTCGCCTCCACCCGGATCGATCGGGATAGCGGAAGGGGCAGGCCCTTATTCAGCCAGCAACATGCATGCGAGCGATGGAGGAATGGACAGCGCAGCTTCAGAGCTTCGAGCCGCCGTCGACGTGCAAGGTGTGGCCCGTGACCCAGCGAGCCTCGTCGGACGCCAGGAAAGTCACGGCATCGCCGATGTCCTCCGGCTGAGCCAGGCGCTTGAGTGCCTGCATGCCCAAGGTGGCAGCGCGTCCGGCGTCCGTCCTGGTGAAGCTGGACATCTCGGTCTCGACCACGCCCGGCGCGACCGCGTTGACGCGGATGCCGCGCTCGCCGAGCGCCGTGGCGAAATGCGTCACGAGCGTGTCGATGGCCCCCTTGCTGGCCGCATAGGCGGACAGGGTGCCGACCGACGCGCGCGCAGCCAGTGAGGAAACCAGCACGATGCTGCTGCCTTCGCACAGTGCCGGCAGCAATTGCTGCACCAGGAAGAACGGCGCGCGCACGTTCACCGCGAAGAGATGGTCGAAGTCCTCCACGGTCGTGTCCTCGATCGAGGCGGCCTTGGAGATGCCGGCGTTCGCCACCAGCACATCGAGGCGGCCGCCGATGATGTTGCGCACGCGTTGCGCCAGGTCATGCGGTCCGGTGGGCGAGCGCAAGTCGGCTGCGACCTTCTCCGCCTTGCCCCCTGCACCGCGGATCTCGTCGACAACGGCGGCCGCTTCCTTCTCGCCGCTGCCGTAGTGAACCAGTACCTGGGCCCCGGCGCGAGCCAGCGCCAAAGCACTGGCTCGGCCGATGCCGCGCGATGCGCCCGTGACCAGGGCGGTCTTGCCCGAAAGGGTGTTGTTCACGGTGTGCTCCTCAGATTGCAACGGCTTCGAGCGGGAAACGATGCGCGTCGGCGACGGCCTGGCTGCGCTCGCTGAGCGATGGACGGTCTGACATGGTGGAACTCCTGCATGTGCGGTTCGTGGCGAGTCAGCCGGCGGTCTTGCCGCCGTCCACCGTGACGATCTGGCCCGTCACGAAGGCGGCCCCTTCCGAGGCCAGGAAGAGCACGGCGGCAGCGATCTCGTCCGGCTTGCCGACACGGCCCAGGGGTACCCCCGCGGCCAGGGCCGCCTTGTTCTCCGGCGTGCCTGTGAAACGGTCCAGCATGCCGGTGTCGGTCGGTCCGGGGGCCACGGCGTTCACGCGCACGCCGGAGGCCGCGACTTCGAGCGCGGCCGACTTCGTCATCCCTTCGACGGCATGCTTGCTGCCCGCGTAGATCGAGGCGTAGGCAGCACCTTCATGGCCATAGGTCGAGGAGATGTTGACGATGCTTCCGCTGCCCTGCGCGGTCATTGCACGCAGCTCGTGTTTCATGCTCAGCAGCGTGCCGAGCACATTGGTGTCGAAGGTCGCGGCGTAGCTCTGCGCCGTCTGATCGACGATCGGGCCAGGCTGGCCTTCGGTGCCGGCGTTGTTGACGGCGACATCGAGGCGGCCGAAGCGGGCGACGGTCTGGTCCACCAATTGGCCGACCTCGGCGTCGTTGCGCACGTCGGCTTCGATGAAGAAGGCCTGCGCACCCAGCGCATGGAGTTCGGCTTCGAGCGCCTTGCCTTGCGGCACGCGGCGTCCGGAGACGACGAGGCGGGCATGGGTGCGGGCGAATGCCAAGGCGGTGGCACGGCCGATGCCGGTCAGGGCGCCGGTGATGAGGACAACGGGTTGGTTCATGATGAAAAATCCTATGGGCATGACGATGGAAGCATGGATGGCTCGACTGACCACTTCGCTGCCGGTCGCGTCTCCATAGGGGAGAATCTAGGGATTCGGCGCAACTTTTAAAAAGACTTTGTGGGCTGGTGGGCATGCCTGTGAAGCATGGGGATGCACATGGAACTGCGACATCTGAGGTATTTCATCGCGGTCGCGGAGACGGGCAGCCTGACCGTCGCGGCCGAGCGGCGCCTGCATACCTCGCAGCCGTCGCTGAGTCGACAGATCCGCGACCTGGAAGACCAGGTCGGGGTGGCGTTGTTGCATCGAAGCGCCCGCGGGGTGGAGTTGACGGCGGCCGGCAAGGCGTTCATCGACCATGCGCGGCTGGCGCTGACCCAGGTCGACGCGGCTGTCGAAGCTGCTCGGCGGGCCGCGCTGCCTTCGAAGCAGCGCTTCGCGCTGGGCTTCCTGACGGGGCAGGAGATGACCTGGTTGCCCCGAGCCATGCATCTGCTTCGAGACGAGTTGCCGAACATCGACGTGACG
Source organism: Variovorax sp. GW821-FHT10D07 (assembly GCF_059415325.1). Classification (NCBI taxonomy): domain Bacteria; kingdom Pseudomonadati; phylum Pseudomonadota; class Betaproteobacteria; order Burkholderiales; family Comamonadaceae; genus Variovorax; species Variovorax sp. GW821-FHT10D07. The sequence goes on along the minus strand of NZ_JBWKMZ010000006.1, from coordinate 313,262 downwards.
GTCTCCAGCGACTATTCCCCCGATCTGGCGGATGCCGTGGCACGCGGCAAGCTGGATCTGGCCTTTCTGCGCGCCGAGCCGGGCTTCGACCTGAGCTATCGAACCGTGGGCCGAGAGCCTTTGGTGGTCCTGATGCCCAGCGATCATGCGCTGACGGCTCGGGCCGCCGTCACGCCGCAGGACCTGGTCGGCAGTCCGTTCATTGGCATGGCCAACAAGGCGCGGGTGCTGCAGGCCGTGGTGGACGACTACCTGGTGCGCTCGGGCGTGAAGATCACGCCGACACAAGGCGTGGACAACCCCGCCATGGTGATGTCGCTGGTCGCCTCGACACGTGGCCTGGCGCTGATTCCCGACTATGTCGAGAACCTGCTTCCCTGGTCGGTCGTCAGCCGTCCGCTGGCAGGCGAGGTGCCGACCATCGATCTGGTGGTGGGGTACAGCAAGTCCAATGCGTCGCCGGCGCTCCAGCTGTTTGTTTCCAGGCTGGGAGAGTTGGTGGCGAGGGCAGCGGAGAGGCCCGCCGCGGCATCGTGAGATCAGTTGGCGCTCGAAAGGCTATGTCGGGCGGTCTTGGGTCGAGTCCGGTGCGAGGTCCCGGAAGGCTGGGCTCGGACTCGTGCGGACGCGCGTCATCCTGACGGTTTGTGCGCTGTCGGGCCTGGGGGCTCGCGCCAAGATGGACTGCCAGGTCGTCTGCCACCGTGCGAGCGCCGTGCCGTCGTGCTCGAAGATCAGGTCGAAGAATGCCAGTGCGAGATCCGCGGTGGCGACCTTGACTTTGGGGTTGAGCGATGGACCGCCGGTCAGCGAACGATCGGTGAACATGCTGTGGGAGCCGCCCTGGAACACGGCCAGCAGCTTGTGGGGATTGGTGATTGCATCGAAGACGGCCAGTCGATCGTCCACGCCTGAGCGGTAGCCCGGGATCTCGATCACGTCCTCGGTCGCCGTCACATGGATGGTTGGAATCGACACCTTGCCCAGCACTGCCCCCAGATCGGGTTCGCCATAGAACGGCGGCGCAGAGATGACGACTGCCGCCGAGAAGCGGGAATCGAGGCAGTCGAGCGTCAGGCCGTTCCTCACGATCTGCGCGCCGATCGCGAGGAGCGTCGTGTTCGCGCCGTAGGAATGGCCCGCCGCCACAAGGCGCTGGCGGTTCACCGCAGCGCCAAGACTGCCCGTTTCGTCGGAGAGCATTCGGTCGAGCGCGAAGCGCACATCGGCGGCACGTGCGATGGCCTCCTTTTCCTGAGCCGCAGCCTGCAGGCGGCCCACCACGCCGAACGGGTTGCCTCGCCAAAGCTGCGCATCGCTGCCGACATGCTGGACATGCAGACTGGCGACACCACGGGTCGACCAGTGTTTTCCGAGATAGCTGTAGCCCTGCCGCGAACCGCCGATCCCGTGCGAGAACACCACCAGCGGCACCGACACTTCGGACGTCGCAACCGTCGGCCAGTACAGGCGCGCCGGCACCGGGCGGGATCGCGCCTGGTCGACCCAGTCGAAATCCATCACCCGATAGGGCGGCTCGGTGGGTTGCGCTGTCGCTTTCGTCGGGCCTGAGGCCAGCGCAGCCCACAGCAACATGGCATTGACTTGCCGCCGGCTCAGATTCATCTGCATGTCTTGGGTGCTGCGATGTTTCATGCGCGCGAGGGCTGGATGACATCGAGCGGTTCTGCGGACTTCCGACCATCGTGGGTGGGAAACACCGCACCGGTCAGCGCCTCCGACTCCAGCCACAGCTTCGCGGCGACGCTCTTGTCCAGTGCCTGAGGCGGGATCCTGGCCAGGACCGGATAACCGCGCGTTTCGCCGAGCCTGTTCGGGCCGTAGTAGGCGCCGCCTCTCGCCTGCGGCGAAGTCGCGGCGAAGAGGGTGGGCAACGCGCCTTGCGCGGCCGGCTGGAACAGGAACCACATGTAGCGGCGAGCGATGCCCGCAGCGCTCCATGCGCCCGCGCCGTTGGGCAACAGATCCGTGCGCGAAACGCCGGGGTGGGCAGGGATGCTCTGAATGCCCCAGCCCCCGGCATCGCTGCGGCGTTGCAACTCGAGGGCGAACATCAGGCACGCGAGTTTCGATTGACCGTAAACCGGCATCGGCCTGTAGCCGTGCCGAGCCTGCAGGTCATCGAAGTTGATGGCGCCGCTTCGGGCGGCAACACTCGACAGGCTGACCACGCGCGGTTGATTGCCTTGGCGCAGCAAGGGGAGGAGCCTGGCGGTCAAGGCAAAGTGGCCCAGGTAGTTGGTGCCGAACTGCATCTCGAATCCGTCGGCGGTCGCCAGGCGTTTGGGCGGTGCCATCACCGCCGCGTTGTTGATCAGCAGGTCCAACCGGTCGTGCGAACTCCGAAGGCGCTCGGCAAAAGCCTCGATGGAATCAAGGCTGGCGAGATCCAGCGCCCCGAAAACCACTTTCGCGTCGGGAACGCTTTGGCGAATGAGGTCGACTGCTGCCGCCCCTTTCGACGGATTGCGACCTGCAATGACGACGTTCGCACCTGCACGGGCCAACGCGAGCGCGTCCTGGAACCCAAGACCGCCGGTGCCGGTGACGACCGCGGTGCGGCCGCGCTGGGAAGGAATGTCGGAAGCTGTCCAGTGGGCCATGTCTTAGCTGGGGAAGAGGGGACGGTAGAATCAGTGCATATAAAACAGCACTGAGTGCATAATTTAATGCACTTCGTGCAGCTATGCAAGAGGCCATCGAAATGCCAGGAAATCCCTCGCCTGCGGGCACGGTGCCCACAGAGGGCCTGCGGGAACGCAAGCGCCGCGAGACACGTCAGCGCATCGCCGAGGTCGGCCAGCGCCTGTTCCTCGCCAACGGCTACGAAAGCACCACGCTGGACGCCATTGCGGCGGAAGCCGGTATTTCGCGCCGGACTTTCTTTTCGTACTTCAAGTCGAAGGACGAGATCATCGTGTTCTGGCAGCAGACCGGATCGGCCAGTCTGTATGCCGATCTGCTGAAGACATCGCCCGATGTGCCGCCGCTCGATGCGGTCCGCGATGTCATGGTGAAGCACATCTCGCTCTACACGACCGAGCAGATGACGGCCCTCGACAATCTCATGCGATCGAGCGAAGCGCTTCTTGCGCGCAAGCAGACGCACTACGTGGAGCAGGAGCAGGCGCTCTTCAGCACGCTGTGCGAAGTCTGGCGGCAGCCCGAGCGCCGTACGTCGCTTCGGATGGTGGCCATGGTGTCCACCGGTGCGATGAGATTGGCGCTTCAGGCCTGGAGAGACCAGACCGGCCCGCGAAAGCCGGTGGCCAGGTTTCTGCGGGAGGCCTTCGACAGCCTGCGAACGGAGCTTTGACGGCGCACCTCGAGGCAGGCCGCCAATGGCTTCTTCAGGCTCGAGCCCGCCTGATTGATTGAAGGCTCGCGTTGCTCGAAGCGCCGAGCATGCCGCGCGATGCCAAGGATGGGGTGCGCGCCCCGTTACTTCGGAATGCTGATCACCTGTGGCTGCGTGACCGCCTTGAGGCCCTCGGCGCCGAATTCCACCCCCCAGCCCGAGCCCTTGACGCCGCCGAAGGGCACCATCGGATGGATCGCGCCGTGCTGGTTGATCCACACGGTGCCGGCCTGCAGCCGCACGGCAACCGCGCGCGCCTGCGCCACGTCGGAAGACCACACGGAGGCGCCGAGTCCGACGTCGAGCCGGTTCGCGCTTGCGATCGCATCCTCGAGCTCGCGGTACTTGATGATGGGAAGCACGGGGCCGAACTGCTCTTCGTCCACCAGCGCGGCGCCATCGGCCAGGCCGGTCACGAGCGTGAGCGGATAGAAGTTGCCGGCGCCTTCGCGCGCCTGGCCGCCGCAGACGATCTCGCCACCATCGCGGCGCGATGCCTCCACCAGGCGGCTCACCTTGTCGAACTGCATCCGGTTCTGCACCGGCCCCATGACCACGCCGGCACCGAAGCCGTCGCCCATCGGCACCGTGGTTGCGATCTTCCTGAGTTCGTTCACCACCGCGTCGTGCAATGACTCCGGCACGTACAGGCGCTTGATGGCCGCGCAGGTCTGTCCCATGTTGATGAAGGCGCCCCAGAACAGGCCCATGGCGATGGCGGCCGGGTCCGCGTCGGCCAGCACGATGGCTGCGTCGTTGCCGCCCAGTTCCATGGTGGTCGGCGTCAGATGACGTGCCGCGATCGCCGTGATCTTGGCGCCGGTCGAACCCGAGCCCGTGAACATGATCTTGTCGATCTGCGGGTTGTCGACCAGTGCGGCACCGACTTCTCCAGGACCGCTGACGCTGTTGAGCACGCCCGGCGGCAGGTGCTCGGCCATGATCCGCACCATCTCGAGCGTGCCGATGCTCGTGTACTCGGAAGGCTTGATCACCACCGTGTTGCCGGCCCGCAGCGCCGGCACGATCTGCCAGATGGCAATCAGCAACGGCCAGTTCCACGGCGCGATGGCGGCGATCACGCCATAGGGCTTGCGGTGCACTTCGTAGCGCCGGCCATCGTCTTCGAACACGGTCTCCACCGGCAGCTCGAGGCTGGCGGGCACCCGGGTCCAGGCCTCGCAACCGGCCAGCTCGAACAGCGCGCCGGGCACCTGGTCCGGCCCCAGGCCGCCGAGCGGCTTGCCCTGTTCGCGCGTGACCCATTCGGCGAGGTAGGTCGCGTTGCGCTTCAGGGCGTCGGCCACGTGCTCGAGGTGCTCGCGTCGCTTGCCATCGGGCAACGCGGCCCACGCCGGCTGGGCCGCCTTCGCGGAAGCGATCGCCTGCGCGATCTGCTCCGGCTCGGAATGCGGCACCAGCCCGATCGCCTCGCCGTTGGCGGGGTTCTTCGATTCGAAGGTCCGGGCGGAGGGGACGGCGCGGCCGTCGACGGTGTTCGTGAAGGATTTCAATGGCTTCTCCGGTGAATGTTTTTCAGACGCCCAGGTAGGCGTTGCGAACCGCCGGGTCCGCGAGCAGCGCGCGGCCGGTGCCGCTGTGCACGATGCGGCCGGTCTCGAGCACGTAGCCGCGGTCGGCCACGGTCAGTGCGGCGGCGGCGTTCTGCTCGACCACGAGGATGGTCACGCCCTGTGCGCGCAGTCGCACCAGCACCTCGAAGATCTGGTCGATCAGCAGGGGCGCGAGGCCCAGAGATGGCTCGTCCAGCAGCAGCAGCTTGGGCCGGCTCATGAGCGCGCGGCCGATGGCCAGCATCTGCTGCTGGCCCCCCGAGAGATCGGAGGCCACGCGGCGGCGCATCTCGCCGAGCACCGGAAACATGGCATAGACCATGTCGGTGTCCGCCGCGATCTCGGCGTCCTTGCGCCGGTAGGCGCCCAGGCGCAGGTTGTCGGCCACCGAGAGGGGCTTGAACACCTGCCGGCCTTCGGGCGCATGACCCAGCCCCATGCCGACGCGACGGTGCGGGCTCATCGCGTCGAGCTTCGCGCCTTCGAGCCAGACGCTGCCACTGAGTTGCGAGTGCAGGCCCGAGATGGTGTGCATCAAGGTGGTCTTTCCCGCGCCATTGGCGCCGAGCAGCGCCACGATCTCGCCGGCGTGCACCTCGAGCGTCACGTCCTTGAGCACCGACACCCGCCCGTAGGCGGTACACAGGCCTTCAACCCTCAGCATGGGCCAGCTCCTTTGCGTGACTACCGAGATAGGCCGCGATCACATCCGGGTTCTCGCGCACCTCTTGCGGCGTGCCCTGGGCCAGGATGCGGCCCTGGTTCAGCACCAGCACCTGGTGGGAGAGCCGCATCACCATCTTCATGTCGTGTTCGATCAGCACCACCGACACCTCGCCCGCGATGCCGCGCAGCATGTGCTCGATCTCCTCGGTCTCGACGGCGTTGCAACCGGCCGCCGGCTCGTCGAGCAGCAGCACCTTGGGCTCGCTGGCCAGTGCGCGCGCGATCTCGAGGCGCTTGAGCACGCCATAGGAGAGGCTGCCCGCCACCGCGTTCGCATGGGCCGCGAGGCCCGTGCGCTCCAGCGCTGCCATGGCGCGCTCGCGGCTTTGCCGGTTCTGCCGGCCCACCGAGGGAAGGCGCAGCAGATCCTCGAGCAGCGTGGTGCTTTCCCAGCGAGCGCGACCGACCATGACGTTGTCGAGCGCGGTCTGTTGCGCAAACACCTGCAGGTTCTGGAAGGTGCGCGACATGCCCTTGCGGGCCAGCCTGAACGGCGGCAGGCCGCTCACGTCCTCGCCGCCCATGCGCACGCTGCCCGAGCGCGGCGTGTAGAGGCCGGACACCATGTTGAAGAGCGTGGTCTTGCCCGCGCCGTTGGGTCCGATGATCGACAGGATCTCGCCCGTCGGCGCATCGAAGGAGACGCCGTCCACCGCGACCACGCCGCCGAAGGCGATGCCCAGGTCCCTGACTTCGAGTGCCGCGCTCATTTGCTGGCCCTCCGCAGCAGTTGGCCCAGCGTGGGCACGATGCCCTGGCGCAGGAAGATCATCGACAGCATGATGATCAGCCCGACCGCGATGTCCTGGTAATCATGGAAGGATGCGAGCAATTGCGGCAGCAGGGTCAGCAGTGCCGCGCCGACCAGCGCGCCGAAAGGCGTTGCGGCGCCGCCGATCACCACCATCGCGACGAACTCCACCGAGGTCATGAAGCCCGCGAGGTCCGGCGTGATGAAGCCGTTCATGAGCGCCAGCGTGCTGCCGGCCACGGCCGCATAGACCGATGCGATCACGAAGGCCTGAAGCTTGCGCCGCGCGACGTCCACGCCCATGCTGGCGGCCGCCACCTCGCTGTCGAGGATCGCGCGCAGGGCGCGGCCGGTCGGACTGTCGCGCAGCACCATCGCGACGGCGACGCCGGCGACCATCAGCGCGGCGCTGATCCAGTACCAGGTGCTCGGCGATTCGAGCGCGAAGCCGGCGATGCCGAGGCGCTTCACGTCCATGCCGTCGGGGCCGCCGGTGAGTGCGACCTCGCTGGTGATCACCAGCCCGATCAGCAACGAGAAGCCCAGCGTCGCGATGGCGAGGTAGTGGCCCTTGAGCCGCAGGATCGGCTTGCCGACCAGGTAGGCGATCAGTCCCGCCAGAACGATGCCGCCGGCCGCCGCCACCACCACCGGCACGCCGTAGCGCGCCGGCAGCACGGCGCTGGCATAGGCGCCGATGCCGAAGAAGCCCGCATGGCCCAGGCTGATCTGCCCGGCCATGCCCATGAGGATGTGCAGGCCGACGGCCGCGAGTCCCATGATCCACACCAGTGCCGCGATGCGCATCACGTAGCTGGAGCCCGCCACGATGGGCAGCAGCGCCACGATCAGTACGAGCAGCGCCAAGGCGCGCCAGCCTGCGTTGAAACCTCGAAGTGCTTTCATACGCGGTCCACCAGTTTGCTGCCGAGCAGGCCGTTGGGCATCACCAGCAGCATCAGGATCAGCGCGACAAAGGCGACGCCGTCCTTGTAGACGGAGGTCACGTAACCGGCCGCGCCGGCTTCGAGCAGGCCCAGCAGCAGCCCGCCGAGCACCGCACCCACCGGATTGCCGAGGCCGCCGAAGATCGCGGCCGAGAAGCCCTTGAGCGCCAGCAGCGCACCGATGTCGTAGCGCGTCAGCGTCACGGGCGTGACCAGGATGCCGGCGATGGCACCGAGCGCGGCCGACAGGCCGAAGGCGAGCACCAGCACGAAGGAGATGTTGATGCCCACCAGGCGCGCCGCCAGCCGGTTGGCCGCGCTCGCGCGCAGGGCCTTGCCGGTGAGGGTCTTGTCGAGGAAGAGCCAGAGCGCGAGAAACATCACGATCGCGCTGCCCAGCACCCAGAGGCTCTGCGGCAGCACACTCGCGCCGCCGACCGCGATCGGCGTGTTGCCCGAGAAGGGCGCCAGGTTGTGGAACTGCTTGTCGAACAGGAGCCCGGCCACGCCGCGGATGAAGATCGAGGCGCCCAGCGTGATGATGATGAGCGTCACGGGCGAGGCATCGCGGGCGCGCTCGATGGCGAGCTTCTGCAGCAGGATGCCGACGATGACCGCAACGGCCACCGCCGAGGCAGCCGCCAGCCATACCGGCAGCCCCATGGCGATCAGGAACACCGTGGTCATGCCACCCAGCATGACGAACTCGCCCTGCGCGAAATTGACCACGTCCGAGGCGGCGTAGATCAGCGTGAAGCCGATCGCCACCACCGCGTAGACGGCGCCGACCGTGAGTCCGGAGAAGACGAACTGGAGAAACTGCGACATGGAGTGCTTCGTCAGTCGATCAGCAGCCAGTCGCCGTTCTTGACCTCGAGCATCCGGAAGGCCTCGACCGTGAGGCCCAGGTGGTCCTGCGGCGTCATGTTCACCACGCCCGACGTGCCGACGAAGCCGCGGGTCTGCTCGAGTGCGTCGCGGATCTTCCTGGGATCGGCGCTGTTGGCGCGCTTGATCGCCTCGACCACCATCATCAGGCCGTCGTAGGCACCACCGCCGAAGGTGGAGACCGGCTGGCCCGTGGCCTTCTCGTAGGTCGCCATGTAGCCCGTGACCACCGGCTTCTGCGGATCGCTGGCCGGCAGCTTCGACGCCACCAGCAGCGCCGCGGCCGGCAGCCGCACGCCTTCGGCGGCGGCACCGGAGAGCTCGATGTAGCTCTTCGATGCCACGCCGGGGTTCTGGTAGAGCGGGATGCTCTTCATGTCGAGCTGGCCGTAGTTGCGCGTCAGCACCGCCGGGCCCTGGCCCGAGGCGCCGGTGTTGAGGATGGCCTGCACGCCCGGCGTGGCCTTGATCTTCGCCAACTGCGGCGTCATGTCGGTGTCCTGCGCGCCGTAGGTCTGGTCGATCAGGATCTTGATGCCGTACTTGTCGACCACCTTGAGGCACTGCTCGCGCATCGAGGTGCCGAATCCGTCGGTGCCGGCGATCAGCGCGATCGACGTGAAGTTGCGCTTCTTCATGTCCGAGAACACGCGCTCGCAACCCATGCGGTCGGTGTGCGGGCTCTTGAAGACCTGCTGGCGCACCGGCTCGATGATGTTCACGCTGCCGGCGAGCGACATGAAGGGGAGCTTGGCCGCTTCGAACACCGGGATCATCGCCATCGTCGTGCCGGTGGTGGAGCCGCCGACCATCGCCACCACGTTGTCGCGTTCGACCAGGCGCTGGGCGAAGGTGCGGGCCTTGTTGGCATCGCCCGCGTCGTCGTAGGTGACCAGTTCGATCGGCCGTCCGAGCACGCCGCCGGCGGCGTTGATCCGCTCGGCATAGAGCTTGAGCGTCTTCGCTTCGGGGTCGCCGATATAGGAAGCCGCGCCCGTCACCGACAGCACGGAGCCGATGCGGATGGGTTCGGCCGCCTGCACCGAGGCCGAGAGGCCCAGGGGCAGGGCGATGGCAAGCGCCAGGTGGCGAAGGCGCGCGGAAATTCTTTTCATGGAACTGTCTCCTTGTCGTTGGCGGGGGTGGTGAATTCGATGAGCAGGCGCGTGAGGCCCGGTGCCGAGGCAGGCGCTGCCAGCTGGCCGGCGCGGCTTTGGGCGAACAGTCCGAGCGCCAGTCCGGTCACGAAGCCTTGGCCGGAGCTGCCGGCCTGCTCGAGCGCCTCGCGCTCGGCGCCGCGGCGGATCGCGGCCGCGACGCGGGCGCGAAGGCCGGCGGGCGCGAGCCCGATGCGGTCGCCGACCAGCAGTGCTTCGGCACTGGCCGCCAGCACGTCGGCATGCACGTGGGCCTCGACCAGGCGCAGCGCCTGGCCGCATCCCAGCGCGCCACCGGCAACGAGCTCGTGGCCCAGCGTGCGCAGCACGGGCAGTGCGACGTCGAGCGCGGAGTCGTCGTCGCAGCCATGAACGATGGCAGCGGCAGCGCTGTCTTGCGCGTCGCCGCACAGGGGCGCGTCGATCAGCACGATGCCGCGCTGCGCGAGTCGTGCACCGAGGCTGCGGGTGAGCGTTGGATCGGCAGCGCCGAGATCGACCACGATCGCGCCCGCGTGCAGGCCCTGCGAGACGGACGCGATCCGCTCTCGTACCGCGAAGCCCGGCGGCGCGAAGAGCAACAGGCCGGACGCCGACAGCCCGGCCAGATCGTTCGCCGCGCGGCACTGGAACTCCTGCGCGAAGGCGCGGGCCCGCGCGGCGTCGTCGTCATGCACCACCAGCGCATGGCCGGCGCGCGCAAGGCTGGACGCCAGCGCCCATCCCACGCCGTCGAGGCCGTCGAAACCGACCGCCGCGCCGGAACCGATCGCAACCGCGTCCATCAGGCGACCAGCAGCGGAATCAGGCTGCGTACGTCGGCGACTTCGGGCAAGGCGCGCAGCGCCTGCAGGTATTGTTCGATGCGCTCCGCCGCGATGGGTCGTGGCGCATAGGCCAGGCAGTCGTCGAAGCGCGCGCGGTGCTGCGTCTCGTCGAGGTCGGCGCCCGGAAAGCCCGGCGCGATGTCGAGCGAGCGCCGCAGGCTGCGGCCATCGGTGGTGTGCACAGTGAGGTCGACCGCGGTATGGCCACGCGCATCGAGCGCGGCATCGGGCACGACCGTGATGCGGTCGATCAGCGTGCGCAGCGCGGGATCGAGCACCTGCTCCGGCGCGAAGTGCGCGAGCTTCGACGCGCGGCGCGCGAAGGCATTGGCCACGCAGTAGGCGGCGCTGAACTGGCCGTCGACACGCGGGTTGGTGCCCGGATCGAAGGGCTTGCCGACCAGCCGGAAGGCGTAGGGCGGCAAGCGCACTTCGGCCGCGCGCAAGTCCTCGGCCGAGACGCCGTCCTCGAGGAGCGACAGCGCCAGCTCGGTCACGCCCTGCGTGACGCCGCAGCTCGGGTATTTCTTGAAGACCATGCGGTGCAGGCGCCAGGTCGTGCCCAGTCCTTCGCCGACGGCGTCGAGGTCCAGCGTGCCGCGGCCATAGAGGTGGCCGTAGCCGTAGTGGCCCGAGAGGAAATTGACCGGCCCCGTGACGCCGCGGCGCGCCAGCTCGGCACACTGCACGCCGGCCTGCGCGACCCAGCCCTGCACCACGCGCACGCCCAGCGAGCCATCGACATGACTCTGGAAGCTGCCGCCGCAGCGGTTGAATGCCAGCGCCAGTGCATGCAGGGTCTGCTCGCTCGTGAGCCCGAGGATGCGCGAGGCGGCCGCGGCGGCCGAGAACACGACCGCGATGCCGGTGGGATCGAAGCCGTCGTACTGGGCTTCGCTGAGGTTGAGCCGCGAACTCAGTTCGGCACCGGCCGCCAGCGCGGCCAGGAACTCCGAGCCGCTGCAGCCGCCCGCCAGCTCCGCGGCCGCGAAGGCCGCCGGCAGCAGGGCCGAGCCGATGTGCGGGCCGGGCGCCATCGCGTCGCAGTAGTCGAGCGCACGGCACATCGTGGCGTTGAACTGGGCCGCGGCATTCGCGGGCAGGCGATCGCCGTAGACCAGCGCGGTCGCCTGCGGCGTACCGCCGGACTCGGCAAGCACCGCGCGCAGGGCCTCGATGCCGTCCTCGGCCGCGCCCGCGATACCGGTGCCGGTCACCGCCATGACCATCCAGCGCAGGATGCGGCGCGCGTCCTCGGGCACCTCGTCGGCGCGCAAGGTGACAACGAAATCGGCGAGTCGGCGTTCCAGCTTCATCGCGCCACCTCAGGCCTGGCGCGGCGTGGCACCGGGCTCGATCACCGTGCCGGACTGCTGCTCGACCCAGCGGCCCAGCTCGCTCACGCTGGCGCCGGGCCCGGCGAAGCGCGAAGCCGCCATCCACAACTGCTGACCCAGCGCCGAGATCGGTGCCGAGGTCTCGGTCTCGCGCGCCAGTGCGTTGGCGATGCCGATGTCCTTGAGCATCAGCTCGAGCTTGAAGGGATCGTCGAAAGTGCGGCTCAGGATCCGCTGCTCGATGTGGGTCTTGCTGATCCACGACATGCCGGTGGAGACGTTGAGCACGCGCACCATCTCGGCCGGGTCGAGGCCGTAGCGCTTGCCCATCGTCAAGCCCTCGCAGGTGGCACTGAAGGTCATGGCCGTGATCAGGTTGTTGATGCACTTCATGGCATGGCCGCTGCCCACCTCGCCCAGGTGGAACACCGAGGTCCCCATGCGGTCGAGCAAGGGCCGCACGCGCTCGAGGTCCTCGGTCGCGCCGCCGGCCATGAAGACCAGCGCGGCCTCCTGCGCCCCCCATTGCGCGCCCGACACCGGGGCGTCGACCATCGCGATGCCGGCCGCGGCCAGTTGCTTCGCCGTCTGCTGGGTCAGCCAGGGTTGCGAGGAAGAGGTATCGAGCAACAGCGTGCCGGGCCGCCAGCCGGCCAGCAGGCCGTTCTCGCCGAGCGCCACCGCCTGCACGACTTCTCCGTTGGGCAGCATCGTGATCACGATGTCGCTGCGAGCCGCGACCTCCCTGGGCGTTGCCACCGCGACCGCCTCGCCGCCGAGCGTGCGTGCCAGTTCCCGCGCGGCTTCCAGGTTCGCATCGTTGAGCGTCAGCCGATGGCCGGCATGCGCCAGGTGCGTCGCCATCGGCGATCCCATCACGCCCAGGCCGATGAAGCCCACATTCAAACTCTCGCCAGCTGTTTCCATAAGGTCCTCGAGATCAGCTTCACGGAGTCGGATGCTGGCGATGCGCCAGTCATGCCCGAGCTCCGTCGATGATGGATCGAGGTTATGAAAAGGAGGCCGAACGGGCTTGCACCTTGATGCGGCGCCTTGGCTGACCGTGCACAAGCGCCCGGGTATTTACCCTGAGGCCGACGAGCACCGGCCGAAGTGAAGGCGCGTCAGTGGCCGGCGATCTGCTGGTTGCGCCAGCGGCTCGGGCTTTGGCCGAACTTCTCGCTGAACACGCGCGAGAAATGCGCCGCATCCGAGAAGCCGAGTTCGAAGGCGACCTGCGTGATGGTCGTGCGCTCGGACTGCTCGACCAGCCGCTGCGCCGCCACCGCCAGGCGCCGGTTCATGATGTAGCTGCTGGGCGTCTGGCCGAGTGCGTTGAAGGCCGCGTAGAGGCTGCGGCGCGACATGCCGCATTCGCGTGCCACCAGTTCGGGGCTCAGCTCGGGCTCGGTGAGCCGGCTCTCGATGAAGGCCTGCACCTTCTGCAGCCGCTGCGAGAGGGCCCCGTCCTGCTTCGGCGAACTGCCATGGATCTGCGCCACCGCGGTGCCGATCAATGCACTGATCGAGTCCTGCATCACGATGGCGCCCTGTTGTTCGAGCTCGACGAAGCCGGACAACATGCCCGAAAGGGCCGAGCGTGCGATCTCCGCGGTTCCGCGTGTCGGCAGCACCTTCCCGGTGACGAACTCGATGCCCGGGTTCCAGCGTCCCATCTCGGAGACCGGCACCAGCAGCACCATGAAGCGCGATCCGTTCGAGGTTTCGACCGAGTAGGGGCGGGAGGTGTCGTAGATCGTCCATTGGCCGGGATCGATCGTCACCGAATGGCCGTTGTGCTCGATCAGGTTGCGGCCCTGGATCTGCCAGATCACCTTGAAGTAGCGGTCCTGGTCTTCCGACGCCAGGGCGCGCGTGCGCATGACACGGTGCGCGCTGCTGTGGATGTCCGCCACCACGCAGCGGTGGAAGCGCGCGATGCAGGCCTGCCCCGAGAAGTGCTCGGAAGGCTGGAGATTCTGGGCCTGCAGCGTGAGGATCTTCGACGACATCGTCTCGCCCCAGCGGCTGAAGACGTTGGTGCTCAGCGGCTCGGGTTCGAAGGCGCGCTCGGTGGGCACGGTCCGCATCAAGGCAAGCGAATCCGGCACGGTCTGAGGCAGGGTCATTCGGGGCTCCAATTACCTCGTACCGCGTGGCTGCCGAGGTGTGTCTGTCGTCTCTTCGGCAAAAAGCTTAACAGGGCTGCCCTCGAGTCACTCAACCCATCGCCTTGTCGCGCCCACTTTCCTTGGCCTTGTAGAGCGAGCGATCCGCTGCTTCGATGAGTTGCAGCTTCCAATTGGCGGAGTCCATGCCATTCAATGTGGCCGCGCCGGCACTGGCGGTGACGCGCCCATGCGGGCTGGCGCTGTGCGGGATGTTCAGGGAGCGTATGCGATCGAGCAATGCGTTGGCCAGCTCGCATGCCCCTTTCAGTTCGGTATGGGGCAAGATGATCGCAAGCTCCTCGCCCCCGTATCGAGCGACCAGATCGCCCGGGCGGTGAACGTTGTAGGCCAATGTGTCGGAGACGATCTTCAGGCATTGATCCCCGGCCACGTGGCCATAGGTGTCGTTGAAGCGCTTGAAGTAGTCGAGATCGAAAAGCAGCAACGACAAAGGCGTGTGCTCGCGTTCTGCCCGTCGCGCTTCCAGCTCCAGCGCCTGCTCGAAAACCCGACGGTTGGCCAGGCCGGTGAGCGAATCCTGTGACGCCAGGACCTCCAGGCGGCGATTGGCCTGCAATAGTTCTTCCCGAGCCATGACCAGCGAGGATTCCGCGCTGACGCGACCGTTGATGTTGACGATCAGCCGCAACCCCGCCGTCGTCACGGCGGCCAGCAATGCGCCCACGACGCACAATGTCAGCAACGACTGGTGTCGCCAGGCAGAGAGCATTTCATCCCTGCCGAGTGCCACGGTCGTCACGATCGGATAGTGGTCGCCCTTTCGAAAGGCGTAGAGTCGATGGGTCCCATCCAATTGGGAGCGAAAAGACGCAGTCCCCCTGGTGGCAATTTCGCTGTAGTAACGCCGAAAGTTAGGCGATCCGGACAGGTTGCGGCCCATGTCTTCGACCCGCGAAGGGTAACGCAGCAGCAATTGCCCATCGGTTGTGCTGAGACTGATGGCGCCGCTTTTTCCAATATCGATGGCGCCGAATGGTTGCAGGAAGTCGCCAATGTCCAGCGTTGCAACAACGACGCCGGCGAAGTTTCCGTCGCTGTCCTGCAGGCGACGACTGACGGTGAGCTCCCATTCGCTGCCCGGGCGACTGCGAGCCGCCGAGCTGATAAAGATGTCATGCGTGGCGTTGTCTCGATGGTGAACGAAGTAGGCGTTCTTGCTGCTGTCGGTCGGTCTCGGATCCTCTGAATGGGTCGGCATCAGGCGATGGCCTCGAGCGTCGACGATGAAGACGCTGTCGAGTTGATCGAGCAGTCCTTCCCGGTGGCTGACGAGCGACTGCATGCGCTGCAGATTTTTAGGGGCGCGACCTTCGGCCTCCAGGTTCTCGACCACACTCAACAACATGGCGCTTTGAGAAAAGATGCCTTCGGCGTAAGTGCTCAATGCCTGTGCCAGATTGAGGCTGTTGGTATTGATCTCATTCAGGGTGCGCTGGCGCGTCGCCCAGATTTGCCAAATGGTGGCGCACGACACTGAAACTACGACGGTCAATAGCAGAAACTTGGCCAGGCGAAGATCGCGCTTCATTTTTTTAATTGCTGAACTTCCTCAGAGGGCCGGTCATGCCTGAGCTGGAAGCGCTCATCGCCTGCTCAAGTCTCGCAGCTGAATTGCAATGTGCTGAGAAATACCGCTGCGATCATGGCCGCCGCTCGCTCATCGGCGACGATGCTCTTCAAGCACATGGGAGGCTCGTCTTCATGGCGAAGATCGCGCAGTTCCAGCGAATAGCGTAGAACGAGGTCTCTGTCCGTTCTGAAAGATCGCCCCTTCTTCAGCAGCCAGGAGTCGACCTCCTCCCTGGTCGCGAGGCGGAACAAAGCACTCGCCGGATGAGAGGAGCGACGGAATTCGCTCAGTTGAAAGGGGAGGCTGAATCGACAAAGTACCGTGCCATGACCTGCAGAGGCCTGCGGCTCGCCATCGTCCCGACGCCCATCTGTCAATTCGGGTGGCGGGTCTTGCTCTCCAGGGCTGCTCATACGGTACGAAAGTCAGCTGGTTTTGCTTGTGCGAGCAAAGAAGCAATGTGTAGAAGAACGTACTATAGATAAGGATCTGCTCCGAAATCGGCTCTTCCCTTTTTTTGTATCGAGGATGTGTTGTGTGGCACAAAGGCGCATCAAGAATGTGATCGAGATCACAAGTAGGGCGGCCCGATCTCTTCGCGCAACGAAGCTGGTGTTCCAGCTTTCGAAGCCATCTGCAGATGAACGGCATTTCGATCTTTTCGCAGCAAGCCTCGAACCTGCAGATCGCGCATGGCTCTGTTGACGACTTCGCGTGAAAGTGCCGTGTACGACGCAATGACTCCTTGTGAAATGCGCTTGTCATAGCCGCCATTTCTGCCAGGTGCCAAAAGCGTGAGTTCATGCATGGCACAGGCGATTCGAGCCTCCGATGTATTCGAAGAAATTTGCTGCAAATGCTTTCTGAGGTTTGCAACGCGCTCGATGGTGAGTCTGAGAAGCTCCAACGCGACTTGGGGATACTCCCTGCAGATCGTCCAGATGTCGTCCGCCGGGACGAAGTAGGCGGAAGTCGGCAGAGCGGCCACGAGAACGTATGTCGGTTCGGTTGCTTCGAGATGGAGGTACAGATCACCTTCGCGAACGAAGTCTGTCGTAACGTCTTCGTCTACGACCACTCGAAGCAGGCCTGAGGCAACCAGACATACTTTTTCGATTCGCTCATCTGTCGCACATACCTTCTCATTGCGCCGATAGGTCTTCAACTCACTGCGGCTTACGAGGTACTCGCGCTCGGTAGTGGGAAGGTGTTTGAACAGGCTGTGTAGATACATGGGTGCAAGCGGAATCGAGCTGAGTCACAGGTTCATCGGCCCGACATGGGCTTCAGGGCTGGATGACGGATGCGGCGGATTGGCGCGGCTGTAGGAATTGCGCGCGAATTGCCGATTCTTTTTTGAATCTTTCTTCGAAGGACGCTTGCGCGATGCCGGGTCGTCGAGCATTGGCGCGATGGCTCGCGAACCGGGCCCGGTCGGCGTCGTGTAGCGCGCAGCTCGAATGGCAAGCGCGTTGTGCATTCCGGGCGAATGTGCCGAGGTGAAGGCCGTCAGGAAGAGATCGACGACGCCCTCGATGTCGGGTGCGAAGAAGTCCAACCAGTGACGATCGTGCCGACCTTGGGCGCCGCATCGGGCCCCGACGGAAGCGAAGCCGACTGGGCCAAGGCCGTGCCGCCTGCGAGCAAGAAGGCGGCGGCGATGAAGAGGGTGCGGACTGCCATGGGATGCTCTTTGCGGGGTGGATGTTCCAGGGACATCTCACGCAACGTGCCAACGCCGAGATCTTTTGAGATCAATGACTTACGGAAACTTCTGCGCCCGCATGCGGATGATTCGGGGACAGCGTGCGTCCGCTTTTCGGACACCCTCCATTGCGCAACGCAGGAAGAGCACGGTCAGCGGGATGATGTTGGCCAGCCGCTGATTGCCGGGATGCGCACCTTTGAAGCTTCGAGCTTCTGTCTTGAATCGCCGGTACTTCGCCCAAGTCGTTGCAACACAGGTATCGATAGCCTGAGTGCCACCTGACGGTTCGCGACTGAAAAGAAAAGAACCGCGTTGAAGAGAAATTCTCTTCAATGCTGTCAGCGCCAATTTCTCGGTGCCCGTTAGGTTCTTCCCGTGCCGCGATGCACGCTAATCGAGAAGAACAATGAGCAATACATCTTCATTCTCCATTGTCAAAATTTCGGCAATGACCTTGGCACTTCTGGCCGCGGGCTGTGTCGTGCAGCCACCGCTGGTGTCCCATGCCACGGTTCAACCCGTGCCGGTCGCATCTGTCGCTCCGCGTGTCGTCAGCGTGTATGTCGATCCGCCGCTGTATCAGCCTCCGCCGATTGCCGTGGCATGGGCGCCGCCGCCCATGCTGGTGGAGAGACCGCCGTCACCTCCCTTCGCGGGGGCAGTCTGGACTGGTGGCTATTGGACATGGCAGGGCAACTGGGTGTGGGCCGCGGGACGTTGGGCCTCGCCGCCCGAACCGGGCTATAGCTGGGTGCAGCCGTACTACGAGCATCGCGATGGCATGGTGGTCTTCATCACCGGCCATTGGTCGGCACCGGGCGTCGCGTTCATTCCGCCGCCGCCGGGTCTTGGCCTGGTGGTTTCAGCCGCGGCAGCAGGCGTGGTGGCCGGGCTCGCACCCATCGGGCCGCAAGGCGTATTCGTTCCCGCACCGCCCGGCTCGCGCCTCGGCCTGATCGTGCCGGCACCCGTGGGAACTCCACCCGCGGTGGTCGTCAGCGCACCGCCGGTGACCAACGTCGGCATGCGCGTGCAGAACACGACCATCTACAACGTGACGAACACCACGACGAACGTCACGAATGTCACGAACATCAACAACACGCGCACGGTCACGGTGGTGGCGCCCGCCAGCGCCACGGCCAGCGGCCGCTCCTTTGAAGCAGCAGTTCCGGCAAGTGCCCATCTGGCCGCCGCGCTGCCTTCCGTGGTGCATGCGATGGCCCCCGTCCCGGAGAGCGCGAAGCCGGTCGCGGCGCTTGTGCCTGGGCATCCGCCCGTCGCCCCCCGGCCTGTCGAGCCTGCGCGGCAGACGGCCGCAGTGCCGCCGCAGATCCAGGTGGCACCTGCTGAGGGGCATCCCCGGGTCGCGCCACCCCCTTTTGCGGCCAAGGTGGTCGAGCCCGCCGTGCCGGCCGCAGCCTCCGCTCGGCTGACGCCTGAAGCGCCGCGAAGGGCGGAACCTGCGGCAAGCGCACAGCAGCGGCCGCCATCCGTTGCCCCCGCATCGGGGGAGAGAGAACGCCAGGTCGATGCACCACGCCGATCGGAAGCGCAACAGGCCTTGCGCATGCATGAGCCGATGCCGAAAGAGCGCCCGGCACCTCCTGTGCACGTCCAGGCGGGGCACCCACCGGCTTCGCCTCAGCATGTCGAACAGCCGAAGAAGGAAGAGCACCGGGAGTAGGGCAGCGGTGCCGCGCTCGGCCGCACGGCCAGGCAAGTCGATGCCCAACAGGACGACTGTCGGGCCATGGCGCAAGCTCAAAGCACTTCGCCGTTCACGCTGTGCGCTTCGATCACCCATCCGCTGCCCGTGACGAGCGGATGCGCCGCGCCTTCCGCCTGGACCTGATCTCCGGGCTTCAGTTGCAGGCGCTCCATGCCTTGCGGACGGAGGTGAACGAAGTCGCCGCTGTCCAGAACGACGCCATTGGCGGCGCCATGCTTCGCAAAATTCAGGCGCACGACCTTTCCATGCACCTGCGTTTCTCGTGCAGCCGAGTGGGTCGCGCGACCGTCGACGGCGGCCAGTCGCTCGAAGTGGTAGACCACGTGTTCGCCGTCGCCCTTCGGTGAAGGTCTGGCTTCGCGGCCTTCGACGACCAGCGCCTGGTCGCGACGAAGGCTCAGCAACTGGGCGACGCTGGCGGCGTCGTCGGGATCGATCGCGAACTGCGTGACGATGCCTTCGGTTTCGATCAACAGCCCTTCGATGCCGCCTTTGGGGCTGTAGATCAGGTGCTGGAAGCGGCCCTTCACGGACCAGATGTCGTCGTGCTCGGCGGGCTGATGGTGATGTGGCATGGGGAGGTCCTCGGAAGCTTGTGTGGGGTGGATGTCCCCAGGACATCTCACGCAACGTGCCAGCACCGCAATCCTTTGAAATCAACGACTTGCGATCGCCGCCGCGGCGGCATCCGGATGATCTGGGGACAGCGGGCGTCCGCTTTCCGGACACCGCGGCACGGCAGCGATGTCATGCAGTTTGAACGACGGTGCCATGGAGGCCACGCGCCCGCGCCGATCCAATCGATTGCGTTGACATGCCATCGGGCGCATGTCCGAACACAAGAGGCACACCATGGATTTCGAACTCAACCCCGCGCAACGCGATCTTCAGCAGCGCGCACGCAGCTTCATCGGGACGGAAGTCCTGCCGCACTACCGCGAATGGCCGGTCGCCAACAGCGACTACAGCCCCGAGCTCAACGCGCACCTCAAGGGAAAGCTGGCCGAGTACGGCCTGGCCAAGCTGATCGTGCCCAAGGAATTCGGCGGCCAGGGCCTGGGGCCGATGGAGGACGTGATCGTGCTGGCCGAGTTCTCGAAGTCGCCGCGCCGCATGCCCGGCGGGCCGTTCGCGCCCTGGCCGGTGCTCTACCAGGCGCCCGAGAAGATCCGCGAGAAGTACCTCTATCCGGTGCTCGAGGGCAAGACCGGCTGGTCGATGTGCTTCACCGAACCCGAGGCCGGCTCCGACCTCGCGGGGATCCGCACGACGGCCGTGCGAAAAAGCGACCACTGGGTGCTCAACGGCACGAAGATGTGGCGCACCGGCCATCACTTCGCGTCGTACACGGCGGTCGCGGCGGTCACCGATCCGAGCAAGGGGCCGAAGGGAATCAGCGTGTTCCTGGTCGACAACGACACGCCGGGCTTCACGAAGTCGCGCGACATCCCGGTGATCGCGCGGCAATGGGGCACGGAGCAGGAGGTGCGGCTCGAGAACGTGATCGTGCCGGCCGAGAACCTGCTGGGCGCGGAGGGCGAGGGCTTCTCCATCGCGCAGCACCAGTTCAACCGCTTCCGCCTGCGCCTGGGCGGCACCGCGCTCGGGATGGCCGAGCGCAGCCAGGAGCTGGCGGTCGAATACGCGCGCGAGCGCAGGGTGTTCGGCAAGGCGCTCGGCGACAACCAGGCGATCCAGTGGATGCTGACCGACAACCAGTACGACATCGAATCGATCCGCCTCAACACCTACTACGCGGCCTGGATGGTGGCGCGCGGCGGCTACTCGGCCTCGCGGATGCAGGCGGCCATGGTGAAGGCCTACTGCGTGGATGCGGGCCTTCGCGTGATCGACCGCTCGATGCAGGTGCTGGGCGGCCGCGGCCTCGCGATCGAGGACTATCCCTTCTTCGACTTCCACAACCTGCTGCGCATGTGCAAGCAGATGGAGGGCTCGACCGAGATCATGAAGATCGTGATGGCGCGCGAGATCCTGTCGGGCGAACTCAACTGAGACAGAAGACGGCGGCCCGGGCGGCCGCCGCCTTCACGCGACCACGACGATCTTGCCGAGCGCGCCGCGCGCATCGAGTCGCGCGATGGCCGAAGGCGCATCGGCCAGCGCGAAGGTCTCGGTCACTTCCGGCTGCAGCAGGCCCTCGCGCCACATCGCGAGCAGCGAGTGCACGTTGCGGTCGTTGAGCTTCGGGTCTTCCTGTACGAAGCTGCGCCAGTCCACGCCGACGATGTGGCGGCTCTTGAGCAGCGCCAGGTTGAGCGGCACGCTCGGGATGCCGGCGGTGAAGCCCACCACCAGGTGGCGGCCGCCGCGGCGCAGGCTGCGCAAGGCGGGTTCGGTGTAGCCGCCGCCGACCGGATCGAACACCACGTCGCAGCCGTCGCCGCCCACCGCCTCCTTGATGCGGCGTGCGAGCGCCTGCTGCGCCTCCCTGCCTTCGACCTGCTGTTCGTAGACGAGGCCGCCCGACGCACCGCGCGCCATCGCGAAGGCCAGCTTGGAGGGCGAGGACACGGCGGCCACCACGCGGGCCCCCAGCGCATGCGCGACCTCGACCGCGGCCGACCCCACGCCGCCCGCGGCGCCGAGCACCAGCACCGTCTGCTTCGCTTGCAGCTGGGCGGCGTCGCACAGCGCGTGGTAGGCGGTGGCATAGGCGAACATGAAGGCGGCCGCCTGCGTGCGCGGCGTGTCGGCCGGCACGCGCACGCAGCGCTGTTCGGCCACGGCGATGCGATCGGCCATGGCGCCCCAGCCGCAGCGGCCGATGACGAGGTCGCCCTCGCGCAGGCCCGACACGCCCCGGCCCGCCTGCTCCACGACGCCGCAGAACTCGCTGCCGGGAACGAAGGGCCGCTCGGGCCTGACCTGGTAGAGGTCGCGGATCAGCAGGCCGTCGGGGTAGTTGACGCCCACCGCAGCGATCTTCACGAGCACCTCGCCGTCGGCGGGCACCGGATCCGGCAGCTCCTGCCACACCAGCGTCTCCGGTCCCCCGGGGCGATGACTCACCCATGCTTTCATGTTCGGCTCCTTTGGTTGGCGCCATGATGAAAGGCCCGTCCGGCCCGCGCCATGACCGCCGCGCGCAACCCGCATGGCGCGGCGCGCAGGGGTCATGGGGAACGAGCGCGACGGTCATCGCGGCCATGCAGGCGCGACGGCACCATGCAGCGATGAACGACGAGACGAAGAAAGCATCCCCATCGCCCGCCGGCCCGCTGCGCGGCCTGCGGGTCGTCGAGTTCGCGGGCCTGGGGCCGGTCTCCTTCACCGCGATGCTGCTCGCCGACATGGGCGCGCGGGTGGTTCGCATCGAGCGTCCCGGCGCGGTGGCAATGGAGCACGGCGCCACGATGCGCGGGCGCGAACGCCTCGCGCTCGACCTGCGCTCGACGGAAGGCCTCGCGACGGCGCGCGAGCTGCTGCGCCATGCCGACGTGGCGATCGAGGGCTTCCGGCCCGGCGTGATGGAAAGGCTGGGTCTCGGTCCTGCCGAGCTGTTCGCGTTGCGGCCCGCGCTGGTGTTCGGCCGCATGACGGGCTGGGGGCAGGAGGGTCCGCGCTCCCAGCAGGCGGGCCATGACATCGACTACCTCGCGGTCGCGGGCGCGCTGCATCCCATCGGTCCCGCCGAGGAACCAAGCGTGCCGCTGAACCTGGTCGGCGACTATGGCGGCGGCGCGCTCTACCTGGCCGTGGGCGTGCTCGCGGCGCTGCACGAGGCGGCGCGCAGCGGGCGCGGCCAGGTGGTCGATGCCGCGATCTGCGACGGCGCGGTGTCGCTGCTGTCGCTGATCCATGGCCTGCGCGCCGCATCGCGCTGGCACGACGAGCGGCAGTCCAACGTGCTCGATGGCGCCGCGCCGTACTACCGCAGCTACCGCTGCGCGGATGGGCTGCATCTGGCGGTGGGCGCGATCGAGCCGCAGTTCCATGCCGAGTTCCTCGCGCGCCTGGGCCTGGACGGCAAGGCCTTCGCGCAACACGATCGCGACCGCTGGCCCGAACAGGCGCGCGCGCTCGAGGCGCTGTTCGCACGCGAGCCACGCGCGCATTGGGAGGCGCTGTTCCAAGGCAGCGATGCCTGCGTGGCGCCCGTCAACAACCTCGCCGCAAGCACGCGCGACCCGCACCTCGTGGCACGCCAGGTCTTCGTCGAACTCGAAGGCGAACTGCAGCCGGCACCAGCCCCGCGCTTCAGCCATTCGCCTTCGCTGCCGCGGCCCGCGACATCCGTGGTGGCCGATGCGCAGTGGCTCGCGGACTGGGCACGGCCCGCGAACCCCGGACCCTGAACTCAGGACGCCGGCGGATTGGCCCGGTACTCGGTCGGCCCCGTGCCCGTCCAGCGCCGGAAGGCCCGGTGGAAAGTGCTGTACTCGGCAAAGCCCAGCCGCAGCGCGATGGTCTCGAGCTTCACATGGCCCTGGCGCACCATGTCGAGCGCCGCGCGGCGGCGCACGTCGTCGCGCAGCTCCGAGAAGCCGCAGCCTTCATCGACCAGGTGCCGCCGCAAGGTCACCGGTGTCAGGTGCAGCCGGGCCGCCACGTCGTCCAGGCTCATCGGCGTGCCCACCTGCGCGCGCAGGATGGACTTCACGCGGTCGCTCACGCGGCTGTGGTCGTAGTAGCGCGTGATGAGCGTGCGCGGCGCCTCGGAGAGGAAACGGCTCAGGCGCTCTTCGCCGCCGATGATCGGCAGCGAGGCCAGGTGGCTTTCGAGCCGCAGCGCGGTGAACGGCTGCTCGAAGCGGATCTCGCGCGTGTCGTAGGTGCGCAGCGTTTCGGCGCTGGTCGGCCGGCGCGGGTACGAGAACTCGACCGCGGTCAGCGGAATGCGGCGGTCGACCAGCCAGCACATGAACTGGTAGAGCAGGAAGACGGTCGCGCCATGCAGGCTCACGTGCCGCTCGGGCGAGAGCGTGCGCAGCGGCTTGAGCCAGACGATGGCCTCGCCGCCCTCGCGGCGGATCTTGATCGAGAAGTCGTCGACCACCAGCGCATAGAAGCGGCCGATGACGACCAGCGCCTCGCCGAGCGTGCGGCAATTGACGATCAGCCGGCACAGGGTGTGGAAGGTGCCCGGCGGAATCGGCCGCGAGGCGATGCCCCAGGCCTCGTCGCGCGCGCGCCGCGCCAGCAGGATCAGGAAGCGCGTGAAGGCCTGCTCGGTGACGCGCAGCCCGCGCGTGTCGAGTTGCAGCGGATCGATGCCGGAACGGCGCAGCACGGCCTCGGCCTGCGCCGGCGGCAGGTCCGCGCTGCGCAGGAACAGTTGCACGAACCAGCCGGCGATCGGCGGCGGCGTGGCGCTCGGCGAGGGGCCGGGGACGGCGGTCATGAAGCGGGCGGGTACGGGGAAAGCGCGGGCATGCGCTTCGCATTGTCGCGCCGCCCGCACGAGCGACAGCGTCAATCGGCCGTGATGTTGAAGCGCCGGCTCAGCGCCTCCCAGTGGCGGTACTCGTTCTGCATCGCGGCCGTGATCTGCTCGGGCGTCTCGCTGCTGGGCTCCAGGCCGGCCAGCTGCAGCCGGCCGACCATGTCGGGCTCCTGCAGGATGGCGCGGATCGCGTTGCGCAGGCGCTCGGCCACCGGCGCCGGCGTGCCCGCGCGCAGGAACAGCCCCCACCAGCCGGTGTAGTCGAAGCCCGCATAGCCGAGCTCGTGCAGCGTGGGCACCTGCGGCAGCGCGGTCAGCCGCTTGCTGTGCGCCACCGCGATCGAGCGCAGTCCCTTGTCGCCCTGGCGCTCGATCGCGGTGGCGGCCGAGACGAAGGCCATCGGCACGCGCCCGCCCAGCATGTCCTGCAGCAGCGGGCTGGTGCCGCGGAAGGCCACGTGCGGCATCTCGATGTTCCAGGCCGCGCGCAGCTGCTCGCCGTAGATGTGCGAGGTCGAGCCCGCGCCATAGGAGCCGAACGAGAAGTTGCCCGGGTTGGCCTTGGCCGCGCGCGCGAGGTCGGCCAGGCTCTGGTAGGGGCTCGACGCGGGCACCACCAGCACCACCGCCTGCCGGCCCAGCAGCACCAGCGGCTCGATGTCCTTCGCGAAGTCGTAGGGCGGCTTGCCGCGCGACAGCGCGATGTTCTGGATCAGGCTCGTGATGTGGAACAGCATCGTCAGCCCGTCGGGCGGCTGGCGCAGCAGGTACTGCGTGCCGATGAGTCCGTTGGCGCCGGCCTTGTTGTCGACCAGCACGGTGCGCGCGAGCACCTCCTGCAGGCGCTGCGCGAGCGGGCGCACCACGGGGTCGGCGGCGCCGCCGGCGGCATAGGGCACGAGCAAGGTCAGCGGCCGGGTGTCCTGCTGCGCGCTGGCCAGTTCGGGCAGGCCGGCCAGCGAGGCCACCACGGCCATCGTCCAGTGCCTGCGTCCGATGTCGATCGTCATGGTCGGGTCTCCGTCACGGTTGGGAAGCGGGCGCGGCGAGCGCGCGGTAGCGGTCGCGCACGACGCGCTTGAGCAGCTTGCCGGTCTCGGTGCGCGGCAGGTCGGTCGCGAAGTCCACGCTGCGCGGGCACTTGATGGCCGACAGGTGGGCGCGGCAGTGGTCGATGAGCTGCTGCGCGGTCGAGGCATCGGCGAGCGCGGGGTCCTTGAGCTGGACCACGGCCTTCACCTCCTCGCCGAACTCGGCATGCGGCACGCCGATGACGGCCACCTCGTGCACCAGCGGGTGGTCCTGCAGCAGGTTCTCCGCCTCCTGCGGATAGATGTTCACGCCGCCCGAGATGATCATGTTGGCGCGCCGGTCCGTGAGGTAGAGGTAGCCCTCCGCATCCACGTGCCCGATGTCGCCGAAGGTGCCCCAGCCCTGCGGCGTGTGGGTCTCGGCGGTCTTCACCGGATCGTTGTGGTACGCGAAGCTCGGGCCGCCCTCGAAGCAGACCAGGCCGTCGACCATCGGCGCGCATTCGCCGCCGTCGTTGCCGACGATGTGCAGCACGCCCTGCTTCGCGCGGCCCACCGAGCCGGGGTGCGCGAGCCATTCGGGCGCCGAGATCGCGGTGGCGCCGGCGCGCTCCGATCCCGTGTAGTACTCCCAGACGATCGGGCCCCACCAGTCGATCATGCGGCGCTTGACCTCGAGAGGGCAGGGCGCCGCCGCATGCAGCGCCAGCCGGTGGCTCGAGAGGTCGTGGGCCGCGCGCCGCTCGGCCGGCAGCGCGAGCAGGCGGATGAACATCGTCGGCACCCATTGCGAATGGGTGACGCGCCAGCGCGCGATCGCCGCGAGCGCGCCTTCGGCATCGAAGCGGCGCATCAGCACCACCGTGCCGCCGAAGGCCACGCAGCGCACGCTGAAGCGCAGCGGTGCCGCGTGGTAGAGCGGTGCGGGCGAGAGATAGACGCTCGCGGGATCGAAGGCGAAGAACGAGAGCCAGTCGCCCGCGAGCGCCTTGCGCAGTTGCTGGTCCTCGAGCTTGTGCTTGATGCCCTTGGGCCGGCCGGTGGTGCCCGAGGAGTAGGCGAAGTCCAGGCCCAGGGGCCGATCGGGCAGCGGCGGCACCGGGCCGTCGCCCGCGACGAGCGCGCGGTAGCTCGCGGCGCCTTCGATGGGATCGTCGGCGTCGATGCAGAGCACTTCCTCGAGCGGCGCCGGCCAGGCCGAGCGCTCGGCCCAGGGCCGCAGCGCCATCTCGGTCAGCAGGATGCGCGCGCCCGAGTCCCGCAGGATGTAGTCGATCTCGCCCGGCGTGAGGTGCGTGCTGATCGGCACGTAGTAGAGGCCGGCGCGGCGCGCGGCGAAGGTGAGCTCGAAGTATTCGAGCCGGTTGCCCAGCAGGATCGCCACCACCTCGCCGGCCTCGAGGCGGGCCGCGAGGAACTGCGCGAGCCGCGCCGAGCGTTCGTGCAGGCTTCGGTAGTCCAGCGTTTCGCCGGTCTCGGCGAGGATGGCGGCCGGTCGTGCGGGGGCCTCGGCGGCGAAGCGCGCCAGGCCGTCAAGGACGGGTTCTTTCGGTGGCAAGACGGTCTCCGTGTGGCCCTGGCCACCTGCGGTGGCGCGGACCTTGTCTCTCGTTCAATGGTCCGAGGATACGAAGCCGGGTCGGCGCACGGCATGACCGGGCCGATCAAACTGCATGACGCGCGGCGAAGGCGCCCTGGCCGGACCTCAGGCGCCCGGCTGCAGGCCGCCGGCCGACAACGCAGTGAGCTCGACCTGCCCGCCGCGGGGATCGCGCCATGGAAAGGCCATGGCCGCCAGCACCGTGTACTCGGCCGCCCTCGCCTCGTGGTGCGGCGTGCCGGCGTCCTCGGCCAGTGCGGGATGGCACATCAGCACATCGCCGCTGCGTGCCGCGGACAGCCAGGCGAGCAGGCGCCGCCGGTAGCCGGTCACCCCGCCCGCGAAGTCGTAGACCCCGAGCAGCCCCCGGCTGGTCGGGATCGACCGTCGCGCGGCTTCGTGCACCAGCGCACGGCCTCCCAGCGCGTGGATGACCCGGGGCTTGAGCGCCGCGGCGCCGGGCTGCGTGTTGCGCAGCCACGGCGGCGCGGCCGTGTAGCGGCGCGACAGCTCCTCGAGCAGCAGCTCCCGCACCATCGGCAACTGGTGCACGTGCCGGTGCCCGTCGACGAAGGCGGGCGCGCGGCCCAGGCCGTCCTCGAAGCGCGCGAGCTGTTCGGCGATGGTCTGGCGCAGATGGCGCCGCGGCGCGGACCGCGTGTAGCAGCGCAGGATCAGCGGGCCGAGGCCGGGCTCCCCGGCGCGCGGTGTCCGCGGCGGGGTCAGGTCCAGGTGCAGGCCGACGTCGACGCGCACGGCATCGACGCGCCGCAGCGCGGGCAGGCCCCGGGGCCAGGCTTCGCGCAGCACGAGGCAGCCGGTGGCCGAGAGGTTGCCCCGCGCGATCAGGTCGAGCACCGCCGCGTTGATGCCGGGGCTCATGCCGAAGTCGTCGGCGCAGATGCAAAGCCGCTGCGTTCTGGCCGCGGATGCGGTCATGGCTCCTCGGCTTCCAGCCCGTGGCCGCGCTGCTCGCGCACCACGTAGACGGGCCGGCCCTTGACCTCCTCGAAGATGCGGGCGACGTACTCGCCGAGGATGCCGGTGGAGATCATCTGCACGCCGATGAAGAACATCAGGCTCACGACGATGGTGGACCAGCCCGACACCTCGTTGCCGAAGCACATGTAGTCGAGGACCACGTAGCTGCCGTAGCCGAAGGCCGGCAGCGCGAGCATCAGGCCGGCCACGCTGACCATGCGCAGCGGCCAGGTGGTGAAGGAGGTCAGGCCGTCGAGTGCCAGCTTGAACAGGCGCCGCGCGTTGAAGCGGCTGCGCCCCTCGGCGCGCGGCGCCGGCGTGTAGGGCAGCGCCACGGCGCGAAAGCCGACCCAGGCGTAGAGGCCCTTCATGAAGCGGCTGCGCTCGGGCAGCTTCAGCAGCGCATCGACCACCTTGCGGTCCATGAGCCGGAAGTCGCCCGCGTTCTCGGGCACCGCGAAACGGTCGGAGGCATTCAGCAGCTTGTAGAACAGGCGCGTGCTCAGCGTCTTGAGCGGCCCTTCGTCGCTGCGGTCCTGGCGCACCGCATAGACCACCTCGGCGCCCGCGCGCCACTGGTCGATCATGGCGCGCACCAGCGCGGGCGAGTGCTGCATGTCGCCGTCGAGCAGCACCACCGCGTCGCCCCGGGCCGCGCCCAGTCCGGCGGTCAGCGCCGCTTCCTTGCCGAAGTTGCGCGACAGCGAGAGGCAGCGGATGCCCGGCCGCTGGCACCACTGCTCGATGACGGCATCGGTGTCGTCGGTGCTGCCGTCGTTGACCACGATCACTTCCCAACGCAACTGGGTGGCGCGCAGCATCCGGTCGAGTTCCGGCAGCAGCGCGCCGAGGTTGCGTGCCTCGTTGAAGCACGGAACGACGCACGAGATGCCCGGGACCGAGGCCGTCCGGGGCCGTTGCAGGTTCGAGAGATCGCGCAGGGGAGCGTTCATGGATGGGCTGGAGATTAAGGGCTCGTGGATAGGAAAGCACTCAATCCCATGCACGCGAAGCGACCCATTCCGCACGGTCAGTGCGGGGTCAGCATGACCGGCTCCGCGGGCGTCGCGGCCAGCGGCAGCCGCAACTCGAAGCGCGCGCCGCCGCCCGGCGCGTTCATGGCCTCGATGCGGCCCCCATGCACCTGCACCACGGCCTGCGACAGCGCGAGCCCGAGTCCCAGGCCCGGCGTGGCCTCGTCCGAACGCGCACCGGCGCCGCGGTAGAAGCGCTCGAACAGGTGCGGCAGTTCGTCGCTGCGGATGCCCGGGCCGTGGTCGGCGACGCGGACCACGGCCTCGCCGCCGCCGGGCGGTGCGAACACGTCCACGTGCACGGTGCCGCCATCGGGCGAGAACTTCAGCGCGTTGTCGAGCAGATTGGCCAGCGCCAGGTTCGCGGCACCGCGCGCCACGCGGACCGCGACCGGCTCCATCAGTTCGAGCCGCAACCGGACGCCGCGCTCGCGCGCCATCGGCTCGAGGCGGCGCAGCGCCTCCTCGGCCAGCTGATCGAGCGCCACCGTCTCCGCGGCCTCGCGTTCCTGGCCCGCATCGATGCGCGCCAGCACCAGCAGTTCCTCCACCAGCAGCGAGAGCGATTCCACCTCGTCGAGCGCCGAGCGCAGGGTCTGGACGTAGACCGCCGGTTCGCGCGGCCGGCGCAGCGCGAGCTCGAGCTCGGTGCGCAGCCGCGACAGGGGCGAACGCAACTCGTGCGAGGCATCGGCGGTGAAGCGCCGCTGCGCTTCCATGCCGTGCTCGATGCGCGCCAGCATCGCATTGAGCGTCTCGACGAGCCGGCCGACCTCGTCGGCGGTTCCGGGGGCCGGCAGGCGCTCGCTGAGGTTGGCGTCGCTGATGCGATGCGCCTGCTGCACCACGTCGTCGATGGCGCGGAAGGCGCGCCGCGTGATCAGCGTGCCGGCCAGGCCCAGCGCCAGCAGCAGCGTGCCGCCGAGCACGAGGAACAGCACGCTGGCCATCGCGACGGTGCGGTTGATGTCGTCGAGCGAACCGGCCACCTGCACCGCCAGCGTCGCGTCGCGGCCCGGCACCGGCACCGAGACCATGCGCGTGGGTTCCTCGCCGAAGCCCTCGAGCGTCTCGAACACGGTCTCGCCCGCGGCGAGCCGCGCGCGCAGCAGCGGCGGGATCGGCAGCTGGGCCTCGCCCAGGTTGGCGCTGCGCGCGAGCACGCGGCCATCGGGGCCGACGATCTGCACCAGCCGGTCGAGCCGCACGAAGGAGGGCGCGCCGGGGCCGGACGGTGCCTCGTGCACCGTGGCCGCGGTGCCCGGGCCGGCCGACAGCAGCATGCCGAGCTCGGTCTCGGCCAGCGCCAGCAGCGCGGCGTCGAGTTCGCGGTGCACGTTGCGCGAGAACACCGCGTAGGCGCCGAAGGCCGCGATGGCCATCACCACCACGGTCACGCCGACCTGCACCAGCACCAGCCGCCGGCGCAGGCTAATAAGCATGCGCGCCGTCCGCCGCCGCGAGCCGGAAGCCGCGCCCGCGCACGGTCTGGATCAGCGGCACCGCCGGCGCCGCGTCGACCTTGCGGCGCAGGTTGCCCACGTGCACGTCGATCAGGTTGTCGATGCCGATCAGGTCGTCCTTCCACACCTGCTCGGCCAGCCGCGCGCGGCTCACGACCTCGCCGGCATGGCGCAGCAGCATGTGCAGGATCGCGAACTCCTTGCGCGTCAGGTCCAGCGCCGTGCCGCCGCGCCGCGCGCTCTGGCGCTGCGGGTCGAGGCTCAGGTCGGCCAGCGACAGGATCACGGGCCGCATGCTCTCGGGGCGCCGCAGCAGGGCGCGCACGCGCGCCAGCAGCTCGTCGAAGGCGAAGGGCTTGGTCAGGTAGTCGTCGGCACCGGTGTTGAGGCCGGCCACGCGGTCCTGCAGGGCGTCGCGCGCCGTGAGCATCAGCACCGGCGTGCCGCAGCCGCGCCGGCGCAGGTCGCCGCACAGGGCCAGGCCGTCGCGGCCCGGCAGCATCCAGTCGAGGATCAGCAGGTCGTAGGTCTGGACGAAGGCCTTCTCGTCGCCCGCCTCGGCCGTGTGCACCGCATCGACGACGAAGCCTTCCTCCTCGAGGCCGCGCGCGAGCAGCCGGGCCGCCTTGCGGTCGTCTTCGATCAACAGGATTCGCATGGCGCGGATCATCCCGCCGCTACCTGACTGCCCGCTGCCCACGGTGCGCGTGGCATCGATGCGTCGCGGTCGCGAACCTGAAGACGTCTTCAGGATTTCTTCGGGCGTTCTTCAGCCGCGCCTTTCTACGCTGTGGCACCGGCGAAGGCAACGGGCCGCATCGCCGCGACGCATCCACTGTCATGAAGAACTCCCTGCACAAGACCCTCCTCGCGCCCGCCGCCGCGGGCGTGCTGGCCTGCGCGGCCCTGTACGCGGTCTGGTTCCACACCGCCGCGCACGGCGCCCAGGCCACGGCCGCGCCCGCGCCGCTGCTGGTGCGCGAGGGCCACCGCCTCAGCGTGCCCGCGGGCTCTCCCTTGCGCGAGCGGCTGCAGGTCGCCGCCGCCACCGAGGGCGCGCGTTCGCACGTGCTGAGCCTGCCCGCGACGGTGGAGGCGGACCCGGCGCGCACCGTCAACATCCTGCCGCCGCTGGCCGGGCGCCTGCTCGAGCTCAAGGTGCGCCTCGGCGATGCGGTGCGCGCCGGGCAGCTGCTCGCGACGATGGCCTCGCCCGATCTCGCGCAGGCCGTGGCCGACGCGCAGAAGGCGCGCGATGCGCTCGCGCTGGCCGAGCGCGCGCTCGCGCGGGCGCAGGGCGTTAACGAGGCCGGCTCCAACGCGGCCAAGGACGTGGAGGCGGCACGCAGCGCGGTGGTGCAGCAGACGGCCGAGCTGCGGCGCAGCGAGGCGCGCCTGCACGGCATCGGCGCGAGCGCCGGCGATGGCCGGGTGCTGCGCATCGTCGCGCCCATGGCCGGCACCGTCACCGCGCTGAATGCCGCGAGCGGCGCGGTGCTCAACGACGCCAACGCGGCGCTGATGACCGTCTCCAACCTCGAGCGCGTCTGGGTCACGGTCGGCGTGCCCGAGGACCTGCTGGGGCTGGTCGCCGCGGGCCAGAACGCGACGGTGACGCTGGCCTCGCAGCCGGGGCGCCGGTTCGCGGGCCAGGTCGCCTTCGTGAGCGCGGCGCTCGATGCCGACACGCGCCGGGCCCGGGCGCGGATCGTGTTCGCGAACCCCGAGGGCGTGTTCAAGCCCAACATGTACGCAAGCGCGGCGCTCGAGCTGCCGCAGGCCGCGCAGCCGCAGGTGCCGAGCTCGGCCCTGCTGATGAACAACGACAGCGTGAGCGTGTTCGTCGAGGTGCAGCCATGGACCTTCGAGCGGCGCGCGGTCGAGCTCGGGCGCGAGGACGGCGACCGGGTGCGCATCCGCGGCGGCCTCGTGGCCGGCGAGCGCGTGGTGGTCCGTGGCGGCGTACTGCTCAATGATTAATCTCGTCATTTCCCAGTTCCTGCGCCGCCGGCACCTGGCCTGGGCGCTGTCGGTCGCGCTGGTGCTGTTCGGCGCCTGGTCGTGGACGCAGATGACCGTCGAGGCCTATCCCGACCTCGGCGACGTCACGGTGCAGGTGACGACGCAGGTCAACGGCCTGGCTTCGGAAGAGATGGAGCAGCAGATCACCACGCCGCTGGAGCGCGCGCTGAGCAACACGCCGGGGCTGGCCTCGATCCGCTCGAGCAGCACCTTCGGCCTGTCGCTGATCACGCTGACCTTCAAGGACGGCACCGACGACTACTTCGCGCGCCAGCGCGTGACCGAGCGCATCGGGCAGGTCAGCCTGCCGGCGGGCGCGCAGCCCGCGCTCGGGCCGGTGGCGGGGCCGGCGGGCGAGATCTACCGCTACACGCTCGAGTCCGACCGCATGAACCTGATGGAGCTGTCGGAGCTGCAGCGCTGGAAGGTGATCCCGGCCCTCAAGCAGGTGGCGGGCGTGGTCGACGTCAACAACTTCGGCGGCTTCACGCGCGAGTTCCAGCTCGAGCTCGATCCCGCGCGGCTGCAGGCGCACGGGCTGGTGCTCAACGACGTGGTGTCGGCGATCAACAACGGCAGCGCCAACGCGGGCGGCGGGCGCATCGCGCGCGGCGAGCAGAGCTACGTGGTGCGCGGCATCGGCCAGATCCGCTCGCTCGACGACCTGGGCGCGGTGATGGTGTCGAACAGCGGCGGCGCGCCGGTGCTGGTGCGCGACCTCGGGCGGCTGCAGTTCGGGCACCAGGAGCGCGGCGGCATCCTGGGCAAGAACACCGACCCCGACACGATCGAGGGCATCGTGCTGATGCTCAAGTACGAGAACCCCTCGCGCGTGCTCGAGGGCGTGCACCGGAAGATCGACGCGCTGCAGGCCGAGCTGGCCCCGCTGGGCGTGCGCATCGTGCCCTACATCGACCGCGACGACCTGGTGAAGCTCACGGTCGACAAGGTGACGCACACCGTGCTCGAGGGCATGGCGCTGGTGTGCTTCGTGCTCATCCTGTTCCTCGGCAGCCCGCGCAGCGCGGTGGTCGCGGCGATGGCCATCCCGATGTCGCTGGTGACGGTGTTCATCGTGATGCACTTCACCCGCATGCCGGCCAACCTGTTCTCGCTCGGCGCGATCGACTTCGGGATCATCGTGGACGGCGCCATCGTGGTGATGGAGGCGATCCTGCGGCGGCGCGAGGAGGAACCGAACGCCACGCTCACCGAGGGCAACATCCTCGAGACCGTGAGCCACGTGTCGGGGCCGATCTTCTTCGCCACGCTGATCATCATCACGGCCTACTTCCCGCTGTTCGCCTTCGAGCGCGCCGAGGGCAAGCTGTTCCGGCCCATGGCCTTCACGGTCGGCTACGCGCTGGTCGGCGCGCTGCTGTGCGCGCTCACGCTGATCCCGAGCCTGGCCTACGTGGCGCTGCGCAAGCCGCGGCGTCCCTTCGTCAACCGGCCGTTGCTGTGGCTCACCGCGGCCTACCGGCGCGCGCTCGACCTGCTGCTGGGGATGCCCGCCATCGCCTACGGCCTGGGCGTGGCCGCGCTGCTGGCGGTGGCCGTGCTCGGCGCCACGGCCGGGCGCGAGTTCCTGCCCGACATCGACGAGGGCGCGCTGTGGCTGCAGGTGCAGCTGCCCTCGGGCCTGTCGCTCGACAAGGCCAGCGAGATGGCCACCGAGCTGCGCCACGTGCTGCTCGAGTACCCGGAGGTCTCCTACGTGGTCACGCAGCTGGGCCGCAACGACGACGGCACCGACCCCTGGACGCCCTCGCACATGGAGGTGCCGGTGGGCCTCAAGCCCTATGCCGAATGGCCCGCGGGCATGCACAAGGCCGACTTCGTGCGCATGCTGGGCGAGCGCTTCGCGCGCATGCCGGGCTTCGACGTGGGCATCAGCCAGCCGATCATCGACGGCGTGAACGACGCCGTGGGCGGGGCCCACAGTCCGCTGGTGCTGCGCATCTACGGCGACGACCTCGCGGAGAGCCGGCGCATCGGCAACCGGATCGTCGAGCTGCTGGGCACGGTGCGCGGCACGGCCTCGGCCTCGCTGTTCCAGGAGCCACCGATCCCGCAGGTGGTGATCCGGCTCGACCGCGAGGCGGCCGCGCGGCTGGGCGTGAGCGCGGCCGACGTGGCGGGCCTGGTGCAGACCGGCATCGGCGGCGCGCCCGTCATCACGGTGTATGCGGGTGCGCGCACCTACAACGTGTCGGTGAAGCTGCCGGCCAGCGCCAAGGGCGGCACCGAGGCCATCGGCGCGCTGCTGCTCAACGGCGCCAACGGCGCGAAGGTGCCGCTCGCGCAGGTGGCCGACATCCGGCTGCAGACCGGCGAGAGCACCATCTCGCACGAGATGAACGAGCGCCAGATCACGGTGCGCGTGGACAACCGCGACCGCGACCTGGCCTCCTACCTCGAGGAGGCGCGCGCGCGCATCGCGAAGGAAGTGCCCTTCGATCCCGCGAAGTTCCGGCTGCAGTGGGCCGGCCAGTTCGAGAACCAGCAGCGCGCGCAGGCGCGCCTGGGCGTGTCGCTCGCGATCGTGGTCGCGATCATGGCGGTGCTGCTGTTCTTCCAGTTCGGCAAGATCCGGCACGTGGCGCTGATCCTCGGCGTGGTGCCGATGGCCACGCTCGGCGGGCTGATCGCGGTCCACCTCGCGGGCGAGACGCTCAACATGGCGACCGCGGTGGGCTTCATCGCGCTGTTCGGCGTGTCGATACAGAACGGGATCATCATGGTCGCCAACTTCCGCCGCGTGCGCGGCGAGGGGCTGGCGCTGCGGGCCTCGGTGCTCGAGGGCGCGACCGAGCGGCTGCGCCCGGTGCTGATGACGGCCTCGGTGGCCTCGGTCGGCATGCTGCCCGCGGCGCTGGCCACGGGCGTGGGCACCGACGTGCAGCGCGGGCTGGCCACGGTGGTGGTCGGTGGCCTGGTGGTGTCGACCCTGCTCACGCTGTTCATCCTGCCGGCCTTCTACTACGCGATGGAGCGGCTGTTCGAGCGCAAGGGCTGGGGCGTGCGCTCGCGGCGCGATCGTTGAAGCGGAGAGAACGATGAACAAGAGCATTCCCGCCGCGTTGGCCGTCGCGCTGTGCCTGGCCGGCTGCGCGGCCGGTCCCGACTACGCGCGCCCGCCGCTCGATCTGCCCGCGCGCTACACGGCCGCGCCGCCGCTGGCCGAGGCCGGCGAGGGCGTGCCGCTGCCGCGGCTGGCGCCCGGCCTCGACATCCCGGCCCAATGGTGGGCCGCCTTCCACAACGAGCCGCTGAACGCGCTGGTGGCGCAGAGCCTGGCCGGCAACCCTGGCGTGGAGGCCGCCGACGCGGCGCTGCGCGCGGCACGCGAGAACGAGGCGGCCCAGCGCGCGGCCTTCTGGCCCGTGCTGACGGCCGGCCTGGCGCCCACGCGCCAGCGCGTGGCGAATGCGGTCGCGAGCCCGGTGTCGTCGAACGCGAGCCTCTACACGCTGCACACGGCACAGCTCAACGTGAGCTATGCGCCCGACGTGTTCGGCGCCACGCGCCGGCAGGTCGAGGGCGCGCAGGCGCAGACCGAGGCGCAGCGCTTCCAGCTGCTCGCCGCGCGGCTCACGCTCAGCAGCAACGTGGTGGCGGCCGCGATCGCCGAGGCCTCGCTGCGCGCGCAGCGGCGTGCCACGCTGGCGATCGCTGAGAGCCAGTCGCAGGCGCTGCAGGCCTATCGCCGCCAGCTCGCGCTGGGGCAGGTCGCGCAGGCCGACGTGGAGGCGCAGGCCGCCCTGCTGGCCGCGACCGAGGCCGCCGTGCCCGCGCTCGACAAGCAGCTCGCGCAGCAACGCAACCAGCTGGCGGTGCTCGGCGGCCACTACCCGAGCGAGGAGGTGGCCGCGCGCTTCGAGCTCGACACGCTGGCATTGCCCACCGAGCTGCCGCTCGCGCTGCCCGCCCTGCTGGTCGAACACCGGCCCGACGTGCGCGCCGCCGAGGCCCAGCTGCAGGCCGCGAGCGCGGCCATCGGCGTCGCGGTGGCGGCGCGGCTGCCGGCCGTGACGCTGAGCGCCAACCTCGGTTCCTCGGCCTACACCTTGTCGCAGCTGTTCCGTTCGCCCGCGATGTTCTGGACCGTGGCGGCCGGCGTCGCGCAGCCGCTGTTCGATGCCGGTGCGCTCGGCCACCGCGAGGCAGCTGCGCGCGCCTCGTTCGACGAGGCGGCCGCGCAGTACCGCGCGACCGTGCTCTCGGCCTTCCAGGACGTGGCCAACACGCTGGCCGCCATCGATGCCGACACGCGCGCGCTGCAGGCATCGGTGCGGGCCGAGCGCACCGCCGCACAGGCGCTCGCGCGCACCCGTGCGCAGCTGCAGTGGGGCGATGCCAGCGCGCTGGCGCTGCTGCTCGCGCAGCAGCAGCAGGCGCAGGCCGAGATCAACATCGTGCAGGCGCGCGCGCAGCGGCTCACCGACGCGGCCGCGCTGTTCCAGGCGCTCGGCGGCGGCTGGTGGAACGCGCCCGCCGATCCACGGCCGCCGACGGCTGCCCCGGTCGCTTCTTCCTTGTCTTCTTCTTCTTCTTCTTCGAGCGCAACGCCATGAACATCAGCCGCCACGAGATGGGCCCGCGCTTCAGCGAGATGGTGACCGTCGACCTCGGCGCCGCCCGCCTGCTCTACCTGTCGGGGCAGGTGGCGGAGAACCCCTCGCTCGACGTGACCGGCCAGATGCGCCAGATCCTGCGCCAGATCGACGACCTGCTCGGCCTCGAGGGCGCCACGCGCGAGAACCTGGTCAGCGTCACGATCTACCTGCGCACGGTGGGCGACTACGCCGCGATGAACGCGGTGTGGGACGAATGGGTGCCGGCGGGCCACACGCCGGCGCGCGCGACCGTGGGTGCGAGGCTGATCGATTCGGAGTACCGCGTGGAGATCCAGGCCACCGCCGCGGTGGGAGCGCGCGGCTGATGCGCGGCCTCGGCTGCGTGCTGGCGGCGTGCCTGTTCGCGCTGGCCGGCTGTGCCGGGCTCGCGGCCAGCCATGCCGACTTCGTGGCCGGCTGGCGCACCGGGCGCGTCGAAGCCCTGGGCCGCGCCGACGAACTCGCGCGCGGCATGTACCACGACTGCGCGCCGCGGGCCGGTGCGGACGAACCCTATGCGGTCGTGCGCTACCACGACGGCGGACTGCGCACGCGCGCGCTCGGCACCACGCGCCTGCCGCCGGACCTGCGCGTCGGCGACACCGTGCGCGTCGACGTGCTCGATTGCAGCGCGCCGCTTGAGCTGCTCTCGCGGCCGGCGCCCGCCGACGCATCGTGAGGGCCGGGCGACGCGCCCGAAGTCAGGCGGCGGTGGGGTGCGGTCCCTATAAATCCCGCCCATGACTTCTGGATCGACGCCCGTGCCGGGCCGCTTTCTTTCCACCGCCGCCACGGCCCGCGAGCCGATCGAGCGCTGGATGCCCGCGTTGCTCGTGGCGCTGGTGCTGGCATGGGCCTGGCCGATGGTGGCGCTCGATGTCACGCCGCCCTGGGACAACGTGGAGGAGCTGTTCTGGAGCGGCAGCCTGCAGTGGGGCTACTACAAGCATCCGCCGCTGCCGAGCTGGCTGCTGAGCCTGCCGGTGGCGCTGCTCGGCCGGCAGCCGTGGCTGACCTATGTGGCCGGCGTGGGCTGCGGCGTCGGCGCGCTCTACCTGCTGTGGCGCTGGTCGCGCGAGATGATGACGCCGGCGCGCGCCGCCTTCGCGCTGCTGCTGGGCACGCTGGTCACCTACCACGTGCAGCGCGCGGTGGTCTACAACCACAACACGGTGCAGCTGCTGCCGCTCGCGGGCTACTGGTGGATGCTGTGGCGCGTGCTGCGGCCGGCCGGAAGCGGCCGCGCCGACTGGGTCTGGCTCGGGCTGTTCGCGGCCCTGTCGATGCTCACCAAGTACAGCGCCGCGGTGCAGTTCGCCGTGGGCCTGGGCTTCGTGGTCCGCCAGGGCCTATGGCGCGACGCGCGCGTGCGGCGCGACCTGCTGCTGGCCACCGGCCTCGCGTTGCTGCTGCTGTCGCCGCACCTGTGGTGGGTGCTGCAGCATGGCGACACCACGGTGCTCTATGCACGGCACTCGGTCCATTCGGTGCATGTACCCGGCAGGCACCTGCTGCCCCGGCCGGTGTTCGTGCTGCTGGTCCAGCTCGCGCGGCTGTCGCCGATGCTGCTGTTCATCGGCTGGGCCTGGTTCGCGCAGCGGCGCGAAGCGGCCACGCAGCGGGCGCCGCTGCCCGCCGCATTCGACCGGCGCTTCCTGGCCTGGGCGACCCTCGGTCCCACCGTGCTGGTGCTGGTCGCTTCGGCCTTGCTGCATTCGCGGCTGATTCCCGCCTGGCTCACGACCTTCTTCCTGCCGCTGGGCGTATGGGCGGCCGCCTCGCTGCCATGGCTCGACGTGGAGCGCTGGAGCCGGCGCCGGTGGCAGGCGGTGCTGGCGGTGGTGGGAGTGCTGCACATCGCCACCGCCTGGGGCTATGCCGGCGTCGACGGGGTCTGGAGCGCGCGGGCCGGCCGCGCCACGCGCGCCAACCTGCCATCGCAGCGGATCGCCGCGGCGGTCGAGGCGACATGGCGCGATCGCATGGGCGAGCGTCCGCTGACGCTGCTGGTCGGCGACACCTGGTTCGCGGGCGCCGTCGCGCTGCGGATGGATCCCGGCATGCGCCTGCTCATCGACGGCGACGAGCGGACCTCGCCCTGGCTGGCACCGGGCGTGCTGGCGCGCGAGGGTGGCATGGTGCTGATGCTCGACACGCGGCCGTTCCAGGCCGAGGGGCCGTTGCTCGAGCCCTTGATGAAGACCGTGGATTGCGCCGGCAGCATGGAGCTGCCGTGGACCGGCGAGGGGCCCGATCGTCGCGTGCGCCTGCGCTGGGGCATCGTGCTGGCGGAGAACGAACGGGGCGCGCCGGGCATCGCCTGCGGCCACGATCCGCAGGCGAGCGCCGCGCGCTGAGCCGGCCGCCGCGCGCCGAGCGCGATCAGTGCCCGGCCGGAAAGCGCAGCGTGACCGCGAGGCCACCCCAGGCGCTGTCCGACAGCACGACCGTGGCGCCGTGCATCGCCGCGATGTCGCGCACGATCGCCAGTCCCAGCCCGCTGCCGTCGCCGGTCGCGTCGCGGCCGCGCACGAAGCGCTCGAGCACGGCCTCGCGCTCGTCCTCGGGGATGCCCGGTCCCGAGTCGCTCACGCGCAGCGCGGGCGGATCGCTCTCGAACTCCACCAGCACGCGTCCGCCCGGCGGCGTGTAGCGGATCGCGTTGTCGAGCAGGTTGCTCAGCGCGTCGGCGATCAGCTCGGGCTGCACCGCGACGCACACCGGCCGCTCGGGCGCCGCGAGTTCCAGCTCGATCGCGCGCGCCGAGGCCTGCTCGATGTGCGTCGCGCCCACGTCCTGCGCCAGCGCGACGAGGTCGATGCGGCGCCGGTCGAGGTCGGCGCGCGCCTCGGGGTCGAGGGCGCCGAAGGTCAGCAGCTGCTGCACCAGCCGGCCCGAACGCTGGATCGAGCCGCCGAGCTCGTCGACGATGCGCCGCATCGCCTGCGGATCGGGCGCCTCGCTGGCACGCGCGAGCCCGAGCTGCAGGCCGGTCAGCGAGGTGCGCAGCTGGTGCGCCGCGGTTGCGGCGAACTGCCGCTCGCGCGCCAGCATGGTCCGGATGCGCGCGAGCAGCTCGTTGTGCGAACTCGCGAAGGCCTGCAGCTCGCGCGGCACTTCGTCCACGCCGATGGGATCGAGCGAGGCATGCGAGCGCTCGTTCCAGCGCGTGGCGATGGCCTGCAGCGGCCGCACCGTGCGGCGCACCGCGATTGCGATGGCCAGCGCCGCCGCCACGACCAGCGCGACGACGGGCCACAGCAGCACCCAGAGTTCCTGCTCGGCGCGATGGCGCTTGGTCAGCGTCTCGCCCATCAGCATCGTGACCGGCGCGGCGCCGGGCCGCGTCAGCTCGACCCGCACCACGCGCACCGGCTGGCCCAGGTACTCGGCATCGAAGGCTTCGCCGCGGCGGTAGTGCACGCGCGCGGTGCCGCCGTCGGGCAGGCCGGGCTGCCCGGCGAGCAGGCGGTCGGACTGCGTGACGCTGAACCAGTTCTGGTCGATCTCGTCGAACAGCAGCATGGCCTTGAGCTGCGGCGACATGTCGATCGCCGCGATGCCCCGGTCGTCGTAGCGCAGCAGCGCGATGCTCGAGCGCGCGGCATCGAGCAGCCAGCGGTCGAACACGCGCTCGATCACCGCGTGCGTGTAGTGAAGGCCGAAGCCGCCGGCCACGGCCATCATCGTGATCAGCGGCAGCATCAGGCGCAGCAGCAGTTCGCGCCGCAGCCAGCGGATGCGGCGCGGCGGTTGTGGTTGCTGTGGTGGCAACGCTTCCATCAGGCCTCCTGCGCGCCGGGAGCGGCCGCGTCGAGCACCAGCATGTAGCCGAAGCCGCGCACCGTGCGCACCTGCACGCCCGCGTCGACCAGCTTGCGGCGCAGGCGCGAGACGTAGATCTCCGAGGCGCTGTCGCCGAGCTCGATGTTGCGCTCGGCCAGCGCATCGACCAGCGCGCGCTTGGCGACCAGCCGCGGCGCGCGCTGCATCAGCAGGCCCAGCACCTCGAACTCGCGCGGCGCCAGCTCGAGCACGCGGTCGTCCACGTAGGCCCGGCCCAGGTCGCCGCGCCAGGTCAGGCGGCCGTAGTGCAGGTGGTCGCCGCGCGCCACCTGGGCGCGGCGGCCGAGCACCTCGATGCGCGCATCGAGCTCCTCGGGCGCGAAGGGCTTGACCAGGTAGTCGTCCGCGCCGCCCTGCAGGCCCAGCACGCGGTCGGCCACGCGGCTGCG
Source organism: Variovorax sp. GW821-FHT10D07 (assembly GCF_059415325.1). Classification (NCBI taxonomy): domain Bacteria; kingdom Pseudomonadati; phylum Pseudomonadota; class Betaproteobacteria; order Burkholderiales; family Comamonadaceae; genus Variovorax; species Variovorax sp. GW821-FHT10D07. The sequence continues at coordinate 272,085 of NZ_JBWKMZ010000006.1, read as the reverse complement.
CGCGGTCAGGATCAGCGCGGGCGTGAGGCGGTCGCGCTGGCGCAGTCGCCGCAGCCAGTCCAGGCCGTCGCCGTCGGGCAGGTTGAGGTCGAGCACGATGAGCTCGAAGTCCTGCACGTCGCGCTCGGCCAGCGCGCGGTCGGCCTCGGCGAGGTCGCCGCAGCCGCGCACCACCCAGCCGCGCTGGCGCCAGCGCAGTTGCAGTTCCCGCGAGATCACGGGGTCGTCTTCGATCAGCAGCAGGAGCATCGCGGTGCGAGGCGGCGGGACGCGTGGGCGGAGGGGCCGCCATTGTCGGCCAGCGGCGGCGCGTTCACGAGGTCGGCGCGCGTTGCCACCAGCCGCCGCCCGAGGCCTGGAACAGCGCGGCGCTGTCGCCCAGGCGCGCGGCCTGCGCCTGCACGCGCACGAGCATCGCCTGGTCGTGGGCCTGCTGCGCATTGAGCAGCGCGAGGCGGTTGACGTCGCCGAGCCGCAGCTGGCGGCGCACCAGTTCCAGCCCGGTGCGGGCCTTCTCCTCGGCCAGCGCCGCGTCCTGCAGCGATTGCGCGTTGGCCTGGATCGACTGCAGCGTGTCGGCCACGTTCTGCAGCGCCGCGATCACGGTCGCGCGGTACTGCGCATCGGCCTGGCGCAGCCCTTCCTCGGCCGCGCGCTGGCGATGCTCGAGCGTGCCGCCGTCGAACAGGGTCTGCCCGACATTGCCCGCGAGGCTGAAGAAGCGCCCCGACTTCAGGAACATCTCGCCGAGCCGGCTGGCCGCGCCGCCCCAGCTCGCATCGATGGAGAACTGCGGCAGCCGGTCGGCCACCGCCACACCGACCTGCGCGCTGGCGGCATGCAGCTGCTCCTCGGCGGCGCGGATGTCGGGCCGCTGCTCTACCAGGCGCGAGGGCAGGGCCAGTGGCAGTTCGCGCGGCAGCACCAGCGCATCGAGGTCGAAGTCGATCGCGAGGTCCTCGTCGGGGCCATCACCGGCCAGCGCGCGCAGCAGGTTGTGCGTCTGCTCGCGCTGCTTGCGCAGCGGCGGCAGCTGCTGGCGCGCCTGCGCGAGCGCGAGCTCCTGCTGCGCCAGGTCCTGCCGCGCCGCGTAGCCGGCCCGCAGCTGGCGCTGCACCAGCGCCACCGCCTGCTCGTTGGCCTCGACGATGCCCTCGGCGATCGCGAGCTGCCGGCGCAGCAGCGCCTCCTGGATCGAGGCCGCCACCAGATTCGAGGCCAGCGTGAGGCGCGCCGCCTCGAGCTGGTAGCTTTGCATCCTCGCCTGCGCCTCGAGGCTCTCGAGCTGCCGCCGCTGGCCGCCGAAGATGTCGGGCGCATAGCCGACCGTGAGCTGCGCGGTGTGGAAGTTGTAGATCACCGGCGCGTTGAAGGGCGCGCTGCCGCCCTCGCTGGCCGGCGTGCCCTGGTAGGTGGAGATCACGCGGCCATTGCCCTGCACGCCCGGCGAGTTGCCGCCGAGGTTGCCCGCGATCTTGGTGCGCGCGGGCGAATAGCCGATGCCGACCGTGGGAAAGAAGAAGCCGCGCTGCGCGTAGACGTTCTCCTGCGCCGCGCGCAGCGCCGCCTGCGCGGCCTCGAGCGTGGGGCTGCGCGCGAGCGCGCGCGCGATCAAGGCGTCGAGGCGCGGCGAGCCGAACAGCGTCCACCAGTCGGCCTGGATGTCGCGTCCCGGCGCGAAGCGCTGCGCGTCGCCGCCGGGCACCGGTGCCGACGCGGTGTCGAGCGGCAGCGCCGACGGTGCATAACCTTTGGACGCGGGCGCATCGGGGCGTCGGAAGTCGGGGCCGACCGTGCAGCCGGCCAGCAGCGCCGCGCAGGCCAGCGCGAGCATCGGTCGAACGCGGGGACGGAACGGAGAGGAAGAGGCGTGCTTCATCGCGGACTCCGGTGCATCAGGGCGCGGCCGGCGGGCGCGCCTCGCGCGCCTGCTGCGGCTCGTCGTAGAAATCGCCGAAGCGGCGGATCGCCACCGGCAGCACCAGCAGCGTGAACAGCGTGCCGGTGACGATGCCGCCGACGATCACGCAGGCGAAGGGCCGCTGGGTCTCGCTGCCGATGCCGTGCGAGAGCGCGGCCGGCAGCAGGCCCAGGCCCGCCATCAGCGCCGTCATCAGGATCGGGCGCAGCCGCGTCGTCGCGCCTTCGACGATCGCCGTCGCGACCGCGGCGCCCGAGCGCACGCGCGCCATGATCTCCTCGACCATGATCACGCCGTTCTGCACCGAGATGCCCGCCACCGCGATGAACCCGACCGCGGCCGAGACCGACAGGTGCAGTCCCGCGAGCCCGAGCGCGGCCAGCCCGCCCACCAGCGTGAACGGCACCATGCCGAGCACCAGCGAGGCCAGCCGCACCGAGCGGAAGGCCCAGAACAGCAGCGAGAAGATCAGCAGCGCCGTGAACGGCACGATCACCGCGAGCCGGGCCGCGGCCCGCTGCGAGTTCTCGAACTGCCCGCCCCACACCAGCTGGTAGCCCGGCGGCAGCACGACCTGGCGCGCCGCCGTGCGCTGCGCCTCCTCCACGAAGCTGCCCTGGTCGCGCCCCAGCAGGTTGACCTTGACGATGACCATGCGCGAGCCCGACTCGCGGAAGATGCGAGAGGCGCCCTGGCGCACCTCGACGTTCGCGACCTCGCCCAGCGAGATGGTGCCGGGGCCGTTGCCGACCTGCGTGCCGGCCACGGCGAGCTGCAGCCCGCGCACCGCGTCCACGCTGTCGCGGTGCGGCTGCGCGAGCCGCACCACCACGTCGAAGCGGCGGTCGGCGTCGTAGAAGCTGGTGGTCGGGGCGCCCGACATCGACTGGGCGATGACGTTGTCGACGTCGTTGACCGTGAGGCCGTAGCGCGCGAGCCGCGCGCGGTCGGGCGTGACGACCAATTCGCTCTGCCCGCCGATGCGCGTGCTGTCCACGTCGGTGGCGCCGGGAATGCCGCGCAAGGTGGTGGCCACCTTCTCGCCGAGCTCGTCGAGGATGTCGAGGTTGTTGCCGATCACCTTCGCGACGATCTCGCCGCGAAAGCCCGACAGCGACTCCTCGACGTTGTCCTGGATCACCTGCGAGAAATTGGTGCTGATGCCGGGGATGTCTTCCAGCTTGGCCGACATGTCGGCGATCAGCGCCTCCTTGCCCGCGAAGCGCCAGCCCGAGCGCGGCTGCAGGTCGACCAGGATCTCGAGGTTGTTCGGCCCCTTCGGGTCCGAGCCGTCGTCGGGCCGGCCGACCTGGCTGATCAGCCGCGCCACCTCGGGGTACGTCAGCAGGGTGGCGCGCACGCTGCGTTCCACCTGTTTGGTGGTCTCGAGCGCGGCCGAGGTCGGCAGCGTGATGGTCAGCCAGATGTTGCCCTCGTCGAGCTTGGGCAGGAATTCGCTGCCCAGCCGCGGTGCCAGTCCCAGCGCGAGCGCCACGGGCAGTGCCGCGAGCCACAGCGTGCGGCCCGCGTGGCGCATGGTCGCCGCGAGCAGGCCGCGGTAGCGCGCCTGCAGCCAGTCCAGCCAGGGCTTGTGCTTCTCGGCCAGGGTGCGGCGCTGCAGCACCGTGGCCAGCAGCGCGGGCAGGTGCGTGAAGGTCAGCAGCACCGCGCCGAGCAGCGCGAAGCTCAGGGTCAGGGCCACCGGCGTGAAGATCTTTCCCTCCACGCGCTGGAAGGTGAAGATCGGCACGAAGGCCAGGATGATGATCGCCTTCGAGAACAGCACCGGGTGCGCGAGGTCGCTGACCGTGTGGTGCAGCACGCCCAGCCGCTGGTGGCGCGCCTCGGGCGAATCGGCGTCGAGCGCGGTCTTGGCCGCGAGCCGCACCATCAGCGCCTCGACGATCACGACCGCGCTGTCGATGATGATGCCGAAGTCGACCGCGCCCAGCGAGATCAGGTTGGCCGACACGCCGCGCGCGGTGATCAGGATGAAGGCGAACAGCAGGGCCAGCGGGATCACGGTGGCCACCACCAGCGCCGCGCGCCAGCTCGAGAGGAAGATCACGAGCACCGCCACCACCAGCAGCGCGCCCACCACCAGGTTCTCGACCACCGTGGCCACCGTGTGGTGCACGAGCTGCGTGCGGTCGTAGATCGGTACGATCTTCACGCCGGCCGGCAGGCGCGGCTCGAGCTGCGCGATGCGCTGGCGCAGCTCGGCATTGATCTTCGCCGGATCGCCGCCCTTGGTCATCGAGACGATGCCCTCGACGATGCTGTCGCGTTTGCCCGCTGCGGCGATGCCCAGGCGCGGGCGCTCGCCCTCGCGCACCTGCGCCAGGTCGGCCACCGTCACGGGCCGACCCTGGCGCGAGGCGACCACCGCCGCGCGGATGTCGGCGAGGCTGTCGAAAAGACCGCTGGCGCGCACCACCAGCGAGGTGTCGCCGCGGCGCATCAGCCCGCCGCCCGCGCTGCCGTTGGCATTCGAGACCGCCTGGCCGAGCTGGTCCAGCGTCACCTGGTACTTGCGCAGCGCCACCGGGTCGACCTCGATCTGGAACTCCCTGAGCGCGCCGCCGAAGGTGACGATGTCGGCCACGCCGGGCGTCATGCGCAGGAACGGGCGCACGGTCCAGTCCTGCAGCGTGCGCGCCTCCATCTCGGACAGGCCCGGCGCCTCGAGCGTGTAGCGGTAGATCTCGCCGACGGCCGTCGACAGCGGCGCGAGCTGCGGCTGCACGCCGGTGGGCAGGTCGACGGTCGAGAGCTTCTCGAGCACCTGCTGGCGCGCGAAGTAGTCGTCGGTGCCGTCGGCGAAGGTCAGCGTCACGATCGACAGGCCGGTCATCGTGACCGAGCGCACGTTCGACAGGCGCGGAATCCCGGCTACCTCGCGCTCGATCGGCAGCGTGACCGAGCGCTCCATGTCCTGCGGCGCCGCGCCGGTGCGCTGCGAGATCACGCGCACCTGCACGTCCTGCACGTCGGGAAACGCCTCGATCGGCAGGTTCGAGGCCGCGTAGCCGCCGAAGCCCACGAGTGCCGCGACCAGCACGAACACGAAGACGCGCTGCGTCAGCGCGAAGGCGATGAGCCGCTGCATCACGGCCGCTCGCTCGTGCGGGTCGTCAGCTCGGCGTCGAGCAGCAGCGCGCCCGCCGTGACCACGCGTTCGTTGCCCGCCAGGCCCTCGCGCACGTAGCTGGTGTCGCTGCCCTGCGCCAGCAGTTCGACCTGGCGGCGCCGGAACGCACCGGGCGACTCCTCGACGAACACGTAGCTGTGCACGCCGCGGTTGACCAGCGCCTCGTTGGGCACGCGCACGCCGCTGCCGTCTTCCTGCAGCAGCTGCGCGCGCACGAACATCTCGGGCAGCAGTTCCAGCCCGGCGTTGTCGAGCTGCGCGCGCACCGGCACGCGCCGGGTGTTGGTGTCGACCGCATGGCCGACCTGGCGCACCGTGGCGGCGAAGCGCCGGCCCGGATAGGCATCCGACTCCACGCTCACCGCGCTGCCCAGCTTGATCCGGCCGAGCAGCCGCTCGGGCAGGTCGATCATCAGCCACAGCCGCCGCGGATCGGTGACCACGAACAGCGGCGCCGCCATGCCCGGCGCGACCTCGAGCGCCGGCGTGGCCGTGCGCTCGGCGACCAACCCGTCCATCGGGCTGACCAGCTGCAGGCGCTGGCCTTCGCCGCGCAGCCCGCGCGGATTCATGTTCTGCAGCCGCCGGCGCGCGCGCTCCACTTCTTCCAGCGCCTGCGCATGGTCGGCCTCGAGCGCCTCGAGGTCCTTGTGCGCGATGGCATCGCCCGGCGCCAGCTCGCGCCCGCGTTCGGCCGCCAGCTGCTTGCGCTTCTCGTCGGCCAGCGCCTTGCCGAGGTCGGCGCGCGCGGTGCCGTAGTCGGGCGAGTCGATGTCGGCCAGCACCTGGCCCGCGCGCACGCTGTCGCCGGGGCCCACGCGCAGCGCCACGATGCGGCCCGAGAAGCCGACGCCGATGCGCGCGGTCGCGTCCTCGTCGTAGACCAGGCGCGCGCTCAGCGGTTCGGCCAGGGGCAGCGGCACGCGCGGCATGGCGTCGGTGCGGATCATCGCGAGCTGGGCCGCGCCCTTCGGGTAGCGCAACTGTTCGGGATCGGCGGCGCTGGCTGTGTTGCTCGCGCCCGCAGGCGGCGTGGACGGCCCGGCATCGGATCGCGGCGCGCGCCAGACGAGGAATGCCGCGCCGGCGAGCACCAGCAAGGCGAGAAGGACCAGGAGGACCCGGCGGGAGGCAGGAGGACGCAGGCTCATCGGTGCGGCGGTACGTACGGACCGACCGTGCGGGCACGACGTCGGAGAAGGAGGGAGCCGACCAGCCTAGGCCGCGAAGCTTTCGGGAAGCTATCTATCCACGGGCGGCGCTCCGGCAATCGCCACCGGCTTGCGAATGCGCGGTCGATGCGCGATCCTGAAGGGCGCGCACCGTGCGCCGCCTGTCATGGCCACAGCCACCCCCCTCGTCAACGGAACCCTTTCCAGAACCATGAGCAAACTGGACCTCAGGCAGGTCGAGCTGCGCCGATTGCTGTCGGACGCACGGCCCACGCAGGTCTTCGAGGACCTGCTGCAGCGCGGCCTGGTCGCCTGCCGGCAGGACTTCGGCTCGCTGCTGCTCGAGGTCTTCCCGAAGATCGATTCGACCGTGGTCGCGATGCTCTGGCGCTGGCGGCGGGACGGCGAGTGGCATCCGGCGTTGTCGGATGCGCATGTGGATTCGCAGGTGAGGCGGCTGCTGGCGGAGGCGGGGTACTTCGATGCGGTGCTGCAGGCGGTCGGCAGCGAGAAGATGGACGGGCCGAACTGACATGGACGCCGAATCGCGGAGGTGCGAGAAAAATCAACTCCCTCATGGCGGAGGCCATTGAGTCGGCGGAGGCCATTGAGTCGCATGCGCGTGTCGCAGAATCGATCGACATCTCGCATTCATGCAGAAACCACCGAAAGCCGGAGCACATCCCTATTTCGGATCCGGGTTCGATGAAATATGCTGCACGCATTCCAATGAGCGAGGAGTCGAGCGAATGCCATACCTTCTGCCTGTGCCGGTAGGCCACTACCTCGACCCGAATCAGCCATTCCAGCTCGCCCAATACAACTGGCAATTCCTCGCGGAGGGAGACTCCTGGTTCTCGATCACCGATGCGGTGCTGAACAACCGGAACCTGCTGCCTTGTCTTCATTTCCCCAAGGCGGCCGCGGCGATCAATTGCGCAGCACCCGGCGATATCGCAGGGGAAATGTTCAAGCGCAACCCGCAGTTCAAGATGCTTCTGCAGCAACGCTGGTGGCTCGCGATCCTGGTGTCCGCGTCGGGCAATGACCTCATCGATGCGATCAACGTCACGCCGAACGACTCCGCGGGCCAGCTTCGTCCGGCTCGGGAGCGGATTCTTCTCACCAAGGCGGAGGCGATCGACGCATCGGATCCCCATGCCTATGTCAGCGAGGCCGGCATGAATGCGCTGGCGGGTTATCTGCTGTGGTGGTTCGCGAGCCTGGTCGAGTGGCGGGATGCGGGCCAGAGCAAGGGGCGCCCTGTCTTCCTGCATACCTACTCGGTGCCCGTCGCGCGTCCGGCAGGTGTGCCCGGAAAGTCCAAGGGCTGGCTCCATCCCGCCTTGGTCAGGAATGGCGTGCCGAAGGATCTGCACCAGGGCGTGACCGACATCGTGTTCGGAAAATTGCGGCTGTTCCTGCTCGGTCTCGATACGGATGCCAGGAGCGGATACCAGCTCCCGAACGTGCATGTGTTCGACTCCGCCGCGATTCCCCTCGATCAGGCGGACCCGGACGCCACGGGCCCGAGCGGAGACTGGGTCAATGAGATCCACCTCAGCACCTCCGGTGCGGAAAAGCTCGGCCAACCGTTCTCTTCGTTCATCCTGCAGAGGTTCAGCCGCTACAGCATGCCCGGGTAGGTCCGCAGCCTTCGTGCGCGGCCGCTTTCTCCGCGCCCGGATCCGATCATCCTCATCGAGGCGGAGGTGACCATGGAGAAGGAAAAGTCCGTCGAACGCCTGGACCGGCTGGTGGAGCGCCGACGCAGGCAACTGGCGCGGGCACGAGGTGCGAATGCGGCGGGCAGGGAGAGCGCCCCGCAAGGCAGCGGCGAGATCTGGGGACTGGCCTTGTCCGGGGGAGGAATCCGCAGCGCGACCTTCTGCTTCGGTGTATTGCGTGCGCTGGCGCAGCACAAGTTGCTTCTGCGCTTCGACCTGCTTTCGACGGTGTCGGGGGGAGGCTACGTGGGCGGGATGCTCGGCAGGCTCTTCGACCGGGCGACGGCGCCGGACGACGTCGTGAAGGTCGAGGATTCGATGGCTGGCGCCGAGACGCGCAGGTTCGGATGGTGGTTGCGCTCCAATGGTCGATACCTCGCGCCCGGCGGTGGCGCCGACCGCCTGTTCGCGCTGGCGCTGTACATGCGCAATCTCCTCGGCATTCACGTGGAGCTCGCGCTCGTCGGCCTGCTGATCGGCCTCTTGATCACCGGCTTCGATCTCGGCGTGTGGGCGGTGCTGGACTGCATGGGGTATGCATCCCGATCCGTGTTCGATCATCTTCGCGGCCTCGAGCCGTGGTTGCCCACAGCCTGGTTGCTCGCGCCCATTCCAGCGGCGATCGCGGCGCGCTACGCCTTGGCCTATTGGCAACTGCCCTGGGCCACTCGATCGGATGGGGCCGCGCTCGCCTGGTGGTGGGGCGTCGCCGCGTCGGCCCTCGGCGTCGCGAGCTTCATGTACCTGTACTGGTTCCCACGCAGCGCCGCCATCGCCCAATCCTTCCGCGACACGATCGCCGCCGTCATCCTGGCGATCTGGCTCGTCGGTCTTTGGGCCGTGCCATTGGCGCGAAGCATCGGGTTGCGGGAGGGGTCGATCGACCGGGCGAGGAACGCGATGACCACGAGCCTCGCCACCTGGGGCATGCTGACGGCAACGGTGCTCGCGGCGGGAATCGTCGATCGGCTGGCCTGGCGGGTCGCTTTCGAGGCCTCGCTGACCCTGGACCTGGGGCTTGCGCTGGGCCTGGCGGCGGTGCTGCTGCGCGGCATCCTGCCCGCGATCGCCGCCTCCGGCACGCGGGCTCCCCGAATCTCCGCGTTCGCCGGCACGGTGGCGCGCTTCGCCGGCATCCTGCTGGCATTCGCGCTCCTGGTGTGGTGGATCGCGGTGATCCACAAGACGATCGCCAGCACCGTCTTTACGGACAGGGAGCTCACGTTCAGCAATGCGCTGGCGCCGATCCTTCTCGCTTCCGTGATCCTGGGCGCGTACATGCTCTTGTCGGGGTCGAACCTCGAATTCCTGAATCTGTCCTCGCTGCATGCCTTCTATCGCGCGCGGCTCGTCAGGAGCTACCTCGGAGCGGCCAATGGTGCGCGCTTCGACAGGCCGCCGCTCGATGGCGCCCTCGAGCCGATGGAGCGGTGGGCGCATACCGCGCCCGTGGGTTCGAACGTCGGCGAAGTTCACGGAGACGACGACAGGTTTCTCAAGCACTACAAACCGCAGCGTTTCGGTGGTCCGATCCATCTGATCAACGTCTGCATCAACCAGACCGCCGATCCCAAGGGCGCGCTCTTCAATCAGGACCGAAAGGGCCTGTCGCTGACCATCGCTTCCGGCGGACGCTCGCAGGTCAGCCAGGAAGGCTGGACCGTGAGCAGCGGTCTTCGCGAAAGAGGGCTCGGAACCTGGATGGCGGTGTCGGGTGCGGCAGTCTCCCCGGGGCTCGGATACCGGACCAGCCGAGGTCTTTCGGCGCTTCTGACCTTTGCCGGCATCCGGCTCGGCTTCTGGCTCACCGAGGCGGCACGAAACGGCAGAGCCGCGGGATTCCTCGCCCTCGGAAAGACGCGAGGCCTGCTGCGCGAGACCTTCGGCATCTTCGACGGGGCTCGCGGCAAGGACTGGTTTCTGTCGGATGGCGGCCATTTCGAGAACACGGGGGCCTACGCGCTGCTGGCGGAGAGGGCCAAGGTCATCGTGCTCGTCGACTGCGGTGCCGACCCCGAGTACCAGTTCCATGATCTGGAGAACCTCGTGCGCCGGGCGCGCATCGACCTCGGCGCCGACATCAAGTTCCAGAGACCCGTCTTCTCGAGTGCCACGAACGCAGTCGAAGCGCAGCAGAAAGCTCCTGCGGGATGGCCATCGCAAATGACGTATTTCGGATCGCTCAACGATCTGGTGTCGGCGGACAGCACGGCCTGCCTGGCGATCGCCAAGGTCGAGTATTCGGAAGACCGATCCCAGGGGTTTCTGATACTGATCAAGCCCAACATGTGCCAAGGCCTGGGCATGGACCTGATCAACTACAAGGCGCAGTGCCCCGACTTTCCCCAGCAGAGCACCGGCGATCAGTTCTTCTCGGAGGCTCAGTGGGAGAGCTATTTCCAGCTGGGAAACTTTCTCGCGGAGAAGCTCGAGCCGAAATTTCTGAAGTCGCTGATCGCGGATCCAGGCCTCTACTTCGAAGAGGACATCTTCCCCGTCAAGGGCAAGGATTCGGCGGCGACACCCGAAAAGCCCAAGGAAAGCGCGGACTCGAAATCGGGCGCCGAGGACAAGGAGAAGACGCGGCGTCTACCCACCCGCATCAACGTTGCGGCGGTGGGTGCAACCCTGGGCCTCGGCGCCGCTGCCACGGTGGGCATCTCGCTGTGGCAAGCGCTCGACAGCGCCCGCGCGGCCGAAGCGAATCAGGTCAAGTCGCGGCGCGAGGCCATGAAGGAACTGACGGAGCTGTGGTCCAGGTTGCCTCCTCTTCCCGTCGATCAAACGCTGCAGGCGGAGGTGAACCAGGCTCGATCGGAGGCCTCCGATATCCGCACCGGCAATCTGAATCGTGGTGCTTCGGACCCGTACTCGGCGCTGGCGGCGGCGATCGTTCGAACGGCCGACAGCCTGTGCCCTGGGGACGAGGCCGGATGGCTCAAGCGATCCGAACTCGGCAATCACATCGTGACGACGGCGGTCTCCGCCTGCCAGCTCCTGGTCATTCCCAAGACGCCGGCATGCATCGCACTGCTCGAGGCCGACAATCCCACGATACGGAGCAATCTCCCGGGCTGCCTGCGATACGACGACAAGTTGCTTCCATCGGCGCAGGTCAGGTACTGGGGCTACGACTACACGATGGATGCGGCCGTGGGAACCATGCACCCCTGTGATCCGCAGCTTGCCAAGCTCGCGGAGGATGAAAAGCTCCATGAGAGAGAAAGAGCGAAGCTGAAGCTTCGCCAGGCAGGAGATCAACCGGACACGCAAAAGCCGTGCTATTGGCAACTCACGCCCGTTAGCAGCCGGCCGCCGACGGACACAGCGAAAACCCCCACGGTGCCCGCCTCGGACGTGCAGCCGACTCAGCCACCGCTTCCTTCCGCGTCTCAACCGGCGAGTGCTTCCGCACAACCTGCATCCTCCGCCGCTTCGGCTGCGAATCGGCCGAGCAACCTGCCCGCGATAGACAGCAACATCTGCCGCCGCAAGACGGTGTACGTGCAGATCTACGGGCCTGCGCAACGCGATGCCGTGAGGCAGTTCCGACCCGTATGGCAAGCCCTGGGGGCGAGCGTTCCTCCGATCGAGAACGTCAACGATGCGGCAAGGCGTGCCGGCAGGCCCGATCCGAAACCGGTCAGCTCGACCATCGTGCGATATCACGACGAGGGCAGCCGTGCCTGTGCCGATGCGATCGCCCAGAACGCGTCAGGCAATGGGAAGCTTCCCAACTGGAAGGTCGAACGTCTGTCCGCGCGGCTCCAACCGACACCCGGAAACATCGAGGTATGGATCGCGCCCGACGCTCCAATCGTCGCGAAGCCTGTGCCGACGCAATAGGCGGGTGCGCCGCAGACGGTTACGCAGGCCAGGCAACGCCGAGTTTTCGCGCTGTGAGCGGGCCCGTGTCTCCATCGGCGACCAAGCGGTTCTGTTTCTGGAATGCATGAACAGCGGCAACGGTGTGCGGGCCATATTCGCCATCGATCGCTCCGGGATCGAAGCCGGCCTGCTTCAGTGCGCGTTGTACGGCCTTGACCAGCGGCCCCGACATGTTGGGCGATTGCAGGGTGAGGATGAACGGTAGCGGCTTCGGTGTGACGTTCACGTTGTTGGCGCTGTACTGGACTCCGGGAATCTGTGCGTAGAAGTGCCAGATGCGTCCTTCGACCTTGCCCCGTTTGACGCCCAGCCCTTTTCCGGCCGCCTCGACGGTTCCACCATTTCCATCTGAAATCGCCACGTGTCCCATCTGTTTCGGCATGGGAGGCCTGCGAACCAGAATGACGCCGGGCGTGCTGTTTGCCACGGCCTTCGTGACTGGGGTGAGCGTTCCGTTCTCGGCGTCCCGGACCCACGAGCCTGAATAGGCTTCCGTGGTGGCGGGATTCCCTCGGTTGTCGGTACAGCCGTAGAGCTCTCCCGTGATCTGGAAGACGACCCACGACGCGAACTCGGCGCAGTCCCAAGGGCCAGTCCATTTGGCGTTGTCCTTCGGAACGAGCACATTCTCGTATTTATCCCCGATGCGCTTTTCGGCCAGCTTCAGCAAATCTTTTCCGGTTGCCATCTCTTCTCCCCTTCGCGTGGTTGATGAAAAGTCCGGTCGATCGATGACCCGGTGTTGCGTGCACGTCGGTGGACCGCTCGGGACGGCGATGGCGCAGCAATGCCAATTGGATGTCCATCATCTGGATCAGGTATGACATGGGAATGTCATGTTGCGTGAATCGAGCTATTGCAATGGGACGAAATTTCGAAATACGTTGACGATGAATTGATCGGCGGCAACGAAACCCTCGGGAAAGTCATGGATCACCTTCCTCCAAAGGCGAGGGCGCATCCCTCAAACAGGGGATGCCGGCGCAATTAGGTACTGCTAAAAGCTACTCAAAATTCGAGGAGCGGAAGAATGCAATGCCAAGCGCGACCTGGTCCGAGCGGCCACGGCTTTCCGTTGGGATTTCGCAGATCGAGGCGACTTCGGATCGTCGCATTGACTTCCGCCGTGCTATTGGCGGGCTGTGCCACCCTTTCTCCCCAGATCTATTCCGACGATCTGCTTCTCGACGCTTCGCGGAGTTCCGAAACCTTGTCGTACGCAGACGCAAGGAAAGACGCGGAACAGGCGATCCGGCGCTATATCGCCGCTGTTCAGGAACTGTCGAGCTTCAACCCCCGCGTGGGAGCCGCTCTGATCCTTTCGAGCGCGGTCGCGGTGATCAAGGGCGTCACGAACCCCTCGGGCTCCGCGCTCGCCAAGGTCGCGGTCGGGGGATCGGCGGGTGTGGCCTACGGCAGCACGCTCGTGTCGAAGCAGCGCGAGGAAATCTACATGGCTGGCGCCAGCGCATTGAATTGCGTCATCGCCGCGAGCGAGCCGTTTAATGTCGCGGCGTCGACGTCGGGCAATTGGGACGCGTCGCAGCAATCGATGAACGCGCGTCTCGCAGAACTGCAGGAATTGCTGCGCGTCCACGCCGGTGCCATCCGGGACACGGCGCTCGCCGCGGAACCGGCGAGGGCACAGCCGCAGAGCTGCAAGGCGGAGCCCGCGCCGAACTGCAACCTCAAACCCGAGAGCCTGACGGCGATGACGACCGAGGAAAGGAACCGGCTCACCACGTCGTGCCTCGCGGCAAAGGCGACAAGGGATCAGGAGTGCGCCGTGCCCGGCAAGAAGACGACGACGGTATTGACGGCCGATCCGGTCTTGCAGCGAACGGTTGGTCGTGCCGACGTGGCGGTCGCGGATGCCCTGGCTCTGGATGCCAGGGTGAAGGCGCTGCGCGCCAGGATCGCTGGCGCGGCCAGCGACCTGCGCTTCCGATCGAGAGAGATCCAATTCAATGTGGGCAGGGAGGTCTCGAAGACCGTGCCGGACATTGCATCCTTCCTGGCCGCGAGCGAGAAGATAAAGACCACCGCCCTTGCGATAGGCGGCCAGGATGCGTTGAAGCCCGTGCCGAGCGTCGCTCAAAGCGGGTCGATCGGCGGCAAGTCCAGGGCGCGGCCGTTCGATGCGAAGGCACGCAATATCGAACGGGAGATCGCAAAAGCCACGGAGGACCTGGCCGCCGCGACGATGGATCTGAGCAAACTGGTCGGTCCGATCCTTCTGGAGGTCGACAAGCCCAAGGCGACCTGCAAGCTGCAGGTGCCGGGGCGCACACTGACCCTCGTGCCGGATCTGGAGGAGATCGAAGTGCCGGCCGGTTCCCAGCAGACCTTCTACGTGATGGGCGCAGGCGAAGGCCTGGCCTGGTTCGCAAGGAGCCGCGGAGGTGGAAAGGCCGGAACGATCAAGCCGGGCGATGAGAGCGGAAAGAGGTCGTTCATCTACACGGCACCGGCGGAAGGCGCGGCGCCCCAAGGCGACCAGATCCTTTTCACGGATCCTGCGGGTCCTTCGAGAACGGTCAACGTCAAGATCGTCGCGCCGTTGCAATCCGCCCGAGTTCCGGCGGTGAAATCATGAGAGGCAGCGAGAAGCCTTCAATGAAAGTTTTCACCGCTGCGCACCCGTGCAGGCCGGCGGGCGCGGGCGATGCCTTCCTCAAGCCAGGCTCCAGCAAGAAAGGGGGCGCGCATGTGGCCATCGGTTGAGAATTCGGCACGCGGCCGCCCGGGCGAAGGAGGCACTCTCGGCGCCATCCTGCGCGACCGGCGGCTCCCGCACCGGCTCTACGCGCTGACGGCTGGACACGCCGTCGGGGCCGATCCCGGCACCACGGCCGGAGACGTCATCGCCTTCGCGGATTCTTCCGGGCAATTGCAATTCGCGGGAGGATTGGTCGATTGGGCGCCGACTTTCCCTCCCGACGCGAAGACCGGAGCGGTGGATGCGGCGATAGTGCTCGTGGCGCAGGAAGACCTGCGGGACCTCGCGATGCAATCCGCGCTCTGGCCCGTCGGTGCCGCGATCGCGCGCAGCGGTGATGCGCTGCGACTGCTGACGAGCGATCGGGGGCCGGTCGACGGCAGTGCGCAGAACAGTGTTGCGGTGTCGGTGCGCGTCGAGGCGGGCGGTCCGGCATACACGCTGTCGGCAGTGCAGGCCTGGAACGCACCGGGCGGGACGCAGGGAGGCGACAGCGGAGGAGCGGTCTGGAACGATCAGGACCAACTGGTCGGCATCCACGGAGGGATCCGGCTCGGAGATCCCGCGCAGCCCTTCTTCATCCCGATCGACACGATCCTGCGCTATTTCAACGCGGACCTGGTCGTGAGGGACGAGTTGTCGAACGCTCTTGCGGCGGTCCGCGGCCGGCGGCCCCTCGCGAGCACCGTCGAGCGTGCGCCGATCCAGCCGGTCCAGCCGATCGTCGCGTCGAAGCCATCGCCGTTCGACGATGCCCACGCCGAGATCCTCGCTCGCACCATCTGGGGCGAGGCGCGTGGCGAGAAGGAACCGGGCATGCGCGCCATCGCCTTCGTCGTGCGCAACCGGGTGCAACGCAGAAGCTACTGGGGCTCCGACGTCGCCAAGGTGTGCCGCTATCCCTCGGCTTTCAGTTGCTGGAACCCGGGAGATCCCAATCTTCCGCTGCTGCAGGCGGTCGGCGCGAACGATCCCTGGTTCAGGTCGGCGTTGACGATCGCCACCCAGATGCTCGCCGATGCCCGTGCGGGAGTCAGCGCACAGGACCCCACGAACGGGGGAACCCACTACCACGCGAGCAGCCTGGTGCCGCCGCCATGGTGGACGGAAGGCCACGCCATCTGCGCGCACATCGGAAAACACGTCTTCTACAACGACGTCAAGTGAGGCAGCCAAATGGACATGCGAATGATTGAGGTGGCGCTCGGCCTGGCGCTGATCTTTGCGTTGACCAGCCTGCTCGTGACGGCCTTGCGCGAACTCTGGGCGTCGGCCTGGGGATCCCGCGGCAAGGTGCTGCAGCAGGCCCTGACTTCCTTCCTGGGCGACAACAAGGCGCTCGCGAGCACGCTGATGGCGCATCCGCTGCTCACTTCCTTGAGCAAGAAGCAAGAAGGTGGAACGCCGTCGTACATGGGGGCCGACATCGTCGTGACCTCGCTGATCGCTTCGCTCGTGGAGACCTGTCTTCAGGGCGTGCGCCCCGCAACGCCCGCGAAGTTTCTCGATGGGGTGCGCGAGTTTCTGGACACGCCCGCGAATCGGGGCGATGCGCAGGCAGAGTTCGCTGCGGACGGCTCCGGGGCTCGAAGGGCTTTCGTTCCGAACCCCAAGCTGCTTCGCGCGATGCGCAGCCTGATCCATGGCGTGGAGAACGATTGGCCCGGCTTCGAAGCGCGGCTTTGCGCCTGGTACGACGCCGTCACCGAGCGCTCGATCGGATGGTTCAAGCGAAAGAACCAGGTCACCCTGCTGATCTTCGGCTTCGTCGTTGCCGCGGCCGCCAACATCAACCCGATAGCGATTGCGCCTCGACTCTGGCAAGACGCACCGATGCGACAGGCGCTTGCCGCGGCGGGAAAGACCGCGGGCGAAGAATTCGCGGCAGCCAACGCCTCGAACGGCGCGGACATCGATGCCGCCGCGCTGAGAGCGGCCCGCTCGTCGATTGTTCCGGCGCAGGCCGAGGAAAAGAAGAGGCACCGCAGTTCGGTCGAGGAAACCGAGCGCAGCCTGCAGGCATTGAAGCTGGCCTTCGAGCAGGTGTTGGACAAGCCAGGTGCGTCGGCTTCCACGCCGGTGTGGCGAGAGGCCTACGACGGCTACCAACAACTGCTGGCACTGCGCTCGGCGCTCGATGCCATGCGTGTTCCCGAGAATGGGTCGTTCCGCGGCATACGTCGGCAGCTCGAGGCCGATGCCAACGTCGATGCGCGCATGAAGTCACTGGAAAGCGTTTCGACGGCGGGCTTTCAGTCGCTCGTGACGACGCTGCGCAAGGCGATGGATGCCGAGAAGAGGGCGCAGTCTCGACTGCTGGGCTCGGTCGTGGATGCAGGGTGCAGGCAGGACACGGTCCTGCCCGGGAGCGACAGGGAAGTCGAGAGTTTCTGCGAGCGCCTGGATGCCATGAACTCGCTGAAATCCATCGGCCTGCCCATCGGTTGGGAGCCGTTCATCGCACCCCAGGTGTTCAAGTCCCGATGCGTGCAGAGCTCGGACTGCTGGGATGCAGAGCGGGTGGGAAATGCCTTGCTCATCGCGATCGGCTGGCTCATCACGGCGGTGGCCGCCAGCCTGGGCGCTCCATTCTGGTTCGACCTCCTGAGCAAGATCGGCAAGCTGCGCGCTTCCGGCGCCAAGCCGTCCGAGGTGGAGGACGCGGGGACCGTGCGAACGCCACCGGGCGGCTCCACCATGGCCCTGCCTTCGGAGCCGCCGGACGAAGGTGGCGGGGATGGTGGAGCGGCAGACGCAGGCACCCACGCAGACGATGGCGGCGCAAAGCCCGGCCCGAAGCCGGAGGTGCCAACCGGAGCGGACCAGGGACCGGTGAACAAGGGGCCGAGTCCCCACGAGCAGCAGCTCGTGGTCAGCGAGGTGCGGCGGGTGCAGATGGCGCTGGGGCTCGTCGGCGCGCGGCTCAGCGGGCAGTTCGATGCAGCCATCCGCCAGGCGATCCTGGAGTGGCAACGCGACAAGGGCTACGGCGAGACCGGTCAACTGACGGAGATCCAGCTCGACGAGCTTCTGAGCATGGCACCCGGTGCAGCGGCCAAGCTGTTGCCGCGCAACGTGCCCGCATCCGTTTCACCTCCCGGCAATGGAGGGGCGAATGGAACCATGCCGCTGCTGCAGGGTATTGCGTCGGGTGGCCGCGCCGTTTCGCTCGAAGAATTGGGGACCCAGAAGGGGCTCGCGAGGGAAATCCAGACGGCACTCGCCGAGATCGGACTGCTCGATCCGCCCGCGGACGGTGTTTTCGGACCCGTGTCGCTCTGGGCATTGCGAGAATTCGGCAAGGCGATGAATGCCGCCCCGGTCGAGATCGTCGATGCCGGATTGGCCGAGATGCTGCTGTCCAGCGAGGCAAGAGCCCTGTATCCGATCGTGCTCGACCACTCGCCTGCGGGCCGCACGGCGGCCGCGATGCTCAAGAAGGGCTACTGGCTGTGCCGGCACCCGGACGCCGTCAACATCGTCTACGTCGAAGGCATGAAGCGCGATGGCACACCCAACGCGAACGAACCGAACCGGTTCAACGATCTGCGGACCTTGCTGCGCATCGCGCCGGGCGGCAAGGCCGAATGGGTCGGCTGCTGGGAGGCCTCCACCGAGCCCGGACTGGTCTACACGATGAAGCCGCTGGACGGCACCCCCGGGGTCGCACGCATTGCCCTGGGGCAGTTCAAGGCATGGAGCGTGGGTTTTCACAAGGGAACGCAACCGGCACTCGTGCAAACCGCGCCCATCGTCATCTATCGCGATCTCGACAAGAACTTCAGGCGCGACGAGGGCGAGCGCGTGTCCATCGCCTCGTCGATCAATCAGCATTCGGGCTACGACGCGCCGGACAACAACGTCGGGAACACGAGCGCCGGGTGCCTGGTCGGACAGTCGCGCGCCGGGCATTCGGAGTTCATGGCGCGTTGCGAGCGGGATGCCCGCTACCAGGCCAATCACGGCTATCGCTTCATGACCACGGTGCTGGAAGCGGCCGAGCTGGGGCATTGAGGCCAAGACAGCCGCGCGCATCTGCGAACTGGACGCTCGCGGGTCGCTGCGGCATCGGCTCAGCGCAACTCCCGCCGCAGCGGCAACAGCAGCCAGAACCGCGTACCCGCGCCCGGCGTGCTCTCGCCCCCGAGCTGCCCCCCATGCTTCTGGACCACGGCCCGCACCACCGCGAAGCCCAGCCCCATGCGCCGCGGCGCAGCGGCGGCCGAGGCATCAGGATCGGCGCGCGGCGTGGCCACGGGCTCGGGTGCGAACTGGGCGCGCTGCCCGCGCGGCGCATGGAGCAGAGCATGCAGCTGCGCAGGCGTCATGCCCGAGCCCTGGTCGGCGATGGTGATGCGCACGCGGTCCGGTACAGCGTCGTCGGGGGTGGCGGACTCGAGATCCATGCGCAGCTCGATGCGCGCGCCCGGCGCGCTGTGGCGGATGGCGTTGTTCAGCAGGTTGACGATGGCGCGCGTGAGCAGCGAGCCGTCGGCGCGCACGAGGGTCTCGTCGGCGTCGTCGAGGCGCGCATCGATGCGCACGCCGTTGGCCTGCGCATAGTGCCAGGCCTGGTCCCGGGCATCGAGCAGCACGGCGCCCACGTGGGTGTCGGCGAAGCGGTAGTCGTCCGACTCGGCCTGCGCGAAATCCATGAAGCCCTCGGCCAGGTCGAGGGTGCGCTTGGCCTCGCGCCGGATGGCCTTGCGCATGTCGGCGGTGCTGGCCGCGTCCGGGTCGCCCTCGTGCATGGACAGCAGGCTCAGGATGGTGACCTGCGGGCTGCGCAGGTCGTGCGAGAGAAAGCGCCGCCATTCGTCGCGCTGCCGCTGCGCCTCGCGCTCGGTCGTGAGCTCGGGCAGCATGACGACCCAGCCGCGGTCGTCGGGCGCGTCCGCGCCGAAGGCGGCGGCCTCGAGGCGGAACACGCGCGCGTCGGCGGTGGTGTATTCGTCGCGCAGCCGGATCGTCCAGTGCAGCCGCGCCGAACCCGGGGCATCGGCCTTCGCGGCCGCCGCCATCGGCGCGATCAGCTGCGGCAGCGACAGGCCGCGCAGCGCATCGGGATCGCTGTCGCGCTGCGCGAGCTCGCCGCCGCCGAGCAGGCGGGAAGCGGCCGCGTTGCCCGAGGCGATACGGCCCTGGTCGTCGCAGATCAGCATGGCGACGGGCATCGCATGCATCGCCTCGTCCATCAGCTTCTGCATGCGCTGCACGCGCGCGATGGCGCGGTCGAGCGCCTGCTTGGGATGCACCACCGGGTCGCCCGAGAGCGCGGGCGGCGCGGGCATGACCTCGAACGCGCCGCTCGGGATGGCATGCAGCACCCGCGCGCGCTGGCGCAGGTAGGCCAGCTGCGACTCGAGCCGGCGCCAGCTCCACAGCAGGTAGAGCAGGAACAGCCCGGCGATCGGCGCCGCAGGCGGCAGCCACCAGTGCCAGCCCAGCATGGCGATGCCGCTGGCCAGCAGGCAGGCGACGGCGAGGCCGAAGGCGATCGGCAGCGCATGGCGCTGCAGGCGCACCAGCAGCCACAGCGCGATCCACAGGGGCACGACGGTCCAGGCCGCGTAGCCGTCCGGCGGCAGCAGCGCGACGTTGCGCGCGTTCATCAGGTCGTCGATGGCGTTGGCATTGACCTCGATGCCGGGCAGCACGCCGCGCATGCCGGCGTTCGGCGTCAGGGTCTGGTCGCCGAGGCCGGGCGCGGTGGCGCCCACGAGCAGCAGCTTGTCGCGCAGCAGCTCGGCGGGCACTTCGCCGCGCAGCACGCTGACGTAGGGCACCGTGCGGTAGCTGCCGCGCGGGCCCGCGAAGACCAGGCGCAGCGGGTCCTGGCGCAGCCAGTCGCCGGGCCGACCGGCCTCGGGCGACGGCGGCGGCACCCGCCCGGCGATCAGTGCGCCCACGTAGGGCTGCAGATGGCCCGCGTAGCCTTCGCGCAGGTAGAGCGTGCGCGCCACGCCGTCGGGATCGGGCGCGAGGCCGGCGTGGCCGAGGCCGCGCGCGCGGTCGGCGAACTGCGGCAGCGGCGCGAGGAAGCCCGGGTGCGTGCCTTCGTCGAGCGCGTCCGGCCCCGCATGCGCCCCGGCATGCAGCAGCGGCAGGTAGACCGGCAGCAGGCCCATCGCCTCGGCCAGCCGCGCATCCTCGCGCGGGTCGGTGCTGGGCTCGGTCAGGAACATGTCGAGCAGCACGGCGCGCGGCGCGGCCGGCGCCAGCCGCTCGAGCAGGCGCGCATGGATCTCGCGGCTCCAGGGCCAGCGCCCGAGTTCGCCGAGGCTGCGTTCGTCGATCGCGATGATCAGGATCTCGGGCGCCGCGGTGTGCGAGGCGAGGATCAGCAGCCGGTCGTGGATGAACGCATCCATCTGCAGCAGGCCGGGCCGCTGGGCCAGCACCAGCATGGCCAGCGGCAGCAGCAGCGCCATCAGCAGCCGTTCGACGACGAGCCGGGTCGAGGGCATGACGGCTTCAGCGCGCCGGGATCTCGAAGCTGCCGCCGAAGCCGGCGGCGCCAGCCTCGCCCTCGCCCACGGGGCGCGCGCGCCAGTGGTAGCGCCCGCCCAGCACGAAGGGCCCGACCACCATGCCGGCGACATGGGCCGCGGGCTCGTCGATCAGCAGCACCGAGAAGTCGGCGCCGCGCGAGAGTTCGAAGGCATAGCGCTGGCCCGCGGCGCCCGGCCAGCGGATCTCGACGCGGCCATCGGACAGCAGGGTCGCGCTGCCGCGGCCCGTGTCGGCGCCGGCGGCCGCGGGCAGGTAGACGGTGCTGTCGCCCGGCAGGCCTTCGAGCTGGTTCGCATCGAAGGCGGTGAGGCGCAGCTGGTAGAAGCCGGGCTCGAGGTCGGCCGGCGCCGTGAAGGCCGGGGCCTCGCCGCGCTGCTCGTGCACCGGCAGCAGGAAGCGCTCGTCGCGCGCGAGCTGGAGGCGATAGCTCTGGGCACCGGCCACCGGCTCGAACTGCAGCGCGCGATCGGCGCGCGGCGCGTTCGAGGCCAGCAGTTGCGGTGCCGGCAGCAGCGTGCGCGCCTGCGCCCCGGCGCCGTCGAGCAGCACCGCGCCGCTGCCGGCGCGCAGCACCAGCGGCGGTTCGGCGCCGCCGCGGTCCTGGCGCACCACCACCTCGCCCTCGATCACCTCGCTGGCCAGCGTGCCGTTCTCGTCGCGCACGCGAAAGTGCGTGCCGCGCACGCCGAGGCCCATCGAGCGCGCGCGGATCTCGAACTGCTGGCCCGGCTGCTGCTTCTGCACCTGCGATTCGACGCGGCCCCGGATCAGCCGCAGCTGGATCGTCTGGGTGTCGATGGCCTGCACCTCGAGCGCGCTCTGCGACGGCAGCACGACGCGGTTGCCGCCGGGCAGGCCCAGCGTGACGAAGGCATCGGGACCGGTGACCAGCACGTCGCCCGGCAGGATCGGGGTGCCGGGCGCGAGCACCTGCTCGGGGCCGCCCGGGCGCTGGCGCGAGGCCCGGCCCTCCACCGCCGCGACCACGGCGGCGCCCTCGGGCACGAGGCGGCCGTCGGCGAAATACAGCAGCTTGCCCGGCTGCAGCAGCCGGGGCTCGCCGACCTGGTTGCGCTGCTGCACCTCGGGCCAGCGCAGCGGGGTGCGCAGGTGCTGGTTCGAGATGCCCCAGAGGGTTTCGCCAGGCTGCACCACGTGGGGCGACTGGGCCATGGCCAGCGGCGCGACCAGGCCGGCGCAGACCGCGAGCGCGCCGGCCAGGCGCCGCGCGAGCCGGGTGGCGGCGCGCCACGGCGCCATCAGGATTCCACCTGCTGCATGGCCTCGAGCCGGTAGCCGCGGCCGTAGACCGTGCGCAGGCTCAGGCCGCGCGCGGCCTCGAGGCCGAGCTTGTTGCGCAGGCGGTAGATGTGGCTGTCGAGCGTGCGCGAGGGCAGCTCGTCGCTGCTGTAGCCGGCGCTCTCGAGCAGGTGGGCGCGCGACACGATGCCGCCCAGGTGCTGGAACAGCGTGAGGGCGAGGCTGAACTCGCGGTCCGACAGCGCATGGCGTTCGGGCGCCGCCGCCTCGCCCGGGGCCGGATGGATCAGCACGCTGTGCGTGAGGCGCTCGAACTCCCAACGGCCGAAGCGCTCGCCGGGCGAGCTTTCCACCGGCGCGCGGCGCGCCATCAGGCGCTGCACGCGCGCGCGCAGCTCGAGCGGGCGAAACGGTTTGACGATGTAGTCGTCGGCGCCGAGGCTCAGCGCCTCCACCACGTCCTGCTCGGAGGCGCGCGAACTCAGCATCAGCGTGGGCACCTGGTCGGCCTGCCAGGTGCGCAGCCAGCGCAGCAGCTCGACGCCGGCCAGGCCCGGCACGTTCCAGTCGAGCACCAGCAGGTCGAAGCTTTCGCGCCGCAGCACCTGCTGCAGCGCGAGGCCGTCGGAGAGGGCCGTGCAGCTGACCGTGGTGTCGCCAATTGTTAACAACTGCTCCAGTGTCCGGACCAGGTGTGACAGCTGGTCGGGGTCGTCTTCGAGGATGGCAATGCGCATGGTCCGAGAGGTAGCGAGGCGATTCTGACAGTGAATCCCGACGCGAAATCTGACGAATTCACGCAGGCGAGACGCCACGTCCCATTGTTTGCAATTGCAAGAAAGTAGTAAAGAAATTCACAAATGCGGGCAGAAGCTTTCTGCAAATCTGACCAAACCTCGCGCACCGGTCTCGCCCGGCAGGGCCCCTCGACATCATCCGCCGCCTGTGCAGCGAACAAGCGCTGCCCTCCCATCACATCGCCGCCCTTCGGGCCCAGCCAGGGGCCAGGTCGTGCGCATGCGGCCCATCTGATTTTGAGGATCACGAAGAAATGAACAAGACGTACCGATCGGTCTGGAACGAAGCGCTCGGAGCCTGGGTGGCGGCGTCGGAAACGGTGAAGGCCCGCGGCAAGGGAGGCGGTCGCGTACGCGCGGCTGTGTTGGCCGCGGGCCTGGCGGCGGTGACGGCGCTGGGCGCCGGCGATGCCTGGGCGCAGGCCGGCATCCATGACGGCACCGGGCATGCCAACCCCGACCCGGTGCCCGGCGCGGTGCTCGACATCAACTCCTCGACCCGCGGCGTGATGATGCCGCGCGTGGCGCTGACCGACGCGACCGTCTGGGGCCTGCCCGGCGGCGTGCCGGCCGACGGCATGGTGCTGTTCAACACCACCCCCGGCACGGCCGCCAACGGCCTCACGCAGGGCTTGGTGACCTGGAAGGGCGGGCGCTGGGTGAGCGTCGACGAGACGCCCTACCTGCACGTGAACGCGACCGCCGCCGGCAATTCGACGCTCGCCAATTCGGGCGCGACCGGCGCCAACAGCGTGGCGATCGGGCCCGACGCCAAGGCGAGCGCGGGCGACACGGTGGCCATGGGCAACGGCACCGAGGCACGCAAGCTCGGCGACATCGCCATCGGCCGCGGCGCGCTGGCGAGCGGCGGCAACAACCTCAACAGCCCGACCGAGAACTGGAGCTCGGTGGCGCTGGGCGCCTATGCCGCGGCCACCGAGAGCAACTCGGTCGCCGTCGGCGGTTCGGCCAAGGCCGAGGGACGCGGCACGGCGCTGGGATCGCGCGCCGAGGCCGGCTACGACACGGTCGCGGTCGGCATGTACGCGGGCATGAGCCGGCCGGCCAAGTCCGATCCCAACGATTTCAGCAATGCCTTCAACACCTTCGTGGGCAGCGGCGCCGGCGCCGCGGGCAGCGGTGCCCGCAACGCCTACGTCGGCAACCAGGCCGGCGCCATCGTCACCGGCGACGAGAACGTCGGCATGGGCTTCGGCGCGGGCGGGCTGACCACCGGCAACCGCAACATCGCGCTCGGCCAGCGCGCGGGCCAGGTCGTGACCGGCGACCAGAACATCCACCAGGGCACGCTCGCGGGGCTGCAGTCCACCGGCAGCAACAACATCGCGCTGGGCACCGGCGCCGGCGCCAACCTGGCGCTGGCCGCGCAGGATCCGAACAGCCCCATTCCCCAGGCCGTGGTGCAGGCGGCGAGCCTGGCGGCGCAGAACGAGTTCATGGGCTTCCTCGCCTCGCGCGGCGTGACGCAGGCCGGCATCGACGACGGCAGCTACACCATCGACGGCGCCGGCAACGTGGTGCAGGCCAGCAGCGGCAACGTGGTGGTGACGGCCGCCGAGCTGCAGGACTCGTTCGTGCGCGCCTCGCAGCGCAACGGCGTGGCCGGCACCAACGCCAGTCGCACCACGGCCATCGGCTACCTCTCGCGCGCCACCGGCGACGACGCGCTGGCCATCGGCTCCTCGGCGGTCGCGGGCGAGAAGGCCGCGGTGGCGATCGGCAGCGGCAGCCAGGCTTCCGGCGTCTCGGCCGTGGCCATCGGCACGGGCGCGCAGGCCAACGGCACGCAGTCGATCAGCATCGGCACGGGCAACATCGTCAACGGCGATCACAGCGGCGCCATCGGCGATCCGAACACGATCAGCGGCAACAATTCCTATGCGGTCGGCAACCACAACACGATCGCCGCCAGTTCGAGCCACGCGCAGGGCAACAACAACGCGCTGACCGATGCCACGGGCAGCTACCTGTTCGCCAACGGCGAGCAGAACAGCGTCTCGGGCAGCGGCAACTACGGTGCCATCGTCTCGGGCGGGCTCAACGCGATCGAGGGCAACATCAATGAATACAACCAGCTGATCGGCTACCAGAACGAGCTCAGCGGCAACGACAACCAGAGCACGAGCCAGATCGGCCGGAACAACAGCATCACGGGCGACGGCAACCGGCTGGTGAGCGTGATCGGCAACCAGAACGCGCTGACGGGCAAGAACGACAACACCAGCGTCCTCGGCACGGTCAACACGCTGGATGGCACCTCGCTGACCAGCGTCATCGGCGCCAACAACAAGGTCGGCGCGACTTCGGCCACCAGCGTGATCGGCAAGGGCCTCAGCGTGACCGGCGGCGAGAAGAACTTCGTCGGTGGCGTGGACACGACGCTCAACGGCCTGAGCTCCAGCGTGGTGCTGGCCGACGGCGGCCAGGTCGCGGACAACGCCAGCGGCGTGGTGCTGCTCGGCAAGGGCGCGCAGGCCGGTGCCAGCGACACCGTGGCGGTGGGCACCTCGGCGAGCGCGCTGCAGACCAGCGCCACCGCGGTCGGCAACGGCGCGCGCGCCGACGGCGCCACCGCCGTGGCGATCAACGGCCAGGCCACGGGCACCCAGTCGACCGCCATCAACGGCATCGCCAACGGCGCGGCGGCGGTGGCGATCGGCGGTGCCTCCAGCGGCACGGCCCGGGCCGACGGCTTCAGCGCCATCGCCATCGGCGGCCAGGCCACGGGCGACAACACCGTCGCGCTGGGCTGGGCCGCGCGCGTGGACAACGCCGAGAACGCGATGGCGCTCGGCGCGAACTCGCGCGCCAACGTCGCCGACGGCGTGGCGCTGGGCAGCCAGTCCGAGGCGAACACGGCGGCCGGCGTGGCCGGCTTCGATCCGGCCACGGGCAAGGCCTCCACCAACACCGGCGCGGCCTGGACCAGCACGCTGGGCGCGGTCAGCGTGGGCAGCAACGGCCAGACGCGCCAGATCACCAACGTGGCGGCCGGCAAGGAAGCGACCGACGCGGTGAACGTGGCGCAGCTGCAGGCGGTGCAGCAGGCGGTGGCCACGCACTACTACAGCGTGAACGACAACGGCGTGACGGGCGGCAACCACGGCAACGACGGCGCCACGGGCCTGAATGCCCTGGCGGCCGGCGTCGATGCCGCGGCGGCGGGCGACCATGCGACCGCGGTGGGTTCGGGTGCCCAGGCGGCCGGTGCCGGCTCGACGGCCGTCGGCGTGGGCGCGGGCCAGGGCACGCCGGGCGCGAGCAACACCGCGGTAGGCGCCTCGGCCGGTGCGTCGGTGACCGGCAGCGAGAACGCGGCCTTCGGCAGCGGCGCCGGCACGGGCGTCACGGGAGAGGCCAACACCAGCCTCGGCACCTCGGCCGGGGTCGATGCCCAGGGCGACCGCAACACCTTCGTGGGCAACGACTCGGGGACCGGCGCCAAGGGCACGCGCAACGTGGCGGTCGGCAACAACGCGGGCGACAGCATCGACGGCAACGACAACCTGGGCCTGGGCAGCAGCGCGGGCAACGGCGTGCAGGGCAACCGCAACGTCGGCGTCGGCGCGGTGGCCGGCAGCGTGGTGACGGGGACCGACAACGCCGCGCTCGGCACGGGGGCCGTGAGCCTCGTGAAGGGCAGCGGCAATGTCGGCGTGGGGCAGGGCGCGGGCGGCGTGGTCGATGGCGACAACAACGTCTCCATCGGCAGGGGCGCCGGCACGGCGGCGATGCTCGACCTGGACCGCGGCGGCTACGTCGACCGCAGCGGCAACCTGCTGGCGGGACAGCCGGCGGCCACGAAGGCGAACGACACGGTCTCGATCGGCAACCTCGCCTATGCCTCGAAGGACCGCGCGATCGCGGTGGGCAAGGGCACCGAGGCCAGCGGTCTCGAGGCCGTGGCCATGGGCCCGGGCGCGCAGGCCAACGGCGACGAGAGCCTCAGCGTCGGCCCGAACGCGGGCCGGGGCTCGAGCGGTGCCTACAACGCCGCCTTCGGCACCAAGGCCGGACAGAACGTGACCGGCACCAGCAACGTCGCATTTGGCGGCAATGCGGGCAACGGCGTGGCCGGCGACTTCAACCTCGGCGTAGGCGAGGGCGCGGGCACGCGCACCGCGGGCTCGTACAACGCGGCCCAGGGCCACTATGCGGGCACCGACATCAAGGGCAACGCGAACCTGTCCGCCGGCTTCTACGCGGGCTTGGGCACCCAGGGCGACAACAACGTGGCCCTGGGCAGCATGGCGGGCGTCAACGTCGAGGCCAGCGACACGGTGAGCATCGGCAGCAGCGCCGTGGCCGGCAAGGACGGCGCGGTCGCGGTCGGCCGCGAGGCCCAGGCCAGCGCGGCCGACGGCGTGGCGCTGGGCGCCGGATCGCAGGCGACGCAGGATGCGGCCGCGCTGGCGCTGAAGAACGCCTATGCGCCCGATGGCGCCGCGGTGGCCGGCGGCGCGCCGGTGGGCGAGGTGTCGGTGGGCAGCGCGGGCAAGGAGCGCCGCATCACCAACCTCGCGGCAGGTTCGGACGACACCGACGCGGTGAACGTGAGCCAGCTCAAGGCGGCACAGACGCACTACTACAGCGTGAACGACAACGGCACGCCCCAGGGCAACCACGACAACAACGGGGCCACGGGCATCAACAGCCTGGCGGCGGGCGTGAATGCCGCGGCGACGGCGGACCAGTCGGTGGCCGTCGGCGTTTCGTCCGTGGCCTCGGGCGGCGGCGGCGTGGCCGTGGGCAATTCTTCGCAGGCGCTGGGCCAGCAGACCACGGCCATCGGCGGGAACGCCGGCAATGGCGTGACCGGCGGCGACTATGCCACCTATGTCGGTACGAGTGCCGGCGCGGCTTCCAAGGGCGCGTCCAACACCTACGTCGGCAGCAGCGCGGGCCTTGGCGCGACCGGAAACTACAACGCGACATTGGGCACCACGTCCGGCTACAAGCTGGCGGGGGACTACAACACCATCGTCGGGACCTCCGCCGGCCTGTCGACCCAGGGGGACCGCAACGTCGCCGTCGGCACCTTCGCGGGAATGAACCTGCAAGGCAGCGACAACCATGTCGCCGGCAGCGCGGCCGGCTTCGCCCTCCAGGGCGACAACAACGTCGCGGTCGGTACCTCGGCCGGCACCGGCTACTTCATCGACACCAAGACGGGCCTGCTCACCGACCGCAACGGCAACAAGGTGGCGGCCACGCCGCCGCGCACCGTGCTGAACGACACCGTGGCCGTCGGCAACCATGCCATCACCGACTCGGACCGTTCGATCGCGCTGGGCAAGCGCGCCATCGCCGGTGCCAGCGGCAGGACGGACGCCATTGCCATCGGCACCGGCGCGCAGGCCCTCGGCGCGAGCAGCATCGGCATCGGCACCGGCAACATCGTCAGCGGCGACAACAGCGGTGCCATCGGCGACCCGAACATCGTCAGCGGATCGGGCAGCTACGCGGTGGGCAACAACAACGACATCGCGGCCAACAACGCCTTCGCGGTAGGCAACAACGTGACTATCGCCGCGGGTCTGGATGGCGCGGTGGGCATCGGCAACGGCAGCACGGTGAGCGCGGCGACCGTGGCGTCGTATGCGCCCAATGGGGCCGCCGTGGCCGGCACGGCCACCGGCAGCAACGTGGTAAGCGTCGGCGCCTCGGGCGCGGAGCGGCGCCTCACCAACGTGGCTGCCGGCGGCGCGGACACCGACGCGGTGAACGTGAGCCAGCTCAAGGCCGCGCAGACGCACTACTACAGCGTGAACGACAACGGCACGCCGGGCGACAACTACGACAACAAGGGCGCGACCGGAACCAACGCGCTGGCCGCGGGCGTGGGCGCCGCGGCCAAGGCGAACGACGGCGTGGCCGTCGGTGCCTCGGCGGTGGCGGACGGCACCTCGGGGGGCTCGGTGGCCATCGGCCGCGGCGCCAGCGCCTTCACCTCCAGCGGCGGGGCGGTCAACCATGGCGCCACCGCGATCGGCAGCGGCGCGACCGCGAGCTTCTCGAACTCGACGGCGCTCGGCGGCGATGCCAGCGCGCTGGCTTCGGAAGCGACCTCGCTGGGCGCGGGCAGCAGCGCCGGCACCAATGCCGTGGCCGCCGGCTTCCAGGCCAAGGCCGCCAATGGCGGCGCGGCCATCGGTTTCAACGCGACCACCGTGGGCACCGCGGCCGTGGCCGTCGGCCCCGGTGCGACCGGCACCGGCCTCGCGTCGGTGTCCGTGGGGTCCAACACCGATGCGCAGGGCGTCGGCGCCGTGACCGTGGGCGCGGCCAGCCGCGCGTTCCAGGATGGCAGCACCGCACTCGGCGTGCGTGCGTCCGCCGCCCTGGCCGACAGCGTGGCGCTGGGCAGCAACTCGCTGGCGAACACGGCCGCGGGCGTGGTCGGCTACGACCCGAGCACCGGCACCGCCGCGAAGAGCGGCACGGCGATCGCCGACACCACCAGCACGCTGGCGGCGGTGAGCGTGGGCGGCAATGGCCAGTTGCGCCAGATCACCAACGTGGCCGCGGGCGCCGCGGACAGCGACGCGGTCAACGTGAGCCAGCTCAAGGCCGTGAGCCAGGTCGCGAACGCGGGCTGGAACGTGGCGGCCAATGGCGAGGCCACGGGCGGCAACGTCGCGCCTGGCGGCAAGGTGGACTTCGGCAACTCGGATGGCAACGTCACGATCACCCGCACCGGGACCGATCTCGATGTGAAGCTGGCCGATGACGTGAAGATCAACAACAGCGTGACGGTGGGGCAGAGCGTGCTCGACACCACGGGGCTGACGGTCAACAACGGGACCACGACGACCGCCGTGTCGGCGGGTGGCGTGAGCAGCGGGACGGTGAAGCTCAGTGGGGTCACGAACGACATCCAGGGGCTGAGCAACAAGACGCTGACCGATCCGGGCTTTGCGACCGTGGGGCGTGCTGCCACCGAGGAGCAACTCAAGCTGGTCGATCAGACCGCCAATGCAGGCTGGAACGTGACGGCCAATGGCGCGGGTTCGTCGACGGCGAACATCGGCCCGAACGGCAAGGTCACGTTCAATGGCGACAGCAACATGACCGTGACGCAGACGGGGGCTGCCAATGACGGCCAGGTGAATGTCGCGCTCAACAAGGACGTGAACCTCACGGCGGCGGGCAGCCTGAGCACGGGCAACAGCCGGGTCGACAACGCGGGCCTGACCGTCAACGACGGGACCACCACGACGGCGGTGTCGGCTGGGGGCGTGAGCAGCGGTACGGTGAATCTCAGCGGTGTCAGCAACGACATTCAGGGGCTGAGCAACAAGACGTTGACCGATCCGAGCTTTGCGACTGTCGGTCGTGCGGCGACCGAAGAGCAGCTGAAGCTCGTCGACCAGACCGCCAATGCAGGCTGGAACGTGGCGGCCAATGGTGAGGCCACGGGTGCGAACGTGGCGCCGGGCGGCAAGGTGGACTTCAGCAACTCGGACGGCAATGTCACGATCACTCGCACGGGCACCAACCTCGACGTGAAGCTGGCCGACGATGTGAAGGTCAACAACAGCGTGACCGTGGGCCAGAGCGTCGTGAACACGACGGGCTTGACCGTCAACAACGGAACCACCACGACGGCTGTCTCTGCCGGTGGCGTGACCAGCGGCACGGTGAATCTCAGCGGTGTCAGCAACGACATCCAGGGCCTGAGCAACAAGACCTTGACCGATCCGACATTCGCGACTGTCGGTCGCGCGGCAACGGAAGAACAGCTCAAGCTCGTCGACCAGACCGCCAACGCGGGCTGGAACGTGGCCGCCAATGGCGAGGCCACTGGCGGCAATGTGGCGCCGGGTGGCAAGGTGAACTTCGGCAGCTCCGACGGCAACATCGCGATCCAGCGCACGGGCACCGACCTCGACTTCAAGCTCGCCGACGACGTCAAGGTGAACAACAGCGTGACCGTGGGCCAGAGCGTCGTGAACACGACGGGCCTGACAGTCAACAACGGGACTACCACGACGGTGGTGTCGGCGGGCGGCGTGAGCAGCGGCACGGTCAAGCTCAGCGGTGTCACGAACGACATCCAGGGCCTGAGCAACAAGACCTTGACCGATCCGACGTTCGCGACTGTCGGTCGTGCGGCGACCGAAGAGCAACTGAAGATCGTCGACCAGACGGCCAATGCAGGCTGGAATGTGGCGGCCAACGGCGAAGCCACGGGTGCGAACGTTGCGCCTGGCGGCAAGGTCGACTTCAGCAATTCGGACGGCAACGTCACGATCACTCGCACGGGTACCAATCTCGATGTGAAGCTGGCTGACGACGTGAAGGTCAACAACAGCGTGACGGTGGGCCAAAGTGTCGTGAACACGACGGGGCTGACGGTCAACAACGGAACGACCACGACGGCCGTCTCGGCCGGTGGCGTGACCAGCGGCACAGTGAGCCTCAGTGGGGTCACGAATGACATCCAGGGCTTGAGCAACAAGACCTTGACCGATCCGAGCTTCGCGACCGTGGGCCGTGCCGCTACTGAAGAACAACTGAAGCTCGTCGACCAGACCGCCAATGCGGGCTGGAACGTGGCGGCCAACGGAGAAGCCACGGGTGCGAACGTTGCGCCTGGTGGCAAGGTCGATTTCAGCAACTCGGACGGCAACGTCACGATCACCCGCACGGGTACGAACCTGGACGTGAAGCTGGCCGACGATGTGAAGGTCAACAACAGCGTGACCGTGGGCCAGAGCGTGGTGAACACGACAGGGCTGACGGTCAACAACGGAACGACCACGACGGCGGTTTCGGCGAGCGGAGTGACCAGCGGCACAGTGAACCTTAGCGGCGTCACCAACGACGTCCAAGGCCTCAGCAACAAGACCCTGACGGATCCGACATTCGCGACTGTCGGCCGTGCGGCGACCGAAGAGCAATTGAAGCTCGTCGACCAGACCGCCAATGCGGGCTGGAACGTGGCAGCCAACGGAGAAGCCACAGGCGCGAACGTTGCACCCGGCGGCAAGGTCGACTTCAGCAATTCGGATAGCAACGTCACGATTACCCGTACGGGCACCAATCTCGATGTGAAGCTGGCCGATGACGTGAAAGTCAACAACAGCGTGACGGTGGGGCAGAGCGTTGTGAACACGACGGGGCTGACGGTCAACAACGGAACCACCACGACGGCGGTTTCTGCTGGTGGCGTGACCAGCGGAACGATCAACCTCAGTGGTGTCACCAACGACGTCCAAGGGTTGAGCAACAAGACGCTGACCGACCCGAGCTTTGCGACCGTGGGTCGCGCGGCGACCGAAGAGCAATTGAAGCTCGTCGATCAAACCGCCAATGCGGGCTGGAACGTGGCCGCGAACGGAGAAGCCACAGGCGCGAACGTTGCGCCCGGCGGCAAGGTGGACTTCAGCAACTCGGACGGCAACGTCACGATCAAGCGCACGGGTACGAACCTGGACGTGAAGTTGGCCGACGACGTGAAGGTCAACAGCAGCGTGACGGTGGGCCAGAGCGTCGTGAACACCACGGGTCTGACCGTCAACAACGGAACCACGACAACCGCGGTTTCGGCGGGAGGCGTGACCAGCGGCACGGTGAACCTCAGCGGCATCACCAACGACGTCCAAGGCCTCAGCAACAAGACGCTGACCGATCCGACATTCGCGACCGTGGGTCGTGCGGCGACCGAAGAGCAGCTCAAGCTGGTCGACCAGACCGCCAGCGCGGGCTGGAACGTGGCAGCCAATGGTGAGGCCACGGGTGGCAATGTGGCGCCTGGCGGCAAGGTCGACTTCAGCAACTCGGATGGCAATGTCACGATCAAGCGCACGGGCACCAACCTGGACGTGAAGCTCGCGGACGACGTGAAAGTCAACAACAGCGTGACGGTGGGCCAAAGCGTCGTCAACACGACGGGCCTGACGGTTGCCAACGGGACCACGACGACGGCCGTGTCGGCTGGCGGCGTGACCAGCGGAACGGTCAACCTCAGCGGTGTCACGAACGACATCAAAGGCCTGAGCAACAAGACCCTGACCGATCCGACATTCGCGACGGTGGGCCGCGCGGCGACCGAAGAGCAGCTCAAGCTCGTGGACCAGACCGCCAGCGCCGGCTGGAATGTGGCGGCCAACGGCGAAGCCACGGGAGGCAATGTCGCGCCGGGCGGCAAGGTCGACTTCAGCAACTCGGATGGCAATGTCACGATCAAGCGCACGGGCACCGATCTGGATTTCAAGCTCGCGGACGACGTGAAGGTCAACAACAGCGTGACGGTGGGGCAGAGCGTCGTGAACACGACGGGCCTGACCGTCAACAACGGGACCACGACGACGGCCGTGTCGGCCGGTGGCGTGACCAGTGGAACGGTGAACCTCAGTGGGGTCACCAACGACGTCCAAGGCCTCAGCAACAAGACGCTGACCGATCCGACATTCGCAACCGTGGGCCGTGCCGCAACGGAAGAGCAGCTCAAGCTGGTCGACCAGACCGCCAGCGCAGGCTGGAACGTTGCCGCCAACGGCGAAGCGACCGGCGGCAATGTGGCGCCGGGCGGCAAGGTCGATTTCAGCAACTCGGACGGCAACGTCACGATCACCCGTACCGGGACCAACCTGGACGTGAAGCTCGCCGATGACGTCAAGGTCAACAACAGCGTGACGGTCGGCCAGAGCGTCATGAACACGACGGGCCTGACGGTTGCCAACGGGACCACGACGACGGCCGTGTCGGCTGGCGGCGTGACCAGCGGCACGGTCAACCTCAGCGGTGTCACGAACGACATCAAAGGTCTGAGCAACAAGACCCTGACTGACCCGACATTCGCGACGGTGGGCCGCGCGGCGACCGAAGAGCAGCTCAAGCTGGTCGACCAGACCGCCAACGCAGGCTGGAACGTGGCCGCCAATGGCGAGGCCACGGGCGGCAATGTGGCACCGGGTGGCAAGGTGAACTTCGGCAACTCGGATGGAAATGTCACGATCAAGCGCGCGGGTACCGATCTGGACTTCAAGCTCGCCGACGACGTCAAGGTGAACAACAGCCTGACCGTGGGACAGAGCGTCGTGAACACGACGGGCCTGACCATCAACAACGGCACGACAACCACGGCCGTCTCGGCCGGCGGCGTGACCAGTGGCACGGTGAACCTCAGCGGCATCACCAACGACGTCCAAGGCCTCAGCAACAAGACGCTGACCGATCCAACGTTCGCGACCGTGGGCCGTGCTGCAACCGAAGAGCAGCTCAAGCTCGTCGACCAGACGGCCAGCGCGGGCTGGAACGTGACGGCCAATGGCGCGGGCTCGACCATGGCCAACATCGGTCCGAACGGCAAGGTCACGTTCAATGGCGACAGCAACATGACCGTGACGCAGAGCGGCGTGGCCAACGACGGGCAGGTGAAGGTGGCGCTCAACAAGGACGTAAACCTCACGGCCGCGGGCAGCCTGAGCACGGGCAACAGCCTCGTCAACAACGCGGGCCTGACGGTGAACGACGGGAGCACCACGACGGCCGTGTCGGCCGGAGGCGTGAGCAGCGGCACCGTCAAGCTCAGCGGCGTCACGAACGACATCCAGGGCCTGAGCAACAAGACCCTGACCGATCCGACATTCGCGACCGTGGGCCGCGCAGCGACTGAAGAGCAGCTCAAGCTCGTCGACCAGACGGCCAATGCAGGCTGGAACGTGGCGGCCAACGGCGAAGCCACGGGCGGCAATGTGGCACCGGGTGGCAAGGTGAACTTCGGCAACTCGGATGGCAACGTCGCGATCCAGCGCACGGGCACCGATCTGGACTTCAAGCTCGCCGACGACGTCAAGGTCAACAACAGCGTGACCGTGGGCCAGAGCGTCGTGAACACGACGGGCCTGACAGTCAACAATGGGACCACCACGACGGCGGTGTCGGCGGGCGGCGTGACCAGCGGCACGGTCAAGCTCAGCGGTTTCACGAACGACATCCAGGGCCTGAGCAACAAGACGCTGAACGATCCGAGCTTTGCGACCGTGGGCCGCGCAGCGACCGAAGAACAGCTCAAGCTCGTCGACCAGACCGCCAGCGCGGGCTGGAATGTGGCCGCCAACGGCGAAGCCACGGGCGGCAATGTGGCGCCGGGCGGCAAGGTGAACTTCGGCAGCTCCGACGGCAACGTCGCGATCCAGCGCACGGGCACCGACCTCGACTTCAAGCTCGCCGACGACGTCAAGGTCAACCGCAGCGTGACCGTGGGCGACACGGTGATGAACAACGCCGGGGTGGCCGTGGGTCCGGACGTCAAGCTCGGGTCGACCGGCCTGACGATCGCGGGTGGTCCGAGCGTGACCACCTCGGGCATCGATGCCGGGGGCAAGGTGATCACCAACGTCGCGCCGGGCGTGGCCGACACCGACGCGGTCAACGTGAGCCAGCTCAACGACACGGTGGACAAGGGCAAGACCAGGTACTACAGCGTGAACTCGACCGGCGGCGGCAACGAGCAGAACGACGGCGCGACCGGTGCCGACGCCATCGCCTCGGGCAAGGACGCGAAGGCCGCGGGCGACAACGCGGTGGCCATGGGCACGGCGGCGCAGGCCACCGGCGCCAGCGCCACGGCGCTCGGGAATGCCGCCTGGGCGCTCGGCGACCGCGGCACCGCGGTGGGCTACTTCTCGACCGCGGGCGGCATCGACAGCACCGCTTTCGGTGCCTGGTCGCGGGCCCTGGGCAACGGCAGCGTGGCGGCCGGCGCGGCCTCGACCGCCGCGGGCACGGCCAGCGTGGCCGTGGGGGCGGGCAGCACCGCGACCGCCGATGGCGGCGTGGCGCTGGGCGCGCTCTCGGTGGCCGACCGCGCGGCGGGCACGGCGGGCTACGTGCCGCCGGGCGCCGATGCCGCGTCATCGAAGGCGATCGCCTCCACCACCGCCACGGCGGGCGCCGTCGGCGTCGGCGATGCGGCCAACGGCCTGCTGCGCCAGATCACCGGCGTGGCCGCGGGCTCGGCGCTCACCGATGCGGTCAACGTGGCGCAGCTGCAGGCCGTGGCCAGCCAGGCCGCGAGCGCGGGCAACAAGTGGATCACCGGGTCGCCGACCACCTACGTGGCGCCGACGTCCAGCGGCAAGGACGGCACCGCGGTGGGATCGGGCGCGGTCGTCAAGGCCGACAGGGGCGTGGCGATCGGCACCGGTGCCGTGGTCAGCACCGACAACAGCGTGGCGCTGGGCAACGACTCGACGACCTCGAAGGCCAGGCCCACCGAGGAGGTGACGATCCAGGGCACGACCTACAAGTTCGCCGGCGCCAAGCCGGTGGGCGTGGTCAGCGTGGGCTCGGAAGGCAAGGAGCGCCAGATCACCAACGTCGCGGCCGGCGAGATCAGCGCCACCAGCACCGACGCGGTGAACGGCAGCCAGCTCTACGCGACCAACCAGGCCATCAACAACATCCAGACCGGCTCGGGCATCAAGTACTTCCATGCCAACTCGCAGGCGGCGGACTCGAACGCCGCCGGCGCCGAGAGCGTGGCCATCGGCCCGCGCGCCGAGGCACTGGGCCCCAGCGCGGTCGCCACCGGCAACGGCGCGCGCGCCATCGGCGCGGGCAGCCTCGCGCTCGGCGGCAACTCGCTGGCCTCGAGCAGCAATGGCGTGGCGCTGGGCAACGGCGCGGTGGCCGACCGCGCGGGCATGAACGGCCAGCGCGAGATGTTCTCGGGCGTGGCCGTGGCTTCCGCGCAGGGCGCGCTGTCGGTCGGCGCGAGCGGCAACGAACGCCAGATCACCAACGTGGCCGGCGGCACGCAGGCCACCGACGCGGTCAACGTGCGGCAGCTGCAGGCGGTGCAGCAGAGCACGGTGCGCTACGACACCAACCCCGACGGCACCGTCAACTACAACAGCGTGACGATGGGCAACGGCGCCTCCAGCGGGCCGGTGACCATCCAGAACGTGGCGCCGGGTGTCGCGCCCACCGACGCGGTCAACGTGCAGCAGCTCAACCAGTCGAGCGCCGCCAACAACGCCTACACCGACATGCGCGCGAATGCGCTGGGCAACGAGATCCGCAGCGTGGCGCGCAATGCCTACGCCGGCGTCGCGGCCGCGATGGCGGTGCAGATGCCGGGCTCCTACGTGCCGGGCAAGACGGTGATGCGCATGGGCTACGGCGTCTTCAAGGGCGAGAGCGCGATGGGCGTGAGCTTCCGCCGCACGGCCGAGAGCAACGCCTGGAGCCTGACCGGCGGCGTCGGCCTGAGCCGTGCCGGCGCGTCGGCCACGGTGGGCGCGGAATGGGTCTTCAATTGAGCACGGGGAGAAGGACGATGAGCACGAGTCGAACGAAGCAGGCGGCGGGGCTGGCCCTGCTGGTCATGGCGGGGACGCTGATCCAGGGCTGCGCGTCGCCCGGTGCGGCGATCGACAAGGAGGCGCAGGCGCGCGCCGCCGCGGAGCAGCCCGCGCCGCCGAAGCCCGAGGAGTTTCCGGATCCGGCCAGGGCCAACTGGAAGCAGGGCGCGTTCCCGGCACCGAAGGCGTTCGAGCGGGTGCGCCCCGGCATGGGCAAGGACCCGCTGCGCGAGCTGCTGGGCTGGCCGCATTTCAGCGAGGGCCTGTGGGGCGTGCGCGAGTGGAACTACATCTTCCACTTCTACAACGGCAAGGGCAGCGACTACACCACCTGCCAGTACATGGTGCGCTTCAATGCCGACAACCTGGCGACCGGCGCATGGTGGAAGAACCCCGAGTGCGCGCTGCTCGCGCAGCCGCCCGCGGTCACGCCGATTCCCGCCGGTACCAGGCTCGCGCCGCCGCAGAAGCTCACGCTCAGCGCCGACGGCCTGTTCCGCTTCGACGGCGCCGCGGCCACCGACCTGCTGCCCGAGGGCCGTGCACGGGTGGAGCGCCTGGCCGGCGAGCTGCGCCACGGCTTCCGCGCGCTGCACTACGTCGTCGTGACCGGCCACACCGATCGGCTCGGCGGCGATGCCTACAACGAGGCCCTGTCGCTGGCGCGCGCGAACACCGTGCGCGACCTGCTCGTGCAGCAGGGCATCGAGCGCAAGCTGATCCGGACCGCCGGCATGGGCAAGCGCCAGCCCGTGGTCAGCGACTGCGAGGGCACGCGCGCATCGCCGGCGCTGCTGCAATGCCTGCAGCCCAACCGGCGGGTCGAGATCGACGTGGCGGGGGAGCAGTAGGCCATGCGCGCGGCGCCGAGCCGCCCCCTGGCCAGCCCGCATCGCGGCGCGACGCACGGCGGTGTTTCGATGGGCAAGCGCGTCCAGCTCGGGCTGCGGATCGCGCTGGTCGACGCCGACGCGCTGCAGCGTGCCTGCACCGCCAATTCGCTCATCGCGCTCGGGGCCGATGTCGTGCCCTTCGTGCATCTCGCCGACCTCGTCGGCGCCTTCGATGCCCGGCAGAAGTTCGACGGCGTGGTCGTGGGCCTGCATGCCGATGCGCGGCGGACGCTGTCGCGCGTGCCCGACCTCGAGGCCGCGGCCGGCCGCGCGCTGCCGCTGGTGTACGTGACGCACCGCAGCGAGCTGCAGGCCGTCGATGCCGTGCCGACCGCCCTGCGCGCGGGCCGGTCGTTCCAGCTGCTGTGCTCGCCGGTCGAGGACGCGCAGCTGCTGGCCTGGCTGGAGACGCTGGCGGCCTGGGGCCGCGGCACGCTGCGCGCCCGGGCCTGACGCAAGACGGCCGCTACGGCTGCGCCGGCTCGGCCGGCACCGCGACGATCTGGTAGCCCTGGCCGTACACCGCGCGCAGCACGAAGCCGTTCTCGGCGCGCAGGTCGAGCCGGCTGCGCACGTTGGTGGCGCAGACGTCGAGCACGCGCGCACCGGCGCGCGGCGTGGGCGTCTGCCAGACCGATTGCCAGAGCCATTCGCGCGTGACCACCTGGCCGAGGTGGCGGAACAGGGTCAGCGCGAAGGCGTACTGGCGCGGCTGCAGCCGGATGCTGCGATGGCGGTGCAGCACCGTGCTGGCCGTGCCGAGAAAACGGTAGTCGCCCCAGGCGCCGAAACCCGAGGTGGCGGCCGGCGCGTTGCGGGGCGGGCGCTGCTTCGACAGCAGCGCCCGCAGGCGCCATTCGAGTTCGGTCGTCGCGCTCTCGCTCGGGACCTCGTCGAACTCGATCAGGTCGTCCCAGCCCGGCGCGCCGTGCCAGGAGGCGAGCTGCGCCCACTGCCGCGTGCGCACCACGAGCAGCGTGGGCAGTTCCAGCGTGCGGCAGACGGCGAACAGGCTGCGGCGCGTCAGTTCGTCCTCCACCGCCACGAGCAGCAGGTCGAAGTGCTCGCCGGCACTCAGCGCGGCCAGGAAGTTCGTCGGCCCCGCGAAGGCGACCGCGTCGTGGCCCATGCGCCGCAACTGGCCGAGCAGGCGGCCGCCATCGCCGTGCCGATCGTCGATCAATGCCACGTGCGCCCCGCCGGCCCCATCGGTCCTGTCGAGGGAGGGCGTCTTCATTTCCATCTTGCTGACATGCCTGTGCGCGGGTGCCGGGAGCTCCAACCGGGAAGGCGCAATGGCATGCCGCCAGGGCCCCGGCATCACGGTGTCCGCATCCAGTGCTGTCGCGGCAAGGGCCATGGTCGGGGTTTCTGGTTGTCGCTGGCGGCATGCCTTGCGCTCGAATCCTGGATGGTGGCGGGGGCGGGGGAAGGCTGCTTGCGTGCCGCGACAATTGGTCAGGATGCGGGCATATTTCTGATGGAGAACGTGATTTTTTTGTGTCTTCGCCTGTCGCTATCGAAGGGCAGGTGGTGCGCTCTGGGCCTTACGCAAAAAATTAACAAAATTACCGGAGGGTGATCCAATGAATATCGACTACGTTGGGCAACTGATTTCTTCTGGATTGAATGAGGAAAGTCCAATCGACGGAATAAATTCGGACGAGCTTCTTGATTTAGAGGGAGGGCAAAAATTCCCCCTTCCCGGGGCGTACAAGCAGTTCATGCTTCAGTGTGGAAAGTCTGCCGGTCTTTATCTGCGTGATATCGATTATTCTTATCCGTATGTCAAGAAGATAAAAAGCAATCTAATTGAATGTTTGGTGGAGTATGAGTTGTCTTTCGACGTGAAAGACTCTTACTTTTTCTTTCTCTCTTACCAAGGGAGTCAATACTCGTTTTTTGATTGCAATCAAGGAGATAATCCTCCGGTTTATTCTCTTGGTGTCTCTGATTTAAAGTGTGATTTGATTTCTGATTCTTTTAGTGATTTTGTACGATTGACTATTTCTCAGTATAAAAATTATTTTTATGCGGGCAAATCAGGACATCGGTCGCCCGCCGACTGACGGCGGCATCGGCACCAGGCTGGATGCAGCGCCATACACGGCAGCACAAGGCGCTTCCGCAAGGCATTTACAATGCCTGCCCTGATGTCACCGCCGACATCGCTCCGACCAGAGGCGCCTCCCATTCCGGGATTGCGCCGCTCCCGTTGCCCCATGTCTCCCCTCGTGTTTTCATTCGCTCCCGATCCCTTCGGATCGCGCCCCAAGCATCGCCCTCCGCTCTCTTTGCCCCGCGACGCCGCCGCAGCCGAGCCCGGCTCGCGCTGAAGGCGCCGCATGCAAGCGCTCCTCTCCGGCGCCGGCCCGGTGCTGGCCTTCATGGCCTGCGTTGCCCTCGCCACCTACGCCCAGAACCTCACCGGCTTCGCCTTCAGCCTGATCCTGCTCGGCCTGGTCTCGGTGTTCCATATCGCGAGCGTCAGCGACGCGGCCAACGCGGCCACGGTGCTGAGCCTGATCAATGCCTGGACCTACTTCCGCGCGCGGCCCGGCCCGGTGCCCTGGCAGCTGATGAAGCCGGCGCTCAATGGCAGCACCGTGGGCGTGATCGTCGGGCTGATGCTGCTGACCTGGCTTAGCGGCAGCGCGGTCGACTGGCTGCGCGCGCTGCTGGGGGTATCGATCCTCGGCTGCGCGGTGCTGCTGGTGTTGCAGGCGAAGCCGCTGCCCGCGATCTCTGGGCGCAGGAGCTTCGCCGTGGTCGGCTGCCTGTCGGGCGTGCTCGGCGGGCTGTTCTCGAGCTCGGGGCCGCCGATCGTGTTCCACATGTACCGGCAGCCGCTGGATCGCGAGCTGGTGCGGCGCGCGCTGCTGCTGATGTTCGCGTTCAACTCGCTGGTGCGGCTCGTGATCGTGGTGCCGACCGGGCACTTCTCGTGGCGTGCCGCGCTGCTCGCGGCCTGCGCGATGCCGGTGGTCTATGGGGCCACGCGGCTGCACCACCGGCTGCCCAATCGGCTGCAGCCGCGCACGCTCAAATGGCTGGTGGGCGGACTGCTGGCTGCCGCGGGTTCGACGCTGTTCGCCGCGGCCTGGGCCGCGATCGCGCACGGCTGAGCGCCACCGATCGCGGTGGCATGGCGCCGCCGCGCGGGGCCTTCACGAGGCGGCGGCTTACACGCGAAGTGCCCGAACCGCCCCTGTCGCGGCGCATGCCGCATTGGAAAATCCGGCTGAAACCTCCCCAGGTCGTTCGCGTTGCACGAAGACAGGCTCCGGTCGCCCCGGGCGTGTGTTCCTTCCAAAAAAAACCGCCCTCGCTGTCATGCCATCCTCGTCATCCCTCACCTCCACGGGAATTCCCGGCCTCGACGACATCCTGGGCGGCGGGCTGCCCGCGCAGCACCTCTACCTGGTCGAGGGCACGCCGGGCACCGGCAAGACCACGCTCGCGCTGCAGTTCCTGCAGGCCGGCCGCGCCGCGGGCGAGCGCGGGCTCTACGTCACCTTGTCCGAAACCTCCGAGGAACTGACCCAGGTCGCGGCCTCGCACGGCTGGTCGCTCGACGGCATCGAGGTCTACGACCTGGTGAGCGACGAGGGGCTCAGCGAGGAGGCCGAGCAGACGGTGCTGCATCCCTCGGAGTTCGAACTGGGCGAGACCACGCGCGACGTGATGCGCCTGGTCAACGAGCAGAAGCCGCAGCGCGTGGTCTTCGACAGCCTGTCGGAGATGCGGCTGCTGGCCCAGAGCGCGCTGCGCTACCGGCGCCAGATCCTCGCGCTCAAGCGCTTCTTCGCGCAGCGCGGCTGCACGGTGCTGATGCTCGACGACCGTTCGGGCGGCGATGGCGACCAGCACCTGCACAGCATCGCGCACGGCGTGCTGCACCTGGAGCAGAACACCAACGACTATGGCGCCGACAAGCGGCGGCTGCGCGTGGTGAAGCTGCGCGGCGTGAAATTCCGCAGCGGCGAGCACGACTTCAACCTCGACCGCGGCGGGCTGCAGGTGTTTCCGCGGCTGGTGGCCAGCGAGCACGAGCAGAAGATCGACGAGCGGCTGGTCTCGACCGGCACCCCGGCGCTCGACGCTTTGCTCGGCGGCGGCCTGACGCCCGGCAGCAGCCTGCTGCTGGCCGGGCCGGCGGGCGTGGGCAAGACCACCACCGCGATCAGCTGCGCCGTGGCCGCCGCGCGGCGCGGTGCGAAGGTGGCCTACTACCTGTTCGACGAAGGCCTGGGCACGCTGCGGCAGCGCTCGCGGGCGCTGGGGCTCGATGTCGAGCCCTACATGAGCTCGGGCCACATCACGATCCGCACGCTGGATCCGGCCGAGGTCTCGCCGGGCCAGTTCGCGCATTCGGTGCGCATGGCGGTGGAGCAGGACGGCGTGCAGATGGTGGTGATCGAC
Source organism: Variovorax sp. GW821-FHT10D07 (assembly GCF_059415325.1). Taxonomy (NCBI): domain Bacteria; kingdom Pseudomonadati; phylum Pseudomonadota; class Betaproteobacteria; order Burkholderiales; family Comamonadaceae; genus Variovorax; species Variovorax sp. GW821-FHT10D07. Next base: position 229,286 of record NZ_JBWKMZ010000006.1, on the reverse strand, counting down.
AGCCTCAATGCCTACCTGCACGCCATGCCCGGCGGCAAGTACCTGATACTGCAGATGCACGAGCTGCTGGCCTACCTGAACCTGCGCGGGCTCACCACGCTGCTGATCCTGTCGCTGCATGGCACCGTGGGCGAGATGCGCGCCGACGTGGACCTGAGCTACCTGAGCGATGCGATGCTGAACTTCAGGTACTTCGAGGCACGCGGCAACCTGCTGAAGGCGATCTCGGTGATCAAGAGCCGCACGAACGCGCACGAGCAATCGATCCGCGAGTTCCGCCTGGGCCAGCACGGGGTCGAGGTCGGCAAGGCGCTGAGCGACTTCCAGGGGGTGCTGTCGGGCGCGGCCCGCTACACGGGCACGCAGCCGTTGCTGGGCGATAGCGATATCGCCACGCCGACCCCATGAAAGGGCCGGTGTGGAAGACCGCATCCTGATCCTCGCGCCGCGCGGCCGGGATGCGCAGGTGATCCGGGCCGTGCTCGAAGGCCAGGCCATCGAATGCCTGGTCTGCCCGGACGCGTCGTCGCTGCTGGCGGAACTGGAGACCGCGGCCGCGGCCGCGATCGTGACCGAGGAGTCGCTGGCGGACGGCTTCGACGGCGCGCTCGGCGCCTGCCTGGCGAAGCAGCCGGCCTGGTCAGACCTGCCCTTCGTGGTGCTGGCGATGCGCCAGTCGGGGCGGCGTTCGGCCAGCGCGCAGGCCTCGCTGCAGCAACTGGGCAACTCGGTGCTGCTCGAGCGGCCGCTCAATCCCGAGACGCTCGCGAGCGCCGCGCGTTCCGCCCTGCGCGCGCGCCAGCGGCAATACGCCACGCGCCGCCACCTGAACGACATCGAGTCGGCCAAGGCCACGGTCGAGCGGCTCAATGCCGAGCTCGAAGGGCGCATCGCCACCCGCACGGCCGAGCTCGCGGGCGCCAACGACTGGCTGATGCGCGAGATCGCCGAGCGCGAACGGCTGCAGGCCAACGTGGTGCAGGGCCAGAAGCTCGAGGCCATCGGCCGGCTCACGGGCGGCATCGCGCACGACTTCAACAACCTGCTGCACGTGGTCAACCTCAACCTGGAGTTCATCGCGCGGCTGGCGCCCGAGGGCAAGCTGACCGACTACGCGCGCCGCGCGAAGGAGTCGGTGGCGCGCGGCTCGCGCCTGACCGGGCAGCTGCTGTCGTTCGCGCGGGCGCGCAGCCTGGTGCCGCGGCTGCATGGCGTGAATGCGCTGGTCACCAATCTGCGCGAGCTCATCGAGGTCTCGGTCGGCTCGAAGGTGCGGGTGGCATTCGATCTCTGGCCCAGCGAGCTCTGGGTGATGCTCGATGGCGCGCAGCTCGAGATGGCGCTGCTGAACATGTCGGTGAACTCGCGCGACGCGATGCCCGAGGGCGGGCAGCTGACCATCCGCACGGCATTGGCGAGCGCGCCCGACGGTTCGCCGCAGGTGCTGGTGAGCGTGGAGGACACCGGCAGCGGCATACCGAGCGCGGTGCTGTCGAAGGTATTCGATCCCTTCTTCACCACCAAGGCCAACGGCCATGGCACGGGGCTGGGGCTGAGCCAGGTCTACGGCTTCGCCAGCCAGTCGGGCGGCCAGGCCGAGATCCGCAGCACGCCGGGCCAGGGCGCGACCGTGACCCTGCGCTTCCCGCTGTCGCAGCCCGAGCAGGCGGATGACACCGCATTGCCGCGCGAGCGCGAAGGCACCGCGCCCGCGAGGCAGGACCCGCGCAGCGAGGTGCTGGTGGTGGAGGACGATGCCGAGGTCCGTCAGGGCATCGCCGAAGGCCTGCGCCTGCTGCAGTACACCGTGCGCGAAGCCAGCGATGGCCACAGCGGCCTGCAGGAGCTGCAGCGCCGCCGGCCCGACCTGCTGATGGTCGACTACCTGATGCCGGGCATGAACGGCGCCGAGCTCGCGGCCGCCGCGCGCCGGCTCTATCCGCAGATGCCGGTGCTGGTCGCGACCGGCTATGCCGACATGGCGGAGGTGCAGAAGGTGGTGGGTTCGCACTCCGTGCTGCGCAAGCCCTTCGACCTCGAGACGCTCAGCGGCGCGGTGAGCGCGGAGCTCGGCCGTGCGCGGACGACGGCGCAGGCCGCGGACGAGCGCGAACGGATCGTTTCCGGGTCATAAGCTCACAGCGATTCGTTCTTTGGCGCCGCGCGCGGCCTCGGCCACACTGGCGGGCCCATGTCTTCCCTCACCGTCATTCCCGACGCAGCCAGCCCGTCGGCCGATGCCGGGTTCGATGCCCAGGCCGACCGGGTGGCCGACTGGCTGCTCGGCAGCCTCGAGTGGAACGCCACGCTGTTCCACGTGGGCCAGTACTGCGGCCGCTGGCGCGCCTCGACGGCGGGCCGTGCGCGCGCGAGCTTCCACCTGATCCTCGAGGGCCGCTGCTGGCTGCATCGGCCGGGGCTCGAATCGGTGGCGCTGTCGCCGCGCGACGGCGTGTTCCTGATGCGCGACGTGCCGCATTTCCTCTCGCCCTATGCCGACCCCGGCATCGACTGCGCGCCGCGCGCGATGCAGCCGCTGTCGGCCAGCCCCGCGCTCGGTGAAACGGCACTGGCCTGCGGCTTCTTCTCGTTCGACGGGCCGCTGCGCGACCTGGTGGCGCAGTCCTTTCCCGACTGCCTGGTGCTGCGCGCCGACGACCTCGCGATGGCCTCGGCCGCCACCCTGTTCGACCTGATGCGCAGCGAGGCGCTGCGCGCCGGCACCGAGCCCTCGGTGCTGATGGACCGGCTGGCCGGCCTGCTGTTCTTCTATGGCCTGCGCCACGTGGCGCGCAGCGACGCGAACGCGCGTGGCTTCTGGGGGCTGCTGCGCCGGCGCGGCTTCGCGCCCTTGCTGGCGGCGCTGCTGCAGTCGCCCGAGCGGCCCTGGAGCGTGGCCGACATGGCGCAGCGCGTGCATCTCTCGCGCGCGGCCTTCTTCCGCCAGTTCGGCGAGGCCTGCGGCCAGTCGCCGCTGCAGTTCCTGCAACTGCTGCGCATGCAGATCGCGGCGCGCAAGCTGACGCAGGGCGAGTCGATCGCGCAGGCCGCCGAGGCCGTGGGCTATGACTCCTATGCCGCGTTCTCGCGCACCTTCAAGCGCGTGATCGGCGAGCAGCCGGGCGCTTGGCAGCGCGCGCGCCGGCTCGACCGCAGCGAGGCCGCCGGCGTGACCGCGGGCGAGACGAACCGGCACAGATTCGAGACGCCCGGTCATTGATGCCCGCGGGCGCGCCGCGAAGAATCGGTGCCAGTTTCCGCACTACACGAGCCGCACCGACATGACACGCCTGACCCTGCACACCGAGACCTCCGCGCCCGAAGCCAGCCGTGCGCTGGTGGCGCGCGCCGCCGCCAACAACGGCTTCCTGCCGAACCTGATTGGCATCCTCGCCAATTCGCCGCAGGCGCTCGAGACCTACCTCGGCGTGGCCCAGACCACCGCGCGCGGCGAACTCACGCTGGCCGAGCGCGAGGTGCTGCAGATCACGGCCGCGCGCATCCACGGCTGCGACTTCTGCGTGGCCGGCCATTCGGCCGCGGCGCTCAAGCAGGCCAAATTGCCGGCCTCGGCCGTGGTGGCGCTGCAGCGCGGCGAGGCCACGGGCGAGGCCCGGCTCGATGCGGTGCGCGCCTTCACCGAGGCCGTGATCGCGAGCCGCGGCAAGGTGAGCGACGAGGCGCTCGCGGCCTTCCGCGGCGTGGGCTTCTCCGAGCGTCAGGTGCTCGAGGTGGTGCTCGGCGTGAGCCTGGCCACGCTGTGCAACTTCGCCAACAGCCTGGCCGGCAGCGCGGTCAACCCGCAACTGCAGCCCTACCTGCCCGAGAACCTGCGCGCCGACGCAGCGCCTGCCCATGCTGGCTGAGGCCGACCGGCACTGGCTCGACGCGCAGGCCGAGGCGCTCGACAGCGACAACGCGCAGGCGCACGCGGTGCTGCCGCGGCTCGCGGGTGGGCAGCTGTTCGGGCTCGGCGTGCCGCGTGCGATCGGCGGGCAGGGCGGCGACACGCGCGATGCCATCGAGGCCATCGCCGCCGTGGCCGGCCATTCGCTCGCGGCGGCCTTCACCTTCTGGGGCCAGCGGGTCTTCATCGAATACCTGCTGCAGTCGCCCAACCAGGCGTTGCGCGAGCGTTGGCTGCCCGCGTTGCTCGACGGCTCGCTGGCCGGTGCCTCGGGGCTGTCGAACGCGATGAAGTTCCTCGGCGGCATCGAGGCGTTGCAGATCACGGCCACGCGGCAGGAGGGCGCGCCCGGCTGGCGGCTCGACGGCAGCGTGCCGTGGTGCACCAACCTGCGGCCGCAGGGCTTCGTGGCCGCGGTGGTGGTGCAGCGTGCCGATGGCGGCGCGCCGCTGGTGGCCGCGCTGCAGGGCGGGCAGGCGGGCGTGGAGCGTAGCGCCGACCTGGACCTGATCGCGCTGCGCGGCAGCAACACCGCGTCGCTGCGCATCGAAGGCGCGCGGCTCGCGGCCGACGAACTGATCCACGACGAGGCCAACCGCTTCCTGCCCACGGCGCGACCGGAATTCCTCGGCCTGCAGTGCGGGCTGTCGATCGGGCTGGCGCGCGCCGCGCTCGCGACCGCGGCGCAGGTCGGTGGCGCCGGGCGCGCGGTGCTCGACGCATCGCTCGTCGAACAGCGGCAGGCGCTCGATGCCACGGTCGATGCGCTCTATGCCGGCATCGCCGATGGCCGCTTCCGCACGCAACCCGAGGCGCTGTTCCGCGCCCGCCTCGCGCTGGCCGACATCGCACAGGCCGCGGTGCAGCTCGAGCTGCAGGCCAGCGGTGGCCGCGGCTACCACCGCGACCAGCCGCTGAGCCTGGCGCGGCACTGGCGCGAGGTGGCGTTCGTGCCGATCGTGACGCCGAGCGTGGTGCAACTGCGTGGCGAACTCGCGCGCCGCGCGGCGCAGTCCGCATCGTGAGCGCCCTGGCTGCCGAGATCGGCCTCGACGAGGCCGCGAATGCGCCGCACCCGGTGCTCGAGGCGCGCGATCTCGCCTTCGGCTTCGATGCGGCAAGGCCGGTGTTCAACGGCGTGTCGCTCGCGGTGGCGCCGCGCGAGATCGTCTGCCTGCTCGGCGGCAGCGGCTGCGGCAAGTCCACCTTGCTGCGCCAGCTTGCGCGGCTCGAGGTGCCCGGCGTCGGGCATGCCCAGGGCGAGATCCGGTTTCTCGGCGAAGCGTTGAGCGCACCGCATCCGCGCGCGGCGCTGGTATTCCAGCAGCCGGGCCTGCTGCCATGGCTCGATGCGGCGCGCAACGTGGGCTTCGGGCTCGACTTCGCGCGCCAGCCGAAGCTCGAACGCGAGCTGCGCGCGCGCCGCGTGCGTGACGCACTCGCGGCCGTGGGGCTTGCGGGGCAGGGCGGGCTCTATCCCTCGCAGCTGTCGGGCGGCATGGCACAGCGTGTGGCGCTGGCCCGGGCACTCGCGCGCGAACCGGTGCTGCTGCTGGCCGACGAACCCTTCTCGGCGCTCGACGCCATCACCCGCACCGAGATGCAGGAACTGCTGGTCGATGTGGTGCACCGCTGGCGCACCGCCGCGTTGCTGGTCACGCACGACATCGACGAGGCGATCCTCGTCGGTGATCGCATCCTGCTGATGGGCGAGCGGCCGGGCCGCATCGTGCGCGAATGGCGCGTCGACATGCCGCGTCCACGCAGCGATGGCGCCGCCTTCACCGCGCTGCGGCTCGACATCCTCGCCGCCCTGCAGGCCACGCGCCGTCATTCCTCCATCGAATCGCCACCCGGCCTGCCAGAAAGAAAGCCCGTCGAATGACCGACCCGAATCCCGCCCATGGCGCCGCGCCGCGCGCCACCCATGTCTGCGCCTCGTCCGCCTGCGACTGCGGCCTCACGCGGCGCGACATGCTGCGGCTGTCGGCCCTGGCCGGCGCCGCGGTGGCGGCACCCTTTCTCTCGGCCGGCGATGCGATGGCGCAAGGCTTCAAGGGCGACGACCAGCCCGTGAAGATCGGCTATTTGCCGATCACCGATGCCACGCCGCTGTTGATCGCGCATGCGCGCGGGCTGTTCGACAAGGAAGGACTGCGCGCCGAGGTGCCGCGCATGTTCCGTTCGTGGGCGCAGATCGTCGAGGCCTTCGTCGCGGGCCAGGTCAACGTGATCCACCTGCTCACGCCGGCCACGCTGTGGGTGCGCTACGGCTCGAAGTTCCCGGCCAAGATCGCGGCCTGGAACCACATCAACGGCTCGGCGCTCACCGTGCTGCCCGAGATCGGCAAGCTCTCCGACCTCGGCGGCAAGACCGTGGCGGTGCCGTTCTGGTACTCGATCCACAACGTGCTGCTGCAGGACATGCTGCGCGCCGAGGGCCTCAGCGCCGTCACCAAGGGCGCGGGGGCCGGCGGCGGCGTGGGTCCGAAGGAAGTCAACCTCGTGGTGCTGGCACCGGCCGAGATGGTCTCGGCGCTGGCCGCGCGCTCGATCGCGGGCTTCATCGTGGCCGAGCCCTTCAACGCGGCGGCCGAGATCGCGGGCGTGGGCAAGGTGCTGCGCTTCTCGGGCGATGTCTGGAAGGACCATGCCTGCTGCGTCACCTTCCTGGCCGAGCGCGATATCGCCGAGAAGCCCGAATGGGCGCAGCGCGTGACCCATGCGATCGTCAAGGCCCAGCTGTGGACGCGCGACAACCGGCTCGACGCGGCACGGCTGCTGTCGAACGCTGGCGAACGGCGCTACACGCCGCATCCGCCGCAGACCCTGGCCAAGGTGCTGGCCGCCACCGACTACGCGAGCTACGAGGCCAGCGGCGTGGTGCGCCACAAGGGCTGGAGCCAGCGGCGCATCGATTTCCAGCCCTATCCCTTCGCCTCCTACACCGAGCAGCTGGTGCGCGCGGTGCAGGGCACCCGGGTCGAGGGCGAGAACGCCTTCCTGCGCGCGCTCGATCCGAAGTTCGTGGCGCGCGACCTGGTCGACGACCGTTTCGTGCGCAAGGCGATCGAGGCCGTGGGCGGGCCGCAGGTGTTCGGCGTGGCGCCGGACTACCAGCGGCGCGAGACCATCGCGGTCTGACGTGGGCCGCCGCCTCGGACTGCCGCTGGCCGGCCTCGCGCTCGCGCTCGTGCTGTGGTGGGTCGGCAGCGCCTGGCTCGCGCAGCGCACGCCGATCGCCGCGGCCTTCGCGCCCTGGCCGTCGGCGCTGGCGCTCGCGCGCCTCGTCGCCGGCCCCGACATCTGGCAGCACGCGCTGCTGAGCCTGCAGCGCGTGGCCATCGGCCTCGCACTGGCGATCGTGTTCGGCGTGCCGCTGGGCGTGCTCACCGGGCTGTGGCGCGGCTTCGCGCAGGCCAGCACGCCGGTGTTCCAGTTTCTGCGCATGATCTCGCCGCTGTCGTGGATGCCGATCGCCGTGATGGTGCTCGGCGTGGGCGACCTGCCGGTGTATTTCCTGCTGGCCTTCGCGGCCGTGTGGCCGATCCTGCTCAACACCGCGGCCGGCGTGGCGCAACTCGACCCGCACTGGCTCACGCTCGCGCGCAGCCTGTCGGCCACGCGCCGCGAGACCGTGCTGCGCGTGATCCTGCCGGGCATCACCGCGCACCTGCTCACGGGCGTGCGGCTGGCCATCGGCATCATCTGGATCGTGCTGGTGCCGGCGGAGATGCTCGGCGTGTCGGCCGGGCTCGGGTACTTCATCCTCGACACGCGCGACCGGCTCGCCTATTCGGAGCTGATGGCGGTGATCGTGCTGATCGGGGCGCTGGGCTATCTGCTCGATGGGTTGGCGCGGTGGTTGCATGCGCGGTGGACGCATGGGTGAGGGGCTTTGCGTGCCCGACCAGGATCGTTGACTCGGAGGCTTACGGTGTATATACTTTTTGTATATACAAAGGAGGGCCCATGACCCATGCCCGTGTCTTCCAGTCAGGCAACAGCCAGGCGGTCCGCCTGCCGAGGGAATTTCGATTCGCCTCCGACCAGGTGGAGATTTTTCGCCGCGGCAACGAAGTCGTCCTGCGAGAACTGCCGGCCAGCGCGGCGGCCATATTCGACGCACTCGCCGAAATGCCCGCGGACTTCATGGCGGACGGCCGCGGCGATGCCCCTCCCCAGGAACGGGACGGGTTCTAATGGCGATCCGCTACCTGCTCGACACCAACATCTGCATCTACATCGCCAAGCACAACCCGGCCAAGGTGCGAGCGCGTTTCGAGCAACTGCCCGCCGACGCGCTGGCCATGTCGGTCATCACGCTCGGCGAGCTTCAGCATGGGGCGGAAAAAAGCCAGGCCCGTTCGAAGGCCCTGGCCGCATTGCACCAACTGCAGAGCGTCATCCAGGTCATGCCGCTGACGGAGGCGGTCGGGCAGCACTATGGCGAGATTCGCAGCGACCTCGAGCGCAAGGGCCGGCCGATCGGCAACAACGATCTATGGATCGCCGCCCATGCGCGTGCCGAAGCGTGGGTCCTGGTCACCAACAACGAGCGCGAGTTCAGCCGCGTCGAAGGTCTGTCGGTCGAGAACTGGGCCTGATCTCCCCGAGGCTTCGACGATTCCGATGGACTGAATTCACTCCGGAGCGGCGACATGGATGAAGCGATGTGCAACCACGAGCGCCTGCCTCTCTTCGCAATCCTCCTGTGGCTTTGCATCGCCCTCGGTTCGGCCAACGCGGCGCCGCCGACCTACCAGGATCTGCAGGCTGACCCGGGCACTGTGCCGATGCAGCCAACCTGGCAATTGCGGCCGGTGGATGCATCGGCGCCGCCCTGGGCAGATATCTTCACTTTCACCATCGGCATCGCCCCGGACCTGATCGAAAAGGCGCGTTGGCTGAGCCTGAATCCGGGCAGGAACAGCGAGCGCGCGCCCGCGCTGTTCGACGCCCTCGACGGGCGCGTGCTTTTCCTGTCACCGACGGCGCGCAGCTTCTGCGATGGCCGCTGGCAGGTCGCGTGGCTGGAGCGCATCGGCATCATCGGCATCGACGCCGCATTCCAGCCGACGCTCAAGGTGTGGCTGGTGGAGCAAAAGCCCGGGGGCGGACAACGGACCACCGTGGGCATCGGGCGCATCGATGCGCAAGGGCAGTGGGCCGTGCCGCCCGTGCGTTGCGATGGCAAGGACACGACATCCATCGAGTCCCCCGCCGCCCTGTCCTACCTGATGCCCGACGAATCCAGGCCAGCGGCTTCCGATCTGCAGGTGGACACGGTCTACGCACAGCCCGGCTTGCGCGATGCCGCGGGGCAGTGGCGCACGCCGCCGCCGCCGCGTGACATCACCACGGCGCAATGGATGGACTACCAGCGGCAGAGGCCGGCACCCGGCTCCACTGGCTCGGGCCTCATCGACGCGCGAGGCAGGATGGTGATTCCGTTCATCTTCGGCGGGCTGCCCGACGCGACGGCCCAGCGGCGCATCCGGCTGTGCACCGCCGTCGGACTCGATCGCCAGCGCAACGCCAGCACGCCGCACGCGTGCCGCTGGCAACGGCTGCGCGGCGGCAACACCGACGCCGCACTGCGGCCGGCCAAGGACGCGGACACCGGCCGATGGGGCTACCGGAACGCGCAGGGCCAATGGGCGATCGCGCCGCAGTTCCAGGAGGCGCGAGCGTTTCGTCACGGCTATGCCGTCGTCGCGGGCGCGTTCCCCCAGGACTGGCGGCCGCCCGGGTGGCAGGACGAGCGGCCGATCATCCGGCAGTTCCACCGCATGGGCCGCCATTGGGTGGCCGAAGCCCTGGTGCGCAACGCGTCCACCGCCGGCGCATGGGAGATACGCTACGGCCTGCTCGACGATGCGGGGCAATGGCTGGCCGCCGTGCCGCAGCCCGCGCTGCACGTGACCGTGCCGTTTCCACCCGGTGGCCGCAGCAGCCACTATGCCGGGATGCTGGCGAGCCACCTGCCCAGGCTGCTGGGACGTGGCGTGCAGGTCGATCACGTGCCGCAAGCCACCGAGGCCGACTACCGCCGGCTGATGACGGAGGGCGGCAACGAGAAGGTCCTGCTCGCGGCTCTGAGGCTGCCGCGCGGAGGTATCGAGGGCGTGCACCAGGGCCCGCCGATCGATGCGCTGATGCAGGCCCTTCGTCCCGTCACGCTGCTGGCGTCGCAGCCTCTGGTGCTGGCCATCGACAGCACGAAGGCCGATGCGCTGGGCATTCACGACACGGACGACCTGCTCGCCTACGCGCGGGCCCACCCCGGCAGCCTGCGCATCGGCACGGGCGAAGACGGCTGGACCGGCCACCTCGCCTTCGGCCAGTTCCGCGCGCTGAGCGGCGTCGACGTGCAACGCGTGGTCTTCAAGGGCATGTACCCCGACTCGGACGTCATCACGAAGGAGCATGCGGTGGACCTGCTGTTCGCGCCCGTGAACGGCGTGGCGGTCGCGGTACGGCGCGGCCAGTTGCGCGTGCTGGGCACCACCGCCGACCCGGCGCGCCCGCAAAGCTTCGACGGTGTGCCGTGGCCGACGTTGGCCTCGAGCGCGCCCCTGGCCGGCTATGCGACGTACGATCACTTCAGCCTCTGGGCACCGGCGAATTCGGATGCCGCGTCCAATCGCATCGTGCAGCAAGCCGTGGCCCAGGTGCTGGCCAGGCCCGAGGTGCGCAAGCAGCTGCAGGACCTTCAGGTCGTTGGCGGAGGCGGTTCACCCGAGAGCTTGCTGGCGCTGGAAGACGAAGAGCGCGAACGCTGGCTGCGTGCGCTCTCCTCGTCGGCGCGTTGATCGCGCTGCCGGGTCTTCGGGCGTGACGGCCTCGACCGTCGCGCTCATTCCGTCGCGAACCACGCCAGCGCCATCGCCGGCAACGCGAACCCGATCCACGACGCCAGCGGCCATCCGCCCTTCGCATAGGCCCAGGCACCGAGTGCCGACCCCACCGCACCTCCGAGGAAGAAGGTGGCCATGTAGAGCCCGTTGAGCCGCGAGCGGAGTTCGGCACCGAGGCCGAAGATCGCGCGCTGCCCCAGGGTCATGTTGGCTGCCACGCCGAAGTCCAGCACCACCGCCGCGACCACCAGCAGGCCCAGCGACAGCGGCGATCCGCCATGGGTGAAGTGGGCCAGCAGAAAGCTGCCCGCCACCGCGAGCATGGCGCCGATGGTCGCGCCGCGGCTCCAGCCGCGGTCGGCGGCACGGCCGACCAAGGGCGCGGCCACGGCGCCCGCCACGCCCACCAGCGCGAAGAGGGCGATCTCGGCCTGCGACAGCCCGTAGGCGCTGCTCGCCAGCAGCAGCGGCGTGACGGTCCAGAACAGGCTGAACGATGCGAACAGGAAGGCGTGATAGAGCGCGCGCCGCTGCAGGACCCGCGTGGTGCGCGCGAGCCGCACCATCGATGCGAGCAACTCGCCGTAGCGCAGCCGGTGCGACGGCGTGCGCGTCGGCAGCGCCAGCGCGAGGACCAGGGCCAGCACCAGCATCAGCGCCGACGAAAGCACGAACACCAGGTGCCATGACGACAGCTGCGCGACGAAGCTCGCCGCCGGCCGCGCCCCCATGATGCCCAGCATCAGCCCGCTCATCACGCTGCCGACGGCACGCCCGCGCCGGGCCTCGGGCACCAGGTGGGTGACGTAGGGCACCAGCACCTGGACCGCCACGGTGCCGAGCCCGATGAACAGCGCCGCCGCCAGGAAGGGCAGCGGATGGGTGGACAGCCCCGCGGCCAGCAGCGACAACGCATCAATGCACAGCAGGACCAGCACCAGCAGCCGGTTCTCGACCAGGTCGCCGAGCGGGACGATGAACAGCAGGCCCAGCCCGTAGCCGAGCTGCGTCAGCGTGACGATGAGGCCGGTGGCGGCGGGCGACAGCCCGAGCGCGGCGCTGATGAGTCCGGCCAGCGGCTGCGCGTAGTAGAGGTTCGCCGCGGCCAGGCCGCAGGCCGTGGCCACCAGCGGCACCAGCCAGGCATGGGGTTGCGCGGCGGTGGTGCGTGGCGTCGCCGTGTTCGTGGAGGTCGTCATGGGGAGCGAGAGAGCGTGGAAGAAAGGAGGGTGCCAAATAAGGAAATGTTCATGTCCCAAATTGGCAAAAAAAAGATCGGTCGAAGTTCAGTCGAAGATGTGCATCGCGGCCTCGGCGACCGCCAGCATCTCCTTCTTGCTGCGGCCCGTGGTGCCGACCACGCGCATGCCCTGGAGTACGCACAGCACGAGGCGCGCGGCGGTCCTGTCGTCGAGGGTGGTGGCGATGGAGCCGTCGTCCTTGCCCTGCCGGATCAGTTCCTCGAGCAGCGCCTCGTTCCGGTCGAGCGAGCGCTTGACGCGCTGCGCGACCTCGTCGTCGAGCGTGGCCAGTTCGGTGGCCGTGCCGACCACGAGGCAACCGCGCTCGCCCTCGACGCCATGCGACGAGCCCGCGAAGAAGCCGAGCACGTTGAGCAGCCGCTCGCGGCCCGTGGCGCCGCGCTCGACCTGGGCCCGGATCAGCGGATCGCGCCTCTCCTTGTAGCGGTCGAAGGCCGCGAGGAAGATGCCGCGCTTGTCCTTGAAGGCCTTGTAGACGCTGCCCGAGGTCAGCGCCATCGCGGTCGTCAGGTCGGTGATCGAGGTGCCGTGGTAGCCGCGTTCGCGGAAGACCAGCACGGCCTTGTCGAGCGCCTCGTCCATGTCGAACTCGCGCGGGCGACCGCGGCCCCGCGTGGTGTTGGTCTGGATCGAAGGGGAGGAGGACATGGGCGGCGAGTATATAGGGAATGATCGATCCCTATTATGCGGGCCGGCAAAGGCGAGGCTTTCCCGGCCGCTGAGCTGCGCTCCCTAGACCTGCTCACGGGCATCCGGCTGGCCATCGGCATCAACTGGATCGTGCTGATCGGGGCGCTGGGGTATGAGCTCGATGGATTCGCCCGCTGGCTGCATGCGCGGTGGACGCATGGATGAGGGGGCTGCCATCCCGGCGGTCACGAGACCGTCATTCGCGAATGTGATCCTCGCAGTAGTTGAAATGCCGTCCACAAGCTTGCCGATACGATCCTCTTCTTCCTTGTCGGCTTCCGTGCATGGTGGTTGTGGGCGAGTTGTCGTACGGGGCTCTGGCCGGGGCAAGGACGACAGGCTCGTGCGAGCCGTTGCCTCTGGCCTGACGTGTACCGCAGTTTGCGTCTGCATCGCCTGGATATCGACAGCGAAGGCGGTCGCCGCGGGCACTGACGCGCAGTCGGTGGATATCGCCACTGGCGCTTCGTCCGAATCGCAGATGCTGGACTTCGATGTGCCGGCGCAGCCATTGGTGACTGCCTTGGCGCAATACGCCGCGGTGTCGGGGCGATCGGTGATGTTCATCGACGAATGGGTGGCCGGGCGAACTTCCGCGCCGGTGCGAGGGCGCTATACGTCGCATGCAGCCTTGCGGATCTTGCTGGCCGGCACAGGCTTCACTGCGGATGACGTGGACACCCAGCTTTCCGGTGCCTTCATACTGAAGCGTGTCGCAGCGGCGCCTGTGGCGGCATCGGCTGCCGGTTCGCAACGCCGGTACGACGCCCTGGTTCAGGCCCGTGTCTGGGAGGCATTGTGTGCCGATCTCCGCACTGCCCCCGGCCACTACCGCTCGATCCTGCAACTGCGGGTGGCCGCGTCGGGCCACATCAGCCAGGCCAGCCTGGTTTCGTCTTCGGGAGATCCTGGGCGGGATGCGGCCATGCTCGCGGCATTGGCGAATCTGAAGATGGACGGCCCACCACCAGCAGACCTGGCTCTGCCGCTCACGCTCGCCATCCTCCCGCACGACGTATTGCCCGGACCCCGCTGCGCCACGGTGCACTGACGCATGACGGAGAACGTCATCCCGCTGCTGCGCAGCTTCCTGGTTCAACGCTACGATCAGCTCAAGCAACGCTTGGCCCTGCGGCTGGGGAATGCCGAACTGGCGGAAGACGCCTTGCACGAGACTTGGCTGAAGCTGCAGCGCAGCCAGTCCATTCCGGGGCCCATTGCCACGCCCCAGGCGTACCTGCTGCGCATGGCGGTCAACCTGGCCATCGACGTGCGGCGCGCGCAGAGCCAGGTCTTGCTGTCCGACGACATCGAGGCGCTGATGAACGAACTGCCGGACCCGGCGCCCGGTCCCGCCGAGGTGGCCGAAGCCCGTTCGCAGCTGGAGGCGCTGGATGACCTTCTGTCGCGCTTGCCGCCGCGCCGCCGCGAAATCCTGCTGCTGATTCGGCTGGAGGGCTGGTCCCAGCGGGACGTGGCCAAGCGGCTCGGTATTCCCGTACGGAACGTCGAGTACGAACTGAAAGCCGCACAGGATTTTCTGTTCTCACGACTGGAACCGAAATCCGGCGGGTTCTCATGACGGCACGAAGAAACAGTTTGAGGATTGCGGCGTCCGCAACCGTCTACAAGGTACGGGCCCCCTGAGACCATCATGACGACGCACCCTCAACCACTGAAGCTGCCCGAGACCCTGCGCGAAGACGCGCGCGCCTGGGTGCGCAAGTTGCATTCGGGCGCCGCGACGCAATGGGAGGCACAGGCGTTCCGGCGCTGGCGTGACGCAAGTCCCGCGCATCAAGCGGCGTTCATCGAGGCCCGGCAGCAGTGGCGAGTGCTTCAACCCGCGCTGAACGGTCTGGTGCGCACCGACGCCGAAGCGGCGAACCTTCACCGCGAAACCCTGCGCACGCCCGAGGCGAGCCGCCGGGCCTTCCTGGGCGCGGCTGGAGCGGCAGCCGTGGCTGGTGTCGCGGGGGGGGCGGTCTATTCGCCCTTGGGGTTGTGGCCCGCGGCCAATGAATGGAATGCGGACTGGCGCACGGTCGCCGGCGAGCAGCGTGCGATCGCGTTGTCCGATCAGATCGGCGTGACCTTGAACACCCGGACCAGCGTCCGCCGGTTGACCTCGGACGGCCAGACCGTGGGGCTGGAATTGCTGAACGGCGAAGCGGCGATCGAGATGCTGGCGAGTGCGCGCGACTTCAGCGTCGTGGCTGGCGCCGGCCGCAGCATTGCCGAATCGGCTCGCTTCGAGATCAGCCGCCTGGAAGGACGGGTGTGCGTTACCTGCCTGGCGGGACGCGTACGCATCGAGCATCCGGCCGGCGACCGCCTGCTGCTGGCACGCCAGCAGGCGGTCTACCGCGATCACTCGATCAGCGGCATCGCCACCGTCGACCCCAAGGTGGCTTCTGCCTGGCGGCGCGGTGAACTCGTGTTCAAGCAGGTCCCCTTGTCCGCGGTGCTGGATGAGATCAATCGCTACCGCCCCGGGCGCGTGGTCCTGATGGTGGATTCGCTGCGGGAGAAAACGGTCACCGCGACCTTCAGGCTCGACCGTCTCGATCTGGCATTGCTCCAGATGCAGCGTTCCTTCGGCTTGAACGCCCGGTCGCTCCCCGCCGGTGTGCTGGTCCTGAGCTAGGGGCAGGTCCCGGGGGCGGGTGGTGACCCTGTCTCGATGTCGCGTCGGGTCCACGTCGAATGATCGGTGGCGTTGTCGAGGCTTCTCATGGTTGTCGTGCGCAGCCACTGTGAAGCTTTCGTGACTTTGCCGAAGTGCAGCGCGTCCCCGCCGTTGATCTGCAAGGACTTTTCAGATGGAGGCCGCAGCGGCGAGCGCGTGCCCGCAACGAGTCCAAAAATATTCTTCTGGAATTCGACGTTTCCGTCCCGTCAAGGAACTGACGGCTCCTATCGCGTTGGCTCTTGATCGCCATCGCAGGGGGCTTCTTGAATGCGGCTTGCCTGCGCGACGCGAGCAGCCTCTTCGGCACAGTCCTTACTTCGGCGGGAACAAGAAATGACCATCAGTGGGTACAACGAGAAGAATCGACCGACACGCGCGGCGCGGCAGGTTTTCAGGATGGCGCCAGTCGCGCGGGCCATCGCGGTGGCGCTGGCCGCGGGTGGGGTCCTCGGCAGCGCGCACGCCCAGCGGGTGTTCGGTCCGGCGTGGTTCGCCGACAAGGGCGCGACTCGGGCGGGCGTGATCGCAACGGGCAAACTGCCGAACGGCACCCCGGCGTCCAGCCTGATCAACCCGGCGCAGCCATCGGCCGCGGCGAGCCAGCAGTTGCAGGCTTCCATCAACAACCTGAACCTGGCCGCGCGCACGATCGCCGCGCAACAGGCGCAGCAGGCACAGAAGCGGGCCGAGGCGCTGGCCAGCGGCGAATCTCCGCCGGACGGCCTGGCCGAAGGCGGCCTGAAGGTCGACACCCATTCGCTGACGGCCGGTTGGCTCAATGCCAGGAATCCCGTTCAAGCAGCAGCGGACGGCAGGACCACGGTCACCATCGAGCAGACCGCCGACAAGGCCATCCTGAACTGGGAGACCTTCAATGTCGGCAAGAACACGACGGTGAAGTTCGACCAGCGTGGCGGCACCCGGGCCAAGACCGGCGTCAACGAGTGGATCGCGCTCAACCGCATCAACGATCCCAGCGGCCGACCCAGCCAGATCGCTGGCCGCATAGAGGCCGAGGGCAGCGTCTACCTCATCAATCGCAACGGCATCCTGTTCACCGGCAGCAGCCAGGTCAACGTGCGCAACCTGGTCGCCTCCAGCCTGAAACTCAGCGACGAACAGTTCAAGGCCGGTCTCAACACGCGCCTGGGCGCGAAGGCGGGCGACCCCGGTTACTGGAGCGGCCTGGAAGTCGGCGTCGGGATTCCCACCTTCGGCGAGAACCCCAAGCAGATGCCGACCGATTCGAACGTCCTGTTCGAAGACATGGGCCCGGCCTTCGATCCGGGCAAGCCGCCGGGCGACGTCAAGGTGCTGGCCGGTGCCCAGATCACGGGCCAGGGTGGCCACGTGCTGATGTTCGCACCCAAGGTCAGCAATGCGGGCAGCATCCGGACGCCGAGTGGCCAGACGCTGCTGGGCGCCGGCGAGAACGTGTGGCTGGAAGCCAGGGAAATCAGCCCCACCGTGCGCGGCTTCGATGCCGTCGCCTCGTCGGTGCGGCCCTGGGTCTTTCCGGCCAAGTTCCTGATCAATCCGCAGACAGCGCCCGCCTTCCAGCCCTACCTCATCGGGCGCATCGTGTCCGACATCCTGCCGCTGATGGAGCAGCGCGCGGCCCAGGTCGGCTACAGCGTGCTCAACACCGGCATCGTCCAGGCCGATCACGGCGACATCACCATGGTGTCGCGCGAAATCAATCAGCACGGCATCCTGCAAGCCAGCACCGCGCTGAACAACCGGACCGGCTCCATCCGCCTGCACGCCTGGGGCCAGGGCGTCCACAACATCGACATCAATCTGGCGGCCAACGTCTCGCACCTGGCGGCCTGGTCGGGCGGCACGCTGACCCTGGGGCCGGACAGCATCACGCAAGTCGTCAACGACTGGCAGGACACCACCCGGATCGAAAGCGGCTCGCTGGCCAACCGCTACCAGCCCGGCCGCATCGAGCTTTACGGCAAGACGATCGACGTGCAGACCCGTGCCCAGGTCACCGCCGCTGCGGGCAACATCGACATCCAGGCCCAGGCCAACCCTGCGGCCCTGCAGCGCAACACCCAGGTGGGCGACGGCAGCCGCATTCTCATCGGTGAACATGCCACCGTCAGTACCGCGGGACTGATGCAGATGCCGGTGGACATGGCCAGCAACTTCATCGAAGCCGAACTGCGCATCAACGAACTGCGCGACTCCCACCTGCAAGCGAATACCTGGCTGTACGGCCGGAAGGTCGTCGTGGATCGACGCAAGTCGGGGACCTTCAAGGGGCTGATGGCGGGGGTCGAATGGGTCACCGACGAGTCCGGCAAGGTGGTCAAGGGCGTCTGGGTCGGCACCCCGCTGGCGGACGTGACGGGCTGGGTGGGCAACGGCCTGATCGGCTTGTCCGAGCTGGCGGCGCGAGGCGGCGACATCACGATCCAATCCAACGGCTCGGTGATCACGCGGCCGGGATCCATTCTGGACGTGTCCGGCGGCTCGGTGCGTTACAGCGACGGCTGGAACACGGAAACCCTGCTGCGAGGCGTGGACGGGCGCAGCTACACCATGTCGTCCGCGCCGGCGGACATGACCTACGAGGGCATCGCGGGCCAGTACCAGTACACGCATGCGCGCTGGGGTGTCACGCAGACCTATGTCAATCCGCTGTTGTCGGGGCGGCGCTGGGAGCCGGGCTACGAGGAAGGCCGGAATGCCGGTTCGATCGACATCCGTGCCGGCAGCGCCTTCATCCTGGAGGGTGAGTTCAGGGGCTCGGTGCAGCCCGGCGACCGGGTGCAGGAAGCGTCCGAGCTGCCTCGGGCCGGCCGCCTCACGGTGGGTTCCAACCGGGCGCAAGAGGGCATGTGGACCCTGGGGCAGGTCATCATCAGCGACAGGCCCGTGCTGCTGCCGGCGGATTTCTCCATCGACAGCCCGCTGGGCAGGGACGCCTTCCTGACCGAGCCGGAAGGGCAATCCCCCGGCGCCGGCGCGGGCGTGGGCCGCACCACGTGGCTGTCCGCCGCGGGGTTGAGCCATTCAGGCCTGGGCGCCATCGAGTTGAACCTCAACACGGGCTTCGTGCTGGAAGACAACGCGGTGGTGAATCTGCAGCCGGGGGCGCGCTTCACGGCCGCGGTCTACGATGGCCAGGGCATCCCCGGCAACTTCGACATTCAGGGCAAGCTCATCGCCCCGGGTGGCTCCATTGCCCTGAGCGCCGGCGGCCAGGCGGACAGCGTGCTGCGCCTGGGTGCGAACAGCCTGCTGAGCGTCGCGGGCCAGTGGGTCAACGACACCGCTGGGGGCGTCACGCTGGGCCGCGCCATCCATGGTGGCTCGATTGCACTGGGGACCCCGATGAAAGAGGGCCTCGGCACGGTGTACGGCAACGTGGACGTGGCCGCCGGCGCAGCGCTGGACGTGTCCGGCGGCGGCTGGCTGTCCGGTGTCACGTCGGGCGGCAAGGCGGGCAAGGTGCAGGCGGGCAATGGCGGGGCCATCAGCCTGACGGCGTTCGACAACACGGCGCTCGACACGCTGGACCTGCGCGGCTGGGCGGGGGGCGATGCGTCCCGGCTCACCCTCACTGCGACCGGTGACGTGCAGGTGGGCGGCTCCGCGCCCGCGGGCGGGGCAACGGGCGAAAGTACATCGGGCGCAGCCAAGCCGCTGCACCTGCCGCAGACCCTGTATGCCGAGCGCGGCTTCGGCACGATCGGCATCCGTTCGCTCGGCGGGGACATCGTGGTCGCGGAAGGCGCACGGGTCCAGATCCAACCCGCGAGCTGGGACATGCCCGCCGCGGTATCGACACTGCGCACGCTGCCCAGCGGCGGCGCATTGGGCGATGTGCTGGCCCCCAGGGCACTGGACGAACTGAGCGAGCCGCGCCGCGCCGCGCGCGCGCCCGGCGGCCTGTCGCTGGCGACCGCCGCGTCCGGCGGCGGCATCCGCATCGACGCGAACGCCAGCATCCAGACCGAAACCGGCGGCGCGATCTCGCTGGACGCCGACGGGTCCGGGCAGGCTTCCGTGCTCGTGGCGGGCCGTCTTCAGGCGCCGGCCGGGACGCTGAACATCCGCGCCAAGAACACCTTGACGCTGGCCGACGGGGCCGAATTGCTGCTGCCCGGCGTGGCGCAAATCTTCCACGACCCGGTCATGCGCCTGCCCCAGGGCAGGGTGCTGCCGGGCGGCACGGTCACGCTCAACGCCGGCACGCTGGATGCGCAAGCGGGTGCGCTGATCGACGTGTCGGGCGCGCGGGGCACGGTGGCGTATTGGGATCGCGGCACGGGTGCGCTCGGCGCCCTGCGGCGCGTGAACCAGGAGCTGGGCAGCGATGGCGGCGCGGTCGTGATGGCGGCCGCGGCCGGCGGTGCCATGAATGCCAGGCTTCGCGCCCACGGCGGCAATGCCCAGGCGGCGGGCGGGTCCTTGTCCATCACGGACACCAGCGCGGCCGGGAGTGCGTCCGGGGACCTGGTGGCGCCGGACATCGGCTCCTTCCTCTACTACAAGAGCCCCACCGGCACGTACACGTTCAACGGCGAAAGGTACGCGCGGATCATCGGCACCAGCGGCAACCTCGATGTCCATGACGAGTACGCCGGCGACGTCAAGATGAGCAGTGCCATGCGCACCGCGCTCAACACGATGCTGCCAACGTCGGTGTCCAGCAGCCAGGGGCTGGTCCTCGACGCGGGTGCGGCGCTTGCCGCGGGACCGGGCGCCGACAGGGCGCCGTGGGAGCACGACGCGAGCATCGACAAGCGCGTGGTCGAACTGCTCAACAAGTATTTCTGGAGCGGCACCGGAACGGCACTGACCCACAAGATCGACATCGGCAACATCGCCACCTCGGATGGCACCCTGCACGTGTCGGCGAGGGCGCTGCAGGACACGGGCTTCTCGGCGGTCGATCTGCATTCCACGCAAGTGGGCGTGCGGCTTGCCGGCGGCGTCGACCTGAGCGTCGCCGGTCGCCTGGGCATCACCGCCCCGGTCATCAGGAGCGACGGGCTGGGCGGCGTGGTGCGCCTGCACGCCCGCCATCTGCAACTGAACCCGCTGGCAGGCACGGTCGGCGCCACGGCCGGCAATGCCGGCGAACTGATCCTGTCGGCCAGCCAGGCCATCGACATCGCAGGCAGGGGTGCGAAGGGCGAATCTGCGTCGCCCGTCGACGTCAAGCTGCGCGGCTTCGAACGCACGGTGCTGGACACCGCCGACCTGCGCTTCGTGGCAGGGGCCTACAGCGAAGGCGGCACCGACTACGACGACTCCCAGCTCAGGGCCACGCTGGACGTGGGTGGCGCGCTGGAGATCAAGGCCGCGCAGGTCTACCCGGCCACGGCCGTCACGGCGCGAATCAACTCGGACCGGTCCATCACCGTGCGCGGCAACGGGAGCGCCGCGGCGCCTCTGTCGGCCGGCGGCAGCCTGACGCTGAACGCGCCCGTCATCGAGCAGGACGGCGTGCTGCGCGCGCCCTTCGGGCAGATTGCGCTGAATGCCAGCGAGCGCCTGACGCTGGGCACGAACAGCCTGACCTCGGTGTCCGGCGCGGGCCTGGACGTGCTCTACGGCAGCCTGCGCAACGCCGAATACTGGCTGGACCCTGCCAACCCGCAGGGCCGCAATCGTGCGAATGCCGGCGATGCCAGTTCCCTGGACGAAAACCGCTATCTGTCGTCCCTGCCGGAAAAGCGCGTGCTGCTGCAAGCGCCGGACGTGGCCATGGCCGCGGGCGCGGTGGTGGACATCGCGGGCGGGGGCGATCTGCATGCGTGGGAGCACGTGCCCGGCTCGGGCGGCTCGCACGACGTGCTGACGCTGCCCGGCATGTACGCGGTGCTGCCGGGCTACCAGGGCCTGTCGCCCGTGGCGGGCGGTGCGGCGGGCCAGAAGGTCTGGCTGGCCGGCGGCGGCCTGGGGGCCGGCTGGTACACGCTGCTGCCGGCACGCTATGCGCTGCTGCCCGGTGCCTTTGCGGTGCAGAGCACGGGCCAGGCCTTGCCGGCGTGGGCTGCGTCCCGTGGCGAGGTGGCGAGCCTGCGTGACGGCTCGACGATCGTGGCCGGGCGGGAACAGGACACGATCAGCGGCGCGCGCGATGCCACGGCCTCGGGCTGGCGCGTGCTGCCCGGCAGCCTGGTGCGCAAGGTCAGCGAATACAACGAAGCGCGGGGCAACGCCTTCTTCTCGTCGGATGCGTTCAAGCTGACGCAATACCGCCTGACAGGGCAGGACGTCGTGACCCCGCGCCTGGCCCGCGATGGCGGCGCGGTGGTGTTCAAGGCCGATCGCGCCCTGACGCTGGACGGCGAGCTGCGCGCGCAACCCGATGCGGGCGGGCGCGGCAGCCTGGTGGACATTGCCGCCGCGAAGATCGCCATCGTCGGCGCGGGGCAGGACAGCAACGACCTGCGTGCCGACGGCTACCTGGTCGTGGACGCCGGCAGCCTGACGCGCTTCGGCGCGGGCAGCCTGCTGGTGGGCGGCACGCGCACAGGCGATGTGCGGGGCCTGCAGGTGGACGTGGCCGCCAGCGACGTGGTGCTGCGCAACACCGCAGGCACCGCGCTGAGCGGCCCGGAGGTGATCCTGGCCGCGGCGAATGCGGTGTCGATCGAGTCGGGCAGCGTGCTGCGCGCGGACGGCCGGGCCTCGGGCGACGAAGCGAACCTGGTGCTCAAGCCGCAGGTGGCGGCCGTGTGGAGCGACAACAACACGCCGAACGACACCAGCGACGACCACATCGTCACACCCTCCAGGGACTGGGGTGCGCTGGTGCGCGTGAGCAGCGGCCAGGCCGTGCGGGCGTTGCGCGAGAACGTCGACACCACGGTCGGCGGCCAGGTGCGCATCGGCGCCGGCGCGCTGCTGCAGGGCGGCGAGGCGCTGCTGCTCGACGCCACCAGCAACACCGAGATGGCTGCCGGCGCGCAGCTGTCGGGCAAGGCCTTGTCGGTGGCCGCGAGCCGCATCGGCATCGGCGGCGGCAGCGGCGGCCTGGTGCTGGACGCCGACGCCCTGGCGCAGTTGTCGCGCGCGCAGGCATTGACGCTGCACAGCTACGGCAGCCTGGACTTCTATCGCTCGCTGGACATGCGCGGCCTGGCGCAGGTGGTGTTCGACGCCGCGGCCCTGCGCGGTCATGGCGCCGATGCCGTGCTGGTACAGGCCTCCCACCTGACGCTGCAGAACACGGGCGCGTCGCTCGGCAGCGCGGGCACGGGCAGTGGTCGCCTCGAGCTGTCGGCAGGCGAACTGGTGCTGGGCGCGGGCGACAAGACGATGTCCGGTTTCGACCAGGTGCTGCTGTCGGCCAGCCGTCGCATCGCCGGCGAAGGCACCGGGGGCCTGGACGCCGGGACGGCGGCGCTGACGCTGCGCACGCCGGTGCTGCAAGGGGTGTCCGGCGCCGACCAGGCCCTGCGAACGCAGGGGCAACTGGTGTTGCAGCAAGAGGCGCAACTGGATGCGCAAGAGATGGCGGCACTGGGTCGCGCCAGCCTGGGCGCGCGCCTGAGCCTGTCGGGCCAGGGCGTGACCGTGGCGCTGCCGGTGCTCGCGCTGGGCGGCAGCATCGCGGTCGATGCCGGCACGGGCAACCTCACGGTCGCAGAGTCGGGCCGCCTGCACGCGGGAGGCCTGGAAAAAGTCTTCTTCGACGCGGCCCAGTACGTGGATGCGGGCCAGATCAGCCTCGCGACGCGAGGCGGCTTGATCGACCTGGCCCCGGGCAGCCTGCTGGACCTGTCCGCCCATCCACGCGGCGGCGACGCCGGCCGCCTGACGGTGGATGCATCGGCCGGCGGACGGGTCCACTTCGGGGGCTCGCTGCAGGCGCAGGCCGGTGCCGACGGCAATGGCGGCAACTTTGCGCTGGCCATCGATCGGCTGGACGATTTCGGCGCGCTGGCGCGAACGCTCAACGATTCGGGTTTCAGCCGGTCGCGGCAGTTCCGCGTCCGCCAGGGCGACCTGACGATCGCGGGCACCACGCGGGTGGCCGACTTCGAAGTCATCACCGACCGCGGCGTGATCTCTGTCGACGGCACGGCGCGCGTCGAGGCCAACGCGGCCTACGGCGGCAGCATCCGCCTGGTCGGCGGGGCAGGGCTGACGATGCAACCTGGCGCGGTGCTCGCAGCCCATGCCACCGACGCCATCGACGGCCTGGGCAGCAGCCGCATCGACCTGGAAGCGGTCGACGGCCAACTGAACCTGGCCGGCGGCACGCTGGACCTGAGCGGCGGCGAGGGCGGCAAGCTGCGGCTGCGGGCGCAGCGCACCGCAGGCAACGACGGCCTGAACGTCACGGCGCTGAACGCCGCCGTGCAGGGCGCGCGCTCCGCGGTGCTCGAAGGCGTGCGCCGCCATGCCAGCACGGACGGCACGGTGGAATCCGTGGCCCCGCGGGCGATCGCCGAGGCCAATGCCTTTGCAGGCCACACCGACATCCTGACGCGGCTGGGCGGCAATGCCGCCGCCTATGCGCTGGCGGCGGGCATCGAGATCACCAGCCCGGGCGACCTGACGCTGGGCCGCGACTGGAATCTGTTCGACAGCTTCGGTGCGGCGCACCGCGAAGGCACGCTCACGCTGCGCGCCGGCGGCAACCTGAACATCGACGGCCATCTGAGCGACGGCTTCGACGTGGCGGGCCGCGACAACGGCGCGGGCCGGGCGGCGCGGCTGCAGCAGGCCGCGTCGTGGAACCTGCGCCTGGTGGCGGGCGCGGACCTGAATTCGGTCGACGCACTGGCCACGCGGGCGCCGGGTGCGCTCGCGAGCGATGCCGGCACGATCCGCGTGGGCACGGCCGGTGCCGAGTCGGGCGCCGGCAAGCTGGTGCGCACCGGCAGCGGCGACCTGACGGTGCGCGCCGGGCGCGACCTGGTGCTCGCCCACAAGGAGTCCGCGCTGTACACGGCGGGCCGGGCCGAGGCCGATCCCACCCTGGGTGGCGGCTTCGACACCGCCAGCGTCGATGCCCAGTACGGCACCGCGGGCGGTCACCTGGACGTCGCGGTCCAGGGCAGCGTGCGCGCGCCGACCCAGCAGGGCCTGCGTTCGGACCAGATCCTGACCGAATGGTTGTTCCGCCAGGGACGCTACGGGGGCGAGTTCGGCAGCCCCACCGGCTACTACGACGCGTACAACATGGGCGACAGCTGGGCGCCGGTCATGTCCACCCGGGGCCAGCAACCGAGCTGGTGGGTGAACCACGCCAGCTTCCAGCAGGGCCTGGGCGCGCTGGGCGGCGGCAACGTGAAGCTGTCGGCGGGCGGCGACCTGGTGAACCTGGTGGTGGCCTTGCCCAGCACCATGCGCGTGACGGGCGGGCGTTCCGCCGGCGATGCCGCGGCCTCCATCGTGACGCGCAATGGCGGGCAACTGCAGGTTAGCGCGGGCGGCGCCCTGAAGGCCGGCCAGTACTACGTGGGCCGCGGCGCCGGCGAGATCGACGCAGGCACCAGCGCCGCCGGCTATGTCATGACCGGCACGTCGAGCAACGGGTCGGGCGCCACCTATGCCTACGACATCGCGCCCGTGCTGGCGCTGTCGGACGCCACGCTCAAGCTGCAGACGCTGGGCGACCTGGTCCTGCAGACCGTGATCGACCCCATGCAGATACGCCGTGCCTACATCGACCAGGCCGACAAGGACACCAGTGGCGGGGCCAGCCATGCGATGTTCATGAGCAGCCAGACCGAGCGCAGCGCCGTCACGCTGGTGTCCACCGGCGGCAACGTGCGCCTGGAAAACCAGTCGGAGTACGTGGCGGGCAACGACACGGGCAACACCACCAAGCTGGTGAACGGCATGACGGACACCAAGCTCCAGACGGACATGGTGGGCCTGTATCCGGCCAAGCTGAGCGTGTCGGCCCTGAGCGGAAGCATCGACATCGCAGGCCTGCTGGCGATGGCGCCGGCGAACACCACCGACCTCTCCTTGCTGGCTGCCCAGGATCTGCGCTTCCTGCGCGGCAGCAGCCTGCTGAACACGGGGGCCATCGTGATGACCCAGACCACGCTGGACAAGTGGCCCTCGATCTTCCGCCCGTGGACAGGCCTTACCACCATGCTGGGCGGTGCGTCGGCGTTTGGCGCGCCGCTGAAGTCCGTCTATGGCGGTTTCTCGGTGACGAATGCCTTCCTGACGAACAGCGCCAATGGGGGGGCGGAGCTGTTCGACAACCCGGAGACGCTGCCGATGCAGGCGCACGACTTCGCGCCCAGCCGCCTCTACGCGGGGGCCGGTTCCATCAGCGACCTGAACCTGATCGCGTCGGAATCGGTGCGCGTGCAGGCCGGCACCGACATCCGCAATTTCGAGCTGAGCGCGCGAAACCTGCGCGCCACCGACAGCACGGTGCTGGCGGCGGGCAACGACATCCTGGCTGTCGCCAACCGGTTCCTGTCGCATCCCTATGCGGGAGCCAGCGGAGGCGCGGCCTCGTACTACTACGACAGGGGCAGCCGCACCGCGCTGCAAGGGCCGGGGGAGCTGCTGCTGCTGGCCGGGCGCGACATCCAGGGCAACAACTTCTCGCTGTACACCAACGGCAATCGCTATTGGGACTACGTGTCGGCGACGCCGCGCGGCGAGGAAACGAACATCATCAAGGCCCTGCCCGTCGAGGGCGCCGACATCACCCTGATGGCCGGCATGAACAAGGCCGCCAGCTACGACGCCTTCGAGTCGGCCTACCTGAACCCGGCCAACGTGGCCGCCATGCCGCAGTACCTGAAGACCACCCTGGCGGACGGCACGGTGGCGCCGCTGTACCTGACCGACGGCGTGGACCACCGCGGCGACCTGCCCAAGCTCACGCGCCGGGGCCTGGTGTCCTTCGTGGAAGGCGTGCTCGGTGCCGACAAGGTCGCCGGCCTGACCGGCCGCGCGGACGGCAAGCTGAGCCCGCAGCAGGCGTGGGAGCAATACCGGCAATTGCCGCCCCTGGTGCGCGAGCAGTTCCTGCGCCAGGTCTTCGTCTATGAACTGCGCGAGGGAGGGCGCGACCAGAACGGGGGCGACGGGCAGAACGGTCCGATCAACGGCGGCTACCGCCGCGGCTCCGCGGCCATCGACACGCTGTTCCGCGGCGCGACGGCCGAAGGCCAGCCCGTTCGCTACGCCGCGGACCTGCCGGACAACTGGCGCAGCAGCTGGTCCGGCGTGGGCAGCATCGCCGCGACCCGGATGGCGGCGCGCACCCACCAGGGGGGCGACATCAACGTCTTCACCCCCGGCGGCGGCCTGCAGGTGGCGGGGCTGGGCGCGGTGGTGCCTGACGGATACGGCCTGGTGACGCTGGCCTCGCCGGGGCAGGTCAATGTGTTCGCCGACCGCGACATCATCGTGAACCGCTCGCGCATCCTGTCCTTCGTCTCGCAGGCTGAGCCCCTGGGCAGCGACCAGGTGTTGTGGTCCAGCCAGGGCGACATCGACGCCGGCCGCGGCGCGAAGACGGTGCGCATCCCGCAGGCGCCGGAAGTCACGTCGGACGCGGACGGCAACATCACCGTGCAGGAAAAGCGCGACATGAGCGGCGCCGGCATCGGCACCGTGGGCGAAGGCGACGTGGACCTCGTCGCGCCGCGGGGGACCATCGATGCAGGCGATGCCGGCATCCGGGTCGCCAGCAACCTCAACATTGCCGCGCTGCAGGTGCTCAACGCCGACAACATTCAAGTCGAAGGCGAAGCGACCGGTCTGCCGATGGTGGCGGCGGTGAACATCGGTGCACTGACCAACGCCAGCGCGGCGGCGGCGTCGGCGGCCATGGCGGCGCAGGAATCCCTGCGAAACGAGCGGGACGCGGCGCGGCGCAGCCTGCCGTCGGTGTTCACGGTGCGGGTGCTGGGCTTCGGCAACGAAAGCCTGTCCCCGGGAGGTGCGGATACATCGCCGCCGCCGCGCCCCGGCTCGCCATCGAGCGTTTCGCTTCGATACGACCCTGCCCACTCCGTGCAGGTCTTCGGACACGGCAACCAGTTCGACGCGTCCGTGATGTCGTTGCTGACCGAAACCGAGAAGACCAGGTTGCGGCATGCCAAGTAAGACGCTTTCCCCGCTCGACTTCGGTCTCGGTCCTTGTTCCCAGGGGCAATGAGCGAAGGCGGTCCGCTATGAATGCACATTCTTCGTGTTGTCCGGGCGTCGCCGGCGCGGCCGATGCATCGTCTCTTGATCCCGATCCTGAGTTCGTGGGCAGCGGCGAGCTCCCCGGCGTGGTGCTGCGGGCGTTCCTGACGGCGAACTACGCGTACCTGCATCGCCGGTTGGCCCGCGATCTCGGCTGTTCCGATCGGGCCAGCGAGTGCTTGCACGACGCCTGGCTGCGCTTGGGCGACATGACGGCATCGGAGCCCGTGCGCAGTCCCGGGGCCTACGTCTACCGAACGGCTCGCAACCTGGCCATGGATCGCCTGCGCCACGATCGGTCCTGGCAGTACGTGGCCGAGTGGGATAGCGCACTCGATCTCCTGGTCGATCATGCGCCCGGCCCGGATGCCATCGTCGAGGCGCGTTCGGCCGTGGAGGCCGTCGAGGAGGCAATGCAGCGGCTTTCGCATCGGCATCGTTCGGTACTCGTTGCGCTGCGACTAGAGGAGATGACCCGCCAGGACGTGGCGGACCGGCATTGCATCTCCCTGCGCAGGGTGGACACTGCACTTCGTCAGGCCCTGGACTATTGCGCTCATGCGTCCGGTCAGACAGCGTGGGCGGAAGTCTCTTCGCCCCGACCGGGTCCTTCTCGACGATGGCAGGAGAAAGTCGTCGCCCCGATGCGCGCCAGCGGCCGCGAATGATCAGAGGCGCGACAGCGGGATCCACGCAGCTCGGCTGGTGCGCCCGCCCGGCGATCACGAAGACCGATAGCGCTCCAGCCAGTGCGCGTACGGCGCGGGCAGCGTCCAGGCTGCCTTGTCCACGCCGAGCTCGAGCGCGGCGCGGTACGGCCAGTGCGGATTCGCAAGCAGCGGCCGGCCCAGCGTGACCAGGTCGACGGTGCCGCCGGCGACCAGTTCGTCCGCTTGCCGGGGCTCGCTGATGAACCAGCTGGTGGTGGCGGGCAGGCCCGTTTCGCGGCGCACGCGCTGCGCGATCGGCGCCATCAGGGCCGGGCCCCATGGGATCTTGGCCTTGGGTGTCGAGAAGCCGATGCTGACGTCGATGAAATCGAGGCCGGCCGCCTTGAGCCTGCGCACGAGCTCGATGCCTTCCTCGAGGTCGTCCTGGCCCGCGAACTCGGTGACGCCGAAGCGGGCCGCGAGCGGCAGGCGTTCGGGCCAGACCTCGCGCACGGCGGCGAGCGTTTCGATCAGGAAGCGCGCGCGGCCTTCGAAGTCGCCGCCGTAGGCATCGGTCCGCGTGTTGGACCAGGTCGAGAAGAAACTCTGCGCCAGGTAGCCGTGCGCGAAATGCAGCTCGAGCCATTCGAAGCCCGCGTCGAGCGCGCGCCTGGCCGCGGCCACGAAGTCGGCCTTGACGCGCTCGATGTCGGCCAGCGTCATGGCCTCGGGCACCTTCGGCAGGCCGCCGCCGAACGCGACGGCCGAGGGGGCGATGGTCTGCCAGCCGCGCGCGTCGTCGTCTGCGATGTGGTCGTCGCCTTCCCAGGGCCGGTTGGCGCTCGCCTTGCGCCCGGCGTGGGCGATCTGGATGCCGGGCACGGCGCCGGCGGCCTTGACCGAGGCGACGATCCTGCGCCACGCCTCGGCCTGCGCATCGGTCCAGATCCCGGCGCAGCCGGGCGTGATGCGGCCCTCGGGCGAGACGGCCGTGGCTTCGGCGATGACCAGGGCCGCGCCGCCGCGCGCGAGGCCCGACAGATGGACGTGGTGCCAGTCGTTGACCACGCCGTCGACGGCCGAGTACTGGCACATCGGCGAGACGACCATGCGGTTTTTCAGCGTGACATCTTTCAGCGTGAAAGGCGAGAAGAGGCTTGGCATCGGATCCCTGGAGAAGGTGTGAAGAACAAGGTTTGATCGTACCTTAGTTCGATAACTATCGAACAATAGGACAAAAGCCGATCCGTGCTATGGTCGCGCGATGCGCAGCCTCAACCATCCGGCCCTCGACGATGTCTCGCTGACCCAGGTCCTCTATGCCCTGAGCGATCCCGAGCGGCTGCGCGTGGTGCACGAGCTGGCCGGCTGCGGCGAGGCCAGTTGTGCCGCGCTGGGCGGGGGCCGGGCGAAGTCGAGCATGTCGCACCACTTCAGGGTGCTGCGCGAGGCGGGCATCGTGCGCACCCGCACCGACGGCCCCGCGCATGTGAACGAGCTGCGCCGCAAGGAAGTCGACAAGCGCTTTCCCGGCCTGCTGAAGGCCGTGCTCGCGGCCCAGGAGCCGGCCGCGAAGCAGGGCTGAGGGCGCTGCCTCAGACCCGCTCGAAGCGCTCCACCTGCTTCGAGACCACCCAATCCGTCGTCAGGCTGTCGAAGCGCTGGAAGTGCGCGCTCGCGAGATGCGCGTCGAAGGCCGCGCGGTCGTCGTAGACCTCGTAGAGGAAGACATGGCCCGCGTCGTCGGGCGCCACGCAGACGTCGAATTGCCGACAGCCGGGCTCGTGCTCGACCGAGCGCGAGGCGTTGGCCTTGATCTCGCGGAGGAAGTCTTCCCGGTGTTCGGGGGCGATGTGGAAGCGGGCGGTGACGATGTGCATGGTGGGTGGATTCTCGGTGGATCGGAAGACCGGCCGCCGATGCGCGTCGGCTGAGGGCTCGGCGTCGCTCGTGTGGATGCGCCAGCCACGGCGGAGGGAGTCGTCGAGGAATTTAGAAATGCGCAAACTGTTTCCAGTATTGATTTGTCATTAGCTGGAATCGGCGTGTCAATAAAACACGTTAATTTTTGCTATTGCAAAAGAAGGGTTTCATTCTGATTTTCACTCCAAATCCCTAGTCTCAAAGTTTCTCAATTTTCACGATTTCGCCACACCTGATGCCAATCGTTGAGCACTATTTCCCGAAAACAATACAAACATACTGACTCTTCGTAAGAATTCGATGGTCCAGGTTTTCGACGAAAGAAGGGTGGAGTAATCTTTATGAAACTGAACATTCACTCTCTTTGGTGAAGGCGATTTGCGCTGTTCGGACATACGACGAAAAGGATCCAAGTGATAAAGGACGTGGGGATGCAACAAGAGGGAACGGCACACGAGGCCGGCCCGGACTCCGAAGTTATCGAAAAGCGCGTCAATCGATTCGTGGTCCACGTGACCCCGCCGCTCGAACCACCGACGTCGGCCCCTGGAGCGTGCGCATGGTGAGTTCGGCGGCACACACGGCCAAACCCATCACGACGCTGGCGCTTGTCTTTGGCGACGACCACAACCGCAGCGCGCTGCGCAGCGCCCTCGACCCGCAGGGCTTCGCCTCGGCGGCCTTCGATTCGGTGCAGGCCTTGTGCGAGTCCATGTCGACCGGCCACCACTACGACGCGCTGATCGCCTGGGCCGACAAGGCGTGGAGTCCGCGGCGGTGGGTGAATCTGCGCAGCATGGTGCGATTGCCGATCCTCGTCGTCGTGGCGCGCGATGCCGTGGAACTGGCATCGGCCTTCGGCAACGAATCCCTCAATGGCGAACGGATCGAGTTCGCCACGGCGCCCGTGGACGGCACCGAGTTGGCCATGCGATTGAGGCTGCTGCACTCGCGAAGGTTCGGGGGCAATGCCTTGCCCGAAGAGGAAGACCTGGTCTGGGGAAGCTTTCACTTCAAGCGGCACGCGCGCGTGGTGCTGGTCGATGGGGTGGAGGTCCGGCTGCAGCCGCGCGAGTTCGACATCGCACTGATGCTGTTTCTCAACCTCGGCAAGGTGGTGGCCCGCACCGACATCGAGGCACAGATCTCGGATTGGCGCGCCAGTCCTGGTTCGCGCGTGCTCGATGTGCATCTGGCCCGGATGAAAAAGAAGCTCTCACTGGGGCCGGAGAAGGGCGTTCGGCTGCTGACGGTCTATGGCATCGGCTACCGGCTGGTGATGCTGGGCCATCCGCTTGGGGGTGTGGCCGACGCGGACTCGGAAGGCCACGATCTTGAGCCTTGAGAAGGTTCTCGTCGCTCTCCCTCGCGATGTCCCCGCCCTCCATCATTAATAACTTTATCAAAAAATTAGCCAGACACTTTTAATTGAGATGTATTTGTGGAAGTCTATCGCAGTCGTCTTCGAGTGGTTGAAAGAGTTAATCACGTTTTTAATTTCTATTGTGTGATGCGACGTCCTGCGTGGTTTTCTATCTATACGATGACAATTGTCCGCAATAGGTTGCGGGCAATTCTTCATATCAATATTTAGGACTTTCATGTCGAAAAAACATCTTTCCAAGTTCGCAGTGATTGCGGCAGTTGCCGCCGTGTCGCAAGGTGCCTTCGCGGCTGCCGCAGACACCGGCAACATCAACTTCGAGGGTGAAATCACCGCCAGCATCTGCTCGATCTCGCCGAAGAGCCAGAACATGACCGTCTTCCTCGGCAAGCCGACGGTCAACCGGTTCAAGGCGGCGGGCGACAAGGCCCAGCCGGCCGACTTCACCATCGACCTGCTCGATTGCCCCGCCGTGGCCGCCGGCAGTCCCGCCAACGTGGCAAACGTGACCTTCAAGGGTGACGGCGACATGACCGCCGCGAGCGGCGGCAAGTGGCTGAAGATATCCAATGCCGGTCAGGCTGGTGGCGTCGTGGCTGCCAAGAACGTGGCCATCCAGATCCTCGATTCGGCCAGCACCCAGGTCGACCTGAACACGGGCAAGTCGGGCGACTACATCCTGGGCGAGGGCACCAACTCGCTGAAGTTCAAGGCTGCGTACATCGCCACCGCGGTCGGTGTCACGGCGGGTCCGGCGAGCTCGAGCGCCACCTTCCAGGTCGACTACAAGTAAGCGGATCGACAGCGAGGGGCGCCAACGCCCCTCGCGTTGTCGGCGGCGCGAGGCGTGGCGATGCTCAGTCGCGCGGCGCTCGCGCCAGCCCACGCTTCTTCTCCTTCTGATTTTCTTGAACGCACCGCCATCGGTGCGGAGTGCTTGCGCGCGCGCGTCGAATGCGGCTTGCAAGGCGGGGATACATAAATGTGTAGCAACAAACAGATTCGCTGGCTCTTCGTCCTCATCCCGCTGCTCGGTCTTCAATGTGCCGCGCATGCGAGCATCATGCTGAGCGGCACGCGCGTGATCCTGCGCGAACAAGCCCGCGAGGCCTCGCTTCCCATGAAGAACTACGGCACCGCCCCTTACGTGGTGCAGGCCTGGATCGATGCGGGCGAAGGCAAGAACAAGACGCCGTTGCTGGTTTCCCCGCCGCTGTCGCGGCTCGACCCCGGCAAGGAAAACATCCTGCGCATCATGCGCGCAGGCGGTGAGTTGCCATCCGACCGCGAGTCGGTGTTCTGGATCAACGTCAAGGAGATTCCCCAGAAGTCGCAAGAAGAGAACGTGCTGCAGATCGCGCTGCAGAACCGCCTCAAGGTGTTCTATCGCCCCGCCGGTCTCGAAGGAAGCTCCGCCGAGTCCCGCAGCAAACTCAAGTGGGCGGTCAGTGCTGACGCTCAAGGTCAAGGTGCGATTCTGAGAATCGCCAATCCGACGCCTTATCACATCACCTTGGTCACGCTGAACATCAACAACGGCCAGCAGATCATCGATCCGGGCATGCTCCCGCCTTTCGGCGAACTGTCCTATCCGCTCAGCGCGATCAAGACGCCGCAAGCCGTCCAGGTCAATTTCGTGACGATCAACGACTACGGCGCCGGCACGCCCGAGGAGTTCGTCAAGGTTCCTGCGGCACCCGAGCCGGTGGCGGTGCAGGCCGAGCCCGTGCCGAAAAAGCCCGAGGCTTCCGCGACAGATACCAGCCAGCGCTGACCGGCCATGGGATACATCTCCTCATTGGGGGCGCCGTTTCGCCTCTCGCTGTGCGCCGCCGCCATCGGTATGCTGGGTACGCCGGCCTTCGCGCAGAAGTCGCCGCCAGAACAGTTGCCCGAGAAGTCTGCCGCCTCGGTCTTCAACGAAGACTTCCTCAACTACGGTGCCACCCAGAAGAGTGCGGACCTGTCGCTCTTCGCCTTCGGCAACCGCGTGCTGCCGGGGCGCTACACCGTCCGCGTATCGCTCAATGAGCGCGATGTCGGAAAGGTCGAGATCCAGTTCGACGACAAGCCAGGGAAAAGCGATGCCGAGCCCTGCCTCACGCGCCACATGCTGGACGACTGGGGCGTCAACGTGCTGGCATTCCCAGCCCTCACGGCCTTGTCGGACGATGCGTGCGTCGCCGACCTGGGCGCTGCCATTCCCGATGCTTCATTCGGCTACGACGGTGTGAAGCTGCTTCTGACCCTGAGCATTCCGCAGGCGGCATTGAAGCGCTCGGCGCGCGGCGCGGTCGACCCCGGCAAATGGGACACGGGCATCACCGCCGGCATGCTCGACTACCAGGTCAACTTCTCGCGCTATGGCGGCGACACCTACAGGCGCTCGTCGGATCCCTTCGCGCAGACGCGAAGCCTGTTCGACAACAACCCTTTCGATCGACCTCCCAACGACCCTCGGCGCGACACGTTGTACGCGGGCCTGCGAGCCGGTTTCAACCACCGCGAATGGCGCTTTCGCCATTTCTCCACCTACAGCCGCGGCACGGATGGGCGTGCTCGCTGGCAGGCCGTCGAGACCTATGCGCAGCGCGACTTTCCAGCGATCAACGGGCGCTTGCTGATCGGCGACGGCAGCACGCCCGGCAACTTCTTCGACAGCCTGCCGTTCCGCGGCGTGCAACTCGCTTCCGATGAAGCGATGCTGCCCGACAGTCAGCAAGGCTACGCGCCCACCATCCGCGGCATCGCGCAGACCAATGCCCGGGTCACGGTGCGGCAGAACGGCTACGTCATCTACAGCACCTTCGTCGCGCCCGGCGCTTTCGTCATCGACGACCTCAATGCCAACGGCTCGGGCAGCGACCTGGAAGTCGTAGTCACCGAAGCCGACGGCCGCGAAAGCCGGTACTTGCAGAGCTTCTCGGCCGTGCCCACGCTGTTGCGCGAAGGCGCCTGGCGCTATTCGGCCACGGTGGGCAAGTACCGGCGTGCGTCCGGGCAGGGCCGTGGCTACAACAGTTGGGGCGGGCTGTCGCAATGGCCGTGGACCCAGTCCCGGCAACCGCTGGCCGAGCCTGCGTTCTTGCAAGGCTCGCTGGCACACGGGCTGGGCGGCGACTACACGCTGTACGGCGGATTGATCGTGTCAGGTCGTTATCAGTCGGTGCTGGCCGGCGTCGGCAAGAATCTTCGAGCTTTCGGCGCCATTTCGGCCGACCTGACGGCCGCGCGCGCCACGGTGCCGATGCCGCTACTGGTCGACAAGACCTACAACGGCCAGTCCCTGCGCTTTCTCTATTCCAAGGCCTTCGAGGTCGGCACCAATGTTCGCGTGGCTGGCTATCGCTATTCCACCGGCGGCTATCGCACTTTCCAGGAGGCCGCCGACATGCAGGGCCTGCTGCCGCTGGAGCGCCTCAACAACCGGCGCAGCGAGTTGCGCCTGGAGCTCTCGCAGCAACTGGGTGACAAGTGGGGGTCGGTGTTCGTCTCGGCGCGGCAGCAGAGCTATTGGGGCGCCCGCGACAAGGACCGTGCGGTTCAATTCGGCTGGTCGGGCAGCTACAAGCAGTTCAGGTTCGGTGTGCACTACAACCGCGGCGTGTACCAGGATTCCCGGCGCAGCAGCCAGATCATGTTCACCGTGAACATGCCGCTGGGCGCATCGGGGCTCAGCGCGCAATACGCGGTCACGCAGGAGCGCAACGGCCGTACCAGCCAGCAGGCCAATGTCTTCGGTTCCGCGCTGGACGATTCGCGTCTCAGCTACAGCGTGACAGCCGGGCATGACGATGGCCAGGGTTCCACCGGCGCCGTCAGTGCCAATTACCTGTCGCCCGTGGGGCGTTTCGATCTGGGCCATTCGCAGGGGGCCGGCTATCGGCAGACCACCGTCGGCATGGCGGGTGGCCTGGTGGTTCATGCGGGTGGTGTCACGCTGTCGCAGACCCTGGGCGAGACGATCGGGCTGGCGCGGCTGCCCAAGGCGCCTGGCGTGGGCTTCGAATCGATGTCAGGCGTGGCGACCGACTGGGCGGGCAACGCGGTCATCCCGAACCTTAACCCCTATCGCATCAACCGGGTGGCCGTGCGCACGCAGGACCTGGGCGACACCTTGGACGTCAAGAACGCTGCGACCGAGATGATTCCCACCCGAGGCGCAGTGGTTCTTGCGGCTTTCGAAACCTCGGTGGGCTACCGGCTGATGTTGACGTTGGCTGATCGCAAGGGCGAGCCACTTCCTTTCGGCGCCAGGATCGAAAGCGACACCGGCGTGGAGATGGGTATTGTGGGATCCGAAGGTCAGGCTTTTGTAACGGGTGCGGGTCAAAGCGGACGCTTCATCGTGCGCTGGGGACAACGGACGGTCGATCAGTGCACGGTGACCTATAGCTTGCCCGAGGCAGAGAGTCCTCCGCCTATCCGCGAAATGACGGCGAGCTGTGAATGACAGAGTGGATCCGCTGCGATGTTGGCTGATGCGTTTCATTCTTCGATGGCTAATCTTCTCTCGCAGCTTATCCGGTCATGGGATTATTTTAAAAATTAGCCTTAATCTACTGATTGGTGGTGTGTAGATGATAAAAAATCGTATTGATGTCCTTGTTTGGGTTGTCTTGTTTAATTGCTTGATCTTGGTTTCTACAGGTGTGAATGCAGCTTGTCCGGCGGTCTTGAATGTCAGGGGCCCTTCATCGATTACCTATGATCCCTCTGGGCCAGATCTATTGTGGGAGGGGAGTGTGAGTGTTTCAGGAGGGACTTTGGTTTGTCCTGCTAACCCGCCAGGTACTTATCCTATTAGTGGTTATATTGCGTATAATGAGCATTATGATGGAATTGGGACTCCTAATGGCAACATCTACGAATCTGGAATTCCAGGAATTGGATATCGACTGTGGCTTGAGGGTTCTACAGTAGCAGTCGCGGGAAGATATTGGCCAACTATTGTGCGGGGTCTGCGTTGGCTCGGAAGTTTTACTATAAACCCGCACACTATGCGTGTTCAACTGATTAGAACAGGACCTATTTCACAGGGGGATTGTTGTCGGGTGTATTCGGAAAGATTTCTGCAGGTGGTATGACGGATGTGATTTTATATACTTGGTCTCCAGCCATTGTCGTCAAACCCAGCGTCCCAACTTGTGTGGTCATTACGCCATCAGTGAGGGTTCCTTTGGGAAGCGTTCCGCGCGCAGAGTTCGCCGGCCTAAACAGCACTTCGGCCAGCCGGCCGCTCAACATTGGCCTGTCGTGCTCTGGCGGGGACGGTATTAGGGGAGTCAACGTTTATACGACATTGACCGACAATACAAACCCTGGAAATCGGTCAACCTTGCTCACGCTGACAAGCGCCTCTACAGCGAAAGGGGTCGCAATTCAAGTGCTCAAAAATGGGGCGGTACTCGGCTATGGACCGGCTTCGAGTGCCAATGGAAACACGAATCAATGGTTCGCCGGCATGTCTTCCGGGGGAATTCTCAACATTCCCTTGACTGCTCGGTATGTTCAAACTGGGCCGACAGTCACTGCGGGGTCAGCCAACGGTGTGGCGACTTTTACGATGAGCTATAAGTGACGTGATCGACGGGCGATGACGATGTGACTGCGCGAATTCAGTGTTTTCCCCAAAGGTGGTCGTGTCGTTGACAGCTGACTCACTGGCACGGACCAAGAAAGCAGCGGCAACTGCAGCCGCGCCAGCATGTTCGAATCAGGCTTGTTGTTGAGCACTTCGTTGTTGAGATCACCCGATGCGATCCCTGCAGGTTCTCGTCATCGGCTTGAACTGGACGCGGCAGACGCGCTCAATGTCTCCCCGGCTTTCGTGACGAGGTCACTCAGCCAGGCCGTTAGCGACGCCTTGGCCTCCCGGTCCGCTTCGACGATGTGCTTGGCGATTGCCTCGTTGTGCGTGCTTTCCGCACTCATTCCCAGGATCAGTGGAGGCTCGGAACATCGGGGGTGCCCGCCAGTCATCGGCGTAGGTCTGATAACTGGAACCTGGCTGTGATCGTGAGTCCAAGGCCTCTCAATTGCACAATGGTCATGCCATCGCAAACCATTCGATTAGGACATATCCCGAGCACGGCATCCGGCCAATCGATCCACCTCACTGTTGCTCTCGGGAACATCCACAGCCAGTGGCATCTCGATCCAAATGCTCAGTTATGGGCCCGCGTCGAATGCCAACAACAACGCGAGTCAATGGCTTGCGGGCAAGACTGGCAATGAGTCTTCAACATGCCGTTGACGGAGCGCTACGTTCAAAAGGGCGCGACGGTCACTGGGGGTTCGGCCAATGGCCTGAGACAGTCACGATGAACTATCAGTGATTGACCAATGACATTGAGGGCCGAGGCGCGTTGAAAGACCCCGATCAGCTCGCCTTCCCCCGCCCCAACTTCTTCACTCCCTCGGCACGCCCCGCAGCCGCCGAAGCCTGCCCGACCTGCATCTGCTCCACCCACAGCAAGGTGTCCACATAGGTCATGAAGCGATTGAGGTACTCGGGCGAGAGATCGCGCATGAGGATCAGCGCGCGGTGCACGAGGTGGTGCGAATTGAGCGGACCCGCGTTCTCGGGCATCTTCGCGAGCGACTGCGTGAGCCGGCGATCGGCGCTCAGGCGCGACCAGGTGCCGCGGAAGTAGCGCATGGTCTTGAGCTCGGCGGGCGCGGCGGCGGACGAGGCGAGGCTCGCCGACGTGGCGCGAGCCGGCACGGCACCGCTTGGTGCCGGGGCTTCCTCGGGCAGCGGCGACTGACGCGCGATGTGTTCGACGAGCTCGGCGAGCGCGCCGCGCGGCAACGGCTGTGCCGCCGCGGCCGCCATCTCCGGCGCCGCCTTCTCGAAGTCCTCGCCATACGCGCTCAGCAGTTGCCGCAGCCGCTCGTCGAGCAGCCGCCTGGCCTCGCCACGCTGCGCCGCGGTGCGCTTCGCAAGCGTCTCGATGAAATGCAGCCGCACGGGATCGAAGCGCTCGGCCCCGCGCGCGCGCCAGGCCGCGACGGCCGCGAGCGGGTCGTCGTTCGCGTCGATGGGCGCGTCGCTACTCACGGGCCTTCGCTGCAGTGCCGGCGGTGCTCGCCGCATACGACGGCCGCGGCGTCGGCGCCATCTCCACGCGCCGGTTCTTCGCGCGGCCATCGGCATCGGCATTCGAGGCCACGGCCTGCTCGGCGCCGAAGGCGGCGGCGAACACGGAGGACGAGGGCACGCCTTCCTCGATCAGCGTGCGGGTCACGGTCAGCGCGCGCTGGGCCGAGAGCTCCCAGTTGTCGGCGAACAGGCGTGCGCCCTCGCGCATCTGGCGGTTGTCGGTGAAGCCGCTCACCATCAGGATCTCGTCGCGCGAACGCAGGTAGGTGGCCAGCGGCGCGGCGAGGCTTCTCAGCACCTGCCGGCCCTCGGGCTGCAGGTCGGCGGAATTGAAGGCGAACAGCACGCTGCCGCTGATGCCGATGCGCCCGTTGTTGAGCGTGACGCGGCCCGCGGCCAGCGGCCCGGCCAGCGCCTTCTCGAGCGCCTCGCGGCGCTGCGCCTCGGCCTGGCGCTGCTTGACCTCGGATTCGAGCTTGGCCGCGAGGTCGAGCTGCATGCCGATCGCGCAGACCAGGATCAGCACGAAGGCGCCGAGCAGGCCCGACATCAGGTCGCCGAAGACGGCCCAGACCGGCACGCTGGTCTCGAGACCCGCGTCGTCGATGTCCGCGTCCTGGCGCATCACGCCTCGCTGGCCACGGCGGCGGGCTGCCGGCTGGCGATCTGCTGCAGGTCTTCCACGATCTGCTTCTGCGACATGATGCTGAGGTCGATGACCTCGCGCGCCTGCGCCACGTAGTAGGCCAGCTGTTCGTCGCTGCGCGCCATCGACTTGCCGAGCGCGCCTTCCACGCGCTGCAGGTGCGCCACCAGCTTGTCGTTCGATTCGCCGAAGCGCTGCACCGCGAAGCCGAAGGTCTCGCCGAGGCTCGCGACCTCGACCGCGCTGCCCGTGACCTGCGCGGCCACCTCGGCCATCTTGCCGGTCTGCGTTTCCACCTGTTCGGCGAAGCGGCTGCCCGCGCGTTCCATCGCCTCGGCCGATGCCGCCACCAGCGCGTCGACCGCGCTGCGCTGCTCGGTCGACGCATGGTTGACCGCGTCGAGCAGCGTGCCCAGCGTCTCGAGCAGGCGGTTGCGTTCCTCGAGCATCGCGTTGTCGCGCGCCATGCTGTCCGACAGCTTCTGGCGCAGCTCCGACACCACCTCGGCGGCGGCGCGCGGCGCTTCGGCGGCGGCCTGCAGCAACTGCGCGATCTCGGTGACGGTGCGCTTGGCATGCGCCTCGTTCTGCGACGACATCTCGCCGGCGGTCTTCGTCAGCGCATCGAGCAACTGGCGCTGCTGGTCGGCGCTGTGCGCACCGGCCTGCTGCCATTCCTGGCGCAGCGCGCCGGCCATGGCTTCGAGCGAGCCGGTCCAGGCGGCGAGGCGCTGCTCGTCGCGCGAGGCGAGGTCGGCCTGCGTCTCGAGCAGCTTCTGCTGATGGTCGAGCGCATGGGCGCCGGCCTGCTGCCATTCACGCTGCAGCGAGGCGGCCATGGACTCGAGCGAACCGGTCCAGGCGGCGAGGCGCTGTTCGTCGCGCGACGAGAGGTCGGCCTGGGTCTCGAGCAGCTTCTGTTGATGGTTCAGCGCATGGGCACCGGCCTGTTGCCATTCCTGCCGCAGCGACGCAGCCATGGCCTCAAGCGATCCGGTGAAGGCCGCGAGGCGCTCCTCGTCGCGCGCGGCGAGATCGGCCTGCGTTTCGAGCAGCTTTTGCTGATGGCCCAGCACATGGCTGCCCGCCTGTTGCCATTCCTGTTGCAGCGATGCGGCCATCGCCGCGAGCGAGCGGGTCCAGGCCGACAGCCGTTCCTCGTCGCGCGAAGACAGATCGGCCTGGGTGTCGAGCAGCTTCTGCTGGTGGATCAGCGCCTGCGCGCCGGCCTGCTGCCATTCCTTCTGCAGGGCCGCGCCCATCGAGGTCAGCGATTCGGTCCAGGCCGCGAGGCGCTGTTCGTCGCGCGCGGCCAGCGCGGCCTGCAGCTCGCCCTGCGCGTCGCCCACGGTGCGCAGCAGCGAGGCCGCATGCGCCTCGAAGGCCGTGGCGGCGGCCGACAGCGCCTGCTGCGCGTCGTCCGAGAGCCTGTCGCTCGTCTCCTGATGCCGCGCAAGCGCCTGTTGCCAGGTGTCGGACACCTTGCCGACCGTGGTCTCGAGCCGCGTCGACACACCGTCGACCAGCGCGGTGGAGCGCTGCTCGAAGCTCTGCGCGAAGCCTTCGAGCGAACCGCGCAGGTCGCTCGACAGCGCCTCGCTGGTGCGCTGGTGCGCGGCGAGCGCGCCCTGCCAGGTGTCGGCCACGCGACCGGTGCTGGCTTCGAAGCGCGAGGACAGGCCTTCGAGCTGCTGCTGCACCGTCTGCGCGATGCTGCCGTGCAGCGAGGCGGTCTCGCGCGCGATGCCCGCCATGGTGGCCTCGACCACTGGCTGGATCGCGGCGCCGGCCACGCGCGCGCTCTCGATCAGGCTGTGCTTGAGCGACTGGTCGACCGAGCTCGCGAGGCCGGCGTAGACCGCCTCGGCCTTGCCGTGGAACTCGGCCTGGTTGCCGATCAGGCGCTCGCTGAGCACCTGGGTCTGGCGTTCCATCGCGCCCATCATGGCCTGCAGCTGGCCGACCAGCTCGGGCATCAGGTCGGCCTGGCGCTGCAGCAGCTTGAAGGATTCGTCGCGCCGGTGCGCCTGCGAATGCACGCGCAGGGTGCTCGCGATCTTCGCGTCGAGCGCCTGCGAGGCCTGCAGCCGCTCGCGCCGGCACAGCGCCGACACCAGGCCCAGCGCCGCCGAGGCGGCCACGCCGGCCACCGAGGTGCCGAAGGCGAGGCCGAGGCCGCGCACCGGGGCCGAGAGCGATTCGCGGATGGCTTCGAGGTCGGTCGCGCCCTGCAGCGCCGCGCCGGTGCCGTTGAGCGTGACCACCATGCCGAGGAAGGTGCCGAGCATGCCCAGCAGCACCAGCAGGCCCGCAAGGTAGGGCGCCAGCGCCGGCCCGGGCAGGCCCACGCGTTCGCCCTCGACGCGCAGGCGCACCGCGTTGCGCAGCGAGGGGTGCAGCGAGGCGAGCCAGTCGCCGAGGCTGGCCGGAGGCTCGGACAGCGCGTTCGTCGCCTGCACCAGCGAGCCCGTGGCTTGCTGGAAGCGATGCAGCTCGAGCCCGCCCATCAGGTAGAACGCGGCCACGAGCCCGGTGACGGCCAGCGCCAGCGTGTTCGTGCCGATGTAGCCGGCGCCGACCCAGCCGACGACGGCCAGGCCCGCGACGAACACGGCGTGATGGAGAAATCGGGTCATGTGGATCCAGTCAGCCCTTGTGACCGGTGCGCAGGGCTTCGAGCAGCCCGTCGACCGGTTGAAATCGAAAGTCCAGTTCGGCCTGCAGCACGTCCTGGATGTCCTTGCGGAAGACCGCGAGCCAGTCGGCATGGCCGCTGGCATCGGGGTCTTCCCCCGTCGTTTCCTCGCTCTGGCGGGCCTTGCGCAGTCGCGCGAAGCGCTTCTCGAGCGCCGCCGGCACGCTCGCCAGCAGGCTGCGTTCGCGCGCGCCCAGCACCTGTTCCATCACCACGTCGACGGCGGCGAGCCGCGCCATGTCGTGCGAACCGGCCGCGAGCCGCGCGCGCAGCCGGCCGCGCAGCGGGCCGATGGCCGTCTCCATCGCCTGCTGCCGCGCGAGGTAGCGCTGGCGCATCGGCGCGAAGTCGGGCGGCGTCTGGGCGTCGGCGGTTGCCGCGGCCGCGCGTGCCTTGGCGGGCGCGAAGCTGCCGTCCTCGGCGATCGCCTGGGCCAGCGCGGCGCGCACGCGCGCGCACTCGCTTTCATCGGCGCGCACCGAACCCCGCGGGGCCGGCGGCAGGCTGGCCGGCGTGCCGTTGAGGGCGGCCGACAGCGAGATCGCGTCGGTCCAGCCGAACCATAGGCTCAGCCGGTCCGCCGAAGCCTGTTCGGATTCGCGGATGTCGCCATCGGTCAGTCGGGAAAGCAAGCGGACGAGCGCCGAGCCGTTGAAACCAGTGCGCTGTGGAACGTGCGCCATGCCAGAGTCGGAAAAACCCGGCAGTCTACACCGCCGACCCTCGGGGGAATCCCGGGGGCGGGCCCGCTGGCAGTGGCGCGGACGGCGTTTCGCCAGGGGCGGCGCGGGCCGCCGAGGCGGCGGGAATTTTGTATCGAAATCCAACCTGCCCGTGCCGGGCCCGGCGCTCAGGCCGGGGGCTTGGGCAGCGCGTGTGCGAGCAAGGCCACGGCCGCCTCGACCGGCCGGTCCACCGCCAGGCCTTCGGCCCAGTCGAAGCGCAGCCCTTCGAAGGCCGCGCCGCCGGGCACCAGCCGCCTTGCGCCGGCCGCGCGCGCGCGGGCCGACAGCGCGCGCACCTGCGCGCGGAAGCGCTCGGGATCGGCCCGCAGCGCCGCACCGTCGCCATCGAGCGCGAACACGCCCGCCAGCAGGTGCGTCGCGCCTCCGGCCGCCACGCAGTCCGTGAGGATCGGCACCCAGGCCGCGCCCGCCGTGAGGATCGCGAAGCGCTC
The DNA here is from genome assembly GCF_059415325.1 of Variovorax sp. GW821-FHT10D07. Classification (NCBI taxonomy): domain Bacteria; kingdom Pseudomonadati; phylum Pseudomonadota; class Betaproteobacteria; order Burkholderiales; family Comamonadaceae; genus Variovorax; species Variovorax sp. GW821-FHT10D07. The sequence continues at coordinate 186,145 of NZ_JBWKMZ010000006.1, read as the reverse complement.
GCCGCGTTGCCGCGCGGCCAGGACGGCGGCCTCCGCCAGGCCGGTCACGGGCACGCCGGCGCGTTCGCGCAGTACCGCGAGCCCGGGGTCGCCGAAGCAGGCCAGCAGGATGGCGTCGGCGCGCGGCGCCTCGGCCAGCAGCGCGGGCATCGCGGCCGCTGCCGCGTCGTAGCTCGGGCGGTCCTTGATCACCGGCGGGCCGGCGGAGGCGGTCCAGCCGATGGCCTTCAGGCCCGGCGGCAGCAGCGCGCGGGCGGCCGAGACCACGGCCTCGGTCATCGCCTGGCTGGTGTTCGGGTTGAGCACCAGCAGCGTGGCGTCGCTCATCGCCCTTCGTCCGTGGATTGCGCGGCGCGCTGGCCGGCCCACATGCGCAGCAGCACGCCCACCACGTCCTGCGAGGGCGCGGCCGCGCCGGGGCGCAGCCGGGTCTCGACCAGCGACAGGTGCGAGCGCATCGCGCGCGCGGCACCGCCGCCGTCGCCCTTGAGCAGCGAGGTGAAGATGTCGCGGTGCTCGTCGCAGGCGCATTGCGCCGAATGCGGCGCCTCGTACATCGCCACCAGCATCGAGGTCCGGCTCACCAGTTCCTGCATCTGCTGCAGGATGAAGGTGTTGCCCGTGGCCTCGGCCAGGATCATGTGGAAGTCGGCCGACAGCCGCACCGAGGTGGCGCGGTCGCCCTCGACCAGCGCGGCCTGCTCGCGTTCCATGTGCTCGCCGAGGCGGCGCAGCGCCTCGGCGCCCGCGTTCTGCGCCAGGTGGGCGACGATGCCGCCCTCGAGGATGCGGCGCGCGTCGTAGATCGAGCGCGCCTGCTCGAGCGAGGGCGCGGCCACGAAGGCGCCGCGGTTCGGGATCATCTCGATCAGCCGGTTGGTGCCCAGCCGCAGCAAGATCTTGCGGATGCGCTCGCGGCTCACGCCGAAGACCTCGGCCAGCGCGGTCTCGCGCAGCGGCGCGCCGGGCGCCAGCGCGCCGGCCAGCAGCGCGCGCGAGAGCGTGTCGTAAACCGCGTCCTCGCGTTCCTTCATGCGGTGCTGCCCTCGTCGGTGTGCGCCAGCCAGTGGCGGGCGATGCGTTCGCGGCTGGTCACCCAGGCGCCGCCCTTGTCGTGGAGGTGGCGCAGGATGCGCTCGAGCGCGCCGATGCGCCCGGGCCGGCCGATCATGCGCAGGTGCAGGCCCACCGACAGCATGCGCGGCGCGTGGCCGCCCTCGCGCCACAGCCAGTCGTAGGCGGCACAGACGTAGTCGGCGAAGGCGTCGCCGGTATCGAAGCGCTGGGTGTTCTGGAACTGCATGTCGTTGGTGTCGAAAGCATAGGGCAGCACGAGGTGCGGCCGGCCGTCGACCGCCACGCGGTAGGGCGTGTCGTCGTTGTAGGCGTCGCTGTCGTAGAGGAAGCCGCGCTCCACCAGCAGGCGGCGCGTGTGCGGGCTCGGGTTGGAGCGCGTGTGCCAGCCCACGGGGCGGCGCCCGGTGGCGGCCTCGATCGCCGTGCAGCAGCGGTCGATGGCCAGCCGCTCCTCGTCGAGCGTGAGGTCGATGCCGCGCTCCCAGCGCCAGCCGTGCGCCGAGACCTCGTGGCCGGCCTGCGCCGCATGCCGCGCCAGCCACGGCGAGCGCTCCACCGCGCGGCCGCAGGCGCTGAGCGTGAAGTGCCCGCCATGCTGCTCGAACAGGTCGGCGATGCGCCAGTAGGCCACGCGCGTGCCGTACTCGAAGTGGCTGTCGATGCAGCGGTCGGGCACCGGCTGGCCGTCGATCACCTCGTAGATGGCCTCGTTGCGGCTGTCACCGTCGGTCATCGAGAACTCCGCGCCCTCCTCGAAGTTGACGACGAAGGAAACGGCCACGCGCGCCGCCTCGGGCCAGCGCACGGCGGGCAGGTCGCGGCCGTAGCCGATGAAGTCGCGCGTGGTGGCGGTGGTGTCGGAAGAAGTCGGATCGGCCATGGTCAGAACTGGGCCAGCCGGCGCAGGCCGACCAGCCTTTCGGCGATGAAGAGCACCACGGCGGCCAGCAGGATCAGGCAGGCCGAGATGGCGGCGATGGTGGGGTCGGGCGACTCCTCCAGGTAGTGCAGGATCTCGATCGGCAGCGTCTTGCTGCGCGCGTCGGTCAGGAAGATCGAGATCGGGTAGTTGTCCATCGAGGCGAGGAAGGCGAACAGCCCCGAGGTCAGGAAGGCCGGCGCCAGCGCCGGCACCATCACCTGCAGCAGCGCGCGCGGGCGCGACAGCCCCAAGGTCTGCGCCGCCTCGAGCAGCCGGGTGTCGAACAGCGCCAGGCTCGCATGCACCGTGCGCGTGACGTAGGGCAGGGTGATCACCACGTGCCCGATCAGCAGGCTCCAGAACACGTTGGCGAGCCCGACCGCGCGGAAGGCCTGCAGCAGCGCCACGCCGATCACCAGCCCCGGCATCATCAGCGGCGATACCAGGAAGGCCAGCAGCGCCTCGCGGCCGCGGAAGCGCCCCTGCTCGATCGCGATCGCGCACAGCGTGCCGAGCACCAGCGCCGCGAGCGTGGCGCCCGCGGCCACCGCGGCCGACAGCAGCACGGTGTCGGCCAGGCCCTCCTTGGCCAGCATCGCGCGGTACCAGCGCAGCGACCACTGGCCTTCGGGCAGGTTGAACACCGGCGAGGGGCTGAACGAGACCAGCACCACCACCACCAGCGGCGCCAGCATGAAGACCGCGGTCGCCGCCATCAGCAGCCCGCCCGCGATGCGGTTCCAGCGCGCGCTCATGTCGTGGCTCCTTGTGGCTGCCCGCGCGCCTGCAGCCGGCGCGTGAGCAGCGTGCTTCCCACGACCACCGCGACCGCGATGGCCAGCAGGATCACCGCCAGCGTCGAGCCCGACTGCCGGTCGCGCATGAACAGGTAGGCGCGCGCCAGCAGCGCCGGCAGCGTCTGGTAGCGGTCGCCCACCAGCAGCGCGGGGATCACGTACATCGACACCGCCATCGAGAACACGAAGGCCGAGCCCGCCACCACGCCCGGCAGCGACAGCGGCCAGGTCACGCGCACGAAGGCATGCAGCGGCTTCGCGCCGAGCGTGGCGGCGGCCTCGGCCAGGCGCGAGTCGATCTGGCGCGCCACCGTGAACACCGGCAGCACCATGAAGGGCAGGAACACGTGCACCGCGGCGATCACCAGCCCGCGCTCGTTGAACAGCAGCCGCGCGGGCTCGTCGACGAGGCCCAGGCCCAGCAGCACCTGGTTGACCAGGCCGTTGCTGCGCAGCAGGATGGTCCAGGCGAAGCTCTTGACCACCACGCCCACCGACAGCGGCAGGATCAGCGCAAGGAACATCAGCCCCTGCACCGGCAGCGAGGCGCGCGCCATGGCGAAGCCCACCGGGTAGCCGATCAACAGGCACAGCAGCGTGACGAGCAGCGCGATCTTCAGCGTGTTCCAGACCACGACGGCGCTGAAGGGATCGGTCGCGAAGCGCGCGTAGCCCGCGAGCGAGAAGCCGCCCTGTTCGCCCTGGAAGCTGGTGGCCAGCAGCGCGGCCAGCGGCAGCACGAACAGCAGCACGAGGTAGCCCGCGCCCGGCACGGCGAGCCAGCCCGGCGATCCTTCGGCACGGCGCATGCTGCCGCTCATGGCGCCGCCTCGGCCGCGAACAGCAGCGTGTCGGCCACCGGCCATTGCACCGACAGCGTCTCGCCGGGGCGCGGCGCCAGGTCGTCGTGCGCCGGGAATTCCGCGAGCAGCGTCGCGCCGCCGCCGGGCGCGCTGAAATAGACCAGCCGGTTGGCGCCGCGGTAGACGGTCTGGCTCACCACCAGCGAGAGCCGGTTCATGCCCGCGGCCGCGGGTTGCGGATCGCGGGAGGCACGCAGCCGCTCGGGGCGCACGCCCACCAGCACCTCGTGGCGCAGGCCGCCCGCGCCGACATCGCGCGCGCGCTCGGCCGGCACCTCGATCTCGCCGCAGGCGGTGCGCACGCGCGCGCCGTCGAGCGTGCCGCGCCATTGCGAAGAGAGGCCCACGAAGTTGAGCGCGAACTCGGTGCGCGGCTGGCCGTAGATATGTTCGGGCGCGTCGAGCTGCTCGATCGCGCCGCGGTTCATCACCGCGATGCGGTCGGACATCACCAGCGCCTCTTCCTGGTCGTGCGTGACGAAGATCGCCGTCATGCCCGCGTCGCGCAGGATCTGGCGCAGCTCGACCTGCATGGTCTCGCGCAGCTTGCGGTCGAGCGCCGACAGCGGCTCGTCGAGCAGGATCAGCCGCGGCCGCGTGGCGATCGCGCGCGCCACCGCCACGCGCTGCTGCTGGCCGCCCGACAGCGCCGAGATCGGCCGGTCCGCGAGCGCCGCGAGCCGCACCGAGCGCAGCGCCGCGTCCACCGCCTGCGCGAGCTCGGCGCGCGGCGTGCCGCGGGCCTTGAGGCCGAAGGCGATGTTCTCGCTGACCGTGAGGTGCGGGAACAGCGCATAGCTCTGGAACACCACGCCGATGTTGCGCTGGTGCGCGGGCAGCGCGGTCACGTCGCTGCCGCCCACGCGCACCGTGCCGGCGTCGCACGCCGCGAGCCCGGCGACGATGCGCAGCAGCGTGGTCTTGCCGCAGCCCGAGGGGCCGAGCAGCGACACGAATTCGCCGGAACCCACCTGCAGGTCCAGCCCGTCCACGACCGTCTGCGCGCCGTAGCGCTTGACGATCCCGCTCAGTTCGAGGGTGCTCATGCGTTGCTTCCCGTCGGGGCGCGCGGCGCGCGCCTCACAGCGCCATCTCGCGGTCCCAGCGCTCGACCCAGGCCTTGCGGTTCTCGGCGATGTAGGCCCAGTCGGGAATGAACACCTCGCCCTTGGGCAGGCCGGCCGGCGCGGCCACGCCGGTGTTGGTGGGCATGGCGAGCGAGATCTCGGCGATCTGCTGCTGCCAGGCACCGAGCATCGCTTCGACGAAGGCATTGGCGAGGTCGGCCTGCGGCCCGCCCCTGACCTTGGCGATGCCGGTCGGCATGGCCATGCCGCCTTCCTTCGGCAGCACGAAGTCGATCGGCGCGCCCTTGGCCTTGCGGTCGAAGGCGTTGAATCCGATCATGCCCGCGATGGCCGTGGCCTCGCCCTGCTCGAGCAGGTTCAGCGCCTGCGGCAGCTGGGTGTAGACGGTCAGCAGGTTGGGCTTGAGCGCCTTGAGCTTGCGGAAGGCGGCCTCGGGCTGGTACTGCGCATCCTTCATCGGCTTGCCGGTCTCGAGCGCGGCCGCCACCAGGAACATCGACAGGCCCTCGGTGTTCTGCAGCGAGGGGATCACGACCTTGCCCTTGTTGGCCGGCTCCCACAGCGCCGCGTACGAGGGCATTTGCTTGAGCTTGGCCGTGTTGACCGCCACGCCGGTGGTCGACTGCATGTAGTTGGCCCACATGCCGTCCATGTGGACCGTGCCGGGCTTGAGCTTCGCGAGGCTGGGGATGTCGCGGGCGGTGAGCGGCTCCAGCACGCCTTCCTTGACGGCCGGGATCATCACCGGGTCGTCCATCAGCACCACCGACATGTACTGGCGGCCCTTGTTGTTGACCATCTTCTCGAGGTTCACGAGCGAGCGCGTGCCCTCGAAGATCACCTTGCAGCCGGTCTGCTTCTCGAACACCGGGATCAGCGGATCGAGGAAGGCCTTGTGGCTGCCCGCGCCGCCGACCACGAGTTCGCGGCCCTTGCCCTGGGCGCGCACCCAGGCCGGCGCGGCCAGCGTGGAAGCGGCGAGGAGTCCCTGCCCGAAGGCGCGGCGCGAGAGGCCGGATGCTGAGCGATTCATCTGCATGTCCTTGGGGGGCGATGCCCCAAATGGGTGGATGGAAGGCCGTGGCAGCCGCCAGTCAGCCCAACAATTGTGCGCTCTTCAAAAGAAATTGTGCACAATTCATGCAGGAAGCCAAATCCGTGCCAACCCGCGGGTGCGGGTGTCGCGGAGAAAAGAGGGAAAGCGCTAAGCGCGCAGGCGACGTGCCGGCTCCGCCTCGTGCAGGTAGGCCGTGAAGGTGTCGCGCGGCGACGAGCCTGTGTGGCGCGTGAGGATCTGCCCGACCTCGCCGCGGTGGTAGCCGCCATGCGCGATCACGTGGCCCAGCATCTCCTCGCGCGACATGCGGCCGGCCGAGCCGTCGGTGAAGTCGAAGGCGAGCGGGGCCGCCAGGTCGTCGTCGCCGATCGCCTGCACGTGCGCGACGAACCAGCGGTCGTTGTCGCGCACCGCCTGCAGCAGGTGCCCGGGCGCCAGCCGCTGGGGCGAATGGGTGCCGGTGTAGGCATGGGGCCGGCCCTCGAGGTGGGCCCTGAAGATGCCGTCGACCGCATGGGCATGGTCGAGGGTGGCCCAGGCCGCCTCGAGGTCGTCCTCGGGCAGCGTGCCCCGCGCGGCCAGCAGGCCGGCGAACAGGCTCTCGTCGGCCCAGGCCTTGTAGCGGAACATCGAGGTCAGCAGCGTGCGTGCGCTCATCGGGGGTCTCCTGGCGAAGCGCCGCGGCGCGGCGCGCTTCGGGGCACGATGATCCCCGGCGCCCCTGGCGCGGTCCAATGAAATGCAACCGGCCCACTGATAAGAGCCCCGCATCAATGCAGGGCCTGGCCGGGCGGCCGATTGCGCGGGCGCGGCTTCATGGGCACGATGCTTGCGGATGCGTCGGCGTACGGCCGATCCGCATCCTCCACCTCCAAGGCAGCGCCGATGTCCTTCCTGTGGCCCGGTTACCTCTGGTTCCTGCTGGCGCTCGCGCCGCTGCCGCTGGCCTATGCCTGGCTGCTGCGGCGCCGCGGCCGGCTGGCCCAGCGCTATGGTCGGTTGCAGACAGAGGGCGCCGCGACGCTGCGGCGCGGCTGGCGCCGGCACCTGCCGCCCGCGCTGTTCCTGCTGGCCTGCGCCGGCCTGCTGTTCGCCGCCGCGCGGCCGGTGGCGCGGGTGCCGCTGCCCTGGGCGCGCACCTCGATCATGCTGGCGATGGACGTCTCGCTGAGCATGCGCGTGAACGACGTCAAGCCGACCCGGCTCGAGGCCGCGCAGGCCGCGGCCAAGTCCTTCCTGCGCGAGCTGCCGCGGCGCATCGAGGTCGGCCTCGTCACCTTCGCCGGCAGCAGCCAGGTCGCGCAGCGCGCCACGCTCGACCGCGACGCGCTCGCGGCCAGCATCGACGCCTTCCAGATGCAGATGGGCACCGCGGTCGGCGACGCGATCGTGCTGTGCCTGGCCGAGCTGTTCCCGCAGGACAACATCAGCCTCGGCGAGATGACCTTCGGCGGCAACGCGCCGCGCGGGCGCAGCCTGGACGACAAGGCGAAGCCGCCGCCGCGCCAGATCACGCCGGTGGCGCCCGGCTCCTACGATGCCGCGGCGATCATCCTGCTGAGCGACGGCCGCCGCACCACCGGCATCGACACGCTCGAGGCCGCGAAGATGGCGGCCGACCGCGGCGTGCGCGTCTACGTGATCGGCATGGGCACGCTCGACGGCGACATCGCCGCGCCCGACGGCATGGCGATCTACATGAAGCTCGACGAGCCCACCTTGCGCGAGGTGGCGCGCATGACCGGCGGCGAGTACCACCATGCCGGCACCGCCGAGGCGCTGCACGGCGTCTACGAGAAGCTCGGCTCGCGCGTGCAGGTGCAGCCGCGCGAGAACGAGCTCTCGGCCCTGCTGGCGCTGCTGTCGGCGCTGCTCGCGATCACGGGCGCGGGGCTGTCGGTGCTGTGGTTCGGGCGCATCGTCTGAGCCGCGGTTTGCCGCTCCCGCGCGGCGGCGCCACAATCGCGGCTGCACCCGCTGGCCCGCCGGCCACCGTGTCGCATCCACCGGCCGATCCTCCATGCAGCATTCCCCGTTCCTCCTGCGCACGCGCCCCATCGGCGCTGGCAACCTGCGCGCCTTCGAGGTCGTGGCGCGGCACCTGAACTTCCGCGCCGCGGCCGAGGAGATGTCGCTCACGCAGCCGGCCGTGAGCCGCCAGATCCAGGCGCTCGAGGAGGAGGTGGGCGTGCGGCTGTTCCTGCGCCACACGCGCGCGGTCGAGCTCACGAGCGCGGGCGCCTTGCTGCTGCTGTCGGTGCAGCAGGCGCTGCCGCGCATCGACGCCACCATCCGCCAGATCCGCCAGAGCGCGTCGCGCAAGAGCGTGGGGCTGACCACCTTCGCCTCGTTCGCCTCGATGTGGCTGATCCCGCGCCTGGAGGCCTTCCAGCGCGACCATCCCGACATCGACATCCGCATCGATGCCTCCGATGCGGTGATCGACCTCGAGGTCAGCGACATCGACCTCGCGCTGCGCTACGGCCGCGCCGAGCACATGCCCGAGGGCGCGGTGCGGCTGTTCGGCGAGCACCTCACGCCGGTGGCCAGCCCCTGGCTCATCAAGAGCAACCCGCCGATCGAGAAGCCCGAGGACCTCGCGCGCTTCACGCTGATCGAGGTCGGCGATGCGCACCCCAGCTATGTCGAGTGGCTGGTCTGGCGCCGCTGGTTCGAATCGAACGGCCTGGCCCGGATCCAGCCGCGCCGCTGGCTCTACTTCAACTACGACTACCAGATGGCGCAGGCCGCGCTGACCGGCCAGGGCGTGGTGCTGGCGCGCAGCCCGCTGATCGCCGAGAGCCTGGCCAACGGCGACCTGGTCGAGGTGCTGCCGCGCCAGCGCATGGATTCGCCGATGGCCTACTGGCTCGTGAGCGGCCCGCGCAGCGCCGGCCGGCCCGAGCTCCAGGCCTTCGGCGCATGGCTGCAGCAGCAGGCAGTGCTCACGCGCGCGGCGATCGGCGATGCGGTCGACGACGAGGCGCCGGTGGCACGGCGCCAGAGTGCCGCATGAACGCCGCATGAGCGCCGAGTGAGCGGCGGGCGCGGCAACAGCGTCTACGTCGAGCTGGCGCCGCTCGCGGCGCACCGCGCGCTGCTCGACCACCTGTTCATCCTCGTCGACGACGGCACCCTGACCGCGCCGGGCCGGCACCGCTTCGCCACGCCGTTCTCCGAGATCCGCTACCTGCGGCGACCGGACGACGACCCGCCATGGCAGGCCTCGTGGTCGCGGCCCGTGGCCGCCGCGCGGCCCCGGCAGCGCGCGCTCGCGGGCATGGTGGTCGGCTTTCGCGCGCATGCGCAACCATCGCCCGGCGCGTTGCCGGAACTCGGGCCGATCGGCATCGAGGGATCGCTCGACGCGGTGGTCCATGCGCTCGATGCGCTCGCGGCCGACCTGTGCCCACGTCTCGGCGGGGCACCGGCGATGGCTGCGGTGTCGCAACGCACGCTGCGGCGCCGCTTCGAGGCCAGTGTCGGCCTGGGCCCGAAGGCCTGGCAGGCGCTGCATCGTTTTCGCGGCGCGCTGCTCGACCTCGCGCGTTCGCCGGCCAGCCTCGCCGACACCGCGCAGGCGCGCGGCTATGCCGACCAGTCGCACATGTCGGCCGACTTCCAGCGCCGCGCCGGCACCTCGCCCGGTCGCTTCGCCGCGCGCTCGCGCGCCGAGGCCGGCGGCGATGTTGGCCGATTCTTCCAAGACCCGGCGCTGCGGCAGCGGGTACACACCCTGGTTTCCACGTGATGAACGGAGCGATTCCATGGTGCGAGAGACGATCGACCCCGCCGATGCGCAACGGGTGAGGGCCAGCTTCGAACGGCAGAACGCGATGCGCGCGCTCGGCATCGAACTGGTCGAGGTGCGGGCCGGCGAGGTCGAACTCGCGATGCCGGCCTCCGAGCGGCTGACCCAGCAGCACGGCTTCCTGCATGCGGGCATCGTCGCCACCGGGCTCGACAGCGCCTGCGGCTATGCGGCCTTCTCGCTGATGCCGCCCGAGGCGGCCGTGCTCACGGTCGAGTTCAAGATCAACCTGCTGGCCCCGGCGGCCGGCGAGCGCTTCGTGTTCCGCGCCGGCGTGACCAAGGCGGGCCGCACGATCAGCGTGAGCGACGGCCGTGCCTATGCGCTGCGCGAGGGGAAGGAGTCGCTGATCGCGACCATGACGGCCACGCTGATGGCGGTGGTGGGGCGCGAGGACATCCGGCACTGACGGGCCGCGGCGACCGCCACCATGGCGGGTGGGTCGAATGCTGCCGTCCGTTCAGAAGCTGAACGTTCAGGAGTTGTTCGGTGGCCGCGCGTGGATGGCATGAAGGGCGTCAAAAGGCCCTGAAAAGCCTCGAAACCATCGCTTTTGGCGTGCAAAACACGAGGTTTGGCGTTGGCACGGCGCTTGCCATGTCGTGTGCATGACCCCCACCACAGCCACCCCCGAAACACCCGGCGCGCACGGCGCCGATCCCGACGGCCGGCCCGCGCTTCGCGAGGGCGCGACCGGCAGCGCCACGCTCGTCGTCGCGCCGAAGCATCTGGCCAGCGCCTTCGCCGAAGAAAGTGGCGAAGCCTATCCGCAGGTGCTCGCCACGCCGGCCCTGGTCGGCCTGCTCGAGCGCGCCTGCGCGGCGATCCTCGTGCCCGCCCTGCGCGCGGGCGAGATGTCGGTCGGCCACCGGGTCCGGCTCGTGCATGGCGCGCCCACGGCGCCCGGCCAGGTGGTTCGCGCGAAGGCGACCTTGCTGCGCCGCGAGAAGCGCCTCTACGTGTTCGAGGTCGAGGCGCGCGACGACGCGGGCGTCGTGGCCACTGGCGAGCATTCGCGCGCGATCGTGCCGGCCGCCGCGGTCGAGGCCACGGCGCTGCGCCGCGCGAACGACGCCGCGGAGGCTGCGCGATGAGCACCGCCGCGATGCTGCATCCCGAGGTCGAGACGCTCGCGCCCGCGACCCTGCGTTCGCTGCAGGAAGCGCGCTGGACCGAGCAGTGGCGCTACGTGCGCACCAGCTCCGTCTTCTACCGGCGCAAGCTGTCGGGCTGGCTCGACCGCGCGCTCACGCTCGACGAGCTGCAGGAGCTGCCGCTGACCGAGAAGGACGAACTGCGCCTGAGCCAGGAGGCCGACTATCCGTTCGGCGACTACGTGGCCTGCGCCGAGAAGCGCGTGGTGCGGCTGCACCGCACCTCGGGCACCACGGGCCGGCCGCTGATCCTCGCCAATTCGCGCCGCGACGCCGAGATCGTGGCCGAGGTCGGCGGCCGCTCGATGTGGGCCTCGGGCCTGCGGCCCAGCGACCGCGTGGTGCACTGCCTCAACTACTGCATGTGGACCGGCGGCTTCACCGACCACACGACGCTCGAGGCGGCCGGCGCCACCGTGCTGCCCTTCGGCGTGGGCAACACGCGGCAGTTGATCGATGCCATCCTCGACCTGAAGATCACGGCGATCTCGTGCACGCCGTCCTATCCGGCGCTGCTCGAGAGCGTGCTGCGCCAGCACTATCCAGGGCTGCAGCCGGCCGACCTGGGGTTGAAGCTGGGCCTGTTCGGCGGCGAGGCGGGGCTCGACAACGCCGAGTTCCGCGCGCAGATGGAGGCACGCTGGGGCTTCAAGGTGCGCAACGCGAACTTCGGCCTGTCGGAGGTGATGAGCATCCTCGGCGGCCAGACCGACTGGACCACCGACCTGCTGTTCCACGCCGGCGACGTGGTGTTCGCCGAGATCCTCGATCCCGCCACCCTGCAGCGGCTGCCGATTCGCGAAGGCACGGTCGGCGAGCTGGTCTGCACCCACCTGCGCAAGGAGTGCCAGCCGCTGGTGCGCTACCGCACGCGCGACGTGGTGACGGTGACCGGCACCGAGCCCGGTCCCGACGGCCGCACCGCCTGGCGCTTCCGCGTCAGCGGGCGCACCGACGACATGTTCAACGTGCGCGGCATCAACGTGTTTCCGAGCGCGGTGCGCGCGGCGATCGAATCGCTGCCCGCGTTGAGCTCGGGGCACTTTCGCATCGTGCTGCGCGGGCCCGGCCCCTACGACCGCGTCGAGCTGCGTGCCGAAGCGGCCGCGGGGCTCGCGGCGGCCGACTGGGACGCGGCCGCGCGCCGCCTGGAGATCGCGGTGCGCGAGCGCGCGGGCGCCACTGCGCTGGTGGAGATGGTGCCGTTCGAGTTCTACGAACGCACCGACGGCAAGACCCAGTGGGTCGAGAAGCACTGAAGACCCGCCAGGGACCAACGAACGAACGAGCAAAGGATTTTTCGCCATGGACTACGTCACCCTCGAAACCAGCGACGGCATCGCGCACGTGCGGCTGCAGCGGCCCGAGCGCCTCAACGCCATCAGCGCCGTGGTGCTCGACGACCTGCACGAGGCGCTGCGCGAGGCGCAGTCCTCGGCCGAGGTGCGCGCGATCGTGTTCTCGGGCGCGGGCCGGGCCTTCTGCGCCGGCGACGACCTCAAGGAGTTCGGCGAGCAGACGCGCACGCCGGCCTCGATCCGTCATCACATCGAGCGCATCCAGACCATCACGCGCGACCTGATGTTCGGCGGCACGCCGGTGATCGGCGCGATCCACGGCTTCGCGGTCGGCGGCGGCTTCGAATGGCTGCTGAACTGCGACCTGGTGGTGGCCTCCGAGGACCTGGTGTGCTTCTTTCCGGAGATGGACTGGGGCCAGTTCGTGACGGGCGGCGTGACCTGGCTGCTGCCGCAGGCCGTGGGCCACCAGCGCGCGATGGAGCTCTGGCTGCTGGGCGAGCGTCAGTCGGCCGCCGACCTGCTGCGCCTCGGGCTCGCGAACTGGGTGGTGCCGCCGGAGCGCGTGCTGGCGCGCGCCTTCGAGGTGGCGGCGGTGGTGGCCTCGAAGTCGCAGGGCTCGGTGTCGCGGCTCAAGCGCGTGGTGACGATGCAGGCGCAGTCGAACCTCGCGGTGGCGCTCGAGCTCGAGCAGGAGGCTACCGTGGCCGCCTTCGCCACGCCCGACGCCGCCGAGCGCGTGCTGAAGTTCGGCCGTCGCGCCTGAGCAGGGAGACCGCGATGAACGTCCGCGCCATCACCTTCGACTACTTCGGAACCCTGGTCGACGTCGACCGCGGCGGCATGGCCGGCATCGAGGCCGTGCTGGCCGAGGCCGGCCTGCGCACCGAGCGGCCGCTGTTCGAGCTCTACCTCGACTGGGACATCCGCAACGTGCAGCGCTACCGCGGCGGGCGTTGGCGCCCCTATCGCCAGGTGGCGCGCGAGGCGCTGCGCGAGACGCTCGAGGCCATCGAGCCCGGCGTCACGGCGCGGCTCGACATCGACCTGCTCAACGAGCTGTACCTCGGCCACCTGGTCGAGTCGGCACCGCCCCATCCCGAGGTCGAGGCCATCCTGCAACGGCTGGCCGAGCGCTTTCCGCTGATGCCCATCACCAACATGGACAGCGACCTGTGGCAGCGCAGCCAGCTCGTGCGCTTCTTCGACCAGGTCACCACGGCCGAGATGGCGCGGGCCTACAAGCCCTCGGAATCGATCTTCAGGCTCGCGCTCGACCGCCTCGCGGTGCCGGCGGAGTCGGTGCTGCATTGCTCGCTCGCGAGCTGGGCCGACATCGACGGCGCCAAGCCGCTGGGCATGCAGGTGGCCTGGATCAACCGCGGCGCCGAGCGGCTGAGCGTCTGGCAGCCGCGGCCCGACCACGAGTTCCCCACCCTCGAGGGCGTGCTCGCCCTCCTGGACTAGTCCGATCTTTCCCATCCACTTCGAGGTACAGAACCATGCGCCGTCTCCTGCTTCTTGCTGCTTCCCTGGGCCTGTGGGCCTCCCTCCTGCCCGCCAGCGCGCAGGACCTGGTCGTCAAGATCGGCCATGCCGGCCCGCTCAGCGGTCCGCAGGCCAACGCGGGCCGCGACAACGAGCGCGGCGTGAAGCTCGCCATCGCCGATCTCAACGCGCAGGACTTCCGCATCGGCGGCAGGCGCGCGCGCTTCGAGCTGGTCTCGGAGGACGACCAGGGCGACCCGCGCACCGGCACCCAGGTGGCGCAGAAGATGGTCGACACCGGCGTGCGCGCGGTCATCGGGCACTACAACTCGGGCGTCTCGATTCCCGCCTCGCGCATCTACAGCCAGGAGGACATCCCGATGATCACGGGCGCGTCCTCGAACCCGCAGCTCACGCGCCAGGGCTTCGCGAGCATCTTCCGGCTCGCGGCCAACGACAACGTGATGGGCGCGGCCATGGCCGAGTTCGCCGCCGCGCGCGGCCTGCGGAAGGTGGCGGTGATCGACGACCGCACCGCCTACGGCACCGGCGTGGCCGACATCTTCGTGCAGACCGCCAAGGGGCTGGGCCTCGAGGTGGTGGGGCGCGAGTTCACCAACGACAAGGCCACCGACTTCACCGCCATCCTGACCAAGTTCAAGGGGCTCGCGCCCGAGGCGGTGTTCCTCGGCGGCTACTACGCGCAGGGCGCGGGCGTCGCGCGCCAGATGCGCCAGCTCGACATCAACGCGCTGCTGCTCGGCGGCGACGGCATCTGCACGGCCGAGGTGGTGCCGCTGGGCGGCAAGCTGCTCGAAGGCCGCTACTTCTGCGCGCAGAGCGGGCGCCCGCTCGACAGCCTGCCGGGCGGCCCGGCCTTCCGCGAGCGCTTCACCAAGACCTTCGACGCGCCGATCGACGCCTATGCGCCGGCCTTCTACGTGGCGACGCTGGTGGTCGCGCGCGCGATGCAGCAGGCCGGCAGCGACGAGCCGAAGAAGGTCACGGCCGCGCTGAAGACGCTGAGGATGGATTCGATGCTCGGCCCGGTGCAGTTCGATGCCACCGGCGAGTGGCTCAAGGCGCCGGTCACGGCCTACCAGATCGCCGGCGGCAAGCTGGTGCCGGTCGAGCGCAAGCCGTGAGCGCGCGCGCCCCGGCGGATGGCGCCAGCGTTCCGCCGCCCGCGCTTCCTTGGCAGAATCGGCGCGACCGGTCGGCCGCGGCGTCCTCGCCGCGCGCGCCGGGCTGACGAGGACAAGGAACGCGATGACGCCGATGCTCGACGAGGTCTGGGACGTGCTGGTCGAGCGGGCGGTCGCCCAGGGCCACGGCGCGCTGCTGTTCGGCGCGGGGCGCGTGCTGCGGCGCGCCTGGACCGCGCCCGGCATCGAGGCTTCGGCCCTGATGGCCGCGCTGCCGGCCGAGGGCGCGGCGCTGGCGCCGTACCTGCCGGTGGTGCAGCCCCAGGGCTTTGATCGCCTGCACCTGCGCGCCGCCGATTCGAAGACCGGCGAGGCGCTGTTCGTGGCGCTGCTCGCGCGGCCGGACAGCGCGGACCTCGGCGACGAACTGCGCCTGCTGGCCCACCTGTGGGCCGCGGCGCATTCGGCCGAGCTGGTGGCCGAGCAGCAGGGCGCGCTGCTGCAGGAGCAGTCCGCGATCGTCGAGCACATCACCGACGGCCTGCTGGTGGTCGACCGCGACCTGATGGTCAAGCACATGAATGCCGCGGCCGGCCGCATCCTGAGCCTGCATCCGCGCGAGAGCATCGGCAAGCCCTTCGGCTCGCTGCTCGATTTCGCGCCGATCATCCAGCCGCTGCTGGAAACCGGCGAGGGCTACATCGACCGCGAGCTGATCATCGACTCGCCGCAGCGGCACCTGCACCTGGTCGATACCGCGGTGCCGATCAAGAACGCGGCGGGCCAGGTGGTGTCGATCGTGAATTCCTTTCGCGAGATCCAGCGCGCGCGCCGCATGGCCGACCGCATCGCGGGCAACCATGCGCGCTACAGCTTCGACGACGTGGTGGGCACGGCACCGCCGCTGGTGGCCGCCGTCGAGGCCGCGCGCAAGGCCGCGCGCGGTTTCGCCAACGTGCTGCTGATCGGCCAGAGCGGCGTCGGCAAGGAGGTCTTCGCCCAGGCCATCCACAACGCCAGCGCGCGCGCCGCGGGGCCCTTCATCGCGATCAACTGCGCCGCGCTGCCGCGCGACCTGATCGAGAGCGAGCTGTTCGGCTATGCGCCCGGCAGCTTCACCGGCGCCACGCGCGAGGGCCGGCCCGGCAAGTTCGAGGCGGCCAGCAGCGGCACCATCTTCCTCGACGAGATCTCCGAGCTGCCGATCGACGTGCAGGCCAAGCTGCTGCGCGTGCTGCAGGAGCGCGAGGTGGTGCGCGTGGGCGACACGCGCAGCATCCCGATCGACGTGCGCGTGATCTCGGCCAGCAACCGCGACCTGCAGGCCATGATCGAGCGGCGCGAGTTCCGCGAGGACCTCTACTACCGCTGCCACGTGATCGGCATCGAGCTGCCGTCGCTGCGCGAGCGGCCCGAGGACGTGCCCGTGCTGGTGCACCACTTCCTGCGCAAGTACGCGCAGCTGCTGCGCAAGAACGTATTCCGTGTTTCTCCGGCCCTGATGCAGCGGCTGGTCGCGCATCCGTGGCCCGGCAACGTGCGCGAGCTCGAGAACACCGTCGAGCGGCTGGTGAACATGACCGATGCCGAGACCGCCTGCGTCGACGACCTGCCCGCATGGTTCTCCGGCGGCCCGAAGCCCGATGCCGCGCCGCCGCCGCCGGTGCGCCCGGCCTCCGAGGTGCGCACGCTCGAGGAGGTCGAGAAGGAGGCGATCGCGAATGCGCTGCGTGCCTGCGGCTTCAACGTGACCGAGACCGCGCGCCGGCTCGGCATCGCCAAGCCCACGCTCTACGCGAAGATCCGCGGCTATGGGCTGCGGCTGAAGCGCGGCGGGCGCGGCGCCTTCGATGCCGAGGAGGCGCGGCCGGCCGGGCACTGACCCCGATGGCATGGGCGCGAAGGCGTCCGGCACCGGGCGGCTGCCGGCGCGTTGAATGCCCAACAAGGCGCACTTTGCGAATGGCAAATTGCGCATTCCGCCGGATCGGGCAATGCTGCGGCCATGACTACCGAGACCTCCGTCGACCTACGGGCCTGGATCGGCCGCACCGAGCGCAGGGGCGACGACGTGGGCGCCGCGTCCCTGTCGGCGCTGGCCGCCACGTTCGACCGGGATGACCTCGCCTTCAACCTGGGCAGCGACGTGCCCCCGTTGTGGCACTGGCTGCACTTCATCCCGCTGGCGCGCCAGGACCAGATCGGCGTCGACGGCCACCCGCTGCGCGGCGGCTTCCTGCCGCCGATCGCGCTGCCGCGCCGCATGTGGGCCGGCGGCGAGCTGCAGTTCCACCATCCGCTGCAGGTGGGCGACGAGATCACGCGCCAGTCGCGGATCCTCGACGTGGATGCCAAGCAGGGCAAGAGCGGGCCGCTGGTCTTCGTCAAGGTCCGCCACGAGATCTCGAATGCCAGGGGCCTCGCCATCACCGAGGAGCAGGACATCGTCTACCGCGACATGCCGGCCGCGGGCGCGCCTGCCCCGGCGGGAAAAAAGGCGGCGACGGACGAGGACTACCGCGAGACCGTCGTGCCCGATCCGGTGCTGCTGTTCCGCTATTCCGCGCTGACCTTCAACGGCCACCGCATCCACTACGACCGGCCCTACGCCACCGAGGTGGAGGGCTACCCGGGCCTGGTGGTCCATGGCCCGATGGTGGCCACGCTGCTGCTGGGGCTCGCGAGCCGCCGGCTGCCGCAGCGCCGCGTGCGCGGCTTCGCCTTCCGGGCCGTGCATCCCCTGTTCGACACCGCCGCCTTCGAGCTGTGCGGCAAGGCCCAGGCCGACGGTTCCCAGACGCTGTGGGCACGCAACCATGACGGTGTGCTGGCGATGGAAGCCCGCGCCAGTTTTTTCTAACCCCCAAGCAGCGATCCAATGACGAAGAACGCCGTCGACAAGTACCAGGACATCCGCGATGCCGTGCGCGCACTCTGCGCCGAGTTTCCCGACGAATATCACCGCAGGATCGACGAACAGCGCGCCTACCCCGAGGCCTTCGTCGATGCGCTGACCAAGGCCGGCTGGCTCGCGGCGCTGATCCCCGCCGAGTACGGCGGCTCGGGCCTGGGCCTGACCGAGGCCTCGGTGATCATGGAGGAGATCAACCGCTCGGGCGGCAACTCCGGCGCCTGCCACGGCCAGATGTACAACATGGGCACGCTGCTGCGCCACGGCTCCGAGCAGCAGAAGCAGCTCTACCTGCCCAAGATCGCCTCCGGCGAATGGCGCCTGCAGTCCATGGGCGTGACCGAGCCCACGACCGGCACCGACACCACCAAGATCAAGACCACGGCCGTGAAGAAGGGCGACCGCTACGTCGTCAACGGCCAGAAGGTCTGGATCTCGCGCGTGCAGCACTCCGACTGGATGATCCTGCTGGCCCGCACCACGCCGCTGGCCGAGGTCAAGAAGAAGTCCGAGGGCATGTCGATCTTCCTGGTCGACCTGCGCGCCGCCGAGAAGAGCGGGATGACGGTGCGGCCGATCCCGAACATGGTGAACCACGAGACCAACGAGCTGTTCTTCGAGAACCTCGAGATCCCGGCCGAGAACCTGATCGGCGAGGAAGGCCAGGGCTTCAAGTACATCCTCGACGGGCTCAATGCCGAGCGCACGCTGATCGCGGCCGAGTGCATCGGCGACGGCTACTGGTTCATCGACCGCGTGACGAAGTACGTCAACGAGCGCGTGGTGTTCGGCCGCCCGATCGGCCAGAACCAGGGCGTGCAGTTCCCGATCGCCGACGCCTACATCGAGGTCGAGGCCGCCAACCTCATGCGCTTCAAGGCCTGCGAGCTGTTCGATGCGCACCAGCCCTGCGGCGCGCAGGCCAACATGGCGAAGTACCTGGCGGCCAAGGCGAGCTGGGAAGCGGCCAACACCTGCCTGCAGTTCCATGGCGGCTTCGGCTTCGCGAACGAATACGACATCGAGCGCAAGTTCCGCGAGACGCGCCTCTACCAGGTCGCGCCGATCTCCACCAACCTGATCTACGCGTACGTGGCGGAGCACCTGCTCGGCCTGCCGCGTTCCTTCTGAGCGCCATGACGCGAACCCAAGGCAGGCGCCCGCTCGAAGGCATCACCGTCGTCACGCTCGAGCACGCGGTGGCGGCGCCGTTCGCCACGCGCCAGCTCGCGGACATGGGCGCGCGGGTCATCAAGATCGAGCGCCCGGGCGTAGGCGACTTCGCGCGCGCCTACGACCGGCGGGTCCGGGGCGAGGCCTCCTATTTCGTCTGGATCAACCGGTCCAAGGAAAGCATCACCCTCGACGTCAAGCAGCCCGAGGCGCGGCAGGTGCTGGCCAAACTGCTGGGCCAGGCCGACGTGCTGATGCAGAACCTCGCGCCCGGCGCGGCGGCGCGGCTCGGCCTGTCCGAGGAAGCGCTGCGCCCCGCGCACAAGCGCCTGATCGTCTGCGACATCTCGGGCTACGGCAGCGCGGGACCGTTCCGCGACAAGAAGGCCTACGACCTGCTGATCCAGGCCGAGGCCGGCCTGCTGTCGGTGACCGGGTCGCCCGAGGAGATGGCGCGTGCCGGCATCTCGGTGGCCGACATCGCCGCCGGCATGTATGCCTACAGCGCGGTGCTGGCGGCACTGATCCAGCGCGGCATCACCGGCGAGGGCAGCCACATCGACGTGTCGATGCTCGAGTGCCTCGCCGAATGGATGGGCAACCCGCTCTACTACGGCTTCGAGGGCCAGGCGCAGGCCGCGCGCGCGGGCGCCAGCCATCCGAGCATCTATCCCTACGGCCCGTTCACGGCGGGCGACGGCAAGACCGTGCTGTTCGGCCTGCAGAACGAGCGGGAATGGAAGGCCTTCTGCGAACAGGTGCTCGCGCACCCGGAACTGGCCACCGACGAGCGCTTCGATGCCAATGCCAAGCGCAGCGCCCACCGGGTGGAACTCAAGCAGCGCATCGAGTCGCTGCTGCAGCCGCTGACGGCGGCCCAGTGCATCGAGCGGCTCGATGCCGCCCACATCGGCAACGCCAGCGTCAACGACATCGCCGACGTGTGGGCCCATCCCCAGCTGCGCGCGCGGGAGCGCTGGTGCGAGGTGGGCTCGCCCGTCGGGCCGATCCCGGCGCTGAAGCCGCCGGCCGACAACGATCGCTTCGCGCCGCGCATGGACCCGGTTCCCGCGCTCGGCGAGCACACCGATGCCATCCTGCAAGCGCTGGGCTATGGTCCCGAAGACATCGCGCGCCTGCGTGCCAGCCAGATCCTCTGAAAGAACATCCGACATGACGACCTCGAACACCCCCGAGTCCATCCTGGCGAGCTTTGCCGCCGACCTGAAGGCCGAAGACATTCCACCGGCCGTGCTGCGCCGCGCCGAGGACCTGCTCCTCGACTGGATCGGCTCGGCACTGGCCGGCAAGGGCGCGCGCCCGGTCGAGACCATCACCCGCTTCGCATCCGCCATGGGCGCGGGCGATGGCCGCAGCGAGATCCTGATCCACCGCACGCGCTCCAGCCCCCTGATGGCCGCGATGGCGAACGCGGCCGCCTCGCACTTCGCCGAGCAGGACGACGTGCACAACGGCTCGGTGTTCCATCCGGCGGCCGTGGTGTTCCCGGTGGCGCTGGCGATCTCCCAGGCGCATGGCCTCAGCGGCGCGCAGCTGCTGACCGCGGCGGTCGCCGGCTACGAGGTCGGCATCCGCGTCGGCGAGTTCCTGGGCCGCTCGCACTACAAGATCTTCCACACCACCGGCACCGCCGGTGCCGTGGCCGCCGCGGTGACGGCCGGCCACCTGCTGGCGCTGACGCCCGAGCAGATGCTGCATGCGATCGGCTCCGCGGGCACCCAGGCCTCGGGCCTGTGGGAGTTCCTGCGCGACGCCGCCGATTCGAAGCAGCTGCACACGGCGCACGCGGCCGGCGCCGGCCTCACGGCCGCCTACCTCGCCAAGGACGACTTCACGGGCGCGCGGCGCATCCTGACCGGCGCGCAGGGCATGGCCGCGGGCATGTCGAGCGATGCCGATCCGGCCCGGCTCACGGACGGCCTCGGCACGCGCTGGGCGCTGCCCGAGACCTCGTTCAAGTTCCACGCCTCGTGCCGCCACACGCATCCCGCGGCCGATGCGCTGCAGCAGCTCCTGCAGCGCCACCAGCTCGCGGCCGGCGACGTGAAGGCGGTGACGGCGCAGGTGCACCAGGCCGCCATCGACGTCCTCGGCCCGGTCACGGATCCGCAGACCGTGCACCAGTCGAAGTTCTCGATGGGCACCGTGCTCGGCCTGGTGGCCGTGCATGGCCGCGCGGGCCTGGCGGAGTTCGACGGGCACTTCAAGGACGCCGCGGTCTCGGCCTTCCACGACAAGGTCAGCATGGTCCTCGACCCCGAGGTGGACCGGGCCTACCCGGCGCGATGGATCGGCAAGGTGCATGTTGATACCATCGACGGCCGTCGTCTCGAGGGCCGCGTCGACGAGCCCAAGGGCGATCCCGGCAACACCCTCGAGCGCCATGAACTGGAAGAGAAGGCGACGCGCCTGGCGCTCTACCGCCACGGCGCCACGGCCGCCGAGATGCAGAGCGTCATCGGCTGGGTCTGGTCGCTGATGTCGGTGCCGCGCGTCGGTCCCCTGCTGGAGCCTGTCGTTCCTCGTTGACGCAGGGAAGGGCGGCGGCGGGCGAGGGGAAAAGTCGGAAAGCAAGATGATCCATTTCGATCTGGTAGACCTGCGGCTGTTCCTGGCCATCGCCGAGGCCAACAGCCTCACGCGAGGCGCCGAGGCCACGTTCATGTCGGTCTCGGCGGCGAGCATCCGCGTCAAGAACCTGGAGGAGAGCGTGGGCACCAAGCTGCTGTACCGCAGCAGCCAGGGCGTGACCCTCTCGCCGCCGGGCCAGGCGCTGGCCTATCACGCGCGCCTGGTGGTCGGCCAGCTCGAGCACCTGCGCAATGACCTGCAGGAGTACGCGAGCGGGATCAAGGGCCATCTGCGCGTGTTCGCGAGCACGACCGCCATCACCGATTTCCTGCCGGCCGTGATGAGCCGCTACCTCATCACCCATCCCGACGTGAACGTCGACCTGCGCGAGCGCGGCAGCGGCGACATCGTGCGCGCGGTGTCCGACGGCCACACCGACATCGGCATCGTCTCGGGGCGCGTGCGCACCGAGGGGCTCGAGGTCGTGCCCTATCGCGAGGACCGGCTGGTGCTGGTGGTGCCCGACGGCCATGCGCTCGCGGCCCGCTCGCCGGTGCCGTTCGCCGAGACCCTCGAATACGAGCACGTGGTGCTCAACGAGGGCACGGCCATCCATTCGTTCCTGAACCAGATCGCCCGCGACATGAACCGCGTGCTCAGGCCGCGCATCCAGGTCGGCAACTTCGAGGCCTGCTGCAAGATGACCGAATCGAACGTCGGCATCAGCATCATGCCGGGCACCTCGGCCGAGCGTTACCGGCAGTACATGGCGGTCCGGGTCATCCAGCTCGAGGATGACTGGGCCTTGCGCAACCTGCAGATCTGCTTTCGCAGCCTCGAGGCGCTGCCGGGCTTCGCGCGCGACCTGGTCGAACTGCTGAAGGCCGATGCGCTGTCGGCCACGCGGTCTTCGGGCGGCGAGGCCGATTGATTTTCAGACCCCGGGCTCGAGCAGGGCACGAGCACCGGGTCGGTCTTGTTCATGACTGCGCCGCTGCCGCGCCGGCCAGCCGCAACGCACGCTCGCCCGCTTCCTGCACGATCGCCTGGGCACGCATCATGACGGGGCGGTCCACCATCCTGCCGTCCACCGCGACGGCGGCGCCCGCCGAACGCGCGGCCGCCTCGAGCACGCGGCGCGCCCAGGCGAGTTCCTCGGCGCTGGCGCAGAAGGCCGCGTTCACCGCGCCCACCTGCTTGGGGTGGATGCACAGCTTGGCGCCGAAGCCGAGCCGCCGCGAACGCAGAGTGTCGGCCGCGAGCGCGGCCTGGTCGTCGATCGAGGTGCTGACGCCATCGATGGGCGCGGCCAGCCGGGCCAGGCGCGAGGCCATCACCAACTGCGCGCGGTAGGGCAGCAGTTCGAGCTCGTCGCCCGAGATGCCCAGGTCGAGCTGGAAGTCGATCGAGCCGAACACCAGCCGCTGCACGCCCTGCGCCCGCGCGATGGTGTGGACGTTGTGCAGCCCGGCCGCGGTCTCGATCATCGGAAACACCGCCGTGCCCGCGCCGATGCACGACACGCTGAACACCTCGTCGATGCGCTCCGTCTTCGGCAGCATGATGCCCGCGACACCGGGCAGCCGGGCCAGCGCGAGGTCGTCCTTGAACCAGGGCGTGTCGGCCGCGTTGATGCGCACGATCACGCGATGGTGGGCCGCCAGCCAGGCGGCCACGGAATGGCGCGCCTCGGTCTTGTTCTCGGGAGGCACCGCGTCCTCGAGGTCGATGACGACGGCATCGGCGCCGCAGGCCAGCGCCTTGTCGAAGCGGTCGGGTCGGTTCGCGGGCACGAAGAGGAAGGAGCGTTGGGGCAGTGTCATGGTTTCGCCAGTGAGTTCGCCCTGAAGAATGCCCACCGCGCGCGGGCCGCGCAATTTGCGCTTCCACAAGCCGCCATTTCGCGTGGCCAAACACCGGCCGGATGCGCAGGCCCTGTTCGACATCGACCCCGCATCGCCCCTGCCTTGAGGGCTCGCGAAGTGCCCGTTTGCGAATCTCAAATAGCGCACGGCGCGCGGATCCGGGAAGCTCCGCGCGCCGGCATGCAACGCCGTGCGCAACACCACGGACCCATGAACGAACTGACCCACGCTTCCCGCCCGGCGCTCGACACCTTGCATCGACAGTGGGCCCGGGCCCATGAAGCGCTCTGCGCGCAGCCGCTGAAGCTCAGCATGGCGCGCGGCGTGCCGTCGGCGGAACAGGTCGCACTGTCCGAGGGGCTGCTGGCGCTGCCCGGCACGCAGGACTTCCTCGCCGAGGACGGCACGGACTGCCGCAACTACATGGGCCTGCAGGGCCTGCCCGAAGCGCGGCGGCTGTTCGCCTTCATGCTCGGCGTGCCGCCCGGGCAGGTGGTGGCCGGCGGCAACTCGAGCCTGTCGATGATGTACGACTGCGTCTCGCATGCTTGGCGCGCGGGCGTGCCCGGCGGCAACGCGCCATGGCATGCCGTGCCCTCGGGCGTCGCCTTCCTCTGCCCGGTGCCCGGCTACGACCGCCACTTCGCGATCTGCGAGGCCTTCGGCATCCGCCTGATTCCGGTGCCGCTGCACGACGACGGACCCGACATGGAGGGGGTGCGCGCCCACGTGCAAGACCCGTCGGTGCGCGGCATGTGGTGCGTGCCCAAGTACAGCAACCCGACCGGTGCCGTGTACTCGGACGCGGTCGTCGAGGCGCTAGCGTCCATGCCCACGGCCGCGCCGGACTTCCGCCTGTTCTGGGACAACGCCTACGGCCTGCACCACCTGGGCGCGGAGGAGGTGCAGATCGCGAACATCGCCGAGCGCTGCGCGGCGCACGGCCATGCGAACCGGCCGCTGGTCTTCGCCTCCACCTCGAAGATCACCTTCGCCGGTGCCGGCGTCGCGCTGTTCGGTGCCTCGCCCGAGAACCTGCGCTGGTGGCTCGGCCATGCGGCGGTGCGCAGCGTGGGCCCGGACAAGCTCAACCAGCTGCGCCATGTGCGCTTCCTGCGCGACCGCGTGGGCCTCGAGATGCTGATGCTGCGCCACCGCGCCCTGCTGGCGCCGCGCTTCGACCGCGTGCTCGAGGTGTTCGAGCGTGAACTAGGCCCGCTGGGCATCGCGCAATGGACGCGTCCGCGCGGCGGCTACTTCATCGCGCTCGACGTGCAGCCGGGCACGGCTCGCCGCGTGGTCGAGCTCGCGGGCCGCGCGGGCGTCACGCTCACGCCGGCCGGCGCGCCGTTCCCGGGCGGCATCGATCCGCAGGACCGGACGCTGCGCATCGCGCCGTCCTCGCCGTCGATCGAGCAGCTGGGCCGCGCCGCCGAAGTGGTGGCGCTGTGCGTGCGGCTGGCCGCCGCCGAGCAGCTGGTGGCGGCGCGCGCCGCCTGACCTCCCTTTTTCCCATCCCCCGCTGGAGCTCCCCGCATGAAGAAGAAACAAGCATCGATCCTGGCCATCGCCACGCTGGCCGCCTGCGGCGCGCTCGCGCAGGCCAACGACACCCTCGCCAAGGTCAGGGCCTCGGGCGCCATCACCGAGGGCGTGCGCGAGTCCTCGGGCCTGGCCTACACGCTGGGCAACGGCCAGTACACGGGCTTCCACTTCGACGTCTGCGCCAACATCATCAAGGACCTCGAGAAGTCGCTCGGCCGCAAGCTCGAGGTCAAGTACCAGCCCGTGACCTCGCAGAACCGCATCCCGCTGGTGCAGAACGGCACCGTCGACCTCGAGTGCGGCTCGACCACCAACAACGCCGCGCGGCAGAAGGACGTGGCCTTCGGCCTGACCACCTACATCGAGGAGACCAAGATCCTCGTGAAGGCGAGTTCGAGCATCCATGCGCTCGCGGACCTCAAGGGCAAGACGGTGGTCACCACCACCGGCACCACGCCGCTGCAGACCCTGCGCAAGCAGAAGCGTGCCGAGAACCTGAGCTTCTCCGAGGTCTACGGCAAGGACCATTCCGACAGCTTCCTGCTGCTCGAATCCGACCGTGCCGACGCCTTCGTGCTCGACGCCTCGGTGCTGGCCTCGCTGGCCGCCAAGTCGAAGTCGCCGAAGGACTTCAGGCTGCTGCCCGACGTGCTGGCCGTCGAGCCCATCGCGATCATGATCCGCAAGGACGACCCCGCGTTCAAGGCCGCGGTGGACGAGAGCATCAAGGCCCAGGCCAGGTCGGGCGAACTCGCCAGGCTCTACGACAAGTGGTTCCTGAAGCCGATCCCGCCCGTGGGTGTGACCATCAACCTGCCGCTGGGCGAGGCCACGAAGAACGCCTGGGCCAATCCGAGCGACAAGCCCGCTGAAGCCTACGTGGCCAAGGAATAGGCCCCGGACCCATCCATGCCCCATTCGTCGCGCGCCGCCTTGAGCACTCCTGAAGTGCCTGTTTGCGAATCGCAAATGGCGCCGCGCGTATCGATGTAGGAAGCTTCGTCCACCGATATGAAACGCTACTCACACTGGATCGACGGACAGGATGCCGCCCCCCTCGGCGGCAGCTGGTTCGAAACACACAACCCCTACACCGGCGAGGCCTGGGCCGAGATCGCCTCGGGCAGCGCGGCCGACGTCGACGCCGCCGTGCAAGCGGCGCACCGGGCCTTCACCGAGGGCCCCTGGGCCAGGCTCACGGCCACCGAGCGCGGTGCGCTGCTGCGCCGCGTTGGCGACCTGATCGCCCGCGATGCACGCCGGCTGGCCGAGATCGAGGTGCGCGACAACGGCAAGCTGCTGGCCGAGATGCTGGGGCAGCTCCACTACATCCCGCAGTGGTTCTACTACTTCGGCGGTCTGGCCGACAAGGTCGAGGGGCGCGTGATGCCGCTCGACAAGCCGGGCTACTTCAACTTCACGCGCCGCGAGCCGCTCGGCGTGGTGGCCGCCATCACGCCCTGGAACTCGCCGCTGCTGCTGGCCACGTGGAAGATCGCCCCCGCGCTCGCCGCCGGCTGCACGGTGGTGATCAAGCCCTCGGAGTTCACCTCGGCATCGAGCCTGGAATTCGCCCGGCTGTTCGAGGAGGCGGGCTTTCCGGCCGGCGTGGTCAACGTGGTCACGGGCTTCGGCCGCGAGGTGGGCGCCACGCTCGTCGAGCATCCGCGGGTCGCGAAGATCAGCTTCACCGGCGCCGACGCCACCGGCCGCGCCATCAACGAGGCGGCAGCGCGCCAGTTCAAGCACGTGAGCCTGGAGCTCGGCGGCAAGTCGCCCAACATCGTCTTCGCGGATGCAAACCTCGACGACGCCGTGAACGGCGCGGTCTCGGGCATCTTCGCCGCCACCGGCCAGACCTGCATCGCGGGCTCGCGCCTGCTGGTGCAGGACGCGGTGTACGACGAGGTGGTCGAGCGCCTGCTGGCGCTGGCGCGCACGGCGCGCATGGGCGACCCGATGTCGATGGAGACCCAGGTCGGCCCGGTGACCACGCGGCCCCAGTACGACAAGGTGCTGAGCTACATCCGAATCGCGAAGGACGAGGGCGCCCGGCTGCTGCTGGGTGGCGGTCCCGCCACCGGCGAGGCCTGCGGCAGCGGATGGTTCGTGCAGCCGACGATCTTCGGCGACGTCGACAACGGCATGCGCATCGCGCAGGAAGAGGTGTTCGGCCCCGTGCTCTCGATCATCCGTTTCCAGGACGAGGACGACGCGGTGCGCATCGCCAACGACGTGCGCTTCGGGCTCGGCTCGGGCGTGTGGACGCGCGACATGGGCCGCGCGTTCCGCATGTCCGAGCGGCTGCAGGCCGGCATGGTGTGGATCAACACCTACCGCGCCGTGAGCTTCATGTCGCCGTTCGGCGGCTACAAGGATTCGGGCCTGGGCCGCGAGAACGGCATGGACGCGATCAACGAATACCTGCAGACCAAAAGCGTCTGGATCAATACCGGCGCGGCGACGGCCAACCCTTTCGTCATGCGCTGAGCATCGATCGATCCCTTCCTTCCATCATTCACTACCCCACTCACTCCCATGTCCACCATCGATTGGCCTCAGCAAATCTTCGAAGGCTTCAAGAACCTCGGCGTCCGGCAGGTCGCCTACGTCCCCGACGCGGGCCACAGCCAGCTGATCCGCCTGTGCGAGGCGGACCCCGAGATCCACGCGGTTTCGCTCACCACGGAGGAAGAGGGCGTCGCGATGCTCGGCGGTGCCTGGCTCGGCGGCGACCGCGGCGTGCTGCTGCTGCAGTCCAGCGGCGTCGGCAACTGCATCAACATGCTGTCGCTGCAGCACGAGACGCGCATGCCGCTGTTCATGGTCGTGACGATGCGCGGCGAGTGGGGCGAGTTCAACCCCTGGCAGGTCGCGATGGGCAAGTCGACGCAGGCGGTGCTCGAGGATTCGGGCGTGTACGTGTACCGCGCCGATTCGCCCGAGGAGGTTCCGCCCACCGTGATCGCCGGCGCGAAGTTCGCCTACCAGACTGGGCGCAGCGTCGCGGTGCTGATCGGGCAGCGCGTCATCGGCACGAAGAATTTCAACAAGTGAGCACCGCCATGTCATCCACAGCCAAGAACCAAGCCGTCCTGAATCGCCGCGAAGTGGTGGCGCGCATCCTGCGCGACCGGGGCGAGGCGCTGGCCATCACGAGCCTGGGCAACCCGACCTTCGACGTGGCCGCCGCCGGCGACGGTCCGCAGAACTTCTACCTCTGGGGCGCGATGGGTGGCGCCGTGATGGTGGGCCTGGGCCTGGCCCGCGCGCAGCCGAAGAAGCGCGTCATCGTGTTCGTCGGCGACGGCGAGATGATGATGGGCCTGGGCTCGCTGGCGACCGCCGCGGTCGACCGCACCGAGAACCTCACGGTCGTCGTGATCGACAACGAGCACTACGCCGAGACCGGCATGCAGCCGGCCCACGCGGGCCGTGGCGTCAACATCACCGAGGTCGCCAAGGCCACGGGCTTCCCGCAGGCGCTGACGGTGCGCACGGCCGCGGAGCTCGAGGAGGCGGTCGACAAGATCCTCCACGGCCAGGGCCCGGTGCTCGCGACCATCAAGGTCACGACCGATCCCGCGCCCACGGCGCTGCCGCCGCGCGACGGCCCGTTCCTGCGCAGCCGCTTTCGCACCGCGCTGCTGGGCGCCGAAGCGCACG
The DNA here is from genome assembly GCF_059415325.1 of Variovorax sp. GW821-FHT10D07. Taxonomy (NCBI): domain Bacteria; kingdom Pseudomonadati; phylum Pseudomonadota; class Betaproteobacteria; order Burkholderiales; family Comamonadaceae; genus Variovorax; species Variovorax sp. GW821-FHT10D07. Next base: position 157,693 of record NZ_JBWKMZ010000006.1, on the reverse strand, counting down.
TCTGAGGCCCGGGGCCCCCGCGAACCCTTCGTGCACCGCGACGTCGCGGATGCGTGGAGGCCGCACAACGGCTGGCTCGAACGCCGGCGGCCGGGGCGCGGCCGCCGGCCACACAACAACCCACCGGAGACATCACATGGGCCACACCTACAGCGCATCGAACACGCGGGGCCGCGGCCTCGCCGTCGCGAGCCTCCTGGGCCTCGCGCTCGCCTTCACCTTGTGCCTGCCGGCGCGCGCCGACACCGACTACCCCGACAAGCCCGTGCGCCTGATCGTTCCCTTTCCGCCGGGCGGCGGCGGCGACAAGCTGGCGCGCGTGCTGGCGCCAACGCTCGGTGAGCTGCTCAAGACCAGCGTCATCATCGACAACCGCGCGGGCGCCAACGGCAACATCGCGCTGCAGGCGGTGGCCAAGTCCAGGGCCGACGGCTACACGCTCGGCCTCACGCTCACCGATCACATCGCGCTGAGTCCGTCGCTCTACGACAAGCTGCCCTTCGACCCGGTGAAGGACTTCCAGCCGATCGGGCTGATCGCCTCCACGCCCTATGTGTTCACGGTCGACGCGGCCAGCGGCGCGGCGAATCTCGCGGCCGCTATCGCGAAGGCGAAGAAGGATCCGGGCTCGGTGAGCATCGGCTATCCGACCGTGAGCCCGCTGCTGGCGACCGAGCTGCTGCAGAAGCAGTCGGGCGCGAAGTTCAACCTGATCCCCTATCGCGGCATCGCCCAGGGCATGCCGGACATGCTCGGCGGCCGGCTCGATGCCTGGGTCGGGACCAGCGTCACGATGCGCGGCTTCATCGACGGCGGCAAGGTACGCGGCATCGCGGTCACCTCGGCGCAGCGCTCGCCCGCGCTGCCGGGCGTGCCGACGATCGCGGAGAGCGGTTTCCCGGGCTTCGAGCTCGTGAGCTGGTACGGCATCGTGGCGCCGGCCGGAACGCCGGCGGCGATCGTCGCGACGCTCAACGCCAGGCTCAACGAGACGCTGCGCACGCCCGACGTGAAGGCCAGGCTCGAGGCCGATGGCGCGCTGATCCTCGGCGGCGCGCCCGAGCAGCTCGCGCGCGCCCTGCGCGCGGACATGGACCGGCTGGGCCCGCTGGTCAGGGCCGCGGGCATCAAGCCCGAGTGACGCGGCCGATGGGGCTCGCATGAACCCGGTCGAACTCGTGGCCCAGTCGAAGGTTGGGGGCGCAGCGAAGGACCCGGTCACCCGTGGCCTTCGCGTTGCCGCTCAGTGCATGGCGTCGGAGGAGATGAAGTGGCAACCGGGCTTCGCGGCGATGGCCGCGTCTAGCAGCGCCGCGGCAATGGCCGCTGCCGGATTGACACGCCATCGCGCCGGAAGCACCGGCCCCAGGCGCCGCGCCCAGGTCAGCGCCATGCCTTCCGCGCGCCTTTCCTCATGGCGCTCGCCGCCGATCAGGCTCGGGCGACAGATCGTCAGCGAGCGGAAGCCGATCGCGCGGATGTCCCGCTCCACTTCGCCCTTGGTGCGCGGATAGAAGAACAGCGAGTTGGCCGAGGCGCCCATGGCCGTCACGATCACGTAGGTGCCCACGCCGGCGGCATGCGCGGCCTGGCCGAAGGCAACCGGCAGTTCGTGGTCGACGTAGCGGAAGGCCTCCTTCGAACCGGCTTTCGCCTGCGTCGTGCCCAGTGCGCAGACCACGGCATCGGGCCGGTGCGCGATGCAGGCCGGCACCAGCTCCTCGAGCCGCGAGGCGACCGGGTTGACCAGCTTGACGTGGCCGGCCAGCGGCGTTCGCGTCGGCGCGATCACCTCGGAGAAGGCCTCGTTCGAGAGCGCGAGCTGCAGTGCCCGGCCGCCCACCAATCCCGTCGCACCCAACAGCAGCAGTTTCATGTCGATCGCCTCGCGTGGTTCACCGGAGGCCATTGTGCGGCCCGATCAGGCCTGCGCGTCCAGGTCCTGCTCGTAGGCCTCCAGCGCCTTCGGCTTGCCGAACAGATAGCCCTGGTACAGGTGGCAGCCGTGGCGCGCGAGGAACTCGCGCTGCGCCTGCGTCTCCACGCCTTCGGCGACGATCTGCAGCTCGAGGTTGAGCGCCATGCCGATGATGGTCTGGATCACCAGCTCCACCTTCGGGTTCAGGCCGATGCCGTGCACGAAGTACTTGTCGACCTTGATCTGGTTGAGCGGCAACTGGATCATGTACGACAGCGACGAGAAGCCGGTGCCGAAGTCGTCCATCGAGAACTGGATGCCCATGCCGGCCAGGGTTTTCATCTTGGCGATGGTGTCGGCGACCTTGAACTGCAGCAGGCTCTCGGTCAGCTCGAGCTTGAGCTGGCGCGGATCGGCGCCGGTGCGCTCGAGCACGCGGGCGACCTGCTTGACGAAGTCGTCGGTGCGGAACTGCCGCGCGCTCACGTTGACCGACAGCTGCAGGTGCGCGCGGCGCGGGTCCTCGCTCCAGGCCGCGAGCTGGCGGCAGGCGGTCTCGAGCACCCAGAGGCCGAGCGGGATGATGAGCCCGGTGTCCTCGGCCGCGGCGATGAACTCGCCGGGCGCCAGCAGGCCGCGCGTCGGATGCTGCCAGCGCACCAGCACCTCGGCCGCGACCACGCGGTCCTCGCTCGTGACCTGGCTCTGGTAGTGCAGCACGAACTGCCGCTGCTCGACGGCCGCGTGCAGTTCGTTCTCGAGCGCCGCGCGCGCGGTGATGCTGGTCTGCATGCTGGTCTCGAAGAAGCGCAGCGCGTTGCCGCCCGCGGTCTTGGCGTAGTACATCGCGATGTCGGCCTGCTTGATGACCTCGTCGAGCGAGGCATCGGCGGTGTCGAACAGCGCCACGCCGATGCTGCAGGTGCTGTGGTGCTGCTGGCCGCCGAGCTGGTAGGGCCGGTTGAGCTGCTCGAGGATGGCCGCGCCCATGGCCTCGGTCTCGGAGGTCGCGATCAGCCGCCGCTCGTGCAGCTCGGCCAGCATCACGACGAACTCGTCGCCGCCCAGCCGCGCCACCGTGTCGCCGCGGCGCAGGCAGGCGGTCAGGCGCTGCGCCACCTGCTTGAGCATCACGTCGCCGGTGTCGTGGCCGTGGGCGTCGTTCACGGTCTTGAAGTTGTCGAGGTCGAGGAACAGCAGCGCGCTCCAGCGCGAGCGCCCCGGCACGGCATCGATGGCGTGCTTGATGCGGTCCACCAGCAGCCGGCGGTTGGGCAGGCCAGTGAGCGTGTCGTAGAAGGCGAGCTGCTCGACCTCGTCGGCCGCCTGCTTGCTCTCGGTGATGTTGCGCAGGATCACGATGAAGCGCGGATCGGCCTGCGCGCCGCTGGCCTTGCGCGAGACCGAGATCTCGAACCAGGCCTTGCTGCGCGCGTAGCGGCGCTCGAACTGGCGCCCGCTCGAACGCCCGGTCTGGTTGGCTTCCTTGAGTGCCGCCATGACCTCCGCGCTCGCCTGCGGCGGCAGCAGCTCCTGCAGCCGGCGACCGGCCGGCTGGTCGACCTGGATGCCCGGCAGCGGCACGCGCGGCGCGTGGTGGCCGTGGCAGATGCCGTCGAGGCCGACCTCGAGCAGCAGGTCGGGCAGCGCCTCGAGCGTGGCCTGCAGCTGGGCCTTGCTCTCGACGATGGCGGCCATGTGGCGCCGCTTCTCGGTGATGTCCTGGTAGACGCAGACGGTGCCGCCGTCGGGCGTGCGGCTGCGCGTGGCATGCAGCACGCGGCCGTCCTCGAGCACGGCCTCCTGCTCGGAGTGGTCCTGCGCGAGCTGCGGCATGTTCAGCGCCATCCAGCCGGGCGGGCCGCCCTCGTGCACCACGTGGCGCGCGGTCTCGGCCACCAGTTCGCGAAACGGCAGCTGCGGCGCGAGCAGCGGCCGCACCCACGGGAACATCGCGACGAAGCTGCGGTTCCAGGCCAGCACGCGGTCGTCGGCATCGAGCAGCACGAAGCCGCCGATCATCGATTCGAGCGCCTGGTCGAGCGTGGCCTTGGAGCGCACCAGTTCCTGCCGCGACTGCCACTGGCGCCGCAGCTGCAGGTGGGTGAAGGCCGCGATCGCGAGGATCAGCGCGCCGATGACGGCGCCGGTCCACGCGATGCGGTCGCGCTCCTCGCGCCAGTCGCGCAGCGCCGCGGCCAGCGGGATGCTCGCGACGATCAGCAGGTTGCGGTGCAGCGTCGGGCGCGCCACCAGGATCGCGGGCACGCCGCTCAGGCGCGCGGCCATGCGCACGGGCTTGCCGTCGCTGGTCTGTTCGCTGAGCGCGGGTTCGAGCTGCCGGCCCAGCAGGTCGTCGCGCGCCGGCACGCTCACCAGCAACGGACCGGCATCGCGCTCGAGCGTGATCTCCAGGCCCGGGATCGCCGCGCCCTGCGTCGTCACCATGGCCAGCAGCGAGATCTGCACCTCGGCCACGGCCAGCACGCGGCTGCCGTCGGCCAGCGGCACGGCGCGCGCGAAGAACACCACCTTCTGCAGCGTGGCCGGGCTGGCGATCGGCGCGCTCACGGCCATGGTCGACAGCGGCTGCGCCAGCACCGAGCGCGCGAAGCCCTCGGGCAGCGCCATCGGCAGCCGCGCGCCGCGGCGGTCGGAGGAAGCGAGCGGCGTGCCGTCCGCGTCGACGAAGGCGACGAAGCGCACCAGCAGGTTCTGCCGCACCAGGTTGACGATCAGCCGCTGCACCTCGGGCCGGCCGGCCTCCTCGGCGAGGCGTTCGCGCGGCACGGCGCGCAGTTGCTCGCCGGCGCCGGCCAGCAGCATGTCGATGCTCAGCAGCGCGCGGTTGAGCGCCGCCTCGGAGCCGCCGACGAAGCGCATGGCCTGGGTCTCGGCGTTCTCGATCGCCCGGCCGCGCGCCTCCCAGGTGATGCTGGCGGCCACGGTCGCCAGCGTGCCGAGGAACAGCAGCGCCACGCCATAGACCACGGCGGCGACGCGACGGGAGAAGCGCTGCGTCATCGCACGAGCGGGGCGCGGATGCCGACCACGGGACCGACGGTGTCGTTCCAGACCTGCGCGCAGACCGGGCCGCAGCGCTGCAGCCAGGCCGGCAGCACGCGGGTGGCGAAGATCTCGCGCCGCCGCGCCTCGTCCTGCGGCGTGGGCGCGACCGCGGTCATGCGGCCCCGGACGGGCTTGGTGCAGGCGTCGGCGCCGGTGTTGCAGGCGATGCCCTCGGTGGTCTCGCGTTCGGACTCGGCCCACACCGCGGCCTCGAGCTTCGGCAGCTCCTGGCGCAGCACCGCCTGCAGGTCGGGCGGCAGCGCCTCGAGGTTCTCGCGGTTGGCCGCGAACACCGCGAGGCCCCAGCTCAGCGGCATGGTGTAGAGCGCGCTCGTGAGTGCATGCAGGCCCAGCGTGTGGCCCGACATGGTGCCGGTGATCGCGCAGTCGGTGTTGCCCGAGCGCATGTTCGGCAGGATGGCCGCGAACTCGGTGTAGACCGGCGTGGCGCCGAGCGCGCGGATGAAGTCGGCCTGCGTGGCGCTCGACACGCGCACGCGCCGCTTCGCGAGATCGGCCAGTCGCGCGACCGGCCGGTTGCAGAAAACGGCCTGCGCCGGGTAGATGTAGATCGCGAGCAGCTCGGCGCCGTAGCGCTCGCGCAGCGCGCCCGCGAGGTAGGGGCGAAAGGCCGCGACCACCCGGCGCAGGGTCGCGATGTCGGGGTTGAGCCCGGCCATGTCGGGCGTGCCGAGCTCGGGGAACTGCATCGCCATCTGGCTCATGAGCGCGGTGCCGAAGGGCACCACGCCGAGCTGGATCAGGCTCAGCATCTCCTGGCCCGGCACGCCCGCGCGGTCGAAGGGCACGATGCTGGCGCTGTAGCGCCCGCCGGTGCGTTCGGCGAGCTCCCGGGCCCAGAAGTTCTCCTCGTGCCGCGTGTACTGCGTGATGCCACCGAGCCCGCCGACGATGCGCAGGCGCTGCAGCGGGGCGTCCGGCGCCGGCGTGGTCTGGGCCTGGCAGGCGAACGCGGCGAGCAGCAGCAGGGCGGCGAGCAGGCGGGGCATGGCGTGGCTCCTTCTTCGCGTGGGCGGGCGCATCAGGCGATGCCCGTTCCGCCGGCCAGCGGCCCGGCCTGGGTGGGGCGCGCCGGGCCCGCGTGCGTGTCGCCGAAGAAGGCGAAGCCCGGTCCCTGGCGCTGCTGCTTGACGCGGTACATCGCCTGATCGGCGCAACGCAGCAACTGTGCCAGCGTGCGGCCGTCCTCGGGATTGCAGGCGATGCCCAGGCTCATGCCGACCGACACTTCGGCGCCATCGGCCTCGATGGGCTGCAGGCCGGCGTCGACGATGCGGCGCGCCATCTGCGCGAGCGCCTCGCGCGAGGGCCGGCCCGGCACCAGGATCGCGAACTCGTCGCCGCCCAGGCGCGCCACCGTGTCGCTCGCGCGCAGTTGCGAGCGCAGCCGCGCCACCGTCTGCACCAGCACCGCGTCGCCGACCGCGTGGCCATGGCCGTCGTTGACCTCCTTGAAGCCGTCGAGGTCGAGCAGCATCAGCGCGAAGGGCTGGCCGTTGCGCAGCCATTCCTCGCCGCGGCTCTCCAGGCCGGCGCGGCTGGCGGCGCCGGTCAGCGCGTCGGTGCCCAGCGCTTCCACCAGCTGCTGCGTGCGCGCCGTCAGCGCCTGCTCGGAGCGCAGCACCAGCCGCAGCCGCGAGGCCATCGCCACCGCGAACACCACCAGCTCGGCCACCAGCGCCGCCTGCGAGACGTTCATCTGGCCGGGTGCCCATTCGATCCAGCCCCAGCTCGCGAACACGATCGCGCCGATGCCCGCCAGCAGCAGCCCGACCCCGATGCAATAGAGCACGGCCGGCCAGTAGCGCCGGCGGATCGCGAACATCGCGCCGATCACCATCACCGCCGTCGAGGCCACCACCGACATCTGCACCAGCCGGAAGGTGATCAGCGGATGCGCGCCCCAGTGCGCGTAGGGAATGGCCAGCAGCAGCGCGACCGAGAAGGCCTGCACCAGCCGGTCGAGCAGCGGCGCGAAGTGCGACAGCCGCAGCAGCCGCCGGCCGAACTGCAGCTTGCACAGCGCCCACAGCGCGGGCCCGGCCGTGTAGGCGAAGCCGGCGCCGGCCGGCCAGTGGGCGAAGGGATAGCGCAGTGCATGGCCGTTGATGCTCGCGAGCGCCAGCAGGCCGCAGAGGCAGGCCAGCATGTAGTAGGCATAGAGCGCCTCGCCGAACACCACGAACAGCACCAGGCCATAGACCGTGAGCCCGAGCAGCAGGCCGTAGCTGACACCGTCGAACATGCGCTTGTCCTGCGTCGACTGCAGGTAGTCGGCCGGGTCCCAGAGCGTCACGTCGTAGATGCGCGCGAAGGTCGACTCGACGCGAAAGTACACCGTGTAGACGCCCGGCCCCGGCAGCTCGAAGCGCCAGGCCATCTGCTCGGAGGCGGCCGGCCGCGTGGCCCAGGGGTGGCGCATGCCGGTGACCACCGGCTCGGCCAGGGCGTGGCCGGTGGTGTCGAAGGGGCCGTAGAAGCGGATGTCGCGCGTCGACACCGTGGGCACCAGCATCAGCCATTCGCGCGCCGCATCGGCCGGGTCCTGCAGCTGCATCTGCAGCTTGAACCACAGCACCCGGTCGGATTCCTGGCCGCGCAGCGGCTGGTCGGGCAGGGTGAAGCGCGCCTCGTGGGCCGGGGTGCGGACCTCGTCGATGTGCAGGGCACGGGTCGTGTCCTCGAAGAACTGGAGCTGCAGCACCGCGGGCAGGCCGGCGGCCTGGCGCGAGAGCGTGAGCACCGGTTGCTGGCTGCCGGGCGGCGGTGCGCCGAGGGCCGGGGTCAGCGCGGCGAGCAGCAGCCACAGCGCCAGCAGCCAGTGCCGGCAGGGCCTGCGGTGCGCGGCGCGTGGGCGTGCCGGTCCGTCCTCATCCTCGAAGGCGCGAGACCGGACGAACGCGGATACCAGGGACATGGGGCGAACGGAGACGCGCCGCTGCCAGGCGGCATGAATGAAGAAGTTTGCAATTGTGTCCTACGGACTTCGGTGGGTGGGGCGGGACGTGGCCTGGTTGCCACGGGTGGCCGACGAACGGCTTGGGAGTCTTCCCGAGGGAGGCCGGATCGAAGGCGTTCCCGCCATTTCGTGCGGTGATTGAATGACCCATTCGCCGCAAATTCTGCGGTGAATAATTTGCTACTGCGGCGAATCCGGCGTCTAATCTCCGCATGAATAGCGGAGAAAACATCTACATCTGGCAGGCCGACGACTGGCCCCGGTGGCGCTATGACCTGCCCGCCCTGGCCCAGCCCCTGGCCGATGTCAGCCGCGCCCAGGGCACCTTGCTCGGTCGCCTGGCCGACGTGGGGCTCGCGCTGCGCGACCAGGCCAGCCTGGCGGCGCTGACCGACGACGTGGTCAAGACCAGCGAGATCGAGGGCGAGGTGTTGGACGTGGCCTCGGTCCGGTCGTCGATCGCGCGCCGGCTCGGGCTCGACATCGGCGCGCTGGCGCCCGTGGACCGGCATGTGGAAGGTGTGGTCGAGATGGTGCTCGACGCCACCTCGCGCAGTGGCCAACCCCTGAGCGCCAACCGCCTGTTCGGCTGGCACGCGGCACTGTTCCCGACCGGCTATTCGGGCCTGTCGAAGATCGCCGTGGGCTGTTGGCGCGATGACGCGACCGGTCCGATGCAGGTCGTCTCCGGCCCGGTGAATCGCCGCAAGGTCCACTTCGAGGCGCCGCCCGCGGACATGCTGCCCGCGCAGGTGGAAGCGTTCCTGGCCTGGGCCAACCGGGAGACGGACGAACCCGCCCTCCTCAAGGCGGGCCTGGCGCACCTGTGGTTCGTCACCCTGCATCCCTTCGACGACGGCAACGGCCGCATCGCGCGCGCCGTCGGCGACCTGTTCCTCGCCCGTGCCGATGGCGCGGGGCAGCGCTTCTACAGCCTGTCGGCGCAGATCCAGCGCGAGCGCAAGGCCTACTACGACATCCTCGAGCGCACCCAGAAGGGCTCGCTCGATGTCACCGCATGGCTGGCCTGGTTCCTCGGCACCCTGGGCCGGGCCACCGCCAGCGCGCAGCTCACGCTCGACGGCGTGCTGGCCAAGGCGCGCTTCTGGCAGCGCTGGGCCGGTACACCGGTGAACGAACGTCAGGCGAAGCTGCTCAACCGCCTGCTCGACGGCTTCGAAGGCAAGCTCACCAGCAGCAAGTGGGCCGCCATCGCCAAGTGCTCGCCGGACACGGCGCTGCGCGACATCACGCAGTTGCTGGCGTTGGGGGTTCTGAAGAAGTCGGTGGGAGGTGGGCGCAGTACCGGTTATGAGCTGATGGAGCTCTGAAGCCTTTGCATCGGCTGCGTCGATCGATCGCAGGCCGCCGGCAAAGGCGAGCGCGGCCAGAGGCAAACGCTAGCTGGACAGCATTTCCAGCGCAGTTGGACCCTTTCAACCGAAATGGACCTCTCGGTGGCAGTTCGGACAAAGCGCCAACGCGTTGGCCGGATGGTCGACGCCGCCATCGGCCAGCCGGACCTTGTGATGGACCTCGAGATACGGCGCCTTGTCGGCGGCTCTGAGAAACGGAGCGCTGGCCCTGCACCTTTCGCAGCTTCCCTTCGCTCGGAGAAGGACGGCGGCGACCACGGCCGGACTGCGCTTGAAGACCTTGGTCCGCGCATAGAAGTAAGGGGGCGGCTCGCTCGAGACCTCCACCAGTTCTTGCTGCAGTTGCTCGGGTGCCGCCATCAACTCGCGGGCCCGTGCCTGCAGCAGTGCCTCCTGGGTGGCCGCCTGGTCGATGCTCGACACGTCGGGTTTGCAGCGGCTGCACAAGGTCGAGAAGTTTCGGGCTCCATGGAGGGCCATCCAGGGCAGCAGCGCATCGGGGAGGTCGGCGCAGACCTTGATGTAGTCGCCGCCCGTGAATGCGTCCGCTCTCACATGCGGCTGATACCGCGTCACAGTGCTGCACTTCGCCGTGTGCAGCTGCATGTAGGAAGCCTTGGGATTGCGCCGCGCATTCAGCACGAAGCCATCGGGGTGCTCTGCGAGCCAGGCGCGATAGTCGGCCTCGCGTTGGATGAATTCTTCGAAGTCGCTCGACACGCTGTGTCCTCCTTCGACCGATTGTTGCTCGCCATGCAGCCAGTGCGCACGCGCGCCACGGATCTGGCTCGAGTGTTTTCCCTTGGCTGGAAAGCCGGGCTCAAGAGTGCGGCATCCACGCGACATGCCGCGCGATAGGCAAGCCAAGCCCGCACCCACCGGCTATCCTCCGCCGCGCGATAGAACAACACTGGAGGAGATGACATGACGATGACCGGTATTCGGAGGTGGGGACTCGCGAGCGTGGTGGTGCTGAGCGGCTGGCTGGCCGGCTGCGCATCGATCACCCATGGCACGGAGCAGAACGTGAAGCTGGAAACCCGCACGGAGGCGGGCGAGGTCGTGACCCAGGCGGACTGCCAGATGTCCAACGACAAGGGCACGGCCAGTGCGCCATCGGGCGTCGACACCAAGGTCCGCCGCTCGGGCGGGAACCTGATGGTGCGCTGCACGCACCCGAACCATCCGGCGGCCGTGGGGCAAGCCATCTCGCGTGCCAACGTGGGCATGGTGGGCAACATCATGATCGGCGGCCTGATCGGCGTGGCGGTGGACGCGGGCACCGGCGGCGGCTTCAGCTATCCGAGCTGGATGCAGCTGGTGTTCGGCCAGGAACGGCTGTTCGACCGCATCGAGAACCGCGGCGACGGTCCGACCCCCGGCACCTTCGTGCGGGCGGCGCAGGATCCGCCGACCGGGCTGCCCGCTGCCGCAGCGCCGCCATTGCAGGCGGCACCGCTCGCGACAGCGGCGCCGGCGACGAGTCCGCCGCGCGTCGCGGCGGCACCCGTGCGGCCGGCGCCGAGCCGGCCCGCGCCACCGCCCGCGGCGGTCGAGCCCGCCTCGCCGCTCAACATCGCGAGCGCGGAAGACTTCGCGCGGCAGCGCAGCTGCCATGCGGCGCCGCAGGCCAGCTTCGTGGGGCGCGGCGCCAACGACGAGACCTTCACCATCGCCTGCGACAGCGGCTATGCGTTGCTCGTCAGGTGCGTTGCCGGCGGCTGCCAGGAAATCCGCTAGCGCGGGTCGGCGAGCGCGTTCCGGCTTTACGCCGAGCGCGCCGAAGCCGGCACCCGCGCGCCCCCATCGGCCACCAGCGCCGCACCCGTCACGAACGACGCCTCGTCGCTCGCGAGGAACAGGCACGCGGCCGCCATCTCCTCGGCCGAGGCCATGCGCCCGAGCGCGATGCGCGCCACGGTCTGTGCATGCGCGGCTTCCTCGGAGATGCCGCGCTCGGCAGCCAGGTCGCGCATCTCCTGCCGGCTCATCGGCGTGTCGACCCAGCCGGGGCACAGCGCATTGACGCGCACGCCGCGCGGCCCATAAGCCTGCGCGGCCGAGCGCGTGAGCGCGACCACGCCGGCCTTGCTGGCGGCGTAGCTCGCCATACCGGCACCGGCATTGAAGGCCGCCACCGAGGCGATGTTGACGATCGCGCCGCCGCCTTGCGCCACCATGCCCGGCAGCACCGCGCGCTGGCAGCGCATGGTGCCGCCGAGGTTGACCTCGTGCAGCCGCCGCCAGTCCGCGTCGTCGATGTCGGCCGCGTCGTCGTTGCGCACGATGCCGGCGCAGTTCACGAGCACGTCGATGCGGCCGAAGGCCGAGATCACCGTGGTCACGGTCGCGCGCACGGCGTCGTCGTCGGTCACGTCGCAGTCGAGCGCGGGGCCGTCGCCCACCGGCTGCGGCCGCGGCCAGCCGGCGACCGCGACGCGCGCGCCCTCGCTCGCGAAGCGCGCGGCCACGGCGGCGCCGATGCCGCTCGCGGCGCCGACGACGAGGCAGGCCTTGCCTTGCAGCCTGCCGCTGCTCATGCCTGCTCCGCGAAGAAGGGACTCTCTGGCAGGGTCGATCCGCCGTCGACCACGATAGTCTGCCCGGTGATGTAGCGCGCGGCGGGGCTCGCCAGGAAGCGCATCGCCAGGGCGATGTCCTCGGGCCGGCCCAGCTCGCCGATCGGGATGTGGCGCGCGATGCGCGCGGCCTTCGCGGGATCGGACAGCAGCGAGCCGCCCTGCTTGGCGATGTAGCCGGGCTCGACGCCGTTGACGGTGATGCCCTCGCGCGCGTACTCGAGCGCGGCACTGCGGATGAAGCCGTTGACGCCGGCCTTGCTGGCCGCGTAGTGGGCGCTGCCGGGCATGGCGACGCGCGGGCCGGTCACGGAGGAGGTGACGAGCAGCCGTCCGCCGCCGCGCGCGCGCAGGTGCGGCACGGCGGCCTGCGCGAGCCAGAAGCAGGCCTTGAGGTTCACGGCCAGCGTGCGCTCGAGCTGTTCGTCGCTCATCGCGTCGATGGCGGCCCAGGGATTGACGGCGGCGTTGTGGACCACGATGTCGAGCGCGCCGAAGACGCGCACCGCCTCGGCCACCGCGCGCTCGGCCTCGTCGCGCCGGCCGATGTCGCAGGCCAGTGCCTGCACGGCGAAGCCGTGCGCGCGCAGCGCGGCCGCCACGGCCTCGCCGGCGCTGCCGGTGCGGTTGGCGATGAGCACCGAGGCGCCGGCCTCGGCGAAGGCTTGCGCGATCGCGGCGCCGATGCCGCGTCCGCCGCCGGTGACCAGCGCGACCTTGCCCTGCAGACCGAAGGGATCGTTGCCGCTCATGCACTGCACTCCCGCGCGAAATCGGCGAAGGCCGCATCGTGCTCGTCCACTTCGCGCGCGGTGGTGCCGGGGCAGCACAGCATCATGTTGTGGAAGGGCGTGATCAGCACGCCGCGGTTCATCATGTAGAGGTGCAGCAGCGCCTCGAGCTCGCCGTCGCGCGTGCGCCGCACGTCGGCGGCGTTGCGCGGCGCATCGGGGCTAAACAGGGTCTCGACGCGCGCGCCGACCTGGGTCGCGTGCCAGGGCAGGCCGGCCCTGGCGATGCTCGCGTTCACGCCATCGGCCAGCCGCTCGGCGAGCGCGAGCATGCGATCGAAGGCCTCGGGCGTCAGCACCTGCGACAGCACCGCGCGCATCACGGCCACGGTGAGCGCATTGCCGGCGAGCGTGCCGCCGAAGCCGGCATGCGCCGACTGCCGCTTGGTGGGATGCAGCTTGGGCAGCACCTGCCACACGCGCTCAGCGGTCTCGGCACTGAGGCCGAAGGCCGCGGCGGGAATGCCACCGGCGATGGCCTTGCCGATCACGAACATGTCGGGCGCGAGGCCGTGCGCGCGCGTGTAGCCGCCGGGGCCGCTCGAAATGGTGTGGGTCTCGTCGATGACCAGCAGGGTGCCGGTCTCGCGCGTGAGGCGGCGCAGCGCATCGTGGAAGCCGGGCGCGGGCGCGATCATGCCGTAGTTGGTCATGGCCGGCTCGGCCAGCACGCAGGCCACGTCGCCCGCGCGCAGCGCGCGTTCGAGCGCGGGCAGGTCGTTGAACTCGACCACGGCCGACAGGCGGTCGTGCGGGAAGCCGTTGGGGTGGATGTCGTTGCGCATCGCGACCGCGCCGTCGCGCAGCTCGACGTGCGCCTCTTCCACCGAGCCGTGGTAGCAGCCCGAGAACACCAGCACGCGCGGCCGGCCCGTGACCATGCGCGCGAGCCGGATGCAGGCGCGGTTGGCGTCCGAGGCCGAGGTCGTGAGGTTCCAGTAGGGCAGGCCGAAGCGGCGCGCGAGTTCCTCGCCGACCCAGGCCGCGTCGTCGGTGGGCAGCATCAGCGAGCTGCCGATGCGCGCCTGCCGCGCCAGCGCCTCGACCACCGCGGGGTGGCCATGGCCGCACATGCCGCCGGTGTCGCCGAGGCAGAAGTCGGCATAGCCGTGGCCGTCGACGTCGACGAAGCGCGCGCCGTAGGGCAGCTTCGCGTCCTGCACGTAGAGCGGCCAGCCGCCGATCCAGCGACGCATCCAGTGCGAGGGCGCGCCGTAGAGCCAGGCCTGCTGGCCTTGCGCGAAGAGTTCGCCGGATCGCGCATGGGTGCGCGCGTAGCGCTCCTGCTCGGCGCGCATCAGGGCCTGCACGCGTTCGCGCGGCACGGTGGGTTCGAAGGTCGGGGTCATGGTCGTTGCGAAGAGGAAGAGGGAATGCCGAGCAGCGCGAGAGCCTGCGCGTAGCTCGCGGCGGGCTGCATCACGTCGAAGTGCACGCAGCGCAGGCCCACGCGCTCGGCGCCGGCGATGTTGCGCAGCTGGTCGTCGACGAACACGCAGGCCTCGGCCGGCAGGCCGAGTTCATCGAGGCACTGTCGATAGGCGCGCGCATCGGGCTTGAGGATGCCGGTGTGGGTGGCGTCGACCACCACGTCGAAGGCCGCCATGAAGGGCAGGCGGCGGCGGAAGTCGGCGCCGTAGAACAGGTCGAGCTCGTTCGAGAGGATCGCGAGTCGGCAGCCCGAGTGGCGCGCGGCCTCGATGGCGGCCAGCGCCTCGGGGCGGATCGCGGCCTCGGGATCGGCGCCGCGCGCGCGTTGCACGAAGGTCTCCATCGCGTCCCAGCGCTCGCCCACCAGCGCGCCGACCTCGCGCGTGCGCGCCATCCAGTAGTCGCGCTCCGAGAGCTTGTCGGCCTGCATGTCGCGCCACAGCGGATCGCTCGCGAGGTCGAAGGGGCCGCGCCAGGTCAGCGTGCCGCGCGGCAGCGCGAGCGCTTCCTCGGTCAGTGCGTGGGTCTCGAACAGCGTGCGGCTGATGACGCCGCCGAAGTCGAGCACCAGTGCTTGCGTTGAGCTCATGCCGGCCTCCCCGCGGGCACGGTGCCGTCGGCGACCCAGGCATCGAACACCTGCAGCGCGGCCTCGCAGAAGGCGGCGTCGTTGATGTGCGCGTTGAGCTCGATCATGCGCGTGGCGCCGACGCTGTCGCGCAGCGCGGCGGTGAAGGCGGCCAGGCCCTCGGGATCGTGCAGCGGTTCGCCGGGCCGGTCCCAACCCTCGATGCCCTGCAGCGGCAGCAGCACGCAGGTGGCGCCTTCCGCGCGCGCCAGGCGGCTCGCGATCTCGGTCGCCACGCCGCGCCGGAAAGCGGGTGCGCTGAGCGCCGAGGCCAGCAGCCGGTTGTGCGTGTGGGCCGGCCGGCCTTCGAGGCCTTGGGGCGTGGGTTGCCAGGCCGGGAAGTCGAGCATGTCGATGGCGCCCGGCGCCACGATCTGCGGCGTGCCCGCGCGGCCGGCGCCGAGCAGCCGGTCGGGCCCCGCGGTCACGCAGGAGCCGCCGAGCTGGTTCGCCAGTTCCTGCAGGCTGAAGTCCATCACGGCGCAGAAGCGGCCCTCGGCGGCCAGCGCCTCGAAGGCGCGACCGCCCATGCCGGTGGTGTGGAACACCGCGACCTCGTAGCCGCGCGCCTCGAGCGCGGGCTTGAGCGTCTTCATGTAGGTCAGCGCGCTCGAGCCCAGCGAGGTCATGCCGACCAGCGGCCGCTCGAAGGCCGGCGCACGCGCCTGGCGGCAGGCGCCGAGCACCGCGCCCGCGGCCTGGCTCAGCGCCGAGCGGCACAGGCTGTTGAGGCCGTAGAGGCCGCCGGCCCACAGCACCATGATCAGGTCGGGCGGGATGCGTTCGGGCGGCAGCAGGTGCGAGTAGGCGATGGTCGAGACCACCACCTTCGGCACGCCCAGCGGCAGCGCCTGCGCCACCTCGAGCGCGAGGTCGGTGCCCATGGTGCCGCCGAGCGCCAGCAGGCCGTCGATGCGGCCCTCGGCATGCCAGCGCGCGGCCAGCTTCGCGGCGCCGCGCGCCATCAGGGTCATGGCGCTGTTCTCGTCGCCGCTGGCCGCCACCTCGGCCACGCTGCGGCCGGCGGCCGCGGCCACTTCGGCATTCGTGATCTCGGGCACGAAGGGCGCGCCGTCGAGCACGCCAACGTCCATCACCGCCACGTGGCCGCCGCCGGCCTCGATGCACTCGCGCATGAACAGCAGCTCGGCGCTCTTGGTGTCGGCGGTGCCGATCAGCAGGACGGTCGGCACCTTGCTCACAGCGTGGCTTCCACGTCGGCGAAGGCGCCCTCGAGCGCATCGACCATGTAGTCGACCTCCTCGCGCGTGATCACCAGCGGCGGCGACAGGATCAGGTTCGGGCCCGAGATGCGCACCATCAGCCCGCGCCGATAGGCCGCCTGCGCCACCTTCGCGGCGATCGGGTTGCCGCGCGGCAGCGTGGTGCGCGTGGCCTTGTCGGCCACCATCTCGATGCCCAGCATCAGGCCCATGCCGCGCACGTCGCCGACGAAGCTGAACCGGTCGACGAAGGGCCGCACGCGCGCCTGGAAATGCGCGCCCACGCGCGCCGCGTTGCCGGGCACGTCGAGCGCCTCGATCTGGTCGAGCGTGGCGAGCGCCGCGGCCGCGGCCACCGGATGCGCGCTGTAGGTGTAGCCATGGCCCACCGCGGCCTGGCCCGTGGGGTCGTTGAGGAAGACCTCGGCCACCTTGGCGCCGATGGCGGTGGCGCCCAGCGGCACGTAGCCCGAGGAGATGCCCTTGGCCAGGCACCAGAGGTCGGCCTTGACGTTCCACAGCCGCGTGCCGAACAGCGCGCCGCCGCGGCCGAAGCCGGTGACGACCTCGTCGGCGATCAGCAGCACGCCGTACTTGTCGCAGATCTCGCGCACGCGCGGCCAGTAGTTGGGCGGCGGCACGATCACGCCGCCGGCGCCCTGGATCGGCTCGGCGATGAAAGCGGCCACGGTGTCGGGCCCCTGGAACTGGATCTCGCGCTCGAGCAGGGTGGCGCAGATCTCGCCGAGTTCCTCGGGGTCCTGCGTGTAGGGATTGCGGTAGAGCCATGGCGTGTCGACATGGAAGCAGCCGGGCAGCAGGGGCTCGTAGGCGCGGCGGAAGTTGAGGTTGCCGTTCACGCTCATGCCGCCGAAGTGCACGCCGTGGTAGCCCTGGCGCAGCGCGATGAACTTGTAGCGGTCGGCCTGGCCCTGCAGCTTCCAGTACTGGCGCGCGAGCTTGAGCGCGCCCTCCACCGCGTCGGAGCCGCCGTTGCTGAAGAACACGGCGGCCACGCCGTCGGGTTCCATCGTCTGCACGATGCGCTTCGACAGCTCGATCGCGCGCGGATGCGTGGTGCCGCGGAACACGTTGTAGAACGGCAGCTCGTCGAGCTGCGCCACGATCGCGTCGCGCACCGCCCGGTTGCTGTGGCCCAGGTTCGCGGCCCACAGGCCGCCGACGCCGTCGAGCATCTTGTGGCCGTCCACGTCCCAGATCCAGCAGCCCTGGCCGCGCGCGACGATGTCGGGCTTGCTCTTCTGCATGGCCTGCGGATGGGCCATGGGGTGCCACAGGTAGCGGGCGTTGTCTTCCTTGAGTGCGTCGATGTCTGTTGTCGTCATGCGGGGACTCCCACGGTGATGGTCTTGAGTTCGGTGTAGTGCAGCAGGCCCTCGGCGCCCATCTCCTGGCCGATGCCGCTCTGCTTCCAGCCGCCGAAGGGCATCTCGGGCTGCGAGACGCCGAAATGGTTGATGCCGACCATGCCGGCCTCGAGCGCTTCGCCCAGGCGGTGCGCGGTCTGCAGGTCGCGCGTGAAGGCATAGGCGCCGAGGCCGTAGGGCAGGGCGTTGGCGGCGGCGATGGCTTCGTCGAGCGTGTCGTAGGGCTGCAGCACCGCAATCGGGCCGAAGGGCTCCTGGCGCATCACGCGGCTGTCGTCGGGCGCATCGGCGATCACCGTGGGCTCGAAGAAGTAGCCGGGCCGCGCGATGCGCCGGCCGCCACACAGCAGCCGCGCGCCGCGGTCGACGGCGTCGTCGACGAAGCGCTGCATGTCCTCGATGCGGCGCGCATGCGCGAGCGGGCCCATCTGTGTCGCGGAATCGCTGCCGGCACCGATGCGCAGCGCGCGCGCGGCCTGCACGAAGGCCTCGGCCCATTCATCGAAGCGCGCGCGCGGCAGGTAGAAGCGGATCGGCGAGGCGCAGACCTGGCCCGCGTTGCGGAACTTGGCGGCGATCGAGTTCCTGAGCGCGAACGCGAAGTCGGCGTCCTCGCAGACGATCACCGGTGCGTGGCCGCCGAGCTCGCCCGTGAAACGCTTGACGTGGCGCGCCGCCTGTTCGCCGAGCAGCTGGCCCACCGCGACCGAGCCGGTGAACGAGACCTTGGCGATCGCGGGATGGTCGATGAGGAACGAGGACACCTCGGCCGGATCGCCGCACACCATGTTGAGCGCATCGGGCGGCACGCCCGCGTCGAGGAAGGCGCGCACCAGCAGCATGCAGGTGCCCGGCGTCTCCTCGGCCGGCTTGATGACCACGCTGCAGCCCGCGGCCAGTGCGCTCGCGAGCTTGCGCGTCGGCAGGTTGGCCGGGAAGTTCCACGGCGTGAAGGCCGCCACGGGGCCGACCGGCTGGCGCGTGACCGCCTGCGAGAGGATGCCCTCGACGCGCGGCGGCACCAGCCGGCCGTACAGGCGCTTGGCCTCCTCGGCCTGGAAGTCGACGATGTCGGCCGACAGCGTGACCTCGCGCAGCGCCTCGGCCAGCGGCTTGCCCTGTTCGAGCGTGAGCACCTGCGCGATGGCCTTCGCCCGGTCGCGGATCGTCTGCGCGGCGGTGCGCAGGATGTTGCAGCGCTCGAGCGCGCTCTTCGCGCGCCAGAGCGCGAAGCCGCGGCGCGCGGACTCGGCGGCCTGCGCGAGTTCGTCGCGGCTGGCGAGCGGCAGTTGCGCGAGGGTGGCTTCGGTGGCGGGATCGACGACGGCGCGTTGGCCGCCTGCGGTCTGCGTGCGCCATCGGCCGGCGATGTGCAGGGCGAGTTCGGGATAGTCCATGCCGCGACGATAGGGATCGCACCCCCTGCCGCGTTATCGAAAACTGGCAAACCTCGTGCGTCCATCGTCGCTGTGTGGGCACGATGCATGAACGCGTTCCTATACTGTCCGCGCCCTTCACCTCCTCGCTCGCACCGTGCCCCGTTCACGCACCTCCTCGCCGCCGCGCTCGATCGCCGATGCCTTCGACCTCGAGACCTTCCTGCCGTTCCAGCTCTCGGTGGTCGCCAATCGCGTGAGCCAATCGGTGGGCCAGGCGATCGCCGGCCGCTTCGCGCTGCAGATCCCCGAGTGGCGCATCGTGGTGGTGCTCGGCAAGTACGGCGCGCTGTCGGCGCTCGAGATCGCGCGCAAGACCAGCATGGACAAGGCGCGCGTGAGCCGCGCGCAGCACCGGCTGGTCGACCTCGGCCTGGCCAACATGCACCCTTCCGCCGAGGACCGGCGCAAGGTCATCGTCTCGCTCGAGGAAGAAGGCCTCGCGCTCTACCGCGACATGGTGCCGCTCGCGCACGACACCGCGCAGCGGCTGTTCGCGCATCTCTCGGCCGACGAGCGGCGCGTGCTGCAGACCCTGGTGCAGAAGCTGTTCGACAGCACCTCGGGCTTCGAGCCCAGCGGCGAGCTCGAGTAGGCAGGCTACGGGCCCTGGAGGTAGTGGGCCTTCTGCGCGGGGTAGTAGTCGCCGAAGGAGGGCAGCGCGCGGCCCTCGCGCGCGGCGACCAGCATGTCGAGGTAGTACTCCCAGCCCGGTCCCACCTCCGCCGCGAGCGCCGGATCGTCCAGGCGCTGCACGAAGCGCAGCGTGGTGATGTCGTCCTGCTGCGCCAGCGTCAGCTCGAGGCGCCACTCGCCGAACTCGTCCACGGTCGCGACCGCGAGGCGATGCGGCGCCTCGCAGGCATCGATCCTCAGGTCGGTCCAGGGCTGGTCCTTTTCGTGCACCAGCTGGAGCCGCACCGTCATGCCCTGGCCGGCCTCGCCTTCCCAGGGCCCGAACCAGAGCGCGGTCTTCTCGGGTCTCGTGACGCTGGCCCAGACGTCGTCGATGGGCGCGCGAAACCTGCGCTCGATGATCAGGTCGTTTCCTTGAAGCCGGCCGGTGGCTTGGGGGCTCATGCAGTCTCCTGGCGTTCGTGGATCGCCACGCATTCTCTTCGGGGCGCGTGGATCCGATGGAATTCAGGCCCGGGCGCCGAGGGTTTCTCCCGGTGCTTTGAGATCGTTGTCAACGAAACAATCTGGTCTGGAGATTGCTTCGGTCCAGGGGATCCCCCGTCCCCGTGGATATCCGCCATGAACTGCCAGACCGCCTCCACCCCCCGCCTTCCCATCGAGCGCTGGACCCTCACCACGCACGACATCGACGCCTATGCCAGCAGCCAGAGCGGCTGGCACCTGGAGTGCGACATGCTCTCGGGCGGCAGCTTCGCGGGCTTTCTCGACCATGTGCAGCTGCCGGGCCTGCGGCTGGTGCGCGAGACCACCAACCGCGCGCTGCGCCAGCACGGCGAGATGAATCCCGAGTGCTGCGGCTTCGCGCTGACCTGCCGGCAGGAGGGCGAGGCGCGCTTCTCGGGCCAGCGGCTCGACACCGGATCGGTGATGGTCGGGCGCTGCGACGAGCTCGACCTGTGCAGCCCGCCGGGCTTCGAGCTGATGGGCATCGTGGTCGACAACGCGCTGCTGCAGTCGCTGGCCGAGCGCCTCGACGAGCGCGGCCCGCCGGCCTGGCTGGCACGGCGCGTGGTGCTGCACTTCGACGACGCGACCATGCGCGCGCTGCGCGGCACGCTGCTCGGCGCCTTCGCCGCGCTCGATGCGATGCCCGCGCTGCTCGCCGACCCGACCGCCACCACGCAGCTGCGCGACGACGTGCTGCTGGCCTGGCTCGAGGCGCTGCCCGAGGACGTGGACCTGCGCGAGCTGCGCTCCACCGAGGCGCAGCGCCGCGTGGTGCGCCGCGCCTGCGAGCTGATGATGGCGCGGCCCGACGAGCCGCTGTCGATGCTCGAGGTCTGCGGCCGCATCGGCGCGAGCCAGCGCAAGCTCAACTACTGCTTCCAGGAAACGCTGGGCCTGAGCCCGGCGCGCTACCTCCGGGCGCTGCGCCTCAACGGCGTGCGGCGCGAGCTCAAGCGCCTGGGCGCCGGCTCGGTGCAGGACATCGCGGCCCACTGGGGCTTCTGGCACCTAAGCCAGTTCGCGACCGACTACCGGCGCCAGTTCGGCGAGCTGCCCTCGCAGACGCTGCGCGGCGCCGCGTTGATGCACCACTGAAGGGCCGGCCGGGCGACCCCAGGGGAAACCCCGGGGGCCGCGGCAGGCCAGGTTTGCCAATTCTTGATACCCGCTTCGCGGCGCGATCGCTATCGTCGATCGCCATATGTCGTCCTTTCCGTCCACCTTGCCGAGCGCCCGCGCGCTCGCCGCGGCGCTGAAGCGCCGCGAGTTCTCGTGCCGCGAACTGATGCAGGCCTGCCTGGCGCGCATCGACAGCCTCAACCCGAAGGTCAACGCGCTGGTGTCGCTGCAGCCGCCCGAACGGATGCTGCGCGAGGCCGATGCCTGCGACGCGCGGCTGGCACGCGGCGAGCCGGTGGGCCGGCTGCACGGTTTTCCGATGGCGCCCAAGGATTTCGTCGCCACCGCGGGCATCCCCACCACCATGGGCAGCCCGCTGTTCGCCAACCAGCTCACGCCGCACGACGCGATCATGGTCGAGCGGCTGCGCCGCGCCGGCGCGATCTTCGTCGGCCGCAGCAACACGCCCGAGTTCGGCCTGGGCTCGCACACCTACAACACGGTGTTCGGCACCACGCGCAACGCCTGGAACCTCGAGCGCGCGGCCGGCGGCAGCAGCGGCGGCGCCGCGGTGGCGCTGGCGCTGCAGATGCTGCCGGTGGCCGACGGCAGCGACATGATGGGTTCGCTGCGCAACCCGGCGGCCTGGAACCATGTGTATGGCCTGCGGCCCTCGCTGGGCCGCGTGCCGACCGGGCCCGGCCCCGAGTTGTTCTTCCAGCAACTGGGTTGCGAAGGGCCGATGGGCCGCACGCCCGAGGACGTGGCCTGGCTGCTGTCGGTGCAGGCCGGCCACGATCCGCGCTCGCCGCTGAGCCTGGCCGGCGACGGCGAGGCCTTCGCGCAGCCGCTCGATGCCGAGCTGCGCGGCACGCGCGTGGCCTGGCTCGGCGACCTCGGCGGCCACCTGGCCATGGACCCCGGCGTGATGGCGCTGTGCGAGGCCGCGCTGCGCCACTTCGACACCCTGGGCTGCACGGTCGAGCCGGCCGTGCCCGATTTCGACTTCGACGCGCTGTGGACCGCCTGGCTGCGCCTGCGCGGCTTCATCGTGGCCGGCGCGCTGCAGGGCCTGCATGCCGATCCGGCGCTGCGCGAGCGGCTCAAGCCCGAGGCCTGCTGGGAGATCGAGCAGGGCCAGCGCCTGGCCGTGCCCGCGCTGCACGAGGCCGCCGTCACGCGCACCCGCTGGCATGCCACGCTGCTGATGCTGTTCGAGCGCTTCGACGTGCTGGTGCTGCCGGCCGCGCAGGCCTTCCCGCTGCCGGCCGAGCTGCATTGGCCGCGCGAGGTCGGCGGCCGCGCGATGGACACCTATCACCGCTGGATGGAAGTGACCATCGGCCCCTCGCTCGCGGGCCTGCCCGCGATGGCGGTGCCGGCCGGCTTCTCGCCCGACGGCGCGACGCGCGGCCTGCCGATGGGCCTGCAGCTGATCGGCCGGCCCGGTGCCGACCTCGAGGTGCTGCGGCTTGCGCACGGCTGGCACCAGGCCGTGCCCTTCGCCGATGCGCACTCGCCGCTGCTGGTCGCGGCCTGAATTCCGAGAACAGACAACAACCACCCGAGGAGTAAAGCGCATGCGCAGACGTTCGATGATCGGTGCCGGCCTGGCGGCCGGCCTGTCCACCATGGCCGGTTCCGTCCTGGCCCAGGGGCTGGCCGGCAAGACCCTGAACCTGATCGTTCCCTACCCGGCCGGCGGCGGCTCCGACATCAACGCGCGGCTGGCCGCGCCCGAGCTGTCGCGGCTGCTGGGCCAGCCGGCCGTGGTCGACAACGTGCCGGGTGCCAGCGGGTCGCTGGGCGTGATGAAGGCCGCCAACGGCGCGGCCGACGGCTCGGTGCTGCTGATGGGCTCGCCGATGGAGCTGATGCTCACGCCGCTCACGCTCGCGAGCGCGCGCTACAAGGCCGAGGACTTCCGCCCCATCGGCATGATGGCCGTGACCTCGATGGTGCTGCTGGCGCGCAAGGACCTGGGCGTGGGCAGCGTCGACGAGCTGATCGCGCAGCTGCGCAAGCCCGACGCCAAGGAGCTGAGCTACGGCAGCATCGGCCCGGGCTCGCTCTATCACCTGCTGGGCGAGCGCTTCACGCAGCAGACCGGCACCAAGATGCTGCACGTGCCCTACAAGGGCTTCGCACCGATCATCAACGACCTGCTGGGCGGCCAGATCGACCTAGTGTTCGCGCCGCTGGCCGGCAACGTGCCCGACCTGCTGGATGCCGGCAAGGTCAAGGCGCTGGGCATCGCGGCCGCCACGCCGCACGAGCGCTTCGGCGCCATTCCGCTGATCCGCGCCAGCAAGGGGCTCGACGACTTCGTCTACAGCCTCTGGGCCGGCGCGCAGGTGTCGCAGCGTGTGCCCGAGGAGACGCAGCAGCGGCTGCACGTGGCCTTCAACGAGATGATGCGCAAGCCCGAGCTGCGCCGCGCCATCGAGCTCGGCGGCAGCAAGGTGGCGCCCGAGCAGACGCTGGCCGAGCTGCGCCGCGGCTACCAGGCCGACGTGGAGCGCTACCGCGCGATCGCGAAGTCGGTCAACCTGCGCCCCGAATGAGGGCGGCGGCTGCGGCCCGCGATTTGCCAGTTTTCGATAACGGCGAGCCGGCGCGCGGAGGGAGGATGCGGCCCTGTCCATCCTCCATCGCCAAGGAGCATTCCATGCCCGCCGCTTTTCCTTTTGCAGCCTCCGGCGCGCTGACGCGCCGCCAACTCGTCATCGGCGGCGGCGCGGCCGCGCTGGCCGGCGTGCCCGCGCTGTCGCACGCCCAGTCGAAGACGATCAAGATCGGCTACCTCACGACCTTGTCGGGCGTGCGCGCCAATTTCGGCGAGGCCGACCCCTGGAGCCTGGAGCGCGTGCGCGCCGCGCTGAAGGACGGCCTCACCATCGCCGGCACCAACTACAAGGTCGAGATCGTGGTGCGCGACACCCAGTCCGACGCCAACCGCGGCGCCACGATGGCCAGCGAGCTGCTGCTGCGCGAGAAGGTCGACCTGCTGCTGGTGCAGGACAGCGATGCCGCGCTCGCGGCCGGCCAGCTCTGCGACGTCAACGGCGTGCCGATGGTCTCGACCATGGGCCCGTGGCAGGCCATCACCTTCGGCCGCGGCTCCACGCCGCAGAAGGGCTTTCCGTTCTCGTTCCATTTCTTCTGGGGCGCCGACGACGTGCTGAAGAACTTCTTCGGCATGTGGGAGCCGCTGAAGGTGGAGCGCTCGCTGGGCACGCTCTACATCGACAACGGCCCGGGCCATGCCTTCGCCGATCCGGCCACCGGCATCCCGGGCGGCGCGAAGCAGCGCGGCTACAAGGAGACCAACGGCGGCTTCTTCAAGATCGCGACCGACGACTTCAGCAACCAGGTCTCGAGCTTCAAGGCGGCGCGCGCGAACATCGTCTCGGGCTTTGCCTATGCCAACCACTTCGCCACCTTCTGGAAGCAGGCGCAGCAGTCGGGCTACCGGCCCGAGGTGGTGACCATGGCGGCGGCCTTCCTGTTCCCGAGCGCGGTCGAGTCGCTGGGCGCGGCCGGCAACGGCATGTCGACCGAGGTCTGGTGGACGCCCAACTTCCCGTTCAAGTCCTCGCTGACCGGCCAGAGCGCCAAGGCGCTCGCGGCCGACTGGGAGAGCTCCACCGGCAAGCAGTGGACCCAGCCCATCGGCTACGGCCATGCGCTGTTCGAGGTCGGCATCGCGGCGCTGAAGAACGCGACCAATCCAAAAGACAAGAAGGCGGTGCGCGATGCGCTGGCCAACCTGCAGCTCGATTCGGTGGTCGGGCGCATCGACTTCAAGGGCAGCCCGATCAAGAGCGTGGCCGTCACGCCGATGGTGGCGGGCCAGTGGCGCAAGACCGCCGCGGGCGCGAAGTTCCCCTACGAGCTGGTGATCACGCACAACAGCACCGCGAAGCAGATTCCGGTGGAAGACGAACTCAAGCTGCTGTCGCAGCTCAAGGCCTGAGCGCGCGACGCATGACCGATTGCCTCGTCATCGACGGCCTGTGCAAGCGCTACGGCGAGATCGTGGTGGCCGACGGCGTGTCGCTCGCGCTCGCGCGCGGCCAGTGCCTCGGCGTGGTCGGCCCCAACGGGGCCGGCAAGAGCTCGCTGTTCAACCTGATCACCGGCGTGGCCGTGCCCGATGCCGGCAGCATCCGGCTCGAGGGCCGCGAGCTGGTCGGCCTGCGCGCCGATGCGCGCGCGCGGCTGGGCGTGGCGCGCGCCTTCCAGATTCCGCAGCCCTTCGCGCACCTGAGCGCCTACGAGAACGCGCTGGCCGCCGCCAGCTTCGCGGCGCGGCTGCCGCGCGCGCAGGCCGCGCAGCTGGCCTGGGAGGTGCTCGAGCGCACCGGCCTGGCCGACCGCGCCGAGGTGCCCGCGGGCCGGCTGCCGCTGCTCGACCGCAAGCGGCTCGAACTGGCCAAGGGCCTCGCGGCCCGGCCGCACCTGCTGCTGCTCGACGAGATCGCGGGCGGCCTGACCGAGGCCGAGGTGCAGGTGCTGGTCGCGCTGGTGCTCGAGCTCAAGCGCGACGTGGCGATGATCTGGATCGAGCACATCGCGCAGGCGCTGATGGCGGTGGCCGACCGCATCATGGTGCTGAACTTCGGTCGCAAACTGCTCGAGGACGCGCCGGCCGCCGCGATGGCCAGCCGCGAGGTGCGCGAGATCTACATGGGCGTCGGAGAAGAAGCAGAGGAGGGCGCCCATGCCGCTGCTTGAAGTGCGCGACCTCTGCAGCCACTACGGCGACCTGCAGGCGCTGTTCGATCTCTCGCTCGACGTGGGCGAGGGCGAGGCCACGGCGCTGATCGGCGCCAACGGGGCCGGCAAGTCCACGCTGATCCGCGCCATCGCGGGCCTGGGCCGGCGCAGCCGCGGCACGGTGCGCTTCGACGGCCAGGCCATCGAGGCCGAGCCGGCCGAGCGCATCGCGCGCCGCGGCATCGCGCTGGTGCCCGAGGGCCGCATGCTGTTCGCCTCGCTCACGGTGGAGGAGAACCTGCGCATGGGCGCGCTGTGCGGCCGGGCCGGCCACTGGAACCTGGCCACCGTGTATACGCTGTTCCCGATCCTGCGCGAGTTCCGGCACCGGCCGGCCACGCGGCTGTCGGGTGGCCAGCAGCAGATGGTGAGCATCGGCCGCGCGCTGATGGCCAACCCGCGGCTGATGCTGTGCGACGAGATCTCGCTGGGCCTGGCGCCGGTGGTGATCGCGCAGATCTACCGCGCCTTCGGCGACATCCAGGCGCAGGGCACGGCGCTCTTGATCGTGGAGCAGGACGTGACGCGCGCCTGCCGCATCGCGCAGCGCGTGTACTGCCTGCTCAAGGGCCGCGTCACGCTGGCCGGCCGCGCGTCGGACTTCAGCGCGCAGCAGATCGCCAACGCCTACTTCGGGCACTGAGAAAAGCACCATGGCCTGGATCGAAACCCTCATCAACGGCGTGCTGCTCGGCGGCCTCTATGCGCTCTTCGGCCTCGGGCTGGCGCTGGTCTTCGGCGTGATGCGCATGGTCAACCTCGCGCACGGCGAGTTCGTCGTGCTCGCGGCCTACTTCGCGGTGTTCCTGGCCGCGCAGTTCCCGCAGGTGTCGCCGCTGCTGCTGCTGGTGCCGGTGGCGCTGGCCGCCTTCGGCACCGGCTACCTGCTGCAGCGGCTGCTGCTCAACCGCGCGGTGGCGACCGACGATCCGCTGACGCCGGTGCTGGTGACCTTCGGCATCGCGGTGGTGCTGCGCAACCTGATGGTCGAGCTGTTCGGTGCCGACCCGCGCGCGCTCGACGGCGGCGCGCTGGCCACGGCCGGCTTCGAGATCGGCGGCCTGCGCATCGGCTGGTACCCGGTGCTGGTGCTGGGGCTCGCGGTGCTGGCCTTCGGCGCATTGCAGTGGCTGCTGCGGCACTCGCGCTTCGGCCTGATCGTGCGCGCCACCTCCGACCACCGCGAGATCGTGCGCACCATGGGCGTGCGGCCGCGCCATGTCTACGGCGTGGTCATGGGACTGTCACTGGCCTTCGCCTCGGTGGCGGGGCTGCTGCTGGCGCTGCGCAGCTCGTTCACGCCGTTCTCGGGCGTGGAGCGGCTGCTCGGTGCCTTCGAGGTCGTGATCATCGGCGGCATGGGCTCGTTCTGGGGCGCGCTGGCCGGCGGCATCGCGCTGGGCGTGGCGCAGCTCGCGGGGCAGCGGCTCGATTCCAACGCGGGCGCGCTCTATGCGCACCTGCTGTTCTTCATCGTCCTGATGGTGCGCCCGAACGGCATCGCGGGCCAACGGGCCTGACACCCGATGCGCAACCCATCTCTTCTTCCCTCGATCGGCTTCCTCGCCGCGGCCCTCGCCATCGCCTTCGCGCCCACGGTGGCCGATGCCGGCCTGCTGCGCCTGCTGAGCGAGGTGCTCGTGGTGCTGGCCATGGCCCAGATGTGGAACCTGCTGGCCGGCTACACCGGCCTGGTGTCGATGGGGCACCAGGCCTTCGTCGGCATCGGCGCCTACCTGGTGTTCGTGGTCTCCGACCGGTTCGGCCTCTCGCCCTACTGGATGGTGCCGCTGGCCGGCGTGGGCGCGGCGCTGCTGGCGGCCGCGGTGGCGCCGCTGATGTTCAGGCTGCGCGATGCCTACTTCTCGATCGGCATGTGGGTGCTGGCCGAGATCGTGCGGCTGCTGGTCGCCAAGTTCCCGCTGTTCGGCGGCGAATCGGGCGTGCCGCTGCAGGCGGTGCGGCTGGTCGATGCCGAGACCTTCCAGCGCAACGCGTTCTGGATCTCGGGCGCGATCGGCCTCGCGGCCGTGGCCGGCGTCTACCTGCTGATGCGTTCGCCCTTCGGCCTCGGGCTGATGGCGGTGCGCGACAACGAGCTGGCCGCCACCAGCATCGGCGTGAACGTCTGGCGCAACCGCTTCATCGCCTTCGTGCTCTCGGGCCTGGGCTTCGGGCTGGCGGGCGGTGCGCATTTCATGGGCACGATGTTCGTGTCGCCCGACTCGGCCTTCGACATCAACTGGGTCGTGACCGCGATGTTCATCGTCATCATCGGCGGCATCGGCACCATCGAGGGCCCGCTGATCGGCACGCTGATCTACTTCGGGCTGCGCGAGCTGTTCAACACCTGGTTCGCGATGTCGGGCGGCTGGTACCTGATCGCCATGGGCAGCATCGCGGTGGCCGTGATGCTGCTGGCGCCGCGCGGCCTCTGGGGCCTGGCGCGCGAGCGCTGGGGCTGGCGCGGCCTCAGCGTGCAGCGCCATCCGCCGCACGGGGCGGCATCGATTTCCTCTTCTTCTTCTCCTTCCATTTCCCACACCACCGAGGACGCAACGCATGAAGAACACAGCCTTCTTTCACGATGAACGCACCTTCTGGCACGTGCCGGGCGGGCTGCACGCCCTGTTCCTGCCGGTCGGCGGCTGGGTCCAGCCCATGGCCGGCAGCGGCATGGCCGAGTCGCCCGATTCCAAGCGCCGCATCAAGTCGCTGATGGACGTGTCGGGCCTGAGCGCGCAGCTCGACCTGCTGGCCGCGCCGATGGCCAGCGAGGAGGACCTGCGCCGCGTGCATCCCGCGAGCTACCTCGAGAAGTTCAAGGCCGCCAGCGATGCGGGCGGCGGCGATCTCGGCGAGGTCGCGCCCTTCGGGCCCGGCAGCTACGAGATCGCGAAGCTCTCGACCGGCCTGGCCATCGCCGCCATGGACAGCGTGTTGCAGGGCCGCCACCGCAACGCCTTCGCGCTCACGCGGCCGCCGGGTCACCACTGCCTGCGCGAGCACAGCATGGGCTTCTGCCTGTTCAACAACATCGCGGTGGCGATCGAGACCATGAAGGCGAGGCATGGCGTGAAGCGCGTGGCCGTGATCGACTGGGACGTGCACCACGGCAACGGCACGCAGGAGATCTTCTACGACCGCCCCGACGTGCTGACCGTCTCGCTGCACCAGGAGAACTGCTTCCCGCCCGGCTACAGCGGCGCCGAGGACCGCGGCGAGGGCGAGGGCCTGGGCTTCAACGTCAACGTGCCGCTGCAGCCCGGCGGCGGCCACGTGAGCTACATGTATGCCTTCGAGCGCATCGTGGCGCCGGTGGTCGAGCGCTTCCGCCCCGAGCTGATCGTGGTGGCCAGCGGCCTCGATGCCAATGCCGTCGACCCGCTGGCGCGCATGCAGCTGCATCCCGAATCGTTCCGCCAGATGATGAAGCAGGTCAACGCGCTCGCGGCGCGGCACAGCGAAGGCCGCGTGGTGGTGGTGCACGAGGGCGGTTACTCCGAGGCCTGCGTGCCCTTCTGCGGGCTCGCAGTGGTCGAGGAACTCTCGGGCCACCGCACCGAAGTGCAGGATCCGTTCAGCGACTTCTTCGGCCTGCAGCAGCCCTCGGCGCGCTTCGATGCGTTCCAGCGCGGGCTGATCGACGAGATGGCGACGCTGCACGGGCTCTGAGCGCCGCGCCGGGCCCGGGCTCAGGCGGGCTGCGCGTGCCCGAGCGCCTGGAACGGATGCCAGTGCGAACCGGCACGCTGGCGACTCGCCGGCGCGGGCTTCGACGGCACCGCGCCCGGCGTCTGCATGCGCGCCTCCAGCAGATCGAGCAGCGCGCGCAGCGCCGCGCTGTTGTGGCGGCGCTGCGTGTAGGCCGCGAACAGCCAGAGGTCGCTGGGCATGAAGTCCTTCAGCACGGGCACGAGCCGGCCGCCGTCGATGTGCGGCTGTGCGAGCAGCGCGGGCACGCAGACGGCGCCGACGCCCGCGAGCGCCGCGGCGATCAGGGCGGCGGCATCGTTGGCGTCCATGCGCGCGTTCACGGGCACGCTGTGCGGCTTGCCGTCGATCTCGAAGGGCAGGTGCGCGGGGCCGCCGCCGGCCGAGTAGGCGAGCACCTCGTGGCGGCGCATGTCGTCGGGCACCCGCGGCATGCCGCGCCGGGCCCAGTAGCCGGGTGTGGCGCACAGCACCAGCGCCATCGGGCGCAGCTTGCGCACGATCAGGTTCTCGTCGCCGATGCGGCCCACGCGCAGGGCGACGTCCACGCCTTCCTCGACCAGGTCGATCACGCGGTTGCTCAGGTGCAGGTCGATGTGGACGTCGGGATGCAGGGTGATGAACTCGCCGAGCAGGCCGGGGAAGTCGGTCTGCACGAGGCCGTGCGGCGCCGCCACGCGCAGCCGCCCGCTCGGGCGCGCGCTGTGAGCCTGCAGCTCGTTCTGCGTGTCCTCGACCATCTCCATCAGCGGCATGCTGCGCTCGCGCAGCAGCCGGCCCGCGTCGGTCAGCGTGACCGAACGCGTCGAGCGGTTGAACAGCCGCACGCTGAAGCTGGCCTCCAGCTGCGCGACATGCTTGCTGACGCTGGCCTTCGAGATGCCCAGCATGTCGGCGGCGCGCGAGAAGCTGCCGCGCCTGGCGACCTCGAGGAAGGTGCGCAGGTGCTCGAGACCGTCCATCGAATCCCTGCTCCGTTCAGGACGCCTTGGCGGCGCCGGCCGTGCGCGCGGCCGGGCGCCGCTGCACCAGCACGTGCGTGGTCTCGGTGATGGGCTCGCCGCTGCTGCGGTCGACCAGCACGGGATCGATCTGCCGGCCCGTTTCCTTCTCCTGCAGCACCACGCTCTTGCCCTCGGTGGCGAAGTGCCGGTTGCCCCAGGTCACGAGCGAGAGCAGCACCGGCCGGAAGTCGCGGCCCAGCGGCGTGAGGCAGTACTCGTAGCGCGGCGGGCGCTCGCTGTACTGGCGCTTCTCGAGCAGGCCGTCCTCGACCAGCGAGTTGAGCCGCCGCGTCAGCATGTTGGGCGCGATCTGCAGGCTGTTGACGAAGTCGTCGAAGCGGGTGATGCCGTAGAAGGCGTCGCGCAGGATCAGGATGCTCCACCGCTCGCCCACGCGCTCGAGGCTGCGCACGATGGGGCAGTACTTCATCCGCTGCTCGGGGCTGATGGGCGTGGGGGTCTTCGGGGTCATGGGCGGCTCTTCTTGGAAACGTCGGTGGCGCGGAAGTCGGCGAGACTCAGTGCGCGTCGGCGGACGGTGCCTTCGGCGGCCCGACCTTGCGCATGAGCGGCACCATCGCGGTGGCGATGATGAAGCAGACCATGATGCCAAAGAAAACGTCGGAAAAGGTCAGCGTCAGGGCCTCGCGGAAGGTCAGGTTCCACAGCTGGCGCAGCGCGGCCGAGGCGCCCACCAGCTGGTCGGTGGCGCCCTGCAGCCGGCTGCTCACGCCGTCGAGCAGCGCGGTGGTGGCCTCGTTGCTGCGCGTGAGGTGCTCGGCCAGCCGGTAGAAGTGCAGGTTGGTGCGGTCGTTGAGCAGCGTGGCGCAGGCCGCGATGCCGAGCGCGCCGCCGAGGTTGCGCATCAGGTTGAACAGCCCCGAGGCGAGCTTGAGCCGGTTCATCGCGAGGCCGCCGAGCGTCAGCGTGACCGCGGGCGGCACCGCGAACTGCTGGCCGATGCCGCGCAGCGCCTGCGGCAGCAGCAGCTCGGCCGGGCCCCAGTCGTGCGTGATCGGCGTGAACTGCCACATCGACAGCGCGAAGCACGCCAGCCCGAACATCATCAGCCAGCGCAGGTCGACGCGGTTGGCGAAGAAGGCATAGACGGGAATGGCCAGGATCTGGAACACGCCGGTCGAGAAAACGGCCAGGCCGATCTGCAGCGCGCTGAAGCCGCGCACGCGGCCGAGGAACAGCGGCGTCAGGTAGATGGTGGCGAAGATGCCGATGCCCGTGATGAACGAGAACAGGCAGCCGAGCGCAAAGTTGCGGTCCTTCAGCGCTCGCAGGTCGACCACCGGGTGCGCGTAGGTCATCGAGCGCCAGACGAACAGCACGCCGGCCGTGCCCGAGACCCAGGCCGCGCCCGCGATGGCGGGGTCGCCGAACCAGTCGAGGCGCGGTCCCTCCTCGAGCGTGTACTCGAGGCAGCCGAGGAACAGCGCCATCAGCACCATGCCCAGGTAGTCGGCGTTGCGCAGCAGCGACCAGTCGTGGCGGTCGATCTTCACCAGCAGCGGCACGGCGATGGTCACGAAGATGCCGGGCACGAGGTTGACGAAGAACAGCCAGTGCCACGAGTAGCTGTCGGTGATCCAGCCGCCGACCGAGGGCCCGAGCGTGGGCGCCAGCGAGGCGATGGCGCCGATGATGGCGGCCGCGAAGACGCGCTGCTTGCCCTGGAAGAAGGCGAAGGCGGTGGTGAAGACCAGCGGGATCATCGAGCCGCCGAGGAAGCCCTGCAGCGCGCGGAAGGCGATCATGCTCTGGATGTTCCAGGCGATGCCGCACAGGAGACTGGTGAGCGTGAAGCCCGCGGCCGAGACGGCGAACAGCCAGCGCGTGGACAGCACGCGCGACAGCCAGCCCGACATCGGGATGACGATGATCTCGGCGATCAGGTAGCTTGTCTGGATCCAGACCGTCTCGTCGGTGCCGGCCGACAGGCCGCCGCCGATCTCGCGCAGCGATGCCGAGACGATCTGGATGTCGATCAGCGCGATGAACATGCCCACGCACATCGCCGCGAAGGCCAGGGCCTTGGCGGAGGTGGTCATGCCGGCGGGGTCGACGATCCCCGAGGCGGGCTGGCTCATGGTTCGCCCGCCGTGCCCGTGCGTGCGTTCGCGAGCTGCACGTCGCGCGCATCGACCTCGGCCGTGACCGACAGGCCGGGGCGCAGCAGGCCGAGCACGCCGTCGGCGTCGTCGAGCACGATGCGCACCGGCACGCGCTGCACGATCTTGGTGAAGTTGCCGGTCGCGTTCTCGGGCGGCAGCACGCTGAACTGCGCGCCGGTGGCCGGCGAGAGGCTCGCCACGTAGCCGTGGAAGCGGCGCCCGGGCACGGCATCGGCCTCGACGATGGCGAGCATGCCGGGACGGAAGCGCGCGAGCTGGCTCTCTTTGAAATTGGCGTCGATCCACAGGCCGCGCGCCGGCACGATCGACATCATGTGCGCGCCCGCCGCCGCGAAGGCGCCGTTGCGTGCATTGCGGTTGCCGACCGTGCCGTCGATGGGCGCGCGCAGCTCGGTGTAGCCGAGGTTGAGCCGCGCGATGTCGCGCTCGGCCGTGGCCTGCGCGAGCGCGGCCTGCGCCTGCTGGCGGCGGGTGGCGATCACGTCGAGCTCGCGCTCGGCGGCCAGCTTGCTCGCCTGCGCCTTCTGGCCGTTGGCCACGGCCTGCTTGTAGTCGGCGTCGGCCTTCTGCGCGCTCTGCACCGACACGGCCGCGGTGGCCGAGAGGTTCTGCAGCCGCTGGGCATCGTCGCGCGCGCGCAGCGTCTCGGCGGCGGCGGCGTTCACGCTCGCCTCGGCCTGCGCGATCACCGCCTGCTGAAGGCTGCGCGTGGCGAGCAGGTTGGCCAGCACGGCCTCCTGGCTCGCGACCGTGGCCTCGGCCTTGTCGAGGGCGGCGCGGTAGTCGCGGTCGTCGAGCTTCACCAGCAGGTCGCCCGCATGCACCGCCTGGTTGTCGGTGGCCGCGGCGCTGACGATGTAGCCCGGCACCTTGGGGCTGACGACGGTGATGTCGCCGCCCACGTAGGCGTCGTCGGTGCGTTCGACGAAGCGCCCGCCGTTCCACCAGTGCCAGCCATAGACGGCCGCGGCCAGCACCACGGCGATGGCCGCGCAGCTCGCGACGAGGCTGCGCCCGTGCGGGCGCCGGTGCCGCGGAATTCCTGCCGGGGCCTTTTCAACGGAGGAGTCCGTCATGTGTTGTTTTCCTTGGTCGGATGGGAATCGGGTGGCATGCATCCATGTGGATTGCAATATGCAAGTTACTATACAGTTGCGACTTGCATCGTGCAAGTAACTACCCGATCGACCTTCGAATCCCGCCGCCAAGGAACCTCCATGAACCTCCGCCAGACCCTGTTGCCGATACCGCCCAGCCGCCCGCGTTGGCCCGGCTTCCGCCGGTTGCGCGTCGGCATCGCCATCGCCTCGCTCGGTGTCGCCGCGTGTGCCGTCGGCCCGGACTACGCGAAGCCCGAATCCGCGATGCCCGAGCGCTTCCAGCATGCCGCGGTGCCGTCACCCGCGCCCGAGGTGCAGCTGGAGGCCTGGTGGAAGGGCTTCGGCGATCCGGTGCTCGAGCGCATCGTCGAACGCGCGCTCGCGCAGAACCTCGACCTCGCCGCATCGTTCGCGCGCGTCGCGCAGGCACGTGCCGCGGCGCAGCGCGCGGTGGCCTCGGAACGTCCGGTCATCGCCGTTGACGCACAGGCCGCGAGGCAGCGCCAGTCGCTCGAAAGCCCGCTCGGCGCGCTGGCCAGCGCGCACCCCGGCTACCAGCGCGATGCCTCGCTCTACGACAGCGGCATCGGCGCCAGCTGGGAGCTCGACCTCGCGGGCGGCCTGCGCCGCGGCGCCGAGGCATTCGCGGCCGAAGCGCAGGCGGCCGAGGCCGAGCACGCCGGCGTGCGCATCTCGATCGCCGCGGAAGCCGCCGACGCCTACTTCCGCGTGCGCGCCGCGCAGACCCGCCTCGCGGTCGCGCAGTCGCAGCTCGACACCGACCGCGAACTGCTGAGCCTGGTGCGCATGCGCCTGAGCCAGGGCATGTCGACCGCGCGCGAGCGCGCCCAGGCCGAGGCGCGGGTGGCGCAGGTCGAGGGCACGCTGCCCGCGCTGCAGGCGGAGCGCGACACGCAGCTCAACCGCCTCGACGTGCTGATGGCCGCCACGCCCGGGACGCATGCGGCCGAACTCGCGACGCCCGCCGCGCGCGTGGTGCTGCCCGCGCTGGCGACGGCGCTCACGCCGGGCGAGCTGCTGCGCCGGCGCCCCGACGTGATCGCCGCGGAACGGCGCCTCGCCGCCTCCAACGCCCGCATCGGCGTGGCAACGGCCGAGTACTACCCGAGCGTCTCGCTGTCGGCGCTGCTGGGCTTCGAGAGCCTGCGCACCGCGACGCCGTCGTCGGCCAATTTCCAGCCGCTGGCCGCGGTCGGCCTGCATTGGCGGCTGTTCGATTTCGGCCGTGTCGACGCGGAGGTGGCGAAGGCCGAGGGCGCGAAGGCCGAAGCGCTGGCGCGCTACCGGCAATCGCTGCTGCGCGCCACCGAGGACGTCGAGAACGCGCTGATCCGGCAAGGGCAGCTCGACGCCGAGCGCCTCGCGCTGCTGCAGGAGGTCGATGCCGATGTGCGGGCGCGCGGCGCCACGCAGCAGGCCTACGCGGGCGGTGCGGTGAGCCTGCTGGAGTTGCTCGAGCAGGACCGGCAACTGCTCGCCGCGCGCGACCGGCTGGTGCGCGTGCAGTCCGACAGCGGCCGTGCCGCGGTCGCCACCTTCCGCGCCCTGGGCGGCGGTTGGTAGCGCTTCTGTTCCGCGGACTTCAGAGCAGGTCGGCGCGCAATTCGCGCACGCCGCGGCCCAGGCGCTCGCGCAGCAGCGCGCCGAGCGTGGAGCCATCGGCATAGCCGACCTCGGCCGCGATGGCCTCGAGATCGAGGTCGCTGCCATGCACCAGCGAGCGGGCGCGCTCGATCCGCAGGTCCTGGATGTAGGCCAGCGGCGACTTGCCGAGCACGGCCTGACAGCGCCGTTGCAGCGTGCGCGGACTGGTCGCGAGCGCGCGCGCCGCGGTGTCGAGCGAGAAGCCCTGCTTGAGGTTGTCGCGCGCCCAGCGCTCGAAGCGCAGGATCGCGGGGTCGGCCTGCGCGAGGTGGTGGGGCACGATGTACGGCGCCTGCGAGGAGCGCAGGTCCGCGAGCAGGTAGCGCGAGACCATGGCCGCGAGGTCGGGGCTGGCCTGCTGGATCAGCCACAGCGCGAGATCGAGATGGCCCATGGCCGCGCCGGCCGTCACCACCCGGCCCGAGGGCACCAGCATGCGCGATTCATCGAGCGAGACCTTGGGATAGCGCTGGCGGAAGAGCGGGCCCAGCCACCAGGTCGTGGTCGCCTGGCCGCCATCGAGCAGGCCGGCATCGGCGAGCAGGAAGGTCCCGATGCACGAGGCCGCGATCCGCGCGCCCTGCGCATGCCAGGTGCGCAGTTGCGCCTTGGCCTGGCGCACGTCGGGCCGCGCGAGCGCGGGCACCAGCGATTCGGGAGTCGAGGTGTTCAGCGCCGGCACCACCACCCAGTCCGGCCGCAGGCCCGGCGGTGGCGGCTGCACGGGAATCGCAAAGCCCTGGCCCGAGCGCACGCGCCGGCGCATGCCCACGATCGTCACCTCGAAGGACGGCGACCCGCCCATCTCGCGGGCCGCGAACTTGTTGGCGAGGCCGAGGGCGTCGAGCATCACGGTGAGGCCGGTGTCGAAGACACCGTCGAGGGCGAGCAGGAAGATGTGCATGGCGGAAATGGCGGAAAAGACGTCGATTGCGACTATAGGCATTCGGCGTGGAAGCGGGGCGGAAACCCTTCGGCCAGGTTGGCGGAAATGACCGTGAAGTTGTCGTTCGCGCCTGTTCGGGTTTTTCACGCCGGCGCCTAACCTCGGTCTTCCTCAACAACGCAACGCACTTGCATCAGGAGTCCCCCATGAAAGTCCTCGCCATCGGAACCATCGTCAAGCCGCTCTCGCCCGAGCAACGCCAGCAGGTCATGTCGAAGGAGGTGCCCGACACCCTGCAGCTCTATCTCGACGGCAGGATCGAGCAGTACTGGTACCGCAGCGACAAGCCCGGCGTCGTGTTCCTCATGAGCGCCGAGTCCGTCGAGCAGGCCAAGGCCGCGATCGATGCGCTGCCGCTCGTGACGGGCGGCTTCGCGCAGTACGAGTTCATGCCGGTCGGCCCGCTCGCGCCGCTGGGCCTGTTGCTCCAGGGCCGCTG
This sequence comes from Variovorax sp. GW821-FHT10D07, assembly GCF_059415325.1. NCBI lineage: Bacteria > Pseudomonadati > Pseudomonadota > Betaproteobacteria > Burkholderiales > Comamonadaceae > Variovorax > Variovorax sp. GW821-FHT10D07. Next base: position 120,818 of record NZ_JBWKMZ010000006.1, on the reverse strand, counting down.
AGCCACTCGGGATCCTTCTACCCGCCGATCTCGACCACGATCTTTCCCTCCGCGCGTCCCGCCTCGACTTCCTCATGGGCCTGCATGGCCGCATCGAGGTCGAAGCGGCGCGCATCCATCAGCGGCAGCAGCCGGCCGGCCTCGACCAGCTTCGCGGCCTCGCGCAGGATGTGGCCGTGGTGGGCGCGTCCCTTGCCGCTGAGCATCGGCAGCAGCGTGAAGACGCCCGAGTAGGTGGCCGCGCGAAAGGACAGCGGTGCCAGCTTGTGGGTGCCCCAGCCGAGGCAACTGACGACATGGCCGCCGTACTGGCGTGCCGCGTCGAACGAGGCGTCGAGCGTGGCGCCGCCCACGGTGTCGTAGACCACGTCGAAGCCTTCGCCGCCGGTGTGGGCGGCCACGTACTGCTCGACCGTCGTGGTCGTGTAGTCGATCGGCGTGGCATCGAAGCCGCGGATGGTGTCGGCCTGGGCGGGCAGACCGGTGGCATACACCTGCGCGCCGAGCGCGACGGCGATCTGCACCGCGACATGGCCGACGCCGCCGGCACCGCCATGCACCAGCACCTTCTGTCCCGGCTGGGTGCGCGCGCGGTCGACCAGGCCCTCCCATGCCGTGATCACGACCAGCGGCAGGGCCGCGGCTTCGCGCATCGAGAGATTGGCGGGCTTGGGCGCGAGCAGGTCGGCATCGACCGCGGCAAACTCGGCCAGCGAGCCCTGCAGCCCGCCGACGCCGCCGGTGAGGCCGTACACCTCGTCGCCGACGCGCAAGGCCGTGACGCCGGGGCCGACCTGTTCGACCACGCCGGCGAGGTCCATGCCGAGGATCGCGGGCAGCGGATGGCGCGCATGGGCCGCGGCGCCGGCACGGATCTTCGCGTCGAGCGGGTTGACGCCGCTCGCATGGATGCGCACCAGCACCTCGCCTTCGCGCGGCACGGGCCGGGGCACCCGGACGGCCTCGAAGCGGCCGCCGGCTTCGCGCACCACCAGTGCGCGCATCGAATCGTCTTTGGACATGGAGAACTCCTTGTGTTGCTTGCAGAGGCGTCCATTGTTCGATCTTCAAAACTGAACGTAAACTCACAGAACTGCATCACATCCATTCACTTCTGATGGGTTGAAAAACATGGACTGGAGCGACGTGAAGATCTTCCTGGCGGTGGCCAGGGCCGGTTCGCTGGGCGGCGCCGCGCGCCTCACCGGCCAGTCGCAGCCGACCATGGGGCGCCGGCTGCGCGTGCTCGAGCGCGAGGTCGGGCAGGCGCTGTTCCAGCGCGGCAAGGACGGCTTCGTGCTGACCGACGAAGGGGCCTCGGTGCTCGCGCATTCGGAACGGATGGAAGAGGAGGCGCTGGCCTTCGAGCGCCGGCTGGCCGGCCAGGCGCAGCAGCTCGAGGGCCTGCTGCGCGTGTCGTCGTCGGACTGGTTCGGCGTGCACATCCTCACGCCCGTGTTCGCGGAGTTCGTGCAACAGCACCCGCTGGTCAACATCGAGCTGATCACCGATGCACGCCTGTTCAGCCTGGCGCGCCGCGAGGCGGACCTCGTGTTCCGCATCCAGCCCTTCGACGAAGCGGACGTGGTGCAGCGCAAGGCCGTGCACGTCGCCTACCGCGTCTACCGCGCGAAGGGCACGGCGCATCCCGTGCGAAGCGATGGCCAGGGCGTGCCGCTGATCACGCTCGACAGCGCGTACCAGGACTTCCCCGACGCGGCCTGGCTGCGCAAGAAGCTGCCGAAGGCGCGCGTGGCCTTCGGCAGCAACAGCCGCGAGGCGCAGGCCCGGATGTGCGCCGCGGGCGTGGGCCTGGCCGTGCTGCCCGCGCCATTGGGCGATGCCTGCACGGCGCTCGAGGTCGTCGATCTCGGCGGACTGCCGCCGGGGCGCGACGTCTGGGTCGGGTTCCACCGCGACCTGCGCCGGCTCGGGCGGCTGCGGGCCCTGGTCGACGCGACCGTCGAGCGTCTTTCCGCGAGCTAGAAAACCATCCCGCCCGCGACGTCGATGGTGCAGCCCGTGACCCAGCCCGCATCCTCGGAGACGGCGAAGGACACCGCTGCGGCGATGTCCCGGGGCTGGCCGGCGCGGCCCAGCGGCGTCTTCGGCACGAAGTGGGCCGAATAGGCCTCGGCACCGGCCGCGTTGCCCTCGGTGAGGACGAAGCCGGGCGCGATGCCCACCACGCGGATGTGGCGCGGACCGAGTTCCATGCCGAGGCTGCGGGTCAGCACGTCGACGGCGCCCTTGGTCGCGCAATAGACGTGCGCCTGCGGCGAGGGGCTGGTGGACACGCCCGAGCTGATGTTGACCACCGTGCCGCCGCTGGGCAGCACGCGCGCGGCGGCCTGCGTCATCAGCAGCAGGCCGCGCACGTTCAGGTCGAAGTGCTCGGCGATGCTCTCGGGCGTGATCGTGTCGAGCGAATCGAGCCGGTAGGTGCCGGCGTTGTTCACGAGGATGTCGAGCCTGCCGAAGCGCGCCAGCGTGGCATCGACCAGCGACTGGATCTGCTCCGGCCGGGAGATGTCGGCCTGCACCGCCACGGCCTGGCCGCCCGCGGCGCTGATCCGGTCGACCACGGCGGCCGCTTCCTTCTCGCTGCGCGCGTAGTTGACGACGACGCTGGCGCCGTCGCGCGCGAGGCGCTCGGCGATGCCCGCGCCGATGCCCTTCGAGGAGCCGGTGACGATGGCGACCTTGCCTGCGAGATGGGTCATGGTGAATCCTTTGAATGGTGAAGCGTTGGACCCGACGATAGGCCGCCGATTGCTGAATTGAAATATGGATCGGGTCGATGCGGTTTGAAGTCGAGCTTCATAATGAAGCGATGGCTCCCGACCTCATCCCCTTCATCGCGGTCTTCGCCCGCGTCGCGCATCACGGCAGCTTCACGCGCGCCGCGGCCGAACTCGGCGTGTCGCCCTCGGCGCTGTCGCAGACGCTGCGCTCGCTCGAGAAGCGGCTCGGCGTGCGGTTGCTCGACCGCTCCACGCGGCGCGTCAGCGTCACCGAGATCGGCCAGAGCTTCCTGCAGGATGCGGCGCCCGCGCTCGCGGCATTGTCGGCCGCCGTGGAGCGCGTCAACGAGGTGCGCGAGAAGCCGGCCGGCCTGCTGCGCATCAACCTCTCGCGCGTCGCGTTCGAGCTGCTGCTGCTGCCGCACCTGGCCGCGTTCGCGCAGGCCTATCCGGACATCAGGCTCGAGCTGCATTGCGACAACGCGCTGGTCGACCTCATCGGCAGCGGCTTCGACGCGGGCATCCGGCTCGGCGAGAACCTCGCGCAGGAAGTCGTCGCCGTGCCGCTCGGTGGCCCGCATCGCATCGCGACCATCGCGGCGCCGAGCTACCTGAAGGGACGCGCGGCGCCGCGCACGCCCGAGGAGCTGAGCCAGCACCGCTGCATCAACATCCGCCTGAGCAACAGCGTCTACCGCTGGGAGTATTCGAACAAGGGCCGCGACTTCGAGGTGGAGGTCGATGCCGCCATCCTCACCAACGACGGCGACGTGCTGCTGAGCGCCGCGCGCGCCGGCGCCGGCATCGCCTGCGTGTTCGAGGCCCAGGTGCACGACGACCTCGCGAGCGGCCGGCTCGTGCCCCTGCTCAAGCCGTGGTGGCCCAGCTTCCCGGGCTTCCACCTCTATCACGCCAGCCGCATGCACGTGCCGCGCAAGCTGCGCGCCTTCATCGACTTCATGCAGCAGCGCACGGGCCCGCGGCGGCGCTGATCAGCGCGGCGTGGCGAGCGAGCGCAGGTAGGCGATCAGGTCGGCGCGGTCCTGCGCGCCGGGCACGTTCAGCGGCATGGTGGTGCCGGGCACCGCCTTGGTCGGCGCCGCGAGAAAGGCCTCGAGGCCCTGCACGTCCCAGGGCCGGGTCGAGGCCGCCATGCCCGGCGAATAGCGAAAGCCCTCGGCCTTGCCCGCGACGCGGCCGAAGGCGCCGTCGAGATGCGGGCCGATGCCGTTCTTTCCGGTGACCGAGTGGCAGGCGGCGCAGCGCGCGAAGGTGGTCTTGCCGCGCGCCAGGTCGCCGGCGCCGGGGTCGACGGTCTGCGCCTGCGCCGCGCCGATCCCTCCAAGGGCCGCCAGGCAGGCGGCAATCAGCTTCGGTCCGAGCTCGTTCGTTGTCATCGTGGATTTCCAATCGTGGGTGGCGCGGCGCTTCATGCCCGCTTGAGTTCTTCCGCGGCGAACGGCAGCCGGCGGATGCGTTTGCCGGTGGCCGCGAACACGGCATTGAGGACCGAGGGCGTGGTCAGCACGGTGCCGACCTCGCCGATGCCGCCCGGCGTTTCGGTGCTCGGCACCAGGTGCGTCTCGATGACGGGCATCTCGTCCATGCGCAGCACGCGGTAGGTGTCGAAGTTGGCCTGCTCGACGCGCCCGTCCTTGATCGAGATGTTTCCGTAGAGCACCGCCGACAGCCCGAAGGCCGTGCCGCCCTGCATCTGCGCGACCACGGTGCCGGGGCTGATGAGGCGTCCGCAGTCCACCGCGATCACCACGCGATCGACGCGCACCGCGCCGTCGGCATCGACGCTCACCTCCGTCACCTGGGCCGCGTAGCTGCCGAAGCAGAAGGTCAGCGCGACGCCGCGACCCTTGCCGGCCGGCAGGGCACCGCCCCAGCCGGACTTCCGCGCCACCAGTTCGAGCACGTGGCGCGCGCGCGGATGCTTCTCGAGCAGCTCGTGCCGGTAGGCGATGGCATCGCTGCCCGCCAGGTGCGCGAGCTCGTCGACGAAGCATTCGACCGGGAAGGCGTTCTGCATGTGGCCGACGCCGCGCCAGAAGGCGGTGGTGATGCCCGCTGGCGGTTCCTCGCGCACATACTCGACCAACACGTTCGCGAAGCCATAGGGGCCTGCGGCGTCGCGGATGGCATCGCCGTCGAGCTCGTTCTGGAACCGCGCCGGTGCCCAGCGCGCGAGGATCGAGGAGGCGGTCACGCGGTGATGCCATGCCACCGGCCGGCCGCGCGCATCGAGCGCGGCGCTGAGCCGGTTGTAGTGGTAGGGGCGGAAGGTGCTGTGCCGCGTGTCCTCCTCGCGCGTCCACACGACCTTGACGGGGCCATTCACCTGTTTCGCGATCTTCACGGCCTGGATCACGAAGTCGATGTCGAGCCGCCGGCCGAAGCCGCCGCCGAGCAGGTGGTTGTGCACTTCGACGCGCTCGATCGGCAGGCCCGTGAGTTCGGCCGCGGCGGCCTGCGCGCGCGCCGGCACCTGCGTGCCGACCCAGAGCTCGCAGGCGTCGGGCCGCACGTGCACGGTGCAGTTCACCGGCTCCATCGGCGCATGCGCGAGCAGGGGCTGCTGGTAGACCGCGTCCACCGTGCGCGCGGCGCCGCGCGCGGCCGCCACCGTGTCGCCGTCCTTGCGCGCCACGGCGCCGGAGCGCGACGAGGCGTTGGCCAGCGCGGCGATCAGCTTCTCGGTCGAGTAATCCGCGTTGGCGCCTTCGTCCCAGCGGATCTCGAGCGCGGCCAGGCCCTTGCGCGCCGCACCCATGTGGTCGGCCACCACCGCGACCGCGTTGTCGATGCACACGACCTGCCGCACGCCCTTGATCGCTCTGGCCCGGGTGTCGTCGACCGACGCCAAGCGCCCGCCGATCACCGGGCAGTGGGCGATCGCGGCGATGCGCATGCCCGCGACGCTGGCATCGAGGCCATAGCGCGCGCGGCCGTTGACCTTGTCGGGTCCGTCCAGGCGCAGCAGCGGCTGGCCGATCCGCTTCAGCGTCGCCAGGTCCTTGAGCGGCACCTCGGCGGGCACGGGCAGGCCCGCGGCCGCATGGGCGAGCTGCCCATAGGCGAGCTTCCTGCGCGTGGGCACATGCTCCACCGCACCGTCGCTGGCGCGGCAGGTCGAAGGGTCGACCTTCCACTGGCGCGCGGCCGCTTCGACCAGCAGCAGCCGGGCCGTGGCGCCGGCGCGGCGCATCGGCTCCCAGGTGCTGCGCACCGAGGTCGAGCCGCCCGTGATCTGCCCGCCGGTCAGCGGGTTCGAATAGCGCGTCTCGTCGGCGGGCGCATGTTCGAGGCGAACGCGCCGCGGGTCGATCTCGAGCTCCTCCGCGATCAGCAGCGCGACGGCGGTGTAGATCCCCTGGCCCATCTCCACGCGCGGCATCACCAGCGTGACGAGGCCGTCGGTGCCGATGCGGACCACGGCATTGGGCGCGAAGGCCTCGGGCTGCGCGCCGGCGGCCTTGGCGTCGAGCGGCGGCAGGCTCACAGTGAGCGCCAGCCCGCCGCCGGCGGCCAGCGCCGTGGCGACGAAGGCGCGGCGCGTCAGGCCGTGGGTGGAGGCGGTGTAGGCCATGGGCATGCGGTCGTGCTTCATGTCAGGCCGCCTTGATCGGGATCAGCGTGGCGGCGCGCTGCACCGCGGCCTGGATGCGCACATAGGTGCCGCAGCGGCAGATGTTCCCCGACATGCCGCCCACGATGTCCGCGGGCGTGGGGCGCGGCGTGGCCGCGAGCAGTGCCGTGGCCGACATGATCTGGCCCGACTGGCAGTAGCCGCACTGCACGACGTCCAGTTCCAGCCAGGTCTTCTGCACCGCCTGGCCGACCGCCGTCGCGCCGATGCCTTCGATGGTGGTGATGCGCTGCGCGCCCACCGACTCGACGGGCGTGATGCACGAGCGGATCGCGACGCCGTCCTGGTGCACGGTGCAGGCGCCGCACAGGCCGGCACCGCAGCCGAACTTGGTGCCGTACAGGCCCAGCACGTCGCGCAGCACCCAGAGCAGGGGCGTGTCGCCGTCGACATCGACCTCGCGCGAGCTGCCGTTGATGTGGAGTGTGAAGGGCATGGTGCGGTCCGTGGGCATGTTGGGGTGCGCAAAGTCTAGGGACGCGCATCGCCGGCACACAGGCCCGAAGTCGCGAAGGCCTTTGAAGCCAAACTGAACAATCGGCCGCCGGACGCCGGTCCGTTCGACCCCGCGTCGAGCGCACGCGAATAGCGCGAAAGCGCTCGGCCCCGACCGCTCGAAAACCCTTGGCATCGATCTTGCGGAACCGCGCCAGAATCCAGTCTCGTTTTTGATCCTGGTTTCTTTAATGGTGCTTTTTTATCGGATGTGCCAAGTTTTCGAGGCGATACGCCTCATGGCGGTGCACCCGTGCCAGAGCCACCTGTCCGTCGTTCGGGCGTGCCGCGAAGGGGCGCTCGGCGTTCCCTCGAGCCTTGAGAAGTGAGCCACCCATGAAGAGTCTTGTAGTTGCCGCCGTCGCGCTGTCGACGGCCTGTTGCGCCTGTGCGCAGAGCAGTGTGTCGGTGCAGGGATTGATCGACGAATACGCGGGATCGATGCGTTACGCGGGCGACCTCGGCCGCACCAAGGTCCTTGGAAGTGGAGGCATGACCACCTCGTTCTTCGGCTTCGCCGGTACCGAGGACCTGGGCGGCGGGCTGCGGGCCTACTTCGCGCTCAACTCCTTCTTTCGCGCCGATACCGGCAAATCGGGCCGCTTCGACGGCGACCCCTACTTCGCGCGCGATGCCAACGTCGGTATCGCCGGTGCGTACGGCAGCCTTCAGCTCGGGCGCGCCGCGGCGCCGAACTTCATCCCGACCGTGCTGGTGAACCCCTTCGGCAACTCCTTCGCGTTCTCGCCGCTGGTGCTGCATGCCAACGTCAACACCGCGCGCTGGCTGTACCGCACCTCGCCGTCCGACACCGGCTGGAGCAACCAGCTCATCTACAGCACACCGAGCTTCGGCGGCCTGCGCGTGAACCTGCACTACCAGTTCGGCGAGCAGTCCAGCGACACCGGCTACAAGGGCAAGAACAACACCGGCATCAGCGCGACCTACGTCAGCGGGCCGCTCACGGTGGCCGGCTTCTACGAGCGCGACCAGATCTCCAACCCGGTCAACCCGGGCGTCATCACGGCCACGGTCGCCGGCGCGGTGGTGCCCACCACGCGCAAGGACTGGATGCTGGGCGGGGCCTACGACTTCGGCCTTCTCAAGGCCTATGCGAGCTACGGCCGGTCGAAGGCCGACGCGACCGGCTATCGCGGGACCACGAGTTCCCTCGGTGCCAGCGTGCCGGTCGGGTCGACCGCGGGTCAGATCCTCGCGGCCGTCGCGAGGACGAAGATCGCCGGCTCCTACGACGGCACCCGCACGACGGTGAGCCTGGCCTACGATCACTACCTGTCGAAGCGAACCGACGTCTATGCCGTCCTCATGCGCGATCGCGCGACCGCCATGGCGGGCGGCAACAGCTTCGGCGTCGGCATCCGCCACCGCTTCTAGCGGCCGCGCGAGCCGACGCCAGGCTCGATCCCCCGGTTTCCCTCGTTCCTTTCATCCATCCACAGAGACAACCCCGGTGAACTTTTTCTTGATCGATATCTTTTTTGATACTAGTATCGCAAATGAGCGAAACGGACTCCATGCCGAGACCGTTTCCATGGCCCATCCATCCGCCGGCGCCGGGCTTTCCGCGTCGAACCAGGAGTCCTGACGTGTCATCCACCCCAGATTCGACCGCCTCCGCGCCACGCGACGACGCCGTCTCGGGCTACGCCTGGAAGGCGCTGGCCGGTTCCGCCATCGGCTATGCGATGGACGGCTTCGACCTGCTGATCCTGGGCTTCATGCTCACGGCCATCTCGGCCGACCTGCACCTCACGCCGGGCCAGGCCGGCTCGCTGGTGAGCTGGACGCTGGTCGGCGCCGTCGTCGGCGGCATCGTCTTCGGCTCGCTCAGCGATCACTTCGGGCGCATCCGCGTGATGACCTGGACCATCGTCCTGTTCGCGGTCTTCACCGGGCTCTGTGCCTTCGCGCAGGGCTACTGGGACCTGCTGGTCTACCGGACCATCGCGGGCATCGGCCTGGGCGGCGAGTTCGGCATCGGCATGGCGCTGGCGGCCGAGGCCTGGCCCGCCAAGCATCGGGCCCGCGTGTCTTCGTATGTGGCGCTGGGCTGGCAACTGGGCGTGCTGGGCGCCGCCTTGCTCACGCCGCTGCTGATGCCGCACATCGGCTGGCGCGGCATGTTCCTCGTCGGCGTCGTGCCCGCGCTCGTGGCCTGGGTGATCCGCAACAAGCTGCACGAGCCCGAGGTGTTCGTGCGCAAGCCCAAGGTCCGGGGCTCGCGCCTGAGGTCGTTCAAGCTGCTGGTCAAGGATGCGCAGACGACCCGCACCAGCCTGGGCATCGTCGTGCTGTGCGCGGTGCAGAACTTCGGCTACTACGGGATCATGATCTGGATGCCGAGCTTCCTGGCCAACAAGCTCGGCTTCAACCTCACGAAGTCGGCCATGTGGACCTCGGTGACCATCCTCGGGATGATGCTGGGCATCTTCGTCTTCGGCCAGCTGGCCGACCGCATCGGGCGCAAGCCGAGCTTCCTGCTGTTCCAGGCCGGTGCCGTGGCGATGGTGCTGGCGTACTCCCAGCTGTCCGATCCGGTCTCGCTGCTGTGGGTCGGCGCCGTGCTCGGCATGTTCGTCAACGGCATGCTCGGCGGCTACGGCGCGCTGATCTCCGAGGCCTATCCCACGGAAGCACGCGCCACGGCGCAGAACGTGCTGTTCAACCTCGGCCGCGGCATCGGCGGATTCGGCCCGGTGGTGGTCGGCGCGCTGGTCGCGGCCTATTCGTTCCAGATCGCCATCGCGCTGCTCGCCGCGATCTACCTGGTCGACATGGTCGCCACCTACTTCCTCATTCCCGAACTCAAGGGCAAGGAGCTCGAATGATGCTCGCCGCCATCGACCACCAATCGCCCGCGTTCCGGCCCGTGCATCCGCCCGCGCTGCAGGGCGAGGGCGCCTGCTTCCAGCGCAACGCGCAATTCGTGGCCTCGTACCGCTGCGAGGTCGCCGAGCACCGCTGGGTCAACGACCGCTACAGGTACCTGAAGCTCAGCGCGCCGGCCGACCTGGCGGGCGCGACCAGGCCCGGGCAGTTCTACCAGCTCAAGTGCCCGACGACGAACGACCTCCAGCCCTTCCTGCTGCGCCCGATGAGCGTCTACGGCGTGGGGCCGGAGGCGGGCACGATCGAGTTCCTCTACAACGTCACCGGCACCGGAACCCACGCGCTGGCCTCGCTGCCCGTCGGCGGCGCGATGGACATCGTCGGCCCGCTGGGCAACACCTTCACGCTGCCGCCCGGCGACGAACGCATCATGGTCGTCGCGCGCGGCGTCGGCCTGGCGACGATGGCGCCGCTGCTGCAGCAGGCGGCCGGGATGGGCATCGCGATCACGGCGGTGATGTCGGCACGTGCCCCCAAGGACCTGATGCGTGACGAGTTCCTGCGCGGTGCCGAGGCCGACGTGCATTGCGTCTACGACTCCGACGGCAGCTCCTCGGTGGAGGCCATGGACACGCTGGTGCGCCGGCTGCTCGGCGAACGGCACCACGACGCCGTCTACACCTGTGGCTCGCATCGCGTGCTGATGCTGCTGCAACGCATCCTCGCCGACCATCCGGGCACTCGGGGCGAGGTCGCGATGGAACAGCGCATGGCCTGCGGCATGGGCGTGTGCCTGTCCTGCGTCAGGCTGTTCGACCGCGAGGGCGACAAGCAATTCCTGCGCGTCTGCCGCGAAGGTCCCGTGTTTCCCATCGGCGACGTGGTCGGGGAGGTGGAGTTTGGCTGATCTCAACGTCAGGGTCGGCGACGTCGGCCTGCGCAACCCGGTCATGCCGGCCTCGGGCTGCTTCGCCATCGAGTACGCGGAAGCGCTCGACTTCAACCGGCTGGGCGCGCTGGTCATCAAGAGCGTCTCGCCCAAGAGCCGTGCCGGCAACCCGACGCCGCGCGTGGCGGAAACCCGCGGCGGCATGCTCAATGCAATCGGCATTCCGAGCAAGGGCCTGGACTACTACCGCGAGACGGTGCTGCCGCCCTACACGCGCTTCGACACGCCCGTCGTGGTCTCGATCTCGGCGGACACCGTCGACGAGTTCGCCGACGCGGTGGCCGAGATGTCGCTGCCCGAAGTGGCGGTGATCGAGGCCAACATCTCCTGCCCCAACCTCGAAGCCGACGGCATGGCCTTCGCGATGACGCCCGAGACCACCTACAAGGTCGTGAGCGCGATCCGCCGCCGCACCCACCATCCCGTGTGGGCCAAGCTCACGCCCAATGCCTCGCACGTGGCAACGGTGGCGAGGGCCGCGGAAGAGGCCGGTGCCGACGCACTCGTGATGGGCAACACGGTGCTGGCCATGTCGATCGACGTGCGCACCCGCAAGCCCATGCTCGGCAACGTGATGGGCGGCCTGTCGGGGCCGGCCATCAAGCCGATTGCGCTGCGCATGGTGCACCAGTGCTATCGCAGCGTGCGCATCCCGGTCATCGGCTGCGGTGGCATCGCCAGCGCGCACGACGCGGTCGAGTTCATGCTGGCCGGCGCGAGCGCGGTCCAGGTCGGCACGGCCTCCTTCATCGACCCGGGTGCGATGCAGAAGATCATCGATGGCCTGGTCGCGTACTGCGACGAGATGGGCGTGAAGAACATTCGCGACCTCACTGGCCAGGTCAAGCTCGACCGCCAGCTCTCGGACCGCTGGCTGCGCTTCGCGCAGCAGTCGGGCTAGGGGAGGGCAAGGATGATGAGCCTGCCGGGACTTCGCCCCATGGCCGAGAAGCTGTTCTCCGACGTGCGCGAGCTGACCTTCGACGGGGTCGGCGTCACGCGGCAGAGCTACGGCCGTGGCGAATCGGACACCGCCGACTACCTGCGCGCCTTCGCCGCGAGCGAAGGGCTAGAGGTCCGGGCCGACCGGGCCGCGAACCTCGTGTTCGGCCTGCCGCAGACCGCGGCGGCGAGCGCGGTCACCTGGTGCGGATCGCACATCGACTCGGTGCCGCAGGGCGGCAACTTCGACGGCTACGCGGGCGTGGTCGCGGGCCTTCTGTGCCTGGTCGCGCAGAAGGCCGGCGGCACGCCCTACGCGCGCCCGCTCGAGGTGGTCGCGTTTCGCGGCGAGGAGAGCGCCTGGTTCGGCAAGGCCTACATGGGCTCGGGCGCGCTGTTCGGCAAGGTCAGCGAGAGCGACCTCGCGCTCAAGCAGCGCACCACCGGCGAATCGATGGAGGCCTGCATGCGGCGCTGCGGCGCCGACGTGGAGGCGATCCGCGCGCAGCAGCCGCTGCTCGACAAGGCGCGCATCAAGGCCTACCTCGAGCTGCACATCGAGCAGGGGCCGGTGATGGTCGCGCGCCAGCTTCCGCTGGCCGTGGTCTCGGGCATCCGCGGCAACGTGCGGCACAACCGCGTGGTCTGCCATGGCGACGCGCAGCATTCGGGCGTGGTGCCGCGCTGGCTGCGCCACGACGCCATGTTCGCGGTGGCCGACCTGATCATGCGCATCGACGAGCACTGGCGCGTGCTGCTGGAGCGCGGCACCGACCTGGTCGTGACCACGGGCATCGTCAGCACCGACCCGGCCGAGCATTCGATCTCGCGCATTCCGGGGCAGGTGAGCTTCAGCCTCGAGGCGCGCAGCAAGAGCACGGACACGCTCGAGGCCTTCTACCAGCTGGTGCGCGCCGAATGCGGCTCGATCGAGCGCGAGCGCGGCGTGCGCTTCGAATTCGATCGGCGCCTGCTCAGCGATCCCGCGACCATGAACGAGAAGCTCTGCGGCGTGCTGTCCGAGGCCTGCGCCGCGCAGCAGGCGGCGTTCGAGCTCATTCCCAGCGGAGCGGGGCACGACGCCTCGTTGTTCGCCAATGCCGGCATCCCGAGCGGCATGCTGTTCGTGCGGAACCAGAACGGTTCGCACAACCCGCACGAAGCGATGGACATCGAGGATTTCATGCTCGGCGTCGGCGCGATGGATGCGGCCTTCGCTCGATTGAAGTGAGCTTGTTCATGACCCCCCGCATCACCCTGCGCCGCCCCGACGACTGGCACCTGCATCTGCGCGATGGCGCCATGCTGCAGACGGTGCTGCCCTACAGCGCCGCGCAGTTCGGCCGCGCCATCGTCATGCCGAACCTCAAGATCCCCGTGACGACCACCGCGCTCGCGCGGGCCTACCGCGAGCGGATCGTGGCGGCCCTGCCTCCCGGCGCCGACTTCGTGCCGCTGATGACGGTCTACCTGTGCGACGGCATGTCCGCCGACGACCTGTGCCGGGGCTTCGAGGACGGCGTGCTGACCGCGGCGAAGCTGTATCCGGCCGGCGCGACCACGCATTCCGAGCATGGCGTCACGTCGATCGCGAAGGTGGCGCCGGTGCTCGAGACGATGCAGGCCATCGGCATGCCGCTCTTGCTGCACGGCGAGAGCACCGATCCGGCCGTCGACGTCTTCGACCGCGAGGCGGTGTTCATCGAATCGACGCTGCGTCCGCTGCTGCGCGACTTTCCCGCGCTCAAGGTGGTGCTGGAGCACATCACGACCGAGGAGGCCGCGGACTTCGTCAGGGCCGATGCGAGCGGGCGCCTCGCGGCGACGATCACGCCCCAGCACCTGATGTTCAACCGCAACGCGATCTTCACGGGCGGCATCCGGCCGCATTTCTACTGCCTGCCGGTGCTCAAGCGCGAACGCCATCGGCTGGCGCTGCGCAAGGCGGCGACCTCGGGCGATGCGCGCTTCTTCCTCGGGACCGACTCCGCGCCGCACCTTCGCACGCTGAAGGAAGCGGGTTGCGGCTGCGCCGGCATCTTCAATGCGCCGGTCGCGCTGCAGAGCTACTGCACAGTGTTCGAGGAGGAGGGCGCGCTCGACAAGCTGGAGGCCTTCGCGAGCCTCAACGGTCCGCGCTTCTATGGCCTCGCACCCAACGAGGCGAGCGTGACGCTGGAGCGCTCGTCCTGGGAGGTGCCGCAGGACGTGGAACTCGCGGCCGGCGACGCGCTCCATCCCTTCCTCGCCGGCAGCCGCCTGCCATGGGCCCTGCGGGATGCGCCCGTGCCCGAGCCGGTCGCGGCGTGAGTTCCCGCACCGCCTCGCGCCTCGCCGGTGACCGCGGATGTCGAAACTCGCCTATAGTTTCTTTTTCGATCCATAAAGTGGAAAACGAGATGGAAGCTGCGAATTCGACCTTCAAGTCATCGATCGACTACGTGGCGCTGGGCAACCGCCTGCGTGCCTACCGGGTGGGCGCCTCGCTGCTGGCCGAGGACGTGGCCGAGCGGCTGGGCATCTCGCGCGCGGTCGTGTACCGGCTCGAGAAGGGCGAGATCGTCAAGATCGAGACGCTCGAGCGCCTGGCCCACCTGCTCGACACCACGCTGGCGTCGCTGCTCGGCGTGGAGGTGGAGTACTACTCGACCGCGCTGGGCCTGTTCGAGCGCATGCGCCAGCTCGAGGAGTCGTCCGACCGCATCCTCGCGCACTTCGAGCCCATCTCGCTGCTGCTGACCTCGGAGGACTACCTGCCGACCCTGCGCCAGATGCTGATCGAGGCCTCGCCCAAGGGCGCGGGCAAGGGGCCGACCTCGGCCGACATCGACAAGATGCTGCAGATCATGCAGGAGCGCCGGGCCTTCTTCCAGCGCCGGCGGCCGCACATCGTGAGCCTGATCGGGCTGCGCGAGCTCGAGCGCTTCGTCGATACCGGCCTGGTCGGCCGCATCGACCTGCCCGAGAGCGTGCGCACCGAGCGTCGGCTGGCGGCGCGCCGCGAAGTCGAGCGCATCGCCGACCTGATGGAGAGCGAGCCGATCGACGTGCAGATCGGACTCATCGACGACGCCATGCCGACCGCGACCTTCCAGGTGTTCTCCGGCCGGGCCGGCAGCGTGCTGGCCGTGAGCCCGTTCCGGCTCGGCGAGCTGCCCAACGTGCGCAACGGCATCGCGACCGTGACCGCATCGCCCGAGGCGGTGCGCATGTACGAAACCATGATCGGCCGGCTCTGGAAAGCTGCCTACAAGGGCAAGGCGGGTGCGATGCACCTGCGCAAATTGCTCGACCGAATTCACTAGCCGAAGGCACGACCGCCATGACCACTGCCCCAGACTCGACTCCGACCCGCCTCGATGTCGCCGCCCGGCTGCTCGATGCCGGCTGCGTGACCTTGCGCACCGACGAGCCCTTCCGGCTTCCCTCGGGATGGGCGACGCCGGTCTACATGGATTGCCGGCGGCTCGTTTCCTTTCCCGAGGCGCGCCGCGCGCTCGTGGGCCATGCCATCGAGCTGCTGAAAGCCGATGGCTGCCTGGCCGGCGTCGGCTCGATCGCGGGCGGCGAGTCCAGCGGCATCGCGCTGGCGGCCTGGATCGCGGATGCGCTGGACCTGCCGATGCAGTACGTCCGCAAGCGCGCGATCGGCGCCCGCCAGGTCGAGGGCGTGGTGCGCGCCGGCGCGCGCGCGCTGCTGGTCGACGACATGATGGCGGCCGGCGCATCGAAGGCCAAATTCGCGCGGGCGCTGCGCGCCGCGGGTGCCGAGGTCGGCGATGTGCTGGTGCTGTTCGACTACGGCATGTTCGGCGCCGGCCGTACGCTGGCCGCGCTGGGGCTCGAGGTCCATGCGCTGGCGAACTGGCACGACATCCGCGCGGTCGCGGCGCAGCGAGGCAGTTTCGGCCGCGAGGTGATCGCCGAGTTCGACGATTTCCTGCGCGATCCGGTCGCCTGGTCCGAGGCGCACGGCGGCAAGGGTTTCATCACTGAGCACATCGAAGGCAACACACCATGAACTTCCAGGAAATCAGCACCCGCTTCGAGAACGACCTGTCGGGCTCCGACGCCTTCAAGCTGCTGTACCGCGGCGCCTTCGACCTCATGAAGTCGGACCTCGACAACGCGGGCCTCTACTTCGTCATCGGCGTGGCGGCGCAGGCCTTCGTCCAAAAGTACGAGGACCAGGGCATCACGGTGGAATTCGCCGACAACGCCAAGGCCACGATGGTGGCCCTGAACACCCGCATCCTGGCCGCGTTGGCCGCCGAGCCCGCGCAGCGTTTGCGGATCCTCGGCGAGGTCGCGACCGAGTACGAGTGGAACGTCACGGCGTTCTGAACGCGCTGCGCCGGTCACGGCGCGTGCGCGCGCCATGACCGATTCGCTCAGAGATCGAGGACGAGCCGCGCGGAACAGCTGCGCGACACGCACGGCAGCATCAGCGTCCCCGACGCCTTCTCGGGCTCGGTGAGAAAGGAATCGCGATGCTCGGGTTGGCCCTCGAGCACCGTGGTCATGCAGGTGCCGCAATGGCCTTCCTCGCACGAGGTCTCGATGTGCACGCCGTGGGCGCGCAGCACCTCGACGATGCTCCGGCCCGCTTCCACTTGTGCCGAGATGCCCGAGGCGGCGGCGCAGACCTCGAACGCGGCCTGCGCCGCCGATGCAGCGGCGGGCGTCGAACCCGCGCCGAAATACTCGAAGCGGACCTGGTCGGCCGGCCAGTTCGCCGCGGCCTGCCGCACGAGCTCCATGAAGGGGCGCGGTCCGCACAGGTAGAGGTACTTGCCCGGCACCGGATCGCCGACGATCGATGCCAGCAGCTCGGGCAGCGCGTCGGGACCGTAACCCTGGTGGTGCCTCACGGAAGGGGCCAGGGCCGCGTCCTCGAGATGCCGGCGGAAGGCGACGTGTTCCGCCGACTGCGCGAAGTAGTGCAGCTCGAGCGCTCTTCCGGCAGCGCCCAGGTGCGAGGCCATGCACAGCAGCGGCGTGATCCCGATGCCGCCCGCGACGAGGATGAAGCGCTCGCCGTCCGGCGCGAGCGGGAAGTGATTTCTCGGCGCGCCGATGTTGAGGACGTCGCCTTCGTTCACGGCCTCGTGCATGAACCGGGAGCCGCCGCGTGAGCGCGGATCGCGCTTCACGCCGATGACGTAGCGCCCCTCGCCATGCGGCGCGCACAGCGAGTACTGCCGGGTCTCGCCACCGCCCACATCGACGTCGATGTGGGCGCCGGGCTCGTAGGGCGGAAGCGGCTCGGTGCCGATGGCGACCAGCTCGAAGGAACAGATGTCGGTGGCCTCGGGCACCTTGCGTTGGACTTTGACTTGCATGGGTATCGACGGAGTGGGTGGATGGATGGCGTTCGGTTCGGTGTTCAGGCGGCTGGCCCGGCTTCCGCCACGACCTCGCAGATGTAGGAGCGGTGCGGCGCCGAGCCGCTGATCGGGTCGAGATCGCCGTCGTCGACCAGCAGGTTGAAGTTCGAACCCTGTTCGGAAAGCGGTGCGTGCGCGGGCAGGCCCAGCTGCTCGTTGCCCTGCCACCAGCCGTACTGCGCGCAGACCACGCGCGGATCGAGGCTGGCATCGAGCGTGGCCTTGAAGCGCACCGAGCCACTCGGCGAGCGCACGCGCACCCACATGCCGGGCTTGATGCCGCGCGCGGCTGCCGTGGCGGGATTCATGGCCACGAGCGGGTCGGGAGCCTTGCTGCGCAGCGACGCCACCTGCCGGTGCTGGCTGTGGCAGTACTGGGGCAGCTTGGCCGAGGTCAGCACGAGCGGGAAGTCCGAGCTTCCTTCGCGAAGCCGCAGCTTCGGCAACGGCGGCACGTACACCGGCAGCGGCGACTGGCCATGCCGGTGCAGCAGCGCCGAATAGATCTCGACCTTGCCGGTGTCGGTCGCGAAGCGGAAGCCCGCGCCGTGGTGCTTCTGGTAGCGCGTCTCCAGCGGATAGCGGATGCCTTCGGGGTGCTGCCGCAATGCTTCGAGGCCGATCCCCAGCGGCTCGAGCATGTAGCGCATGCCCTCGTCGATGTCGCCGCCCCAGAACCGGTCGGCCAGCCCGAGCCGCTTCGCGAGCTCGAAGACGACCCAGGCGTCGGAGCGGCTGTCGCCGACCGGCGCCACCATCCGCGGTCGCAGCTGCACCAGTTCCTCGGCGCCCTGGTTCACCTCGAAGCCGATGCGCAGCGCCTCGCGTTCCCAGGGCGTGCCGATCGGCAGCACCACGTCGGCGTAGTGCGCGGTCGGGGTCAGCGTCACATCGGCATGCACGAAGAAGTCGAGCTTGCGCAGCGCCTCGGCGCCGCGCAGCGGGTTCGCATGCGCGAGCAGCAGGTTGGCGCCGAAGCCGATCACGCCGCGGATCGCATAAGGCTTCTCTTCGAGGATGGCGCGGTACAGGGTGTCGCTGCCGATGCAGCCCTGCGCGGCCGGGCCGAGCGGAAGCTCGTCGATGCCCACGCATTTCGCGAGCTGCGCCGCCGACAGCAGCTCCTTGCCCGATGCCTTGCGCGCGGGCGGATGCGCGAAGTCCACGTTGCCGCCGGCCGCGTCGAAGCTGCCCGTGAGCGCGTAGAGCAGCGCGATCGCGCGGTCGGTCTGCGTCGCGTTGGTGTGCTGGCCGACGCCCGACCACGCGTAATAGCTGACGGGGCGGTGCGCGAACAGCAGCCGTGCGGTGTCGCGCACCTGCTGCGCGCGAACCCAGCAGAGTTCCTCCGCGCGTTCGGGGGACATGGCCTCGCACAGCTTGGCATAGAGCGCGAAGGCGGGCCGGCATCGAACGGGGCCGGTGGTCGTCTGCAGCGTGATGGCGCCGAAGAGCGCGAGGGTGCCGTCTTGCGAGGCATAGGTGGCCGTACCGGGGTCGTAGGGCACGATGGATTCGCTCGCCTCGTCGAAGGCCACGAGCCGCTCCGAGGCGAGGCCCGTGAGGTCGGCTTCGCGCAGGAACGCGCCCGTGTCCTCGCGCACCAGCAGCGGCCCGTTCGAGTGCCGGCGGATGAAGTCGATGTCGTATTCGCCGTTGCGGATCATCTCGCCGGCGATGGCCAGCGCCAACGCGCCGTCGGAACCCGGCCGCACGCGCAGCCACTGGTGGGCACGCATCGCGAAGCCCGCCTTGCGCGGATCGACCACGACGATCTTCGCGCCGCGCGCGAAGGCTTCCGTCACGCCCGTCGCATGGTCGAGCCAGGTCGCCGACGGGTTGTGGCCCCACAGCACGATGCACTGCGTGTTCGAGAAGTCCGGCGCGCCGATGCCGCGCCCGAAGGTGAAGCCGTGCGCGACGTCCTTGTGCCAGTTGCAGATCTCGGTGCCGCGGCACAGGTTCGGGCTGCCGAAGGCATTGACCAGACGTTCGATCCAGACGATGCCGTCGGACAGTGGCGAGCCGCTCGGCGAAGTGATGGCGAAGGACACCGACTCGGGACCGCTCTCGTCGCGGATGCGCCCGATGCGTTGCGCGACGAGGTCCAGTGCCTCGTCCCACGAGGCCTGGCGCCAGAGCGGATCGGCGGCCTCCTTCGGCGCCGTGCGTATCAGCGGATGCAGCAGCCGCTGCAGATTGGCCACCAGCTCGGGCGCCGCGCGGCCCTTCACGCACAGGGCCTTGCCGGTCGGGTGGGAGGGATTCGCTTCCTGGGCGATCAGCACGCCGTTCTCCACCACGCTGATCGAACCGCAGCGCGAGCGGCAGAGGGCGCAGAAGCCAGGGATTTTTTCGGCCATAGTTCCAGTGCCCAGGCGGAGGTGGAAGTCCGGCCTGGCGCATGATTATATATAAAGTGAAGAAAGTATATATACTTTGAGAAAAGGCGCAACATGAAGGAAAGCAGCTCGCAAGTGGCCGCGGGATCGGTCTACGAGACGCTCCGCTCCGAGATAGCGACGGCCGTGCTCGAACCCGGCGCGCCGCTCAAGCAGGACCACATCGCGGCGCGCTTCGGCGTCAGCCATGTGCCGGTGCGCGAGGCGCTCTCGCGGCTCGTCGCCGCGGGGCTGGCCACGGCCCGGCTCAACAAGGGCACCTCGGTGGCCTTCCTGAGCGCGCGCGAGGCGGTCGAGCTGATCGAGCTGCGCTGGCTGCTCGAAGGGCGGCTCATCGAGCTGGCCGTGCCCCATCTCTCGCGTGCCGACATCGCGCGCGCCACCGGGTTGCTGGACGAGCTCGGCAAGGCCAGGCAGGTCGAGGAGGTGTTCCGCCTCAACCATGAATTTCATGCGAGCCTCTATGCCAGGGCCGACCGGCCGCTGCTGTTGCAGTCGGTCGAGTCCGCGCGGCTCAACCTCGGGCGCTATCTCTACCTGCCGTGGAAGTCGAAGACCAACGTCGATCGCTCCGAGGCCGAGCACAAGAAGCTGCTGCGCCTGTGCCTGGCCGGCGATGCGCAGGGTGCGAAGGCGATGGTGACGGAGCACGTCATCCATACCGGCAAGCTGATCGTGGAGATCATCGAACAGCAGAAGGTGAATGTCGGCATCGACTAGCCCCAGGCGAAGCACGGGCTGTTGCGTTGTGATCGGCGATTCGTCGCGATAATGGCGCCCGTGCACGTCCTTCGAAAACTCTCGACCCTGCATCGCCTCGTGCTGGCGTGGTTCGTGCTGTCCCTGTCCGTCGCGGTCGCCTCGCCGATCGTCAAGCCTCAGCAGATCGACATCGTGTGCTCGGCCTCGGGCCACGTCACGATGGTCGTGCAGACCGAGGATGGCGCGGTGCCGATGGGCAGCATGGGCATGGACTGCCCGTTGTGCGTGATCGGCGGCCTGCCGCCCACGGTCGCGCAGGTCGAGGTGCCGATGCCGGCACCGCTGTCCTACGCCCTGCGTTCGATCCCCGCCGCGCGCATCGCCGCGGCCACCGCCGCGCCGCTGCCGGCGCGCGGGCCTCCTTCCTTCCTCTTCGCCTGAACCGCTGAATCCGTCGCACGACGGACCCTGGCGTCGCCTCGCGGGCGCGCCGGTCCGCGCGCGGCGCCCATCGTTCGTCGACGGCATGCGCGGCCACGCGCCGCTGCGCCGTCAGCGCAGCCACGCGCTGCGAGAAGAAAGATCCCGTGCCTTTCATTGCCATTCCCCACGGCCGTGGTGCCGAGCGCCTGTGCGCGCGTGCGCTGTCCTGCTTCGCGCTCGGTGCCTTCGCCGCGCCCTTCGCGCACGCCCAGGTCCAGACCACGCTGCAAGCGATCGAGGTCGACCCGCCACCCGCGCCCGCGCCCAACGGGCGCCTCAACCTCGACACGCCCTCCGAGACCGGCAGCCGCCTGGGCCTGACGCCGCGCGAGACGCCGGCCTCGGTCAGCGTGGTCGACCGCGCCACCATCGAGGCGCGCGGCGCGCAGGACACGCAGGAGATCCTGCGCGCGGTGCCCGGCATCACGGCGCACAACGCGCCCGGCAACATCGGCGTGAGCTACCGCGGCTTCGGCGCCGGCTCGCTGAGCCAGATGTTCAACGGCATCAACGTGCAGTACTCGATCGCCGCGCGGCCGGTCGACAGCTGGATCTACGACCGCGTCGAGGTCATCGGCGGACCCTCGAGCTTCCTGTTCGGCGCGGGCGCGGTCGGCGGCTCGATCAACTACATCAGCAAGATCGCCGAGCGCAGCGACCTCACCGAGGCCCGGCTGCGCCTGGGCACGCAGCAGCTCAAGGAAGCCTCGATCGGGCTCAACCGCCGCATCGCGGGCGATGGCGGCGCGGGCAGCCACTACGCGCGCATCGACCTCAACCGCAAGGACGCCGACGGCTGGACCGACGGCACGCGCACGCGCGCCACGCAGCTCGCGGCCTCGCTGCTGTCGGACTTCGGCGGCGGCGTCACGCACACGCTGGCCTACGAGTACCAGGACGAATGGGTGGACCGCCCGTACTGGGGCACGCCGCTGCTCAATCCCGTGGTGGGCAGTCTGCGCGTGGACCCGGCCACGCGCTTCAAGAACTACAACAGCGCCGACGGCATCTATGCGCAGCGCGTGCAGTGGCTGCGTTCCATCGCGGACTGGCGCGTGTCCGATGCGCTGCAGCTGAAGAACACCTTCTATGCCTACGACGCGCTGCGCGACTACCGCAACGTCGAGAGCTACCGCTTCAACGCGAGCAACACGGCCGTGATCCGCTCGGGGGCCCTGCTGCAGCGCCATGACCAGCAGGTGGTGGGCGACCGCATCGAGGGCCTCTACAAGGGGCAGCTCGCGGGCCTGCGCAGCGACTGGTCCTTCGGGCTGGACTTCAGCGTCAACAAGCAGACGCGCTTTCCGAACAGCCTGCCGGCCACCGTGAGCACGGTGAACCCCTACCTCTTCGCCACCGAGCCCTTCTTCGCGGTGCCGGGCATGCGGCCGGGCTTCAGCCCCGACCGCGACAACAAGGTGACGACCACCGCGCTTTCGATCGAGAACCGCACGGCGCTCGCGCCCTCGCTGCACCTCGTGAGTGCGCTGCGCCACGATCGCATCGAGCTCGCGCTGACCAATCGGCGCGCCATCACCGCCAGCGCGCCGGCCAGCTACCGGCGCAACTACAACCCGACCACGGGACGCGTCGGTCTGGTGTGGGACTTCGCGCCCGGCGCCAACCTCTATGCGCAGTACGCGACCGCAGCCGATCCGCCCTCGGGCGTGCTGTCGACCGCCTCGTTCGCCGACGTGATGAACAACAGCGAGCTCACGACCGGCCGGCAGGCCGAGGTCGGCGCCAAGCTCGACTTCTGGCAGGGCAAGGGCACGGCGACCGTGGCGGCCTACCGCCTCTCGCGCAAGAACATCGCCACGCAGGACCCGAACAACAGCGCGCTGACCGTGCTCGTGGGCGAGCAGTCGTCCAGGGGCGTGGAGATCGCGGTGGGCCTGCAGCCCACACCGCAGTGGTCGCTGCAGGGCAACCTGAGCTACGTCGACGCGAAGTACGACAACTTCGTGCAGAACGGCGTGTCGCTCGCGGGCCGCACGCCGACCAACACGCCGGCCGTGGTGGCCAACCTCTGGGTGTCGTACGCGATCACGCCCGCGCTGCAGGCCAGCGTGGGGCTGCGCCATGTGGGCAAGACCTACGCCGACGCGGCCAACAGCGCGCGCTGGCCGTCGTACACGCTGGTCGACCTGGGCCTGTCGTGGAAGATCAACCGCTCGCTCACGCTGGTGGGCCGCGTGCGCAATGCCACCGACCGCATCTACGCGGCCAACCTCGGCAGCACCTTCGCCTACCTGGGCGCGCCGCGCACCGGCGATCTCAGCCTGCACGTCGCGTTCTGAGGAGGGCGATTCCATGGCCCATTTCAAGCGCTGGCTGTTCCTGCTGCACCGCTGGCTCGGCATCGTGGTGTGCGCCTTCTTCGCGATGTGGTTCGTCTCGGGCGTGGTGATGATGTACGTGGGCTATCCCAAGCTCACCGAGTCGGAGCGGCTGCTGCATCTGCCGCCGCTCGCGGCCGATGCCGCGCTGCTCGGGCCGCGCGAGGCGCTCGATGCGGCAGGCATCGCGGGGCCGCTCAAGGATCTGCGCCTGGCTGTGGCCAGCGGCGGCCGCGCCGTGTATCTCGCGCAGCCCGCGGGTGGCAAGGGCGCCAAGGCCAGCATGGTGATCGACGCGGCCACCGGCACGCCGTTGCGCCATGTCGACCGCGAACTCGCGATGGCCAGCGCCGCGGCCTTCGCGGGGTCGGGCGTGGGCCTGGTGTACGAGGGCACGCTCGACGAGGACGCGTTCACCCATTCGCGCGCGCTCGATGCGCACCGGCCGCTGCACCCGGTGGCGCTGGTCGATGCCGCGCACACGCGGCTCTATGTCTCGGGCCGCACCGGCGAGGTGGTGCGCGATGCGCCGCGCGCCGAGCGGCTGTGGAACTACGCGGGCGCGTGGATCCACTGGCTGTATCCCTTGCGCGGCGGCGCGCTCGATCCGTACTGGGCCGACATCGTCAACTGGCTCTCGATACTGGGCATCGCGGTCACGCTCATGGGCACGGCCGTCGGCATCCTGCGCTGGCGCTTCGCGGGCCGCTACCGCAGCGGCTCGCGCTCGCCGTACCGTGGCTTCATGATGCGCTGGCATCACATCACGGGGCTGCTGTTCGCGGCCGTCACGCTGACCTGGATCTTCAGCGGGCTGATGTCGATGAACCCCTGGCGCGTGTTCGACAGCGGCGCACCCGCGTTGCGCACCGAGGCGATGAACGGCGGGCCGCTCGTGCCGCCGGCCGATGCCGCCTCGCCCCAGGCGCTGATCGCGGCGGCGGGCGGCACGGTGCGCGAGCTGCGCTGGACCCGCGCCGCGGGATGCGATCTCGTGCTCGCGCGCGGCACCGCGTTGCGGCCCACCGTGCTCGATGCCGCGAGCGCCGCGCCCACGGCGCTGGACGCCGACATGTTGAAGGCCGCGGTCGCGAAGCTCTCGAACGCGCCGGTCGCGCGCATCGAGGTGCTGACCGCCTACGACAGCCACTACTACACGCGCGAGCCGCACACCATGACCGGCGGCGGCGACAAGCCGCTGCCCATCTGGCGCGTGGTGTTCGCGGACGAGGCCGGTACCTGGGCCCATGTCGATCCGCGCACCGGCGCCTTGCTGAGCCGCAGCGACAGCCATCGCCGCGCCAGCCGCTGGCTGTTCGCGATGTTGCACAGCTGGGACTGGCGCCCGCTGCTCGAACGCCGTCCGCTGTGGGACCTGGCGATGGTGCTGCTGAGCCTCGGCGGCGCGGCGCTGAGCCTCACGGGCGTGGTGATCGGCTGGCGCCGGCTGGGCCGCAAGCTGACACCGAAGCCGGCGGCCCGGCGCATTCCCCCATTCACTCCCTCGAAGGAACATCCATGACCCGCGTACTCCCGACGACCCGCCGCCGCCTGCTGCTGGGCACCGCCTCGCTGCCCCTGTGGGCCGCGCTGGCCGCCTGCGGCGAATCCGAGCCGAAGCCGAGCTTCACCGGCACCGACATCACGGGCGCCAACTACGGCCGCGACTTCGCGCTGAGCGATCCCGACGGCAAGCGTCGCACGCTGGCCGACTTCAAGGGCAAGGTGGTGATGATCTTCTTCGGCTTCACCCAGTGCCCCGACATCTGCCCGACCGCGCTGACGCGCGCGGCGGAGGTCAAGCAGCAGCTGGGCGCGGCCGGCGACGACCTGCAGGTGATCTTCGTCACCGTCGACCCGGAGCGCGACACGCCCGAGGTGATGCGCGCCTACACGGCGGCTTTCGACCCGAGTTTCCTCGGGCTGCGCGGCGACCTCGCGCAGACCGAGGCGACCGCGAAGGAGTTCAAGGTGTTCTACGAGAAGGTGCCCACGCGCACCTCCTACACCATGGACCATTCGGCCTTCACCTACCTGATCGACCGCAAGGGCCGCATGCGCGTGGTGATGCGCTATGCGCAGAGCGCGAGCGAATTCACCGCGGACGTGCGCGCGCTGCTGGCGGCGGGCTGAGGGAAAGTCCTCATGCGCGGCGTCGCTCGCGCATAAGTTTTCGCCCGTCGCGCAAAGGACGCGCCGCGCGGCCGTCTATAGACTGCCCCGCATGCAGACCGACCCGACGCCCGCCGTGGCCCCACCGTTCTTCTCTCCCTCGCGCCGCGAGGGCGAACTCGTCTTCGTCAGCGGCCAGATGGCCTTCGACACCCAGTGGCGCATCGAGGGCGACACGGTTGGCGAGCAGACCCGGCGCTGCCTCGGACGCATCGGCGAGATCCTCGCGACCGAGGGCCTGGGGCTCGCCGATGTCGCGAAGACCACCGTGTGGCTCTCGCGCGTGGAGGACTTTGCCGAATTCAATCGCAGCTATGCCGAATGCTTCGATCCCGCCGCGGGCCCCGCGCCCGCGCGTTCGACGGTGCGCGCCGACCTGATGGTGCCGGGCGCGCTGGTCGAGATCGAAGCCATCGCGCATGCACGCCGCGCACCTGGAGCCTGACGCCATGACCACCGCATCCCCAGCCGCTTCCGAACTGCCCGACCTCGACCTCGAGGCCATCCGCGAGACCGCGCGCGCCAATGCGCAGGCGCTGCTGCGCACGCCGGTCGCGCCGCTGCACGGACCCACGGTCGAGCGCCTGCTCGGCCGCGCCGACGTGCACATGAAGCTCGAGCTGTTCCAGCGCACCGGCACCTTCAAGGCGCGCGGCGCGCTCAACGTGGCGCGCCGACTGTCGAGCGAGCAGAAGGCGCGCGGCATCACCGCGATGAGCGCCGGCAACCACGCGGTGGCCGCGGCCTTCGCGGCGCGCGAGGCCGGCGTCTCCGCGAAGATCGTGGTGCAGGCCTCGGCCAATCCGGCGCGCGTGGCGATGGCGCGCGCCTACGGCGCCGAGCTGCTGATCGCGCCCGACGGCGCCACCGGCTTCGCGATGGCCGAGGCGCTGGTGCGCGACGAGGGCCGCACCTTCATCCATCCCTTCGAGGGCGAGGGCACCTCGCTGGGCACCGCCACCGTGGGGCTCGAGTTCGCCGAGCAGGTGCCGGGCCTCGACACGGTGCTGGTGGCCGTGGGCGGCGGCGGCCTGGGCAGCGGCGTGGCCACGGCGATCCGCAAGCTGATGCCCGGCTGCCGCGTGATCGGCATCGAGCCCGAGGGCGCCGACGTGATGCGGCGCAGCTTCGAGGCCGGCTCGCCGCAGCGCATGGAGAAGCTCTCGACCATCGCCGACAGCCTGGCGCCGCCGATGACCACGCCGATGGCCTACGGGCTGTGCCGCCGCCACATGGAGCGCATCGTGACCGTGAGCGACGACGAGATCTGCCGCGCGATGGCCGTGATGTTCCGCGATGCCAAGCTGGCGGTGGAACCGGCCGGCGCGACGGCGCTGGCCGCGCTGCTCGGGCCCCTGCGCGAGGAATTGCGTGGGCAGCGCACCGGGCTGATCGTCTGCGGCGCGAACCTCGATGCCGAGACCTACGCGCGCCAGCTCGCGCGCGGCGAGCAGTTGCTCGAGGCCTGAGCGCCGGCTTTTTTTCCTCTTCGTTGCGTTCGTTGTTCCGTGGCCGGTGGGCGCGCGTCGCGCCCGCCAGCCGCTCGTTGCCGTTCGTCCCTTGTCTTTCGGAGAACCCCCGATGAAGCGTCGCGCCTTCCTGCCCCTGCTGCCCGCCGGCGTCATCGCCGCTACCTTGCCGCCGCTGGCCGTGGCACAGCCGTCCGCCACGGCCGGCCGCACCATCCGCCTGGTGGTGGGCTATCCCGCGGGCGGCACGGCCGACGCGGTGGCGCGCCTCTATGCGGAGGAACTGCAGAAGCGCCTGGGCGCCACCGTGGTGGTGGACAACCGTCCCGGCGCGGGCGGCCAGATCGCGGCCGAGCAGTTCCGTGCGCTGCCGCCCGATGGCAGCGCGCTGCTGCTGGGCAACAGCCACATGTTCTCGACGCTGCCGCTGACCTCGCGCTCGGTGAAGTACGACCCGGTGAAGGACTTCGCGCCGGTGGCGCGGCTCGCGACCTTCGAGGTGGCGCTCGCGGTCAGCGCGGCGCAGCCCGCGAAGACGCTGCAGGAGTACCTCGCGCTGGCGCGCGCGAAGCAGGAGGCGCGCAGCTTCGGCGTGCCCGCCGCGGGCAGTTCGCCGCACTTCGTGGGCTATGTGGTCGGCAAGAAGGAGGGCATCGAGCTGCTGCCAGTGCCCTACAAGGGCGGCGCGCCGCTGCTGGCCGACCTGATGGGCAACCAGATCCCGGCCGCCGTCGATGCGCTCGGCGGTTTCCTGGGCGCGCACCGCGCCGGCAAGATCCGCATGCTGGCCGTGACCGGCCCGCGCCGCGCGGCCAGCGTGCCCGAGGTGCCGACCTTCGGCGAGCTCGGCTTCAGCGCGCTCGGCAGCTCGAGCTGGGTCGGGCTGTTCGCGCCACCCGGCACCTCGCAGGCGCTGGTCGATCGCGTGAGCGCGGCCGTGGCCGAGATCGCGGCGCTGCCGTCCACCACCGCGGGCCTGGCCAACGTGGGCTTCGATCCCGCGGCCGGCAATCCGCAGCAGCTGCGCGAGGCGGTGCGCAGCGAACTCGCGCTGTGGCAGCCGATCATCCGGGAATCCGGCTTCCAGATTGATTGATGAACGCAGCGCCAATGATCCCCACCGACATGCTGTTCAGCGCCGACTATGCGACGGCGCGCCGCAAGTTCCTCGCCGCCTGCGCGCTGCGCGGTCTTGCGCCCGAGGTGCATGGCCATCCGCTCGCGGGCGCGCAGGGCGAGGCGCTCGCCACCGACGTGGTGCGCATCGGCCCGGCCGACGCGCAGCGCGTGCTGGTGCTGACTTCGGGCGTGCATGGCGTGGAGCTGTTCGCGGGCTCGGGCTGCCAGATCGACTGGCTGCTGACGCAGTCGCCCGACGACCTGCCGCCCGACACCGCCGTGGTGCTGGTGCATGCGATCAATCCCTGGGGCGCCTCCTGGCTGCGGCGCTACACCGAGGACAACGTCGACCTCTGCCGCAACTTCATCGACCATGCGCAGGCACCGCCCTCGCACAAGTACGCGCCGCTGCATGCGGCGATCGCGCTCGATCCCGGCGATGCCTCGGCCGTGGCCGCGGGCGATGCGCTGCTCGCGGACTTCGCGCGAGTCCATGGCAGCGAGGCGCTCTACAACGCGCTGATGGCCGGACAGTACGCCTTCGCGCAGGGCATGGGCTTCGGCGGCCAGGCGCCCACCTGGTCGCGCCTGACCATCGAGGCCGTGCTGCGCCGCCATGGCGCGTCGGTGCGCGAGGTCTGCCTGGTCGATTACCACACGGGGCTCGGCCCCTATGGCTACGGCTCGCTGGTCGCACTGCAGCAGGGCGAGGCGCTGGCGCGCATGCGCGAGGTGTTCGGCGAATGGGTGGTGGCGGTGCACGAGAGCGGCGCGCCCGAGGACTTCGCGCCGGTCACGGGGCACAGCACGCCGGGCTACGAACGCGCGCTGCCGCAGGCGCGCGTGACGGCGGCCGTGCTCGAGTTCGGCACCGCGCGGCCGCAGCGCATGCTCGACCTGCTGGTGCGCGACCAGCGCGAATGGGCGACGGGCATCGGCCGCACGCAGCTGTCGGACACGCGGCGCGAGCTGCTGCGTTTCTTCTATCCGGGCGAGCCCGCGTGGCAGCGCAGCCTTGTCGACCAGTCGCGGCAGGTGATCGCGAACGCGCTGCGCTGGTTGGGCGAGGCCTGAAGCCTCGACGTCCTAGGCGTCGTCGACCTGCGCCAGCGAAGTGCGGAAGGCCTGCAGCAGGTCGTCGAAGTCGGCGCGCCTGCGGCCTTCCGCGACCGACAGCGCCGACACCGTCACCGGGATACGCGGCGAGACGCTGCGCACCGACAGCGATTCATCGCGCGAAAAGCCCGCGGTGAAGGAGTCGATCACGCAGGGCCCGAAGCCGTCGAGCGTGAGCAGCAGCGCGGACTGGTAGGTCTGCGCCGAGAGCCGCGTGCCCGCGAACACCGCGCTCTCCGACAGCAGGCCCAGCAGGGCCTTGCCGACGAGGTCGTCCTTGTCGATGCCGATGAAGTCGCGCGCCGCGATCTCGGCGATCGGCATGTCCGCGGTGTCGGCGCGCTTCCTCGCGCCGGCCTCGCGGCGCTCGACCCACACCAGGTGGCCCGTGCCCACCACCTCGGTATCGATCGGGGGCGCGTCGATCTCGCCATAGGCGATGCCCAGGTCGCATTCGCGCAGTGCCACCGAGCGCGCGATCTCGTCGGAATGGAGGATCTTGATCGAGACCGCGCTGCGCGGATGGCGGGCCTTGAACGACGCGAGCGCGCGCGACAGGCAGGTGGTGGACAGCGAGGGCACGATCGCGATGCGGAACTGCGCCAGGTGGTCGGGCCGCAGCGACTGCGCGAGGCGCCGCAGTTCGTCGACCTGCTCGAAGATCTTCTGCGCCCGCAGATGCAGCTGCCGTGCCTCCGGCGTCGGCTTCATGCCGCCCTTGTCGCGCACGAACAGCGCATAGCCGAGCTGCTGCTCCGCGTGCTTGAGCGTCTGCGTCACGGCGGGCTGCGTGACGTTGAGGATGCGCGCCGCGGCACTCACGCTGCCCGACAGCATGATCGCGTTGAAGACCTCGATGTGCTTGAGTTTCATAGGGGGGCCATTAGAAGACCTTATCGCGTTGCGTCAAATTCTGATTTGACGCTCCCGGGCCCCGGATCGGAGACTTCGATGCATGGAAGACAGACGGGGCGCGCCGATCATGGCGCACGCCGGAAGTCGATGGCAACAACCGGCATCGGGAACCTATGGCGCATTCATTGGCGGTGGACCACACCGCACGACACGAGATCGATCCAGGCCTGTTCGACACGCCCGAGGTGCGGCAGGCCTGCGTCGACCTCGCGGCCTGCTTTCGCATGGCTGCGAGGCTCGGCATGGAAGAGGGCATCTGCAATCACTTCTCGGCGGTGGTGCCGGGCGTCGACGATTGCTTCATCGTCAACCCCTTCGGATTGGCCTTCGACGAGATCCGCGCTTCCGACCTGATCATCTGCGACTTCGACGGCCGTGTGCTCAAGGGCGACCGGCCGCCAGAGATCACCGCGTACTACATCCATGCGCGGGTGCACAGGAGCCTGCCGCGCGCCCGTGTCGCGTTCCACACGCACATGCCGTATGCGACCAGCCTCGCGCTGGTCGAAGGTCAGCCGCTGCAATGGGCCGGCCAGACCGCGCTGAAGTTCTACGGGCGCACGGCGGTCGACGACTTCAACGGTCTGGCGCTCGATGCGAGGGAAGGCGACCGCATCGCGGCGGCGATCGGCGATGCCGACGTGGTGTTCATGCGCAACCACGGCGTGATGGTGGTCGGCGCGACCATCGCGGAAGCGTGGAACGACCTGTACTACCTGGAGCGCGCCTGCGAAGTGCAGGTGCTGGCCGAGTCCACCGGCCGCAAGCTCAGTCCCGTGCCGCCGGAACTGGCCGCGGCCACCTATGCACAGATGCGCAGCGGCGGCAACGAAAGCGCGGTCCAGCACCTGGCGAGCATCAAGCGGCGCCTGCTCAAGACCGATCCCGATTACCTGCTCTGAATGCCACTCCTCGAACCCCACATGAAATCCCGTCTTCCGCATCTCGCCATCGCCGCCCTCGCATTCGCCTGCCTGGGCGCGAACGCCGCCGAACTGACCGGTCGCCTCAAGACCATCAAGGAGCGCAACACCATCACCGTGGCCTACCGCGAATCCTCGATCCCGTTCTCCTACCTCGGCGGCAACGGCCAGCCCATCGGCTATGCGCAGGACATCTGCCAGAGGATCGTCGAGGACATCAAGACCGCCATCGGCAGCCCGGACCTCGTGGTGAAGCGCCAGGCCGTGACCTCGCAGAACCGCATCCCGCTGATCCAGAACGGCACCATCGACCTCGAGTGCGGCACCACCGTCAACAACCCCGAGCGGCAGGCGCTGGTGAGCTTCAGCACCACCTACTTCGTGGTCGGCACCAAGTTCGTTTCGCGCAAGGCCGACAAGCTCGCCACGCTGCAGGACCTCAAGGGCAAGACCGTCGTGGCGACCACGGGATCGAACACCGTGATGCGCCTGCGCGGCATCGACCGCAAGGAAAGCCTGAACCTCAACCTGATCCAGGCGAAGGATTTCTCGGACAGCATGCTGACCTTCACCTCGGGCCGCGCCGATGCCTTCTTCGAGGACGACATCAACCTGGTCGGGCAGATCTCGTTCTCGCTCAACCCGGCCGATTTCAGCCTGAGCACCGACACCCTGAGCCGCGACCCCTATGCGGTCATGCTGCCGCGCGGCGAACCCGAGTTCAAGGCCGTGGCCGACAAGACCATCGCGCGGCTGTTCGCCAGCGGCGAGATCAAGGCGCTCTACGACAAGTGGTTCCAGTCGCCGATTCCGCCGCGCGGCGTGAACCTGCATTTCCCGATGAGCGATGCGCTGGCCAAGGTGATCGCGAAGCCGACGGATTCGCCGAATCCGGCGGACTACTGAGCAAGGAGTCCGGCGTGCCTGACACCCGCAAGGTCGGCATCCTGGGTGGCATGGGGCCCGCGGCCGGTGCGGATTTCCTGCGGCTCTTCGTCGGCGCCTGCGAGGCGCGACTGCGAGCCAGCGGCAGTCCCGTGTCCGACCAGGCCTTTCCCGAACACTGGCTCGCGCAACTTCCGGTGCCTGACCGCACGCTGGCGCTGCTCGAGGACGGCCCCTCGCCCTTCGAAGGAATGACGAGCGGCATCGAGGGCCTGCGCAGCCACGGCGTGGCGAGCATCGCGATCGCGTGCAACACCGCGCATGCGTGGCACGCGAAGCTACAGCGCTCGCATCCCGACGTGGAGCTGCTGCACATCGTCGAGGAGACCGCGAAGTACCTCGCGGCGCAGCGCATCGAAGCGGTGTGCCTGCTCGCGACCCAGGGCACCTACAGCCTGGGCTTCTACCAGGCGGCGTTGGCGGAGCGCGGCATCGCCTGCCATCTGCCGACGGAGCCGGAGAGGGCGCAAGTCATGCGCGGCATTCGCGATGGCGTGAAGGCCGGGGACCTCGGGCTCGCGACGCGGCTGTTTGCCGAGGTGGCGCGGCGGATGGTCGAGCGGCATGGGTGCGACAGCCTGCTGCTGGCTTGTACCGAGATACCGCTGGCGTTGCATGGTGTGCCGGGGCATGCGGGGGCACGGTTGATGGATCCGGCGGATGTGCTGGCGAGGGCGTTGGCCAATCGGGCGTATGAGATGGGTTGATGCCGAACGCAGGCGCGGTGAGCCACTGGCTTTGGATATTCGGGGCCTTAAGGCCTTTGACGCATTGGCACAGTTGCGGAATGCCGTTCGGTATCTGCGTCGGCAGCCAGGCTGCATATGGATGTGGTCCCGTGCGTGCCATCGGAGTTCGAATAACGCGCTAGCCGAAATGTGTGGATGTCGATGTCGCGCTTCTCATCATTCTTGGCTGCCCTTGCTCGACGGCTAGTTTGAACTACGGCGAACAGCGGGTATGCGCTTCACCGCAGATGTTGGACGATGCGCCGCGAGCGTCTGCTTTGCAGCGGCTACCGAAATTCGGTCCAGCGCGAATGGGTACTATCGCCAGAACCAGACATTCGCAGCAACATCCAAATGGACGCCACACGCATCCAACGCTCGGTCTTCTACCGCTACCAGTACGTGACCGGCGCAACATCTGTGTTGATTTCCGTTCGATTTGGAAAGACGCCGCCAAATGGCCCAAGGGTAGTTCGGTTGCTTGCAATGGACCGGTCAGAAAGCGAGGTTCGGTTCGACCTGCAGAATCACGTTTCCGAGATACTTGCCGGCGTGGCCCGGGCAAACTCTGAATGCGGAACCGGCCTCGAAGTGGAAGCAATTGAAGTGGTCCCTGATGACTACCCAGGGAACGGACACGCGGAGCACGTCGCTCACCAAATTGCCTTGGCCGTAGGTCGGGGCGAGGTATAGCCGAAGCCGGCCATAACCAGTCCTGCCAACTCCGCCTCCAGTAGAACCATGCAACGACACACTCTGTATGCGTACGTGGACGGCTCTGACCTAGAAGACGTCGCAACGGCCATCGAGGAAAGGCTCCTTGTTCTTGCCGCAGCGACAGGCTAGGTCACCTGCAAGCCAACCGTGGTGAATCAGAAGACAAACGTGTCGGGCAGCCGCCCAGGAGGCTTGCCCGACTGGGACCTTGGCATCAACTTGCCGCTGCCGGACCCAGGCGCAGAGCCTGAAGGGTGGTTTGGGGACGTTGAGCGCATCGTCGGGCACTTGGCAAAGCTTTACTCGGCGTTTGACCGCGAGTTCGTTATCGGCATTGCCGACAACTTTAGGGGCGTCTCCGAGGATCTCTTTTTCGTTGAGTCAGGCACGCCGGACCTAGACAGGCTGCGTAGCGCGATTGGTGTTCCCGGCGGCTAACATCAGCGGCCTGCGGCCATAACCAGCCGGTCGCGTGGCGCACAGAACTCAAGGGAACGCAGTCATTCGCAGGACGGTTACAACATAGGTCGCCCGTACCACTGCCGCTACTGTTGAAGCGCGTGTACACCAACGGCATGCGCGCCAAAAATCGCTGCGGGGAAGCCTTTATTATTGAAGCGCTGGCGGTCAAGGCCGTTTCGTTCAAGAGCCGAAGGAATCATGGAAAGCGAAAACAAGCCGCGCGAGGAGGAGCAAACCTTCGCCATCTTTGCATTGCCTGACGACTATGCGTATCACATCGGGCAGGTAGCGAGCATTGGTTCCGACGGACTGAGGGTGGTTCGCAAGCAACTGTCGATAACGACTCCGTACAGGATCGAGGTCGTGCCTGCGTCAAATATTGAGAGGGTGGAATACAGGAGCGGTTTGGCGATGGTGCGAATCGTGGCTGGTGTCCTGGTGTTGCTGCTGTTGGTCGGCATCTTCTACTACTTGGGCGTCTACTGGGATCGCCTTGAGCCGGGCACGACCATCCGGGTCGGCCTGCTCGGGCTTGCGGGGATTTATGGGTTGAAGTGGGCCTTCATGTCGCGGCGACACCAACTGACATTTCACCTACGCGACGGGAGCCGACTCCGCTGGCGTTCCCGCTCGGGCGACTTCAAGTACAAGGAGCGCGTAGTGGGTCGTGCGGTTGATCACCTGAGAGAGCTTGGATTGCTGGCCCGCAGTTCAGCGTAGCGTCTCGGACCCGAATCGGCGGCCAAGAGCTGACTTCCAAGGAAACCTCGCAGGACCGAAGCTTCGGCGACCCGAATCTCAGGAACCAATGGACACTACGATGGATCGTGTAGCCGCCCTAAATTTCTTGAAATCCCTCACTCGAACGGAACTCGCTTTGCTCGTCGCAGAAGCGGCCGAAAAGTGGACGGTAGGAGATTTGGCAGAGGGGCGTTCGGTTTTCCGTCTTGCCGAGTGCTTTGCCTTTAAGGGGCCTGGTGAACAACGCCCCGAATCTGCCTACTTGGCCTTGGTCGCCTATCCGGCGAAACCAGAAGACTATGCCGGTCATGATGGGGTTGAACAAGATGGCTCATGCTCAAGATGCGGTGTGGAAGTTTGTTGTGCAGCAAAGGTGGCCATTTGCCCGGTTTGCGGTGGAGAAGCGCTCTGCACATAAGTAGGCCGTGATCTATCTCATCAAAATTTGAAAGGCAGCTCTTAGAGTTTTCCAATGACAACATCGGGCCTCCTTCGTCCTCCGAGGGCCTCGACTACATTCGGCCAGAAGCGGACGTAGCTGCAGAATTCTCATATGCCTTTTCTAGACCCCTCAATCGTGACGGTAGAAGTGCTCATTCTGTACAGCCGGACGGTTCGCGTGAGAGATCTGGACGCCTACGCTAAGACGTTAGTTGGCTCTGGTAAGCGTACGCGAAGTAAGCTTCACGGCATGCGAACCCGTATGCTGCCTGGAGATGAGTTCTGGGAATTTGACTACAGAGAGGACGCCAAGGTGAGGCCTCGGCACTTTAACGGTTGGGCGCTTTTGCGGGATGGGCGTGTTGTGGAGTATTCGGCCGACGAGTGACTGCTTGGGGCGCCTTTGCGACGGCTGTGCAACCGGCTACAGTCGGCCAGAACCGGTCGTTCGAACACGTCGCAGAATTCGTGAGATAGCGGACATTCGCGGTGTCGACACCAACTGAAACTCCAAAGCGGAAATGAGCACGCTTCTACGCTTCCTCTTCTCGAACTCGACGCGCAGGAGGCAGTTCATATCGCTTGCGCTGCTCTATGCCGCAAGCAACGCTCACTCAGCGGAGACGCTCGCCGAGGGCATCTTGGCCTCGAAATTCTGGAATGATTTTGCGATAGCAGTCGACCGAAACTACTGGAAGGCTGTCGAGCGGAGTTCACTGGAGGGCGCTTGTCGGCAGGGAGCGGTCGCAGCGAAAACTGGCGAGAGCGCACAGGCCAGTTGTATCCTGGCGGCTCTCCAAGTGCTTGACGCACCAACTCGGTTTTCTAACGGTGAACAGTACCAGAGGGCTGAGTTCATCAAACGTCTTCCTAAGGGGTCGATTGGAATCGACATTCAGGTAAGTAAGAAATCGAATGCGCCCGGCCGAGTTCTGAAGGTCCATAAGGGTACCCCCGCTCAATTGGCGGGGATGATAGATGGAGTGGACCTTCTAACGATTGACGGCAAAGCGACTTCGGGTCAATCGCCTGATGAGGTCCTTGCTCTCCTTCGGGGAGAACCCGGCTCTTCCGTAGCGCTCAGATGGCGTCGTGACGACGGTGATGTTGTAGAGGGGGTTGCGACGCGACGTGAGTTGATTCCGTTGCGCATTGAGGATGTCAAATTAGCCGGTGGACTGCACTACATAAAAGTGCCGCCATTCTTTCCTCCCGTCGGCGACCAATTTCTCAAAGCGCTATCTGAAATCGACGGGGGCGCTGATTCGTCCGGCGTGCTGATGGACCTCCGAGGCAACAACGGCGGTGACCCGGAGGAAATCCAGAAGGCACTGAGCACGCTGTGTAGTCCTGGCAGCTCGCTTTGGAGGACTGTGGGGCGCGTCCATCAGAAGTCGGTGGACTGCGACCGGCCAGGCGAGGCAGTTCTGAACAAGCGAAGAATCGTAGTTCTGGTCGATGAGACGACCGCGAGTGGAGCCGAAATTTTTGTTCGAGCTCTTCGTGCTCAGCGTCCAATCGTTACCGTCGGGCGACCTACGTTTGGCTCCAACTCTATTCAAACTTGGTACCACTTGGACAGCACAGCTGCCGTCTACTTTCCGACCGAGCGACTTCTTGATGCCGATGGTTTCCCCGTCAGTGGGCCGTTATGGCCCGGAAGAAGGGTCCCTGACTTGACAGGGAGCTCACTTGGTGCCTCCGGGGACGCAGTCCTTCAAGAAGCAATTCGGCTAGGACACCAAGAGCGATAGACCGAATGCGGCCAGAGCCGGACCTTCAAGAAAATCTGCGAGACGCATGCAAATCGAAGTTCCCTCGCTCTCCGCTCCCATCTTTCGTCGGTCGGCCCGGGGCGATGCGGCTGCCGTGCTTGAGCGCTTGGGTGTAAACCAGGACTCACAGCTAGGAGCCTTCTTCCTCGAGTACGCGGGCCCTTTCGTCAGCCCGAATACTGGCTTCGAACAGCTCGACCTCGTTGGTGAGAATAGGCAGCATTCGGTCGAATCGTCCACCTTGCTCGTTCGCACTCGCCTTGCGTGGCCTGACCGATACCTTGTCCTCACCGGCTTTCTCGCGGGTGGGGTTATGGTCTACGACATCCCAACCCAGCAGGTCTATGACGTCGACTTAGAGGGCGGCGACGCTTTGCTGAAGAATGGTCAGCTCGAACCGCAATATCTGTCGTTTGTGGAGTATCTGCGCTTCTTCTTCGGCGATGCCACGGCCAATTGAGTGGCCCCGTTTGGCTACAACCGGTCAGTCGCACCGTGGGGCAAAAGGCTATAAACGGACAGCTCGAGTAGCTCCGTAAAATCAATCTATGAAGCAGATTTCCGATACGGCGATTGGCTCCCGCTTGACGGCCGGGTTATCCGACTTTAACTGTGCGCGGGTTCTTTTTGACTCGTGCTTTGTAGTTCCTTCTTCGGTGCCAGGGGACTTCACCGCCTTCGCCGATGTAAGGCTCATTGATGCGTCCCACATAAACTGCGAACTCACTACATGCCAATTCGAGAGAATCTACGTTAGTGGCATAAAACGAATGGGCTCCGATCCTCTTTTCTTATGGGGATGCGTATTCAACCAAGTCGAGCTGACAGGGCGGATCAGCGGGCTAAAGATCAATCGCAGAGTATCCCCATCGACCACGCCTGCTGAACAGGATGCTTGGGACCTTGCCGTTCGCGCCTACTACAAGAATGTCGATTGGGCGCTCGACATCTCGAGAGCAAAGTTCGCCGGCGGTGTCACTTTTGAGGCGTTGCCGGGCGACAAGATCAAAAGGAATGTCGAAACCCAGGTGCTTGTGCGACGCGAAACGCTCGACGCAGCAGCAGACTGGCAGAAACTCGACTTTGGTGGCTCTGCGATCGACATCGCCCTAAGCTGGTTTCTTGGTGGATCTCAGTTTGATTCGGTAGTGCTGGCGGCACGTACCGCCAGCAAACATGCGTCGAAAGACGTGGCGGTGCTGGACATGCTGCGCAAGCTCAACCTAGCAGAATAGCTACGAGGCAACCGAATGCTTTGAAACTGTCGCAAGCTGTTCGGCGTCCGCTTCCGAACCAAGCCTGCGTCTGCTTCGGGCCCGAAGCCGAAGTTCAGCTCCGCCGAAAGCAGACATCCAGGGAGCATGGCGCGTTCACCAAAGTCGCTTGGGCGCCCCGGGCAAACTCTCCAGAGGAAACGGAAACCTGGGCTCCATGCCGCATTTTTTCATCGTTGCCACCAATGCGCGGTACCGCTCGAGCAACGCTCCCCGAGCGCCCCAATCTTCGTTCTCATCCTCAATATCGGGTTCGAGGAAGCTCGCCTCGGCGTCACCAATCATCCCTGAGGAGTAGTTCCAGTCATAGCGAAACACGACTTCAAAGGCACCCACAAATTCGGAGATGGTGCGTTGCAACTCGTCCTGTTGCTGCAAAGAAATTTTGACCATAGGAGTTCGGGCGTCAGATTTCAAATGAAGAAGTGAGCAGCATGAGCTTGACTTGCGCTGGGTCGTTGGGCACGAAGGTTGAAGGTAGGCTACTGGCCGAACGCGAACATTGACGAGGATCTCCTGTTCGAATGCTCGAGGCAGTGCCCGGTCGTTCAAGCGTGAAAAGGCTCTCGTCCCAGCACCCCCGTCAGGTCGTCCAGCAATGCCCGCTCTCGCACATCGAGCGCGGACGCATCGACATGGCGCCAGTTGCGTTCGTAGGTGCCCCAAGCCTCCTCGGGCGTGAGTTCGGTGTCGGGCGCCAATTGCCAGCCAATGCGTCGCAACTGCGGATAGTCTGCGACTCGTATGCCACCAGGAACGGACAGCGGAGCCGCGGCCTGCGTCGAGGCGATCACATCGACGTCGAGCCCCAGCGCCGCGATGGCATTCATGTAGGCACCCATCGTGACCGAGG
Organism: Variovorax sp. GW821-FHT10D07; assembly: GCF_059415325.1. Classification (NCBI taxonomy): domain Bacteria; kingdom Pseudomonadati; phylum Pseudomonadota; class Betaproteobacteria; order Burkholderiales; family Comamonadaceae; genus Variovorax; species Variovorax sp. GW821-FHT10D07. The sequence goes on along the minus strand of NZ_JBWKMZ010000006.1, from coordinate 82,220 downwards.
GCTCGCCGCGTTCGATGCGGGCCAGCGTCATGCGAGAGATGCCCGCGGCCTCGGCCGTGGTGGTGGCGCTGACCTTCAGCGCCTTGCGGCGCTCATGGATGCGCCGGCCGAACGCCGTGAGGCGATGGTCGGACGTGGGAGCGATCAGAGCGGCTGCGGCGGGCATATGTGCATCTCATCGTAGACAAATTTGAAATTTGTCTGAAACGAGAAACGGGTTCGGGCCCATAGCCCGACCCGCACCAGCCGATATCAGAGCCCCAACGCCTTCGCCACCCCCGCCCCATACGCCGGATCGGCCTTGCTGCAGTTGTCGATGTGCCGGCGCTTGATGAACTCCGGCGCATCGCCCATCGCGCGTGCCGTGTTGTCGAACAGCGCCTGCTGCTGCTCGGGCTTCATCAGGCGGAACAGGTCGCCGGGCTGCTTGTAGTAGTCGGCGTCGTCCTCGCGGAAATTCCAGAAGTCGGCGTCGCCGCGCAGCTTGAGCGGCGGCTCGCGGTAGTCGGGCTGTTCCTGCCACTGGCCGAAGCTGTTGGGCTCGTAGTGCAGGGTGCCGCCGTAGTTGCCGTCCACGCGCATGGCGCCGTCGCGGTGGTTGCTGTGCACCGGGCAGCGCGCGGCGTTCACGGGGATCTGGTGGTGGTTGACGCCGAGGCGGTAGCGCTGCGCGTCGGAATACGCGAACAGGCGCGCCTGCAGCATCTTGTCGGGCGACACGCTGATGCCGGGCACCAAGTTGTTGGGCGCGAAGGCGCTCTGCTCGACGTCGGCGAAGAAGTTCTCGGGATTGCGGTTGAGCTCCATCACGCCGACCTCGATCAGCGGGTAGTCCTTCTTGGGCCAGACCTTGGTGAGGTCGAAGGGGTGGTAGGGCACCTTCTCGGCATCCGCCTCGGGCATGACCTGCACGTAGAGGGTCCACTTGGGGAAGTCGCCGCGGCCGATCGAATCGAACAGGTCGCGCTGGTGGCTCTCGCGATCGCCGCCGACGAGCGCGGAGGCCTCGGCGTCGGTGAGGTTCTGGATGCCCTGCTGCGTCTTGAAGTGGAACTTGACCCAGAAGCGCTCGTTGGCCGCGTTGACGAAGCTGTAGGTGTGCGAGCCGAAGCCGTGCATGTGGCGGTAGCTGGAAGGAATGCCGCGGTCGCTCATCACGATGGTGACCTGGTGCAGCGCCTCGGGCAGCGAGGTCCAGAAGTCCCAGTTGTTGGTGGCGCTGCGCATGTTGGTCTTGGGATCGCGCTTCACCGCCTTGTTGAGGTCGGGGAACTTGCGCGGATCGCGCAGGAAGAACACGGGCGTGTTGTTGCCCACGAGGTCCCAGTTGCCTTCCTCGGTGTAGAACTTCAGCGCGAAGCCGCGGATGTCGCGCTCGGCATCGGCCGCGCCGCGCTCGCCGGCCACGGTGGTGAAGCGCGCGAACATCTCGGTCTTCTTGCCGACGGCGCTGAACAGCTTGGCGCGCGTGTACTTCGAGATGTCGTGCGTGACGGTGAAGGTGCCGAAGGCGCCGGAGCCCTTGGCGTGCATGCGGCGCTCGGGAATGATCTCGCGGTTGAGGTTGGCGAGCTTCTCGATCAGCCAGACGTCCTGCATCAGCAGCGGGCCGCGCGGGCCGGCCGTGAGGCTGTTCTGGTTGTCGACCACGGGCGCGCCGAAGGCGGTGGTCAGGGGTGTCTTGTTCTGGGGATCGGATGGGTTGCTCATGGGGCGTCCTCTCGTCGTGGGTTGAAAGCGGGTCCACTCTACGAGCATCCGATGACCTTTCCAAACGACCTCCGTGGGGCGACGGGGGATACGATGGAATGATGCGGCGAGGCGCGGAATGGAGTAGGCAATCGGCCCGGCCCTGTGCGCGCTATCGCCGGCCCTAGCCGCGCATCCGTTCGACCGCGTCGATCCAGCGCACGAAGGCCGCCATCTGGTCGGTGACGAACTTGCGCGTGGTGTCGTCGGTGCAGCGGCCGCTCTCGGCGTCGAACTTGGTGGGCGCGTGGCCGATGAAGACCTCGGGCTTGACCAGCGGCATGGCGTTGAGGAACAGCATGACCTTGCGCAGGTCGTACTGCACGCGCGCACCGCCCAGCGGGCCCGGCGCGGCGCTGACGATCGCCACCGGCTTGGCGTTGAAGGGCTGGTCCTCGCCGCGGCTGAGCCAGTCGATGAGGTTCTTGAGCCCGCCGGGAATGCTGAAGTTGTACTCGGGCGTGGCGATCAGCACGCCATCGGCGGCGCGGATGCGCTCGCGCAGCGCGGCGACCGGTGCCGGCAGGCCGCGCGCGTAGTCGTCGGCATCGAACACGGGCACCTCGCGCCATTCGAGCAGGGTGAGGGAGGCGCCTTCGGGCAGGACCTCGCGCGCGAGCTGGACCACGTGGCGGTTCACGGAGGCGGCGCGCAGGCTGCCGCAGAGGGCGACGATGTCGCGGGTTGTCATTCGGAATCCTTCGGGAGCAATGGGAACGGGAACGCGGCGAGCGGGCTCACTCGAGCGAGATGTTGTTGTCCTTGACGACCTTGACCCAGCGCTTCGACTCGGTGCCGACCAGTTGGGTGAAGTCCGCCGGAGAACCGCCGACCGGAATCAGCCCGAACTCGCCGAGATAGCGACGGTACTCGTCGGACTCGGCGATGCGGCGCGACAGGCTGGCGAGCAGGTCGACGATGGGCTGCGGCGTGCCCTTGACCGCGAACACGCCATGCCACGAGTCGCCCTCGAAGCCCGGGAAGGCCTCGGCCACGGTCGGCACCTGCGGCAGCGACTCGAGCCGGTGCGTGCTCGACACGGCCAGCGGCCGCACCTTGCCGGCCTTGATGTAGGGCAGCACGTCGGCGATCGGCGAGAAGGCGGTGCTGACGCGGCCGCCGAGCACGTCGGTCAGGCCGCCGTCTCGGTAGGGCACGTGGTTGAGCGCGAGGCCGGCGCTGTTGGCGAAGTAGGCCATCGACATGTGCGGCACCGTGCCCACGCCGTACGAGGCATAGCTGACCTCGCCGGGGCGGGCCTTCGCGTCCTTGATCAGGTCGGCGAGCGTCTTGTAGGGCGATTGCACCGGCACCGAGACCACCAGCGGGATCGACAGCATGCGCGTCACCGGCACCAGGTCCTGCGGCTGGTAGGGCAGCTTCTTGTAGACGAAGGGGTTGATGGTGAGCGTGCCGCTCGCGGTGTAGAGCAGGGTGTAGCCGTCGGCGGGCGCGGTGGTGACGGCCTGCGTGCCGACGATGGTGGAGGCGCCGGCGCGGTTGTCGATCACCACGGGCTGCTGCAGCTGCTTGGAGATGCGGTCGCCCCAGTAGCGCGCCATCACGTCGGGCGCGGTGCCGGCGGGGAACGGCACTACCACGCGGATCGGCTTGCTCGGGTACTTGTCCTGGGCTTGAGCGCTGGCGGCGACGGTGAGGCCAAGGGCCAGCGTCCAGGCGGTGCGTTGGAAGAAGGGGCGGATCGCGGTCGGCATGGTGGTCTCCGGTGGGCCGGACTTGGGTGCCGGCTGGTTGAAGCGCGGGGTGCGCGCAGTGCCAGCGAATCTAGGTGTTCCATCGAGCGCAATGAAGCGCCCCCGGCGGAAAGCTTTGTTCCGCCTGCAGGAAAACTCGGGCGCGGGAGTATCCTCGGCGCCTCTTCGAACCCGCCCACGGACCCAAGCGATGGACACGCCGTTCAGCCTGCCTTCCGCCTATCGCCTCGCGTCGACCCGCCGCTGGGGCCGCACCCAGGGACTGACGGTGACGCCGACCGGTGCGGCGCGCGGCCGGCGCGAGTTCCTGTGCTTCCGGCCCGGCTTCTATCTGTCGCTGGGCCATGTCACGCACCTGGAAGAAAGCCGCGAGGTCTATCGCAGCGGTGACTTCATCAAGCTGCATTTCCGGCTCGAGGGCGAAAGCCGGGTCGGCCAGCCCGGCAGCACGGGCGCGCAGACGGTGAGCGCGATGAGCGTGAGCACCCTGCTGCAGCCGCCCGGCGCGGCCAAGGAGGAGTTCTTCGCGAGCGAGGTGCGCGAGCGTTCGGTCACGCTGTGCTGTTCGCGCGATTTCCTGTCGGAGGAACTGGGCCTGCTCGAGTTGCCGCTGGACGGGCCTTTCGGCGCCTTCATGCAGGCGCGGCCCGATCGCTTCGAGCTGCTGCGCTTTCCGCTGAGCACCGCGCAGCACGAGATCGCCGATGCGCTGCTCGACGACGGATCGGGCGACCGCTTCAGAGGGCTCTATGCCGAGGCCAAGGCTTTCGAGCTGTTGCATGGCTTTCTGACGCGCGGCTTCGGCGATGCGCCGGTCGATGGCGCCACGGCCGCGGCGCGCGAGCGGCTGGCGCCGCTCAAGGACCATATCGACACGCACCTTGGCGAGGTCTTCGACATGCGCAGCCTGGCACGCCGTTTCGGGCTTAGCGAGAGTCGCCTTGCGCGCGGCTTTCGGCAAGCCTATGGCAGCTCGCTGTTCGAGTACGTGGCCAAGGCGCGGCTGGCACGCGCTCGGGTTCTGCTGGAACAGGGGCACCAGAGCGTGACCGAGATCGCGCTCGGCGTGGGCTACGGGCATGCCGCGAATTTCAGCACTGCCTTCAAGCGCCACTTCGGGCTGAGCCCGCAGGCGGCGCGGCAGGCCGCGCGCTCGGGGCACGGCGGGCACTGACGCGACGGCTCAGACCACGTCGGCCGGGGCGATCAGCACCCGCGTGTACTTGTTCATCGCCTCGACCTCGAGGCCGAGCCAGCGCGCGACCTGCTCCACCGACGTGCCGCGGCGAAGCTGGCGCAGCGCGAAGGTGTGGCGCAGCCGGAACGAACCGCCTTCGGCGCTGTCGAGCCCGGCCTGAGCGAGCAGTTCGCGGGCGCAGCGGTAGTGCGATTCCTTGCCCCAGGGCTTGCCCGTGCGCGTCGAGGGAAAGAGGTGTTCGCCAGGAATGCCCAGTTCGGCGCGGACCTGCAGCCAGTGCTTGAGCAGCTCGGCGGCCCAGGGCGCGATCGGCGTTTCGCGCGGCGGCAGGTTGCCGTTGCCGGGCACGGCGATCTTCCAGGGGCGGTCGGCCACGCGGCCACCGGCGGTGGTGGGGGCGTCGATGGCCAGCGCGCGCACGTCGCCCGGCGCAAGGCCGGCACCGAGCTGCAATCCGACGGCCGCGTGATTACGCAACTGCTGCCAGGTCAGCGGCTGGCCGCGGCCTTCCGACGAGGCACCGGGGCGCGGGCGGGCACTCGAGAGAAAGAGGATCAGGTGCTTGGCCTCGGACGCCGACAGGAACTCGGGCGGCGGGTCGGCACTGGCCGCTTCGGCATAGCGGATCTCGGGATGGGCCAACAGCCAGTCGGCAGCCGCCGTGCTCGGGGGCAGGTCGTGCATGGCGCAGCGATGGCGCAGCACGTGGTCGATCAAGCGCACCAGTCGCAGCGCATGGCGCGGCGAGAGCGACAGGTCGCTGCTCTTGATGCCGTAGCGCGCGGCCTTGAAGGCGTCGAGGTCGGCGGGTGACAGGGACTCCAGCGTGACCCGCGGCGACTGGCCCAGGCACCACGAGGTGAAGCCGTTCCACATGTCGCGGTAGACGGCCATCGACGAGGCCTCTCGCAGGGTGCCGGCGGCGCTGCGGGCCGCGAGCCATTCCTGGAAAGCCGTTTCATGCGGGCTGCCGACGGGGTCGGTATCGAAGAGGGAAGGCGTGACCATGAAAATACGCTAACGGCCTGGGTTTGTGGTTGATGAACGGTGTTTGTTTCGGCGGAGGCTTAAATCAGAGTCGTATCAAGAGTAGGCCGTTAGTGTATTTACAGGACCATGATCCTGCTGCTGATAGAGGCCTGAAAGAGACATCTTTTCGACTCGCACTGGCCGACCTATTGCGACTAGACCCATCGATCCACCGTTTTCCGTTGGCAACTTGTCGGGCAGCCGTTTTCAAGAATCGCCCGAGGCCGCCGAGATGCCCTCTGACAGGCCATCCCGTGGGGACGCTGCAAGTTCCAGCGCATGCTGAGCCTGAATGCCCTCTCACCCATGCTGGCCGACTCGCGCACCATCGATCTGAGCGAGTCGGGCTGGATCTTCGAGCAGCGACTGAGCGGCTGTCGCCTGCTGGCGCAGACCCGCACGCCCACGCGATCGGGCAAGGTGCAATTGCAGACGCGTGACGGCTCGGATGCCACGGGCTGGTTTCCCGAGGTGGTGGAGAGCCTGGCCCAGTTGAAGGAAGGCCCCTGCATCCTCGATGGCGTGGCCTGCGTGCTCGACGACAGAGGCCGTTGCGACCGCGAAGGGCTCAGCGAGCGTGCCAAGCGGCGCGGGTGGTATCGCGGGGCCAGGCCGGTGTTCTATTTCGTCTTCGACCTGCTGATGGTGCAGGGCACCGATCTCACCAGCGAGCCCTTGTCGCTACGCAAGCAAAGACTCGCGCGTCTGCTCGGAACGCCCTTGCTCAATGTGATTCCGGTCCATCACTACGAACGTTCGGAAGCCGTCGCATTGCTGCAGCAGGGCAGGGCCCAGGCGGACTTCGCGGGCTTGATGGCCAAGCGGGGTTCCAGCATCTACAGACCCGGCGTCCGCTCGGCCGATTGGGTGGCACTGAACGCACAGGGCCCGCACGAGCGCATTCCGACCTGAGCCGATGCCTCGGCGCCTTCAGCGCGTGTCGGTCGTCTCGAGCTTGGCGGCCAGTTCCTCGAGGATCGCGCGCAGCTGCGCGATCTTGCGTTCGCCGAGCAGTCCGGCCAGCCGCTCCTCGTAGCTCTTCGACAGCACGATCCCGGTCAGCACCGCTTTCTCGCCGCGCGCGGTGAGCTGCACCGTGTTGGCCCGGCGGTCCTGTGCATCGGGCGTGACCGTGACGAGGCCGCAGCCCTGCATCTGCTCGACGAGGTAGCTCATGCTCTGCTTGGTCATGCCCGCGCGCGCCGCGAGCTCGCTCACGCGCGAACTGCCGGGCCCCAGGTTGCGCAACACCGCGCTGAAGGCGGGCCGGATGTCTTCGAAACCGCTTTCCCGGAGCTCCGCATAGAGCCACCCGGACATGCGCTCGTAGGGCATGCGCAGCAAGGCACCCAGGGTCTGGTGGGTGTCGGTGAAGGGCTTTTCCTGTGGCATCGCGCGAGTATCCAGAACGACAGTCCGCCTGTCCATCTGCGATCCCGCCTATGGCCAATGGCCGATGAAAAAGACAGGGCCTTTGTCAATAATTGGCAGACATTCTGTCTTTCAACGACGTCCCGGCAGAGGCGTCACCTGCATCAGGAGCTTTGGCTTGCAAACGATCGAACACAACCTGGCGGTGGTGGACCGCCATATCCAGGGGGAGGCCCGCGATGTCGACTCCATCCTCGACCTCTACACCGACGACATCGTGCTCGAGGTCCCGGGCCGCGGCTTGCGCTTCGTCGGCCGCGACGCCGTGCGTGCCAACTACCTCGCGATGTGGCCGTCGATGGCGGAGGTGGAGATCACGCCGCTCGACCGCTTCGCCACCGAGCACCGGGTGGTCGACGACATGCTCGTCCACCTGCGCCTCGTGGGACCGGGCATGGTCAACGCGCCCGTGGCCATCGGCGCGCGCGTGGCGCTGCGCCTCGTTCACCACTTCGAGATGCGCGACGGACTGATCGCGCGCGAGCAGGTGTTCGAGATGTGGAACCTGCGCGAGCCCGAGGCCGGCCGCTGAACGGGGAGAGGCATTCGCAGCGGAACCAGTCCCGGCTTTAGCGAGTCGCATCGGTCGGTCGGTGAGCAGCCGTCTTGCGCGTGTCGGCATCTCTTCCGACAGGCGCGGCGAAGGCCGCTGACTACGCTCGTCGGCAGACCCGGGTGACACCGGGGCCCGATTCCAGCCACGCCTGCTTCTGCGTCACGCGACATGTCCTCGATGCCTCTGCCACCGTCCCTCCATCCGTTCTTTCTCCGGAAGCAGCCGAAGACGCCCGCATCGAGCGGCATCGGGCGCGACACGCTCTCGCATTCCGAGCAGCACCAGGGATGGGAATTCCACTACAGCCTCGCGCCAGTGCCCGCGCGCGCCACCTTCTCGGGCACCGCGCAGATCCATCGCCAGGGCGAACGGCATTGCGAGCTGCCGATCTTCGAGCCGCAACGCAATGCGCTGGCATCGATCGACCTGCTGCGCGAGCAGTGTCTGGCGTGGATCGAGAGCCGCTCGGCGGCCACGGGCCAGCCGCCGCCCTCCGCGAACTGAGCCCCCCATGGACTGGATCTCCTGGCTGCAATGGCCCGCCTTCGTCGCCTCGGTCGGCGCCGCCTGGCTGGTGGCATCGAATGCGAAGGGCAGGCGCAACACGGGGTTCTGGGTATTTCTCGCGAGCAATGTGCTGTGGGGCATCTGGGGCGTGTATTCGAGCGCCTGGGCGCTGATCGCGCTCCAGGTATGCCTGGCCGCCATGAACCTGCGCGGTCTCGGCAAGACCAAGGAGGCGTCGTCGCAGAACTGATCGGCAGCCGACCCGGCGCGGAAAACAGCCCCATCGGTCAAAAATAGCCAATAGGGCTAGAATGGCCAGATTCCTCCCTCGGAGAAGTCCATGGCTGCCCTCTGGCCCCCGCTCGATCAACTGCCGCGTCAGAACGCCTCGCAGGTCAAGAACCGCTGGGGCGAAGTCGTGCGCCAGGTGCGCCAGTCGGGCAGCGTGGCGATCACCAATCACGCCAATGTCGAGATGGTGCTGCTCGACGCGGCCACCTACGAACAGCTGACCACCGACCTGCAGGCCCTGCGCTCGCGCGAAGCCCATGTGCTCGAGGAGCTCGGCGCGCGCTTCGATGCGCGGCTCGCGGTGCTGCAGCAGGAGGACAGCGCCGCCAGGCTCGACGGCCTGTTCGAGGCGCGCGGCAAGCAGCGCCGGCGTCCGCGGGCCGGCGAAAGCTTCTGATGGGCGCCGCCGCGGCACGGCGGCCGTTCATCTTCGTGCTGGCCGGCGTTAATGGCGCCGGCAAGAGTTCGGTCGGCGGCGCGATGCTGGCCGAGCACGGCCTCGACTGGTACAACCCAGACCGTTTCGCGCGCGAGCTGGTGGCCGCGCTCGGCATCGACATCGCCGATGCCAACGGCCGCGCCTGGGAGCATGGCCGTGCGCGGCTAGCGGCCGCCGTCGAGAGCGGCCGCAATTTCGCCTTCGAGACCACGCTCGGCGCCCGCACCATCCCCGACCTGCTGGCGCGCGCCGCGCGCAGCCATGACGTTTCGATGATCTTCTGCGGCCTGGCCTCGCCCGAGCTGCATCTGCGCCGCGTGCGCGCCCGCGTGCTGCGCGGCGGCCACGACATCCCCGAAGCGAAGATTCGCGAGCGTTGGACCGCCTCGCGCGCCAACCTGATCCGGCTGCTGCCGCATCTCGCGCGGCTGCAGGTGTTCGACAACAGCGCCGAGGCCGCGCCGGGCGAGGAGATCGACGATCCCGTGCTGGTGCTCGAAGTCATCGGTGGCCGCGTCACGTACCCGGCGCCCGAGGACGCCGCGGCACTGGCCGCCACGCCCGCATGGGCACGAGCCATCGTGCAGGCGGCGATCGAGCAGGCTCGGTCGCCGGACAGCACGGCCTGATTCAGGCAGGCACCGCGCCGGGCCGAACCGTCTCGCCCGCGATCGCGCGCCGCGCGACATGGGCCACGCCCTCGGCATCCAGCATGTAGTGACGGTACAGGTGCGTGGGCGGCGCGATCAGGCTGTACTCGTCGTGGATGCCGTGGCGCACGAGGCGCACCGAGCCGCCGACATCCGACAGCACCTCCGCCACCGCGGCGCCGAGGCCGCCGAGCACGTTGTGCTCTTCCACCGTCATCAGCAGCTTCGATCGGCCGGCCGCCTCGAGCACCGCCGCGCGGTCCAGCGGCTTCACCGTGGCCATGTCGAGCACGCCGACCGACAGCCCCTCGGCGCGCAGCGCCTTGGCCGCTTCGAGCGCGGAGTAGACCGGCATGCCGCAGGCCATGATCGTGAGGTCGGTGCCCTGGCCGTGCACGATCGCCTTGCCGATGCGGAAGTCGATGCCGTCCGCGTAGATCTCCGGATCGCGGCCGCGCCCGATCCGGAAATAGATCGGCTCGGGCCAGTCGACCGAGGCCTTGATCGCGGCCTTCAGCTGGTGACCATCTGCGGGCGAGATGATCGTGAGCCCGGCGATCGAGCGCATGGTGCCGATGTCCTCGGTCGCATGGTGCGAGGTGCCGTAGAAGCCGAGCGAGATGCCCGTGTGGTGGCCGATCAGCCGCACCGGCAGCGCGCTGTAGGCCACGTCCATGCGGATCTGCTCGCAGCACAGCAGGCCGAGGAAGGAGGCGAAGGTCGCCACGAACGGCATCTGGCCCGTGGTCGCGAGGCCGGCCGCGGCCGACACCATGTTCTGCTCGGAGATGCCGAACTGGATGTAGCGCTCGGGAAAGGCGGCCGCGAACTTGTTGAGGCCGTTCGAATACTGCAGGTCGGCCGAGCCGGCCACGACCGGATGGCCGGCCTCGGCCAGTTCGATCAGGGCGTCCGAGAGCATGCTCAATCCGGGCGTGGTGGCGTTGAGCGAGCGGTACTGCCAGCTTTCGGGGGAAAGGGGTTGGGACATCGGGTGGGCCTCGTGGTCAGATTTCGGTTTGCATGATTTCTTCGATCGCGCGCGCGGCGTCGTCGGGCGACAGGTAGCCCAGGTGCCAGCCGGGCTCGGTCTCCATGTACGACACGCCCTTGCCCTTCACCGTGTGCGCGATCACGCAGGCGGGCCGCTCGCGCCGCGCGTCCTGCTTGAGGCTGCGCAGCAGCTGCGTGAGGGCCGAGAGGTCGTGGCCGTCGACCTCGTGCGTCTCCCAGCCGAAGGCGCGCCATTTGTCGGCCAGGCCTTCGATGCCGATCACGTCGTCGACGCGGCCATCGAGCTGGAAGCCGTTGCGGTCGACGATGGCGATGAGCTTCGAGAGCCGGTAGTGGGCCGCGAACATCGCCGCCTCCCAGACCTGGCCCTCCTGCATCTCGCCGTCGCCGAGCATCACGAAGGTGTCGAAGCCGCGCTTCGCGATGCGCCCGCCGAAGGCCATGCCGGCACCGGCCGACAGCGCATGGCCGATCGAGCCCGAGCTGAAGTCGATGCCCGGCACCTTGCGCATGTCGGGGTGGTCGCCCAGCGGATTGCCCAGGCGGGTGTAGCCGTCGAGCGTGGCGCGGTCGATGTAGCCGTACTCCGCGAGGATCGGGAACAGGCCCACCGCCGCATGGCCCTTGCCCATGAGGAAGCGGTCGCGATCGGGCCAGCGGGGCTCGTTGGCGCGGATGTCCATCACGTCGTAGTAGAGCGAGGCGAACAGCTCGGCGGCGGAGAACACCGAGCTGTAGTGGCCGACCTTGGCGATCTCGATCAGCCGGATCGTTTCGAGGCGGATGAAGCGGGCCTTCTCGCGCAGGCGGTGGAGCTCTTCCGCGGACAGGGCGGACGGGGCGGGCGGTGATTCGGACGGGAATGGCATATCGGTTGCGTGGCTAGAGGGTGAAAGGAGCCCGCGCGCATGGGCATGCGCCGCGGGCGGGCGTGGGGTTCGGGAGCGTCGTGCCGGGCCTGCGTCCTCCATCGGGTTTTCCATCAACGGATCGAGCGAAAAAAGACTTGTCTCGCTCGAAATCAACATATAGGATATATCCTACATCACCGATCGGGGCCTGCAAAGTCCGATTTCCTCCCCACTGTCCAGAAGGTCGTCCATGACAGTCGTATCCGCGCGTTCCCGCTGTCGCGCAGGCATTTCCAAACTCGCCGCGCTCCTCGCGCTGGCCACGGCCGCCACCGCGTCGATGGCGGCCGATCTCACGGTCGTCGGCTTCGGCGGCGCCTTGCAGGAAGCATTTCGCAGCGCCTACTTCGAGCCGTTCAAGAAGCAGGGCGGCATCGCGCTGGTCGAGGACAGCTACCCCGGCGGCTACGCGCGGCAGAAGGCCATGGTCGAGACCGGCAACGTGACCTGGGACCTGGTGCAGATGGACGAGAACGAGATGGCCTCGGCCTGCGAGCAGGGCCTGCTCGAGCCCATCGACCGCAAGCAGTTCGCGAAGGCGCAGGACATCAACCCCGCCGCCTTCGCCAAGTGCGGCGTGGGCGCCTTCGTCTGGTCGAAGGTGCTGGCCTACGACGGCCGCAAGTTCGGCGACAACGGTCCGCGCACCTGGGCCGAGTTCTGGGACACCCGGCGCTGGCCCGGCAAGCGCGGCCTGCGCAAGCAGCCGCGCATGACGCTCGAGATCGCGCTGCTCGCGGACGGCGTGCCCGCCGCCGATGTCTACAAGGTGCTCGCCACCAGGGCCGGGCAGGACCGCGCCTTCGCCAAGCTCGAGCAGTTGCGGCCTTCCATCGTCTGGTGGGAGTCGGGCGCGCAGCCGCTCGAATGGCTCGACAGCGGCACGCTGGCCGCCACCGCCGCTTACAGCGGACGCATCGCCTCGGCCAACCAGCAGGGCAAGCAGTTCCGCTTCAGCTGGGACGGCCAGCTCTACAGCATGGATTACTGGACCATCGTGAAGGGCAGCCCGCACCGCCAGCAGGCCTACGCGCTGCTCGACTCGATGTTCGACGCGCAGCGCCAGGTCGCCTTCGCGCAGGCCATTCCCTATGGCGTGACCAACACCCGCGCCGCCGCCGCCATGCCCGAGGCGCTGCGTCCGCTGCTGCCGACCTCGCCGCAGAACCTGCGCAACGCGCTGCTGCTCGACACCGCCTTCTGGGTCGACCACGAGGAAGAGCTGCTGCAGCGCTTCACGCGCTGGGTGTCGCAACGTTGAGGCCCGCAACGATGTCCACCGGTTCCACCGCCGTCTCGCTCGCCGTCCCAGCCCTGCCGGCGGGTGCCGGCGCGGCCCTCAGGCGCTCGACCCACCGCGCGGGCCGGCGCCAGCGGCTGGTGTCGCTGCTGCTGGTCGCGCCGCTGCTGATCTATGGCGCCGTCTTCTTCCTGCTGCCGCTGGCGATGATGGTCCACCGCGCCGTCGACAACCCCGAGGTGCGCGAGGCGCTGCCGCGCACCGCGCAGGTCCTCGCCGACTGGCAGTCCGTGGCCGCTTCGCTGCCCGGCGACCCCGCCTTCGCCGCGCTGGCCGCCGACATGGCGCAGGCCCAGGGCACGCGCGCCATCGGCGAGCTCGGCCGCCGCATGAACTACGAGATCAGCGGCTACCGCACGCTCGTGATGAAGACCGCGCGCCGCGCCGGCACCGACGCGCCCGCCGCAACCGATGCCAGGGCCTGGCTGCTCGAGGTCGATCCGCGCTGGGGCGAGACCGCCTACTGGAGCGCGCTGCGCCGCGCCGCCACGCCCTACACCGGGCGCTACCTGCTGGCCGCGCTCGACATGGCGGAGAACGACGAGGGCCGCATCGTGCGCGCCGAGCCCGACCAGCGCATCTACCTCGACATCCTCTGGCGCACCCTGTCGATCGCGGGCGCGGTCACGCTGGCCTGCCTGCTGCTCGGCTATCCGCTCGCGGCGCTGCTGGTGAAGGCGCCCAAGCCGATCGCCTTCGCGATCATGCTGGCGGTGCTGCTGCCCTTCTGGACCTCGCTGCTCGCGCGCACCACGGCCTGGATCGTGGTGCTGCAGGAGAACGGGCTGGTCAATGCGCTGCTGCAGGCCATCGGTGCCGTGAACCAGCCGCTCGCGCTGATCTTCAATGCCACCGGCCTCTACATCGTGATGGTGCACATCCTGCTGCCCTTCGCCGTGCTGCCGATCTACAACAGCCTCAAGAGTATTCCGCCACACCTGATGCGCGCCTCGTCCTCGCTCGGCGCGCACCCGGTACGCGGCTTCCTGCACGTCTACCTGCCGCTGAGCCTGCCGGGCGTGGCGGCCGGCGGCCTGCTGACCTTCATCGTGGCCGCGGGCTACTACATCACGCCCTCGCTGGTCGGCAGCGCGCGCGAGCAGATGCTCGGCTACTTCGTCGCCTTCTACGCCAACAACACCGTCAACTGGGGCATGGCCTCGGCGCTCGGCCTGATGCTGCTGGCCTGCGTGATGGCGGTGTACCTGGTGGCGGCCTCCACGCTCGGCGTGAAGCAGCTCGCGGGCATCAAGTGAAAGACGGGAGCCCCTTCGCATGACCCATCGCCAATTCGCCCGCGCCGCCGGCGCCGTGCATTACCTGTACGGCGCGCTGATGGTGTGCTTCCTGCTGCTGCCGCTGCTCGCGATGACGCCGATCTCGCTGAGCGCCGGCTCCTTCCTGTCCTACCCGCTGCCCGGCTTCTCGACCCAGTGGTACCAGCGCGTGTTCTCGCCCGGCCCCTGGCTCGATTCGCTGCGCAACAGCCTCGTGGTCGGCGTGTGCTCGACCCTGATCGCCACCGTGCTCGGCACGCTCGCGGCCTTCGCCTTCGCGCGGCGCAACCTGCCGGCGCGGCGCACGCTGCTCGGCTTCCTGATGGCGCCGATGATCGTGCCGCCCGTGATCACCGGCCTGGGCATGTACTTCCTGTTCTCGCGCATCGGCCTCACGGCCTCGCTGCCGGGACTGGTGATCGCCCACGCGGTGCTGTCGACGCCCTTCGTCGTCATCACGGTCACGGCCACGCTGCAGCAGTTCGACATGGGCCTGCTGCGCGCGGCCTACAGCCTGGGCGCCTCGCCCGTGCGCGCCTTCTTCACCGTGGTGGTGCCGATCGTCATGTCGGGCATCGTCTCGGGCGCGCTGTTCGCGTTCATCACCTCGTTCGACGAGGTCGTGGTCGCCATCTTCATCGGCGGTCCCGGCCAGCGCACGCTGCCGCGCCAGATGTTCGACGGCATCCGCGACACCATCGACCCCTCGATCATCGCCATGTCGACCTTCCTGATGGTCGTCGCGGCGGTGGCGCTCACGCTGTCGGCCTGGCTGAGCCAGCGCTCGGCTCCCGTTCAACGCCCCCAGGACCCCGGAAGCTCCTCATGAACCCAGACTTCTCCGCCGGCGTCGCCCACGTCGACGGCCAGTACGTCGCGCTGCGCGACGCCCGCATCCCCCTCGTCGACCGCGGCTTCGTGCGCTCCGACGCCACCTACGACGTGGCCCACGTCTGGCAGGGCCGCTTCTTCCGGCTCGACGACCACATCGATCGCTTCCTGTGGTCGATGGGCGAGCTGCGCATGAGCCTGCCGCTCTCGAAGAAGGAGATGCGCCACATCCTGGAGCAATGCGTGGCGCTCAGCGGCCTGCGCGATGCCTATGTGCAGATGACCTGCACGCGCGGCGTGCCGCCGCCGGGCTCGCGCGATCCGCGCGAATGCCAGAACCGCTTCTATGCCTTCTCGCAGCCCTTCGTCTGGATCGGCACGCCGGCGCAACAACGCGCGGGGCTCGCGATGGTGATCAGCCAGGTGCAGCGCATCGCGAGCGCGGCGATCGACACGCGCGTGAAGAACTTCCACTGGCTCGACCTGACCATGGGCATCTTCGAGGCCTACGACCGCGGCGCGCTGGTCGCGGCGCTGCCCGATGCGCAAGGCAACGTGACCGAGGGCGCGGGCTTCAACATCTTCGGCGCGAAGGACGGCGCGCTGTTCACGCCGCGGCGCAACGTGTTCGAGGGCATGACGCGGCGCACCGTGATCGAGCTCGCGCGCCAGCTCGGCATCGGCTGCGAACTGGCCGACATCCCGGTGCAGCGGCTGCGCGAGGCCGACGAGATCTTCATCACCAGCACCGCCGGCGGCGTGATGCCCGTGACCCGGCTCGACGGCGCCGGCGTGGGTAACGGCGAGGTCGGTCCGCTGACGCAGCAGCTGCAGCGCATGTACTGGCAGCGCGCGGCTGACGACCCGCGCAACACCCCCGTGCCCTACGAGAACATGGCCGCCGCGCGCGGCGGCAAGGAGCTCGCATGATCGTCGTCACCGGAGGCACCCACGGCATCGGCGCGGCCATCGTCGCGCAACTGGCGGGCAACGGCGAACAGGTGCTGTTCACCGGTCGCGACACCGCGGCCGGCGAGGCGCTGGCGCAGCACACCGGCGCCCACTTCGCGGCCGCCGACGCGTCCGACCCCGCGGCCGTGGCCGAGGTCGTCGCGCGCGCCGAGGCGCTGGGCGGCGGGGTCATCGACGGGCTGGTCAACAACGCGGGCGCCGGTTCGCGCAGCGCCTTTCTCGAACTGGGCGTCGACGACTGGGACCGGCTGATGGCGGTCAACCTGCGCTCGGTGTTCCTGTTCAGCCAGAAGGCGCTGCCGGCCCTGCAGAAGTCGCAGCGCGGCGCCGTCGTCAACGTGGCTTCGATCGCCGGCAAGGTCGGCGAGGAGGGGCTCGCGGCGTACTGCGCCTCGAAGGGCGGCGTGATCGCGCTCACGCAGGCGCTGGCGCTGGAGTTCGGCGAGCGCGTGCGCTTCAACGCGGTGTGCCCCGGCCAGATCGCCACGCGGATGATGGCGCGCGTGATCGCCGATGCCGACCGCCTGGCCGCGCTCACGCGGCGCATTCCCGCCGGCCGGCTCGGCGAGGCCGGCGAGGTGGCCGACACGGTCTGCTGGCTGCTCTCGGCGCAGGCCAGCTTCATCAACGGCGCGGTGCTCACGGTCGATGGCGGCGAAACCGCCGGCTACCGCACGCCGCCGCTGCCCGGCGCACCGCGCGCCTGAACGCTCCTTCCTTCGATAGCGAGACACCCATGCTTCCCGTCCTCTACACCCCCATCCACCGCGAGCACGAGCCCTCGTTCTTCTTCGTCACCGGCCGCTTCACGTCCGCGCAGGAGCGCATCGACCGCGCGGAGCAGTTGCGCGACGCGGCCGTGCAGGCCGGGTGCGAACTCGTGGCCGCCGCCGAGCACGGCCTGGGCCCGGTCGCCGACGTGCACACGCCCGACTACCTGTGCTTTCTGCAGGACGGCCATCGTCGCTGGTCCGAGATCCCGGGCGCGGCGCCCGAGATCGTGCCCAACGTGTTCGCGGTGCCGGGCCAGCAGCACGGTTACCCCGAGCGCGTGGTGGGCCAGGCCGGCTACCACATGCAGGACCTGGCCTCGCCGATCGGCCCGGGCACCGCGGCCGCGGCCTTCGCCTCGGCCAATCTCGCGGCCGATGCCGCGCAGCGCGTGCTGCAGGGCGCCAAGGCGGCCTACGCGATCTGCCGGCCGCCCGGCCACCATGCCTACCGCGAGCGCGGCGGCGGCGTCTGCTACCTCAACAATGCCGCGATCGCCGCGCAGCTGCTGCGCCGCCATGGCCGCCGCGTGGCCGTGATCGACATCGACGTGCACCACGGCAACGGCACGCAGGGCATCTTCTACGAGCGCTCCGACGTCTACTTCGTCTCGCTGCACCGCGACCCGGCGAACTACCACCCGTACTTCTGCGGCTATGCGCAGGAGCGCGGCGCCGGCGCGGGCCTGGGCTACAACCTGAACCTGCCGCTGCCGGCCGAGACCGGCGACGACGCTTACCTGGTGGCGCTCGAGCACGCCTGCCGCCGCCTCGCGGCCTACAGCCCCGACGCGCTGGTGATCTCGCTGGGCCTCGACGCGCACGAGCACGACCCGTTCAAGGGCCTCAAGGTCACGACCGAGGGTTTCCGCCGCATCGGCGAGCGCCTGGGCCGGCTCGGCATGCCGAGCGTGATGGTGCAGGAGGGCGGCTACGACTGCGACCACATCGGCGCCAACCTCGTGCACTTCCTCGACGGCTTCACGGGCGGCCTGCGCGCCTGAGCCCGTTTCTCTCTTTCCTCCCCGTTCCTTTCTCCCGGAGTTCTCATGAACCTTTCGCTTTCCCTGCGCGGCCTCGTCCTGGCCGGCCTCGCCTTCGCCGCCCCGTGGACCCAGGCGCGCGACCTCACCGTCGTGAGCGTCGGCGGCGCGCTGCAGGAGTCCTTCCGCAAGGCCTACTGGCAACCCTATGCCGCCGCGAAGTCCGAGAAGCTGGTGGAGGACAGCAACGTGGTCGGCCTCACCAAGGTCAAGGCCATGGTCGAGTCGGGCAACGTGATCTGGGACCTGGTGCAGATGGACGAGGAGGACGTGGTGGTCGGCTGCGACTCGGGCCTGCTCGAGAAGATCGACTGGGCCAGCTCTGCGCCCGCCACGCGCGACCTGCCCAGGGAGCTGATGAATCCCTGCGGCGTGCCGGCCATGCTGTGGGCCAAGGTGCTCAGCTACGACAGCAAGCGCCTGCCCGACGGCCCGAAATCGTGGGCCGACTTCTGGGACACCAAGCGCTGGCCCGGCAAGCGCGCGCTGCGCAAGCAGGCCAAGCAGACGCTAGAGATCGCGCTGATGGCCGACGGCGTGCCGGCCGCCGAGGTCTACAAGCTGCTGGCGACCAAGGCCGGCCAGGACCGCGCCTTCGCCAAGCTCGACCAGATCAAGAAGGACGTGCAATGGTGGGAGGCCGGCGCGCAGCCGATCGAGTGGCTGGCCTCGGGCGCGGTGGTGATGGCCTCGGCCTACAACGGCCGCATCGATGCGGCGAACAAGGAAGGCCGCTCGCTGGCCATGGTGTGGAAGAACCAGGTCTACGGGCCGACCGACTGGGTGGTGGTGAAGGGCAGCCCGAACAAGGCCAAGGCGCTCGCGCTGATCGATTACATGAGCGCGCCGGCGCAGCAGAAGCTGTTCGCCGAGACCATTCCCTACGGCCCGGCCAATCCGAAGGCGCAGGCCCTGCTCTCGAAGGCCGTGCTCGACAAGCTGCCCAACGCGCCGCAGAACATCGACCAGCCGCTGCTGCAGAACACCGCCTTCTGGGCCGACCATCTCGACGAGCTGCAGCAGCGCTTCGCGAAGTGGGTGTCGAACTGAGCGGCATGGCGATGGCTGGTAACGCCAGCGGGTTGCAGATCCTGCACACGCCGCTGCATGCGCTGCACCGCCCCGGGCTGCTGGGCGCGCGCGGCGGATGGCGCACCTCGCGCGACGTGCCCGAGCGCGTCGACGCGATGCGCACCGCGCTCGGCGCAGCGGGCTTCGCGGTGCAGGACGGCACGGTCTCGCACGGCCTGGCGCCGCTGGCGCGCGTGCACGATGCGCGCTACCTCGACTTTTTCGCCACCGCGCATGCCGAGTGGTCGGCGCTGTCGGGTGCCTCGGCCGAGGTGCATGCCAACGTGTTCGCGATGCGGCGCTACGGCGGCGGCTATCCGCGCTCGGTCGAGGGCCGCGCGGCCTTCCACTTCCACGACCAGCTGGCCCCGATCGGGCCCACGACCTGGGAGGCTGCGCGCGCCGCCGCGGACCTGGCCGTCGAGGCCGCCGAACGCGTGCTGCGCGGCGCGCGCTGCGCCTACGCGCTGTGCCGGCCGCCCGGCCACCATGCCTATGCCGACATGGCCGGCGGCGGCACCTACCTCAACAATGCCGCGATCGCCGCCGAGCATCTGCGCCAGCGCTTCGCGCGCGTCGCGGTGCTCGACCTCGACGTGCACCACGGCAACGGCACGCAGGACATCTTCTGGCGCCGCGCCGACGTGCTCTTCGTCTCGCTGCATCGCGACCCGGTCGACTACCACCCGTTTTTCGCCGGCCATGCCGACGAGCGCGGCGAAGGGGAGGGCGAGGGCTACACGCTGAACCTGCCGCTGCCCGCGGGCACGGGCGACGCGGACTACCTGCTGCAGCTCTGGTCCGCGCTCGAGCGCATCGACCGCTTCGCGCCCCAGGCGCTGGTGGTGTCGCTGGGCCTCGACGCCCACGAGTCGGACCCGGCTGCGGGACTGCGGCTCACCGAGGTGGGCTTCGCCGGCATGGGCCGGCAGGTGGCATCGCTGGAGCTGCCGACGGTGCTGGTGCAGGAAGGTGGCTACAACCCCGCGGTGGTCGGAGCGTCGCTGGTGGCGTTCCTCGACGCCTGGCGCTGAGCGCGCGGGCCGATCAGGCCTCGGCGGCCTCGAGGCTCTGCTCGTATTCCTTGAGGAAGCGCTCGATGCTCGGCCCGGCCGACATCAGGTCGGCCCGGATGGCCGTCACGGCGGCGGCCGGATCGCGGCGCGCGAGCGCGTCGAGCAGCGCATCGTGCTGGCCGTAGCCCTGGTCGTACGAACCGTCGGACTTCTCGTAGAAGGCGCGCAGGATCGGGCCCATCGAGGCCCACATGTTCTCGATCATCGACAAGAGCCGCGGCAGGCCGCAGTGCTCGTAGACGCCGAAATGGAACTCGCGGTTGTAGCGCAGCTGGTTCTCGGGATGGTGCGCCGCCTCGGCCTGCGCAAATTTCTTGTTGATCCGCACCAGCTCCGCCACGTCCTTGTCGCTGACCTTGAGCGCGGCCTGCTCGACCGCCGCGCTCTCGAGCGCCACGCGCACCGTGCGGATCTCGATGTAGCGCTCCAGGCTCAGCGGCGGCACGATGATCTGCTTGGCCGTCTCCATCTCGAGCGCATGCTCGCTGACCAGCCGCAGCAGCGCCTCGCGCACCGGCGTGTCGCTGGTGCCGAACATCTGCGCCGCCTCGCTGATGCGGATCCGGTCGCTGGGCATGAAGCGCCCGGCGATCAGCGATTCGCGCATCTCCGAGTACACGCGCGCGGCGAGGTTGGTCTTGTCGATGGGTTTGATCTTGGGTTTCACGGGTTCTTTTCAGGCGGGTCGCGCGAAAACGAGCATATCGCGGGATTGCCATCCCAGAGCGACGTCCGCGCCCACCACGGTATCGCGCGGCAGCGTGCCGTGGCCGAGCTTGGCCACGATCTGGTCGCCGTTGCGCAGCCGCGCGATCAGCCGCGTGTGGTCGCCCAGGTAGACCAGGTCGACCACCTCGGCGCTGACCTGCACGCCCTGGCCGTCGGCCAGCCGCACGCACTCGGGCCGCACCAGCGCGCAGCCCGCGCCCGCCGGATGCGCTGCCTGCCCCTGGCCGGTCTCGGGCAGCGGGATCCGCAGGCCGTCGCGCAGCTGCAGCACGCCCGCGGCCTCGATCGTGCCGTCGAGCCGGTTGTTCTCGCCGATGAAGGTGGCGATGTAGTCGGTGGCGGGCGCGTCGTAGATGGTGCGCGGCGGCGCCAGCTGCTCGATGCGGCCGTCGTGGAAGACCGCGACCCGGTCGGACATCGTCAGGGCCTCGCCCTGGTCGTGCGTGACGTAGACCACCGTGACGCCCAGCTCGCGATGGATCTGCTTGATCTCGTACTGCATGTGCTCGCGCAGGTTCTTGTCGAGCGCGCCGAGCGGTTCGTCCATCAGCACCAGCTCGGGGTCGAACACCAGCGCGCGCGCCAGCGCCACGCGCTGCTGCTGGCCGCCCGAGAGCTGGCCCGGCTTGCGCTCGGCCATGCCCGCGAGCCGCACCAGCTGCATCGCGCGATCGACCTTGTCGCGCAGCGCCTGCCCCGAGATGCCGCGCATCTTGAGCGGATAGGCCAGGTTCTGCGCCACGCTCATGTGGGGAAACAGGGCGTAGTTCTGGAACACCATGCCGATGCCGCGCTTGTGCGGCGGCACGTCCTGGATCGGCCGGCCGTCCATGAGGATGCGTCCGCGCGTCGGGTTTTCGAAGCCCGCCAGCATCATCAGCGTCGTGGTCTTGCCCGAGCCCGAGGCGCCCAGCAGGGTGAGGAATTCGCCGCGGCGGATCGCCAGATTCAGGTCGGGGATGACGAGGTGCTCGCCGTCGTAGCTCTTCTGGACGCCGATCAGTTCGATCAGCGGACGTTCCGTCGTGGTGTTCACGCTGCTTCCTTTCGCGCTGCGGCGGGTGCCTTCCAGGGATCGCGCGCGGCCACCTCGTCGAGCGCGGCGCCGAGGGTACGCGCCATCCATTCGACCTGGGCCTCGTCGAGCACGTAGGGCGGGCTCAGCGCGATCACGTCGCCCATGTTGCGCACGATCAGCCCGCGCTCGCGCGTGGCCTGTTCGACCTGGGCGCCCACGCCCTGCGTCGGATCGAAGGCCTCGCGCGTGTCGCGGTCGCGCACCAGCTCGATGCCCGCGATGAAGCCCTTGCCGCGGATCTCTCCGACCAGCGGATGCGCGGCCAGCGGCGCCAGGCTCGCGTGCAGCCGCTCGCCAAGGCGCCGGGCATGGGCCGGCAGGTCCATCTGCTCGTAGATCGACAGCGCCTCGAGCGCCACCGCCGCGCCCAGCGGATGGCCGGAGTAGGTGAAGCCGTGGCCGAAGCCGCCGGTGCGGCCGCTCTCGGCCTCGATGACCTCGTACACCCGGGGCGCCACCACCACGCAGGAGATCGGCGCGTAGCCGGCCGACAGCCCCTTGGCGCAGGCCATCATGTCGGGCTCGAAGCCGAAGGACTGCGCGCCGAACCATTCGCCGGTGCGGCCGAAGCCGCAGATGATCTCGTCGGACAGCATCAGGATGCCGTGGCGCCGCAGCACCGCCTGCACGCGCGGGAAGTAGCCCTCGGGCGGCACCAGCACGCCGCCGGCGCCGATGATCGGCTCGGCGATGAAGGCCGCGATGGTGCCGGCGCCCTCGCGCTCGATGGTGTGCTCCAGGTCGGCCACCAGCCGGTTGACGAAGGCCGCGTCGCTCTCGCCGGGCAGGGCGTGGCGGTAGGCCGAGGGGCATTCGAGCCGCACGATGCCGGGGATCGGCAAGCCGAAGGCGGCATGCATGTTCGGCAGGCCCGAGAGGCTCGCGCCCATCACCGTCGAGCCATGGAAGCCGCGCTGGCGCGCGAGGATCTTGCGGCGCGCCGGCTCGCCGCGCGCGATGTGGAAGTTCCAGGCCAGCTTGACCATGCTGTCGTTGGCCTCCGACCCCGAGGTGGCGAAGAACACGCGCGCATCGCGCATCGGCGCCAGCGCCGCCACCTTGGCCGCGAGCAGCGAGGCGACGTCGGTCGAGCGGTGGTTGAAAGTGTGGTAGTAGGGCAGCCGGCGCATCTGGCGCAGCGCGGCGTCCACCAGCCGCGACTCGGAGAAACCCAGCGAGGCGCACCACAGGCCGGCCATGCCCTCGAGGTAGCGCTGGCCGTGCTCGTCGAACACGTAGGCGCCTTCGCCGCGCACCATCACGAGCGGGCCGCGGCTGCGATGGGTCTGGAGGTTGGTCTGGGAATGCAGGTGGTGTGCCGTGTCGGCCTTGCCGACGGCGCTGTGGCGCGCCGTGTCCGGAGGGAGGGTTTCGATGTCGGTCATGGTCTGGGTTTGGATGCAGGATATATCCTATATGACGAATCGAAACGGTGCAAGCCGATGGCTGGCGGCGCGAAAACGCTGGATGGAAGGGGGCGGCGGGCACGCGAAGGCCCATGCGCAGCGCGGCCGGGCCGAAGATGACCGGGCGGAGGGAATACCAAAGGATGAAGGGGCTCGGCGCTCGCGCCCTCAGCGGTGGAGGGCGTTGGTCAGGGAAAAGATGGCGCCAGGAAGCTGCCGGACAAAGCTGTGCACCGCACAAACTTTAAGCAGACTGTTGTTTCCCCTTTGAAAACAACGAGTTAGATCGCTTTTACAACGCAGTACCTGAGTTATCCACAAAGTTGCCCACGGAAAATGGGGAGCACTTGGACATCATCAGCTCGCGCGCGGAGAAGCCGCGGCGCAGGTGGGGCCGCGGCAGCGCGAAGGTCGGGCGGTCGCGCTCTTCGATCCAGTGCGAACCCGCGCCGTAGACCGCGTTCTGCACCTCGCACACGATGCGGGCCTCGCGGCGGGCGGCGGCCGTGGCCGGCACCCACATGCCGCCATCGTGGTGCTCGTCGTCCTCGTGGTGGCGCACATCCCAGCGCCAATGGACGCGGATCTGGGCGGTCTCCACACCCGGAAAGATCTCGGCGATGAAATTGTTAAAAATCATTAACTGCATGCTAGGCAGGCCCGGCGGAGGCACAAGGGCCGCCGGCGAAACCTGCCTTCAAGGCTGTGCAGTTTTCCTCACTTTTTGACACATTTTTGTTCCGTGTCACGTTTCGTTTGTTCCCGATGGAACGTAACGCCCGTAACGCCGGCAGCCCCGAAGGGCGGTCAGGCGCCCAGATTCAGGCGTCGAGCGCCAGCCGCAGACCCGTTCGCGTATCGAACAGATGGACCTTGCGCACGTCGGGCACGAAGCCGACCCGGTCGTCGACCCGGGCCTGGGTGCGCTCGCGCAGCACGCAGTTCAGCCGCAGCGTCTCGCCGATGCCGAGCACCACGTGGGTCTCGGGCCCGGTCGGCTCGATCGACCGCACCACGGCCGAGCCCTCGCCCGGAACGCCGCCGCCCAGCGCGATGTCCTCGGGCCGCACGCCGTAGGTGCAGTCCTGGCCGGCCCAGCGCCGCGCGGCCTCGGGCAGCGCCAGCACGAGGCCTTCCGGGGTGCGCAGCACCGGCGCGCCGCCATCGGGCGACTCGACCCGGCCCGGCACGAAGTTCATGGCCGGCGAGCCGATGAAGCCCGCCACGAAGACGTTGCGCGGCCGGTCGTAGAGCTCGAGCGCCTCGCCCATCTGCTCGACCACGCCGTCGCGCATCACCACGATGCGGTCGGCCATGGTCATGGCCTCGATCTGGTCGTGCGTGACGTAGACCATGGTGGTGCCGAGCCGGCGGTGCAGCGCCTTGATCTCGGCGCGCATCTGCACGCGCAGCTTGGCGTCGAGGTTCGACAGCGGCTCGTCGAACAGGAACACCTGCGGATCGCGCACGATGGCACGGCCCATGGCCACGCGCTGGCGCTGGCCGCCCGAGAGCTGTTTCGGAAAGCGCTGCATCAGCGGCTCGAGCCCGAGGATCGCGGCCGCGTTGGCCAGCCGGCGCTCGATCTCGGCCTTGGGCTCGTTGCGCATCTTCATCGCGAAGGCCATGTTGTCGGCCACCGTCATGTGGGGGTAGAGCGCGTAGTTCTGGAACACCATCGCGATGTCGCGCTCCTTGGCCGGCAGGTGGTTCACCAGCCGCTCGCCGATCCGGATCTCGCCTGCGCTCACGCGCTCGAGCCCCGAGATCATGCGCAGCAGGGTCGACTTGCCGCAGCCCGAGGGCCCGACCAGCACCACGAACTCGCCGTCGGCCATCGGGATGCTGACCTCCTTGATGACGGCCGTGTCGCCGAAGGACTTGCTGACCTTGTCGATCTGGATCGCTGCCATGGCGCGCTCAGGCCTTCGCTTGCACCGCGCGCCATGCCTCGTAGGCGCGGCGGCTCTCGTCCGAGGGCGGGTAGAGGCCGAAGGTGGAAGCGCCCTGGTCGACCTGGCGTGTGACGTAGTCCTCGAACTCGGTCATCTGCGCGGCCTCCTCGGCCACCTCGTCGACCAGGTGCGGCGGGATCACGATCACGCCCTCGGCGTCGCCCACGATGACGTCGCCCGGGTAGACCGGCACGCCGCCGCAGCCGATGGGCACGTCGATGTCCATCGCATGGTGCTTGGTGAGGTTGGTCGGCGCGGCCGGCTGGCGGCAGTACACCGGGAAGTCGAGTTCGCGCAGCTCGGGCGTGTCGCGAAAGCCGCCGTCGGTGACCGCGCCCGCGGCGCCGCGCCGCAGCATGCGCGTGATCAGGATGGCGCCGGCCGAGGCCGCGCTGGCATCGCCGCGGCTGTCGATCATCAGCACATGGCCCGGCGGAATAGTCTCGACCACCTTGCGCTGGGCGTTCTCGCGGTCGGCGAACACGCCCAGGTGATCGAGGTCCTCGCGCGCCGGGATGTAGCGCAGCGTGGTCGCCAGGCCGACCATGCGCGCGGCGCGCCGGTTGAGTGGCAGCGCGCCCTGCACCACGGCATTGCGCAGGCCGCGCTTGAACAGCGCGGTCGACAGGGTGGCGATGCTGATGCCGCGCAGTTGCGCCGCGCGCTCGGGGCTGAGGGTCGGGGTCGTGGAGGTGGTCATGGATGAAGGCCTGGAAAAGTGGATCTGTGCGGTGGATCAGGCGTTGCCGATCGGCTGCGCGAAGGCGAGGCGGTTGCGCTCGCGCGCCTGCTGCAGTTGCGGGTGCGCGAGCAGGGTGCGCAGCAGCGCGTGGTCGGCGTCGGACAGCTCGGGCCGCGCGGCCGCCTCGACGCTGGCCGACAACTGCTCGGGCGTGCCCGCGCCGACGATCAGGCCGTCGACGCCGGGCTGCGCCAAGGTCCAGCGGATGGCGGCGCGCGCCACCGCGGCGCGGTCGTCGATGCCGGCGGCCGCGGCGATGCGGAACAGCTCGCCCTTCATGAAGACCTCGCGCACCACCACGCGCACGCCCATGGCCCGCGCGGCGGGAATCAGGCGCTCGAGGGCGCCGTCGTCGGCCAGGTTGAAGTTGAGGTTCAGCGAGGCGAAGGCGCCGGTCTCGAGCAGCGCGAGGTAGGTGGCCGCGCCCGAGAAGCTGTCGGCCGCGGCGCAACGGATCAGCCCTTCGCGCTGGAGCGCGCGCACCGCTTGCGCGAGCTTGTCGGGAAAGGCGTGGTCCTGTTCGATGGCGTCCTTCAGGATGCCGAGATTGAGGATGTCGATGCGCTCGCGGCCCATCAGCGCGAGGATGCGCAGCACCTCTTCGCGCAGCCGGCCCGGCGCGACCATCCGGCGGTTGCCGGGGTCGTAGCCGTAGACCATGCCTTCGGGCCGGGTCTGCACCACGGCCGCTCCGGGCGGCGGCAGCTCGCGCAGGTTGCGGCCCAGCGCCTCCTTCTCCGAGTCCATGGTCACGTCGAAGCTGTCGATGCCCAGCGCGTAGGCGCGCTCGAGCACCGAGCGGCGCAGCGGCCCGCCGAAGTCCGGGAACAGGTGGCCGGGCGTGACCGCGAGGCGCAGGTCCTCGTTGAAGGCGCGCGAGCGGCCGTCGGGCAGATACTCGTGCCCGCCGAGCACGATGCGCGAGAGGCGTACGCCGCTGGCGCCCAGCGCGAAGTGGTCCATCGGCGTCATCCCTTCACGGCCGAGCCGGCCGAACTCTTGACCAGGTAGCGCTGCAGGAACACGTAGGCTCCCGCGGGAATGGCGCAGCCGATGACCGTGGCGGCCATGATGTCGGACCACAGCACGCGGAACTGGCCCACCAGGTTGGTGATGCCCAGCGTCATCGTCTGCTTGCTGGGCTCGCTGATCAGGCACAGCGCCCACAGCAGGTCGCCCCAGGCCAGCAGGAAGGCGAACACCATGGTCGCCACCAGCCCGGGCAGGATGTTCGGCAGGATGCAGTGCCACAGGCATTGCAGCCGCGAGGCGCCGTCGATCTCGGCGGCCTGGTCGATCTCCAGCGGCACGCTGTCGATGTAGCCCTTGAGCATCCAGACCGAGAACGGCAGGGTCAGCGTGGTCTGCGCGAGGATCAGCCCGAGGTGGGTGTTGTAGAGCCCCGCGAAGGACATCATCTTGAAGTAGGGCCCGACCAGCAGCACGCCCGGGATCACCTGGCTCGCGAGGAACATCACCATCATGGTGTCGCGCCCGCGGAAGCGGAAGCGCGAGAAGCCGTAGGCGCAGAACACGCCGATGGTGGCCGAGAGCAGGGCGGTGGCGCCCGAGACCTGCAGGCTGTTGAGGAAGTAGCGCACCAGCCCTTCCTGCCCCCAGATGCGTGCATAGGCGTCGACCGTGAAGGACTGCGGCAGGATCGTGGCGGGAAAGCTCGTGACCTCGATGTCGGTCTTGAACGAGGACGACACCATCCAGAAGAAGGGCAGCAGGTTGTAGAGCGCCATCGCGGCCAGCGCCGCGTAGATGCCGAGCCAGCGCGCGAAGCCGCCGCCGCTCTCGTCGTGGGTGCGCATCACTTGTCCTCCTTGAGCGTGAGCCGCACGTAGGGCACCGCGAGCACCATCAGGATGGCCGCGAGCACGACCGCGATCGACGAGGCATAGGCGGTGTCGAAGAACTGGAAGTAGTTCTTGTAGACCTGCAGCGAGAGGTTCTGCGTGGCGTAGCCGGGGCCGCCGCCGGTCATGCCGTAGACCATGCCGAACAGCCGGCATTCCCAGATCGCGTCGAGCACCACGGCCAGCAGGATCATGGTGCGCAGGTTGGGCAGCGTGATGTGGCGGAACTTCTTCCAGGCGCCGGCGCCGTCGATCTCGGCCGCCTCGTACTGGTCGCGCGGGATCGCCTGCAGGCCGGCCAGCAGGATCAGCATCACGTAGGGATAGCCGCGCCAGGTCTCGGCCACGATCACCGACAGCAGCGACAGCGAGGGATCGCCGAGCCAGTCGATCGGGCCGGGCAGGTCGAGCCGCTGCATCACGGCGTTGATGCCGCCGGTGAGCGTGTCGAAGATGAAGCGGAAGATCAGCCCGCCGATGACGTCGGGCATGGTCCACGGCAGGATCGCGATCACGCGGAACAGCCAGCGCGCCTTCATGTCGAGGTTGAGCAGCATCGCCACGCCCAGCCCCAGCACGAGGTGCAGGCTCACGACGGTGCCGACGAACAGCGCGGTGTTGAACAGGGTGCGCGCGAACTCGGCGTCGCCCAGCAGCCGCCGGTAGGCGCCCAGGCCCATCGGCGCGCTGCCGCCGGCGCCGAAGCTCTGGAACACCGAGGCGATGGCCGGGAACCCCAGGATCACCACCATCAGCACCACGGCGGGCATGACAAAGGCATAGCCCGCGCCGCGGGACTCGTCGGACATCGTCGGTTCCTTCGCTTGAACGCCGGGGGGCTTACTGCTTGAGCAGCGCTTCGATCTGCTGGTGGGCGTCGGCCAGCGCCTGCTCGCGCGGCTTCGAGCCCGCCACCGCGGCCTGCAGGTTCTGGCGGAAGATCTCCAGCGCCTGCGGCCACTTCGGCGTCTGCGGCAGGAAGGCGCCATGCGCGATCTCGGCCGCGACGATGAGCGCCGATTCGCTGTTGGCGATCTTGTCGTAGCCCTCGTTCACGCTCTTGCGCGACGACAGCATGTTGTTGTCGTCGAACCATTTCTTCATGCTCGCGCTGTCGGTCAGGTACTTCGCGAGCTTCCAGGCTTCCTCGGGATGCTTGCTGTTCTTGCCGACGAAGATCGACTTCTGGAACAGCGTGGTGCGCACCTGCTTGCTGCTGCCGGCCGGCTGCGGCATCGGCGCCATCGCCAGCACGTTCCAGCCGTCCAGCTGCGGGTTCATCGCGCTGACCTCGGGGTAGCTCCAGGTGGTGCCGATCTTCATCGCCACGGTGCGGTTGGCCAGCAGCCGGCGCGAGCCGTTGGCGTCGACCTGCGCGGCGCCGGGCGGCACCGACTTGTCGACCAGGATCAGGTCGATGATGAAGTTGAAGGCGGCCTTGGCCTCGGGCGTGTCGAGCGCCGAACGCTGGCCGTCGGGCGTGATGAAGTCGGCGCCGAAGCCGCGCAGGATCGACGACACGCGCAGGTCGAAGCCGGCCGGCGCGAGCACCACCGAGAAGCCCCAGCGGTCGATCGCCGAGCCGCCGGTCGACGAGCGCGTGAGCTTCTTCGCGGCGGCGCGGAACTCGTCCCAGGTCTTGGGCGGCCCCGCCACGCCGGCCTCGGCGAACAGCTTCTTGTTGTAGACCAGGGTCATCGCGACGGTGTTCATCGGGATGCCGTAGGTCTTGCCGGTGACGGTGACCGGCAGCAGCGAGTTCGGATAGAAGTCGGCCAGGAAGTTGCCGCCTTCCTTCTGGATGTAGGGCGTGAGGTCGCGCACCCAGCCCTCGGCGATGTACTGGCGCACCGGGTTGGCGTCGAGCGCGAACACGTCGGGGCCTTCGCCCGCGCGGATCGCGGTGCTGTACTTCACGTCGCGCTGCGCCAGCGGCACCGGCTCGCGCTTGACCTTGATGCCGGGGTTGGCCTTCTCGAAGGCGTCGATCACGCCGTTGAGCGACTTGCCCCAGACGTCCTGCGCGAGCTGCCAGTCCGAATAGGTGATCGTGACATCGGCATGCGCCGACATGGCCGCGGCCATGCCCGCACCTGCCACCATGGCCCGCAGCAGATGTGCGGCCCGCAGGGATAGCTTCATTTCTTGTCTCCGGTTTCCGAGGTTGTCGCTCATGACGCCTTTTGCGTGGCGTTCTGGGATACTAGTATACCAGTTGAGCCGGATCAAGTTCTTTCGCGATCGGCCGGCCCATAATCGGCCGCGATCCCACTTTCCGAACAAGATGAATGCGCCTTTGCTGAAGCCCGCGCTGAAGATGCCGCCGCGCGAGAGCACCAGCCAGCAGGTCTACGAACTGCTGCGCACCGCCATCGTCAATGCCACGCTGGCGCCGGGCCGCGCGATCTCGGAGATCGAGATGGCGAACCAGCTCGAGGTGAGCCGCACGCCGGTGCGCGAATCGTTCCGCCGGCTGGCCGCCGAGGGTTTCCTCAAGGTGGTGCCGCAGGTGGGCACCGTGGTCTCGAAGATGAGCCGGCGCGAGTTGATGGACGCGCTGTTCATCCGCGAGTCGATCGAATGCGCGGCCGCGCGCCTGGCCGTGAAGGCGCCGCTCGAGGAGCGCGAGGCGCTGCACCGGCTGATGCTGCGCCAGCGCGCGGCCGTCGACCGCGGCGACATCGAGGAGGGCCTGAACAAGGACGAGGACCTGCACCGCGGGCTGATCGACCTGTCGGGCCATCCGCGTGCCTGGGAGCCGGTGCGCCAGGCCCGCGCGCACATGGAGCGCGTGCGCCGCATGGCGATTCCCGAGCTGCAGAGCAACATCAAGGCCGCCGAGCAGCACGAGCGCATCGCCGCGGCGCTGGTGGCGGCCGATACCGAGGTGCTGGTGAGGGAGCTGCAGGCGCACATCCGCCTGATCGAGGGCTTCATCGAGGGCATCTCGGCGCGGTATCCGGACTACTTCGAGGACTGAAGCGCACCAATGAAACGCGCAAAAAAACACCCGCCGAAGCGGGTGTATCCCTTGCGGGCCCAGAGGGAGGTTCTTCTTGCTCTTCTTGGCACCCTGGTGCGTGACAGCGACGCCATGTTCGATGCGAAGCCGTAAGAGACGCGTCAGCCTTTGGGAGGCAGCGCGTGTAGGCCATTGCAAAAATCGTGAAGAATTGCTCAGAATTATTCATATGGGATGCCGAAAAGCCCGCCCTCCCATAGAAATGTCGGTGTCGTCTGACGTGAGATGACTGTTTCAGGCTCGAACATCCTTGTGTCCGGCCGTTCCTCCCTCGGCTGGGCGCCTAGTGTGTGACAGCAACTTAGGCTTCGCGCCCGGCCTCGTGCCGGGCGCTTTTCTTTGTGCCGCCCGATCCGGCCCTCGAGTCCACGTAAAGCTTGTGTGAAACCGTGCCAATAAGAATCATTCTTATTAAAATGATTTCAATAGTGTTACAGCCGAGGATCAGGCATGGACAAGTTCATGGCACGTGCCGAGTGCGAATGGCTCGCACAGTTTTTTCCGGCTCCGGGGGCGGACACCGTGCCAGCACCGCCGAGCCAGCGCGGGAACGTCCCTCCCAAGCAAGAGGCCGCCACAAGCCGCGCGCCCTGGCATCGGGCGATCCGATCGTCGGTCGCGCGCGTGCTGCGCCCCGGCGCGCCCAAGGCCGGCGCCTGAGCCGGTGCCGGCCCGGCGCTGAGCTCAGCGCCGGCGCAAGGCCCGGCTCAGATGCGGGTCTGCTTCCTCGTCATCGGGCGCATCCGCCCCCAGGCTGACTTCCACCGTGTGGAGGTGGCTGCGCAATAGCGCCAGCGCTTCCTCGGTCGATCCGCTCTCGATCAGGGCGATCAATTGCGCATGCTCGTCCTGCAGGCACTCGGTGTGCTTGTCGTATTCGTGCTGGTAGAGCAGCAGGATCAGCGCGATCCGCCCGACCAACTGATCGAGCGTCTGCGCGAGCAGGTCGTTGCCCGCGAGCCGCGCGAGCAGCACGTGGAATCCCGCGCCGAGCCGGCGCACCTCTTCCATGTCGTTGCCCACGCGCGCCGCGCGCTCCTGCTTGACGTGCGCGCGCAGCGCCGCCAGGTCCTTCCTGGTATGGGCCTGCGACAGCTTCTCCAGTGAGTGGCGCTCGATCGCCCAGCGCAGATCGAAGGTGTCGCGCGCCTCCTTCGGCGTGGGCTTGGCCACCGAGGCGATCTTGCCGGGCGTGAGGTCCACCAGCCCCTCGCGCGCCAGGCTCTGCAGCGCCTGCCGCACCACCGTGCGGCTCACGCCGTAGAGCTTGCCCAGGCTCACCTCGCGCAGCTGCGTGCCCGGCAGCAGGCGGTGGGCGGCGACCGCTTCCCGGATGCTGTCGCTGATCTCTTCGTTCTTGGTAGACATGGTCCGGGATTGTAATTAGACTGAATCGGTATACCGATATAGAGTACCGACTCAGAATTCAGAACGCCCCACCCATCCTCGAGGACAACGCCCCATGATCGAATTTCGTACGGCTGTCGCAGCCTTCGCGGCCTTCTTCTGCGCCACAACCGCGTTCGCGGCCGAGCCGCTTCAGATCGGCTTCGTCTATCAAAGCCCCGTCTCCGATGTCGGCTGGGTGGCCGTGCACGAAAGCGCGCGCAAGCAGCTCGAGAAGGAATTCGGCAACCGCATCAAGACCCAGGTGGTGCAGGACGTGAAGGCCGGCCCCGACGGCGCGCGCGTGATCCGCGAGCTGGTCGGCAACGGCGCCGGGCTGATGGTGCTCGGCAGCTTCGGCTACATGAACGACGGCCTGAAGGCGGCCGCCGAGAACCCCAAGGTCAACTTCGTCCACGCCAGCGGCTTCCGGCAGGCCGCCAACTTCGGCACCTATAACGCGCGCTGGTACGAGGCCGCCTATGTGGCCGGCCTGGTGGCGGGCAAGGTCACGAAGTCGAACAAGCTCGGCTACGTCGGCGCGCTGCCGATCCCCGACGTGGTCTCGACCATCAACGCCTTCGCGCTCGGCGCGCAGAAGAGCAACCCGGCCGCCAAGGTCTCGGTGGTGTGGGTCAACGAGTGGTTCAACCCCGGCAGCGAGCGCGACGCCGCCAACACGCTGATGCAGCAGGGCGCCGACGTCATCGGCTCCGGCTTCCAGGACAACCCGGCCGTGCTGCAGGCGGCCGAAGCTAAGGGCGTCTGGTCGATCGGCATGTTCTCCGACCACCGCAAGTCCGCGCCGCAGAAGCTGCTGACCTCGCTCACGCACGACTGGACGCCCTACCTGCGCCAAGCCGTGCAGGACACGCTCGACGGCAGGTTCAAGGGCACGGCCTATGCCGCGACCCTGGCCAACGGCGGCGTGAACCTCGCGGACTGGAACCCCGGCGTGCCGGCCGACGTGGTCCAGATGGCGAAGCAGGCGCGCGCCGACATCGTGGCCGGCAAGCTCAAGGTCTTCGCCGGCCCGCTCAAGGACAACACGGGCAAGCAGCGTGCGGCCCCGGGTGCAGCGCTGCCCGATTCGGACATCGCCGGCATGAACTGGTTCGCCGAAGGCATCCAGGGCGCGATCCCGCGCTGAGGCCCGGCCATGAACCAGACCGCAGACACGGCGGCGGCGACCTCCGCCGACTGGTTTCCCGTGGAGTTTTCGCGCAACCTTCTGCCGGGACAGGTGCTGCAGTCCACGCTGCTCGGCCATGAACTGGCCCTGTGGCGATCGGCCTCGGGCGCGATGGAGGTGTGGGAGAACCGCTGCCCGCACCGCAGCGTGCGGCTCAGCCTCGGCTTCGTCGTCGGGGAAGAACTGGTCTGCCGCTACCACGGCTGGCGCTACGGCCGCGACGGCCACTGCGTGTCGGTGCCCTCGTCGCCGAAGGACGCGAGCCCGCCGGCCGCCTGCGCGCGCACCTACCTCAGCCGCGAGAGCGACGGCATCGTCTGGGCCAGCCTCGCGCGCATGCCGGCCGGCTATCCGCCGCGTCTCTGCGAGGGCCTCGTGCCGTCGCGCAGCTTCACGGTCGATCTCGATGCCGACACCTTCGCGCTGCAGGCCGAACGCGCGGGCTGGTTGCAAGGGCAGAGCACTTGCGTCTGGCAAGAAGGTGCGTTGGCCCTGCTGATCCAGCCGCTGCTGCCCGGCACCTCGATCGTCCACCTGCTCGTCGCGCGCGGTTCATCGAGCCTCGACAAGCAACGGGCCATCGAAAGCATCAAGACGCACATCGCGCAATGGACGGCCGAGGCCCGCGCCCCGAGGGAGACCGAACATGCCTGACACCATCGACCCCGCAATCGCGGCCGACTGGCTCGCCATCGGCGACAGCCTCGGCCTCGCGCCCGGCACGGGCCGGCGCACGCGCCTGCTGGGCCACGACCTGCACGTGCGCCGCCAGCCCGACGGCGCGCTCGAGGCCTGGTTCGAGGCCGAACCCGCGAGGCCTTGCCACGCCACCGACCACTGCGGCTTCATCCTCCTGTGCCTCGGCGACGCGCCCAGGCCGCTGTTCGAACTGGCGGCCTTCGCGAACCCCGCGCGCCGCTTCCTCTACATGGGCGGCTTCGGCATCCGCAGCGGTCCGCTGCGGGTGGTGGAGAACTTCCTCGACATGGCGCACTTCCCCTTCGTCCACGCCCACATCCTGGGTTCGGAGGAGGCGACCGAAGTGCGCGGCTACGAGGTCGAGCTCGACGCCCACCAGGAGCTCTGGGCCCGCGACTGCAAGTTCATCCAGCCACTGGCCTCGGCGGATGCGAAGGGCGGGGCGGACGTCGACTACGTCTACCGCGTCGTCAATCCGTTCTCGCCGATGCTCTACAAGCATCCGGCGGGCCGCTCGGCCGAGCTCGCCGACATCATCTTCCTGTTCATCCAGCCCACCGACGAAGAGCGCTGCATCGCGCACTTCGCGATCAGCCTGTTCGATGTCGAAAGCTCGAACGGCGAGATCATGGCCTTCCAGCAGAACATCCTCGGGCAGGACAAGCCGATCCTCGAGAACCACGTCCACAAGAAGCTGCCGCTCGATCCGCGCGTCGAGGTGCCTTCACGCGCCGATGCCGCCTCGAGCACCTTCCGCCGCTGGCTGCGCGACATCCATCTGCGCTGGGGCATCGAAGCGCAGAGCACCGAGCCGCGGCCACGGCTCAGCGTGGAGGTGGCGGAAAAAAGAACCGTGGCGCAGGACATCGTCGAGTTCAGGCTGCGCTCGCCGCGCCGCGGACCGTTGCCGAGCGCCACCGCGGGCTCGCACCTCAACGTGCACCTGCCGAACGGCCAGATCCGCCAGTACTCGGTCTGCGGCCAGGACGACGAGGGCTACACGATCGCCGTCAAGCGCGAGGCCGATTCGCGCGGCGGCTCCATCGCCCTGCACGAGTCGGTGCAAGCCGGCATGCGGCTCGAGATCGGACTGCCCAAGAACAACTTCCGGCTCGACCCGCGCATCGAACACGCGGTGCTGATCGCGGGCGGCATCGGCATCACGCCGATCCTCGCGATGGCGCGCGATCTTGCAGCGAGGGGAAGGCCGCCAGCCCTTCATTACTTCTGCCGCTCGGCCGAGCATGCGGCCTACCGTGCCGAGCTCGAAGCATTGTTGGGCGCGAACCTGCATCTGCACCTGGGCCTGCCGCCGCAACAGACCGAAGACCGGATACGGCAGGCACTGCAAGCCGGTGACGATGCGCATGCCTTCGCCTGCGGGCCCGCACCGCTGATGCAATGCATCGAGCGCGTCGCGGCAGTACTCCATTGGCCCGCCGATCGCGTGCACTTCGAATACTTCCGACGCACCACGCCCGTCGAGGCCACCGGCCCCGCCTTCACCGTCGAACTCGCGCGCAGCGGCCGCCGCGTGCAGGTCGCGAGCGACACCACCATCGTCGAAGCACTGCGCGCGATCGACATCCACCTCGACACCAGTTGCGAACAGGGCGTCTGCGGCACCTGCCTGTGCACCGTCATCGACGGCGAGCCCGACCATCGCGACCAGTACCTGAGCGCGGGCGAGAAGGCGTCCGGCATGCAGATGCTGCCCTGCGTCTCGCGATCGCGCTCCGCGACGCTGGTGCTCGATCTCTGAGGGCTGGCGATGATCAAGCTCTACAACGAACAGATGTCCGGCAACTGCTACAAGCTGCGGCTCTTCATGGCGCTGCTCGGCATCGCCTACGAGCGCGTGCCGGTCAACTTCCATCCCGGACGCGAACACAAGCAGGCCGAATTCCTCGCGCTCAATCCCTTCGGCCAGTTGCCGGTGATCGACGACGACGGCTTCGTGCTGCGCGACGCGCAGGCCATCCTCGTCTACCTCGCGAGCATCCACGACAGCATGGGCACCTGGTTCCCCGCCGATCCGCAGCGTCGCGCCCAGGTCATGCTGTGGCTCACCGTGGCCGAGGACATCACGCGCAGTGCCTCGGCCGCGCGCCTGCACGATGCCTTCGGCTATGACTTCGACGCACCGGCCTGCCGCGCGGCCGCGCACAAGCTGTTCGCGCACATCGAGGACCACCTGGGTGACCGCGAGGCCACGGGCGAGGGCTGGCTGGTCGGCGCCATGCCCACGCTCGCCGACATCGCCTGCTTCCCCTACATCGCGCTCGCGCCCGAGGGCGGCATCGCGCTGACGCGCTATCCCGCGCTCAGGCGCTGGATCGCGCGCGTCAAGTCGATCCCCGGCTTCATCGGCATGCCCGGCATCTTCGCGCTCGGCATCGACGCCGACGCCACCTGACGCATCGCGCAATGCCTAGCTGATTCGCCTCAAAAAACCTCATCCCGGTTGATTGGTCCGGGTCGCCGTGTCCCTTAACCTCGGTCGCGAGGCAGCAAAGCACTGCCTCGATTCGACCCAGGACAGGAGACAAGCCATGACCCCAACGAGCGCGACCGCCGCGCCGGCCGCCGATGCGCGCGGCTTCGAACCCGACGCGCCGATCCGCTGCCGCGACTTCCGCATCGGTGCCATCGGCGCCGGCTTCATCATGGCGGACGTGCAGCTCGCGGCCTACCGCGAGGCCGGCTTCCCCGTGGTGGCGATCGCCTCGCGCACCCGTTCCAAGGCGGCCGATGTGGCGCAGCGTTGGGACATCCCCACGGTGCACGACACGCCCGAAGCGCTGATCCGCGACCCGCAGGTGCAGATCGTCGACATCGCCTTTCCGCCCGACCGCCAGCCCGAGCTGATCCGCCTCGCGCTCGCGCAGCCGCACGTGAAGGCGGTGCTCGCGCAGAAGCCGCTGGCGCTCGACCTCGACACGGCGCGCGCGCTGGCCGAGGAGGCGCGCGCGGCCGGCAAGCCGCTGTCGGTGAACCAGAACATGCGCTTCGACCAGTCGATGCGCGTGCTCAAGCAACTGCTCGACCGCGGGGAACTCGGCACGCCGGTGCTCGCCACCATCGAGATGCGCGCCATCCCGCACTGGCAGGAGTTCCTGCGCGGCTACGGCCGCCTCACGCTGGCCAACATGAGCGTGCATCACCTCGACGTGCTGCGCTTCCTGTTCGGCGAGCCCGAGGACATCTACACCGCCGCGCGGCCCGATCCGCGCACCGGCTTCGAACACAGCGACGGCATCGTCTGCTCGACCCTGCGCTTTCGCAGCGGCGTGATGGCGCTGAGCATGGAGGACGTCTGGACCGGCCCGCACGGCGAGGGCTTCGATGCCGGCATCTTCATCAAGTGGCGCGTCGAGGGCACCGAGGGCGTGGCCGAAGGCACGATCGGCTGGCCCGACTATCCCGAAGGCAGCCCGAGCACGCTGCGCTACAGCTCGCGCCACGGCACG
Organism: Variovorax sp. GW821-FHT10D07; assembly: GCF_059415325.1. Lineage (NCBI taxonomy): Bacteria > Pseudomonadati > Pseudomonadota > Betaproteobacteria > Burkholderiales > Comamonadaceae > Variovorax > Variovorax sp. GW821-FHT10D07. Next base: position 44,849 of record NZ_JBWKMZ010000006.1, on the reverse strand, counting down.
GGCGGCGAGTGGATTGCACCGAGCTGGTCCACGCGCTGGTTCCCGCAGGCCTTCGCGGGCGTGATGGAACAGCTGCAATGGGCGCTGGCCCAGGGCGAGGCGCCGCTGCTCGACGTCGCCGACAACGTGAAGACCATGGCGCTGGTCGAGGCCGGCTACCGCTCGCTCGAAGAGCGGCGCGCCGTGCCGCTGGCCGAGTTCGGCGTCTGAGCCGCGCGCTTTCCCCGCATCCCCACCCACAAACCATCGGAGACAACCCATGATCCAAGTCGGCATCTTCAGCGGCTACTTCCCCTATGCCCTCGAGGAGTCCGCGCGCCGCATCAAGGCGCAGGGCTTCAACACCGTGCAGCTCGACCTCGCGTTCAAGGACATCGACTTTTCCACGCCCGAGGCCATCACGCGCGAGAAGTGCCACCGCGTGCGCGACACCTTCCGCCGCCACGACCTGCCGATCAGCTGCATGTCGGCGTACACGAACATCGTTCACCCCGATGCCGGCGAGCGCAAGCGCCGCAACGACTACCTCAAGGCCACCTTGCGCCATGCGCGCGACTGCGGCACGCCCTACGTCATCAGCGAGACCGGCACCGTCAACCCCGACAGCGACTGGTCATCGCATCCCGACAACAAGAGCGAGCGCGCCTACGCCGACTGCGTGAAGGTGGTGCGCGAGCTCGCGCAGGAGGCGCACGACCACGGCGCGGTGTTCCTGGTCGAGACCTACGTCAACAACATCATCGGTTCGGTCGAGGAGACGCTGCGCCTGTTCGCCGACGTCAATCATCCGGGACTGGGCCTGCTGATGGACCCGACGAACTACTTCGAGACCCACAACATCGACCGCATGGACCAGGTGCTGAACCAGATGTTTGACGCGCTGGGCGACAAGGTCCGCATCGCGCATGCCAAGGACGTGAAGCGCGCCGCGGGCGACGACAAGAGCGAGAAGTTCGCCGACATCGACGCCTCCGAAGCGCACCAGTTCCGCGGCGTGGGCGAGATCGAGCTGCCGGCGCCGGGCCTGGGCGCGCTGAACTACGACCTCTACCTCAAGCGGCTCGCGCAGCACCATCCCAACATCCCGATCATCATCGAGCACCTCGACGAATCGGACGTGCCGCGCGCCAAGCGCTTCCTCGACGACAAGCTGCTGGAGGCCGGCGCGTGATCCAGCTCCACGGCCGCCACTGGACCCGGCGCGAGTTGCGCGAACACGCGGGCACGCTCGCGCAGTTCGCGGGCGTGCGGCTGGTGACGCTGGGCGACGGCGTGGAGCGCGGCATCCGCTGCCTCGAGTTCCGCACCGGCACCGGCTTCGCGTTCCAGGTGCTGGTCGACCGCGCGATGGACGTGGGCGCCTGCGAGTACCGCGGCGCCGCCATCGGCTGGCAATCGCCCACGGGCTTCCGGCATCCGGGGCTGCACGAGAACGCCGACGAGGGCGGCCTCGGCTGGCTGCGTTCCTTCTCGGGCCTGCTCGTGACCTGCGGCCTCGACCACACGCTGTTCATGGACAGCGACCCGGCCGGCCACTACCACTACACGCCGCGCAAGAGCGTCGACAGCGGCCTGCACGGCCGCATCGCGAACATTCCCGCGCGGCTCACCGGCTATGGCGAGCGCTGGGAGGACGACGACTGCATTCTCTGGTGCGAGGGCGTGGTACAGCAGTCGGCCGTGTTCGGCGAGGACCTGCACCTGGTGCGGCGCATCGAGGCGCGCGTGGGCGAGCATGGCTTCACGCTGCACGACCGCGTGGTCAACCACGGCTTCTACCGCACGCCGCACATGTTCTGCTACCACATCAACGCCGGCCATCCGGTGCTCGACGAGGGCAGCCGCTACATCGCGCCGATCCGCCACACGCCCTGGGCCGCGCATGCCGATGCATTGCGCAAGCAATCGGTGGGCTACCGCACCCAGCCCGGACCGCAAGCCGACTTCCACGAGCAGGTCTACGAGCATGCGATGGCGGCCGATGCGCAAGGGCGCATCCCGGTCGCGCTGGTCAACGAGGGCTTCGACGGCGGCCGTGGCATCGGCCTCGCGGTCGAGGTCAACCGCGACGAGTTCCCGTGCCAGTTCCAGTGGCAGAACTACCAGCGCGGCCAGTACGCGATGGGCATCGAGCCGAGCACCAACCACGTGCTGGGCAAGCCCTTCGCGCGCGAGCGCGGCGAGCTGATCTGGCTCGAGCATGGCGACGAGCGCCGCTACACCACGCGCTTCTCGGTGCTCGACGGGCGCGGCGAGATCGCGGCCTTCGAGGAGCGCGTGCGCGCCATCTGCGCGCAGCCCGCCGACGAGTACCCGGCCATCACCGGCCGCTGGGACTGAGGCGTGAAGAAGATGGGCGAGCCGGTGCGGACATCGCGGCAGGGCGTCTCGTTGCGCGGAATACTCGGCGACATGAAGACGAAGACATCGACGCCCTCCGCCGAGACCCCCGGCCGCTCGCGCCTGGCCGACGTCGCACGCGTGGCTGGCGTTTCGAAGGCCACGGCCGACCGCGCGCTGCATGCGCGCAAGGGCGTGCGCTCGGCCACGGTGCAGCGCGTGGTGCGCGCGGCCGCGCAACTGGGCTACCTGCCCGACGAGAGCCTGCACCAGGTGCTGCGCCCCAGGCCGATGGAGCTGATCTTCCTGCTGCCGGCCGGCACCAACCAGTTCATCCGCATGCTCGGCGACTACGTCGGCATCGTCGAGAAACAGCTCGAACCCTTCAACGTGCGCTGCCGCCGCGTCGAGATCGAGGGCTTCGATGCCGAGGTGCTCGCCGCGCGGCTGCTGCGCCATGGCCGGCAATGCGACGGCATCGCCTTCGTGCCGCTCGAGCATCCGGCCGTGCGCGAGGCCGTCGCGACGCTGGCCGACCAGGGCGTGCACCTGCTCACGCTGCTGTCGGACCTGCCGGGCTCGCGGCGCGCCGCCTATGTGGGCATCGACAACCATGCGGCCGGCCGCACCGCGGGCTATCTCATGGGCCGCATGCTCGACCGCAAGTCGGGCAAGGTCGGCCTGATCGCGGGCAGCCTCAGCTACCGCGGCCACGAGGAGCGGGAGGTCGGCTTCCTGCAGGTGCTGGCCGAGCAGTTCCCGGGGCTGCGCGTGGTGGGCCTGCGCGAGGGCCACGACGACGTGGCGCAGAACTACCGCCAGGCGCGCACGCTGCTGCGACAGCATGCCGACCTGGTGGCGCTCTACAACATCGGCGGCGCCTCCGAAGGCATCGGCCGCGCGCTCAAGGAGGCGGGCCTGGACCACAAGGTGGTCTTCATCGGCCACGAGATCACGCCCGACACCCGCGCCATGCTGATCGACGGCACGCTCGACGCGGCCATCAACCAGAACCCGCAGACCGAGGTGATGAACTGCGTGCGCATCTTCGCCAACCTGCGCGCGGGCCGCGATGCGCTCGCGGGCGTGGAGCCGGTGCGCGCCGGCATCGCGGTGCGCGAGAACCTGCCCTGATCCCTCCTTTCCTCACACGACTTCAAAAGACACGACACGACCATGGACATGACAGGCAAGAAGGTGCTGGTGACCGGCGCCGCCGGCGGACTCGGCACCAGCATCTGCTGGGCTTTCGCGCGCGCGGGCGCGCAGGTGCTGGCGCTGGACATCGATCCGGCCAAGGGCGAGCGCCTGGTCGCGGCCGGGGAGGGCGAGGGCGCCGAGGTGCGCGCGCGGCTGCGCTTCGTGCAGGGCGACCTCGCCGACCTCGGCGCGCTCGCGGCGCAGCTGGCCGCGCTGTTCGAGGCCCAGGGCGGCATCGACGTGCTGGTCAACAACGCCGCCATCTATCCCTCGCGCAGCATCGAGGAGTTCAGCATCGAGGAGCATCGCCGCGTGCAGGGCGTGAACGTCGACGCGGCGCTGGTCTGCGTGCAGGCCGCGCTGCCGCACATGAAGCGGCAACGCTTCGGCCGCATCGTCAACGTCGTCAGCATCACGATGTACGGCGGCTGGCCGCTGCTGCTGCCCTACGTCACCTCCAAGGGCGCGCTGCTGGGCATGACGCGCGCGATGGCGCGCGAGCTCGGGCCGCACGGCATCACGGTCAACGCGGTGTCGCCGGGCGCTTTTCCGACCGATGCCGAGAAGATCCATCCCGACGCCGAGGGCTACGAGCGCTTCGTGCTCGAGCACCAGTCGGTCAAGCGCCGCGGCGCGCCCGACGACATCGCGAACGCGATGTTGTTCTTCGCGAGCGAGGGCAGCGGCTTCGTCACCGGCCAGACGCTCAACGTCGATGGCGGCTGGGTGATGCAGTAGCCGCCGAAGCCCCCGCCTTTCCACTCGACATCTCGACCACCAGCTAGGGAAATCCCGTGATCGCAGCCACGGGCTGCAACGCTAAAGTCGTACTTGTTAGCGCTAACAGTTAGCGCTAATAATCTCGCCAACAGCAGCGCGACGGCTTCGGCCGGACGCCTCGAATCCCACGGCAGGGCCTGCCGTCATCGGAGACAGACACACATGAAGCAACGCCTTTTCACCGGCCGCCGCGCGGCCCTCGCCGCGATCGCCATCGTTCCGGCCCTGCAGCTGCTCGCCGCGGGCAGCGCCCAGGCGCAGGCCGCCGGCAAGCAGGTCGTGACCTTCGCCGCATCGAGCTTCGCCGAGCCCGGGCGCGGCGAGAAGATGCGCGCCTGGATCGGCAAGTTCAACCAGAGCCAGGACAAGGTCGAGATCCAGCCCGTCACGATCCCGTTCTCGTCCTTCGCGAGCACCGTCTTCACGCAGATGGGCGGCAATGCCGGCCCCGACCTCGTGCGCTTCGACCTGCCCGAGTTCTACGCCGCGGTCGATGCCAAGCGCCTCGTGCCCATCGACGACGTGATCGCCGACGGCGCCTTCCCGCTCACCGGCCCCGACAAGTACATGAAGATCGGCGGCAAGCGCTACGGCGTGGTGTTCGAGGTCAGCAACTACGCGATGGTTTACAACAAGGCGCTGCTCAAGGGCACGCCGCCCGCGAACTTCGACGAGTTCCTGGCCGCCGCCAAGGCCTCGACCGCCGCCGGCAACTACGGCTATGCCTACCGCGCCACCATGGCCGAGCGCGGCGGCTTCTGGTACGACCTGTGCAACTACGTCTACGGTTTCGGCGGCCGCTGGTCCGACGAGCAGGGCAACCCGACCATCAACAGCGCCAAGGTGATCGAGGGCGTGGCGGCCTACAAGAAGGTCTACGACGCCGGCGCGATCCCCAAGGGTGCCGATGCCGCCACCTACCGGCGCATGTTCGCCGAGGGCAAGATCGCGATGCAGGTCGACAACGGCGGCGTGGCCGCCAACCTCGCGACCCAGGCCAAGGGCTTCGAGTTCGGTGCCGCGCCCTCGCCGTTTCCCACCAAGGCGCAGGGCATGATCCTGGCGCCGATCAGCATCAACGCCAACAGCAAGAACAAGGCCGCGGCCGGTGCCTTCCTGCAATGGATGCTGACGCCCGAGGCGCAGCGCGAGCTGCAGCTGATCCACGGCGCCTCGAGCGTCGCGATCGCCGTGCCGCGCTCGGCCGAGGAGGTCGCCAAGTGGCCCTGGATCTCGGTCTACGACCAGCAGACCGCCAACAGCGTGCCCGCGCTGCCGCAGGGCCTCGAGGTCAAGGCGCCCGAGATCCAGCAGATCGTGATCGAGCAGGTCATCAAGGTGCTGCAGGGTGGCGTCGATCCCGCCAAGGCGATGAACGACGCGCAGCAGACCGTGCTGAGCCGCGTGCTCAAGCGCTGAACCCGCGCCACATCCCGTGACGATGAACGCCACGCTGTCCTCCGCCGCCGCGGTGGCCCGCCGCGAGGGTGCGCGCCGCCGCGCGCGCCTCGACGGCCATCCGCTCGCGCCCTATGCGCTGGTGCTGCCGGCCACGCTCTACCTGCTCGTGTTCCAGGGCTATCCGCTGTTGCGCGAACTGGTGCTGAGCTTCACCTCGACCTCGCTGCTCGCGGCCTCGCAGGGCGAATGGGTCGGGCTGCAGAACTACGCCGACCTCTGGAACGATCCCGACTTCCACCGCGTGATCTTCACCACGCTGCTCTACACCGTGGCCTGCGTGGCCTCGGCGATCGGGCTGGGCCTGGCCTCGGCGCTGCTGCTCGACGCGCCGTTCCGCGGCCGCGGCATCGCGCGCGCCGCCGTCACCATCCCGTGGGCCGCGCCGCCGGTCGCGGTGGCGCTGATCTTCATCTGGATCTACAACGCCCAGTACGGCGTGTTCGGCCACACGCTGCGCTTCTTCGGCATTGCCGCAGGCAGCGAGAACTGGCTCGACAGCATGCAGCACGCCATGCCCGCGGTGCTGATCACCACCATCTGGCAGATCTTTCCGTTCGCCTCGGTGGTGCTGCTGGCGGCGCTGCAGGGCGTGCCTTCCGAGTTGCGCGAGGCGGCCGTGATGGACGGCGCCGACCGGCTCAACGTGTTCAAGGCCGTGGTGTGGCCCACCATCCGGCCCTCGGTCGCGCTGCTGGCGTTGTTCTCCACCATCTGGTCGCTGCGCCGCTTCGACCTGATCTGGCTGCTCACGCAGGGCGGGCCGGTGGGCGCCACCAACACGCTGGTGATCGACCTCTACCGGCGCGCCTTCGTCAACCACCACCTGGGCCAGGCCGCGGCCGTCGGCATGGTGGGCGTGGCGATCGCGCTGGCCGTGACGCTGGTGTACTTCCGCTACACCGCGCGCGCCGAACGCGAAGGAGCGCGCTGATGCACGCCGCCATGAGCCGACAGGCGCTGCGCATGCTCGCGGTGCTGGTGCTGCTGGGCGCAGCGGCCTTCCCCATCTACTGGATGCTGGTGACCTCGCTGACGCCGACCGAGGCGCTGTTCGCCGACCGGCCGCAGCTGCTGCCGTCGCTGGGGCAACTGCCGGTGTATGCGAGCGTGTTCGCCATCAAGCCGGTGGCGAGCTGGCTCTTCAACAGCGCCTGCGTCGCGATCGGCACCACGGTGCTGAGCATCGCGCTGGCGGTGTTCCCGGCCTATGCGCTGTCGCGCTTCCGCTTCGGCGGCAAGGGCGCGATCGGCTTCGGCCTGTTCGCCACCCAGATGCTGCCCGAGGCGATGCTGGTGGTGCCGCTGTATGCGATCTTCGCGCAGATGCAGCTGCTCAACACCCTGAGCGGCCTGATCCTCGCGAACACCGCCTTCACCGTGCCGGTGATCACCTGGATCCTCAAGGGTGCCATCGACGGCGTGCCGATCGAGGTCGAGGAGGCAGCGCGGGTGGACGGCTGCTCGCGCATCGGCATCGTGCTGGGCGTGGTGGTGCCGCTGATCGCGCCCACGCTGGCCGCGGCCGCCGTGATCTCCTTCTTCCATGGCTGGAACGAGTACGTGTTCGCGCAGACGCTGATCACCGAGGAGCGGCTGCACACGGCCTCCGTCGGCCTGGCCGGCTTCATCGGCGAGCTCAGCACGCCGCTCGATGCCGTGATGGCGGTGGGCGTGATGTACACGCTGCCGGCCGTCATCTTCTATCTGATCGTGCAGCGCCACGTCGTCTCCGGCATGACCGCCGGCAGCGTCAAGGGCTGACCCCGAACCATCGAACCGAACACACAGCCATGGCTTCCATCAAGCTCCAGGACATCACCAAGAACTTCGCCGACAAGCATGTCGTCAAGGGCGTGTCGATCGACGTGCCCGACGGCGAATTCCTCGTGCTGCTCGGCCCCTCCGGTTGCGGCAAGTCGACCCTGCTGCGCATGCTGGCCGGGCTCGAGAGCATCAGCGGCGGCGAGATCCACATCAACGAGCGCCGCGTCGACGAACTGCCGCCGACCGAACGCGACATCGCCTTCGTGTTCCAGTCCTATGCGCTCTATCCGCACATGACGGTGCGGCGCAACATCGCCTTTCCGCTGATCATGCGGCAGCACCGCTGGTGGTTCCACATCCCGCTGCTCGGCGGCATGGCCAAGCGGCGCATCGAGCGCTCGCCGGCCGTCTCGCAGCTGGTGGAGCGCACCGCGCGCACGCTGGCGCTGACCGATTGGCTCGACAAGTACCCGCGCACGCTCTCGGGCGGCCAGCGCCAGCGCGTGGCGCTCGGCCGCGCGATGGTGCGCGAGCCGCAGGTGTTCCTGATGGACGAGCCGCTGTCGAACCTCGACGCCAAGCTGCGCACCACCATGCGCGCCGAGATCTCGAAGCTGCACCAGCGCGTGGGCGGCACCTTCGTCTACGTCACGCACGACCAGGTCGAGGCGATGACCATGGGCACGCGCATCGCGCTGCTCAAGGACGGCGTGGTGCAGCAGTTCGGCAGCCCGCGCGAGATCTACGAGGCGCCCGCCAACCTCTACGTGGCGCGCTTCATCGGCACGCCGCCGATGAACCTGCTGCAGGCCACGGTGAACGCCGACGGCAGCGCGCTCGCGCTCGGCGGCGAGGCCTCGATGCCGCTGCCCGCGCACCTGCGCGGTCTGGCCGCGCCCGGCGCCGCGGTGGTGCTCGGCCTGCGGCCGAACGCGCTGACGGTGGCGCGCGGCGGCCAGGGCCTGGCCGGGCGCATCGCGCTGGTCGAGCATGTCGGCGCCGAGTCGCTGGTGGCGGTCGCGCTCACCGACGCCCGCACGCTGCACGACGAGGAAGGCGCCGCGAACGCCGACCTGATGGTCACGGTGCCGGGCTACACCGACCTCGCGAACGGCGACCCGGTCGCGGTCGGCTTCGATGCCACGCAGGCCGTGCTGTTCGACGCCGCCACCGGCCGCAACCTCGCCGCCGCGCCGCGCACGCACTGAATTCTTCCCACCCCTCATCGCCAACACACTCCATGAACAAATCCTCCGCCATCCTCGAGGGCTTCCGCGTCCTCGACTGCTCCATCGCCATGGCCGGCCCCTTCGCGGCCCAGCGCCTGGGCGACCTGGGCGCCGACGTCATCAAGGTCGAGCCGGTCGCCGGCGAATGGCAGCGCCACGTCTCGGCCGGCGGCGCGCGCGGCAACCGCATCAACGTCTCCTTCCTCTCGCTCAACCGCAACAAGCGCAGCCTCGCGGTCGACCTCAAGAGCGACGAGGGCCGCGACGCGCTCTACGAACTGGTGCGCGGCTCCGACGTGTTCCTGCAGAACTACCGCCCCGGCGTGGCCGAGCGCCTGGGCGTGGACTACGCCACGCTGTCGAAGATCAACCCGCGGCTGGTCTACGTCTCGATGTCGGGCTACGGCGAAGACGGCCCCTACAAGCTCTGGCCCGGGCAGGACCTGCTGCTGCAGGCGATGAGCGGCGCGATGCTCTCCACCGGCCGCGCCGGCGAGCCGCCGTCGCCAGCGGGCCAGTACCTGGTCGACGCCATCACGGCCTCGACCGCCTTCGAGGCCGTGATCGCCGCGCTGCTGCACCGCGAGCGCACCGGCGAGGGCCAACTGGTGCAGGTCAACATGCTCGATGCGATCGTCGCGCTGCAGATGCAGGAGCTTTCGGTGTTCAGCGTGGCCGGCAAGCCGCAGGAGCGCACGGCCGAGCCCCATGCCCACGTCTACATCCGCGCGCCCTATGGCGTGTTCGCCACGCAGGACGGCTTCCTCGCGCTGGCCTTCCCGAAGATGGCGGCGCTGGCGCAGGCCATCGGCGCGCCGGTGCTGGCCGACTTCGACGACGAGCGCGACACCTTCGCGCGGCGCGACGAGATCTTCTCGATCACGCGCGAGAAGCTGCGCCACCGCAGCACTGCCGAGTGGCTCGCTGTGTTCCGCGCGGCCGACATCTGGGCCGGCCCGGTGTACGGCTATGCCGACGTCATGAACGATCCGCAGATCGTCCACAACGGCACCTTCGTCGAGTACGAGCATCCGACCGAGGGCAAGGTGAAGACGCCGGGCTTCCCGATCAAGTTCACGCGCACGCCCTCGAGCGTGCGCCGTGGCGCGCCGCTGGCGGGCCAGCACACGCGCGAGATCCTCGGTGAGCTGGGCTGGAGCACAGAGCGCATCGACGGCCTGCTCGCGGCCAAGGTGATCGGGGAAGAGACGCTGTGAGCGGCGCGCCGATCAAGGGCCTGACCTGGGACCATCCGCGCGGCTACGTCGCGCTCGAGCGCGCGGCCGAGCGCGCGCGCGCCGAGGGCCTCGACCTGCACTGGGAACGCCAGCCGCTCGAGGGCTTCGAGTCGCATCCGATCGAGGACCTGGCCGAGCGCTACGACCTGATCGTGCTCGACCATCCGCACATCGGCGACGCCGTGGCGGGCGACTGCCTGCAGCCGCTGGAATCGCTGTTCGCCGCCGATGACCTCGCGCGCTGGCGCGCGCAGAGCATCGGCCGCTCGTTCGACAGCTACCGCTATGCCGGCGCGCACTGGGCGCTGCCGCTCGATGCCGCCACCCAGGTGGCGGTGGCGCGCACCGATCGGCTCGAGGGCGCGCTGCCGCGCAGCTGGGCCGAGGTGCTCGCGCTGGCCGCGCGCCAGCCGGTGTGCCTGTCGCTGGCCGGCCCGCATGCCGCGCTCTCGCTGTTCAGCATGGCGGCCGCGCATGGCGACGCGCCCACGGGCAGCGAGCCCGGCCGCCTGTTCACGGGGCAGGGTGCCAGCACGGCCTGGGAGCTGCTGTCGGAACTGCATGCGCTGGCCTTTCGCGGCTGGGCCGGGCTCAACCCGATCGGCATCCTCGATGCGATGTCGCGCGATGCGCAGGCCGTGTACTGCCCGCTGGTCTACGGCTACGTCAACTACGCGGTGGCCGGCGCCGGCACGCGGCCGCTGCACTTCGCCGACGTGCCCGCGGGTTCGCACGGCCTCGGCTCCACGCTCGGCGGCACCGGCCTCGCGGTGAGCCGGCGCGCGACCGTCAGCGATGCGCTGCGCGCCCACCTCGTCGCGCTGATGAGCCCGGCGATGCAGGAGGACTTCATTCCTTTCGCCGACGGCCAGCCGAGCGCGCGCAGCGCGTGGAGCAACGCGCGCGTCAATACCGCGTGGAACGGCTTCTTCGCGCAGACTGAGGCCACGCTCGAGGCCGCGATCGTGCGGCCGCGCCATCCGGGCTACATCCCGTTCCAGACCGCGGCCTCGGCGCTGGTGCGCGAGATGCTCGCCGACCGGCTCGCGGCCAGGGCCGCGCTCGAGCGGCTGCAGTCCCTCTACCAGGCTCACCGGCCCGCGGGCAGCGAAGTCTGAGCCCGTCTTCCCTTCTTCAGTCCACATCCGCCATGAACCACATCCTCTTCGAGGTCCGCGACCAGGTCGCGACCCTGATCCTCAACCGTCCCGAGAAGCTCAACGCCGTCACGCCCGAGATGGCCGATGCGCTGGTCGCCCACGTGAAGGACTGCAACGCGCGCGCCGACGTGCGCGCCGTCGTCATCACGGGCGCCGGCGAGAAGGCCTTCTGCGCCGGCAGCGACATCGCCGAGCTCGACGGCTACGACACGCCCTGGACCTTCCGCAACCGGCCCGACTACTGCGACGCGATCCGCGCGCTGCGCAAGCCCGTGGTCTGCGCCATCAACGGCTATGCGCTCGGCGGCGGCCTCGAGACCGCCATGTCGTGCGACATCCGCATCGCGGCCGAGCACGCGCGCTTCGGCGCGCCCGAGGTCAAGCTCGGCTGGATCGGCGGCGGCGGCATGTCGTACATGCTCGCGCACAGCATCGGCGCCTCGAACACCGCGCTGATGCTGATGGGCGGCGATCCCGTCAGCGCGCAGCAGGCGCTGCAGTGGGGCCTGGTGAGCGAGCTGGTGCCGGCCACCGAGCTGCTGGCGCGCGCGCAGGCCATTGCCGCCACCATCGCGAGCCGCCCGCCGATCGCGGTCGAGACCGCCAAGGCCAACCTGCGCGCCGCCTATGCGATGCCGCTGGAGACCGCGATCCAGTACGAACGCGACCTGCAGACCGTGTGCTTCGCGACCGAGGACGCGAAGGAAGGCCGCGCGGCCTTCAAGGCACGCCGGCCCGCCGTGTTCGAGGGGCGCTGAGATGCAGGCGATTCCCGACATGGTCGATGCCGCGGCCACGCTGCCCATCGATGCGGAGAAAGCGCTGCTCGTGGGCCGCGCCTGGCTTCCGGGCGGGAACGGCGAGCTGGGCGGCCCGACGCTGGTGACGGTGCGCGAAGGCCAGCTGGTCGACATCGGCACGCTCGCGCCCACGGTCTCGGCGCTGCTGGAGCGCGAGGATGCGGCCGCCGCCGTGCGCGATGCCGAAGGCGTGCCGCTCGGCACGCTGGCCGACTGGCTCGCAAGCACCGCCGCGCACGGCCCCGATCCCGCGCAGCGCCACCTGCTCGCGCCCAACGACCTGCAGGTGGTGAAGGCGGCCGGCGTGACCTTCGCGGCCAGCATGGTCGAGCGCGTGATCGAGGAGCAGGCGCGCGGTGACGCAAGCCGCGCCGAGGCGGTGCGCCACCAGGTGGTGGCCGTGGTCGGCGACGACCTCTCGGGCATCGTGCCGGGCTCGCCGGAGGCGATGCAGCTCAAGCAGGTGCTGCTCGCGCAGGGCCTGTGGTCGCAGTACCTCGAGGTCGGCATCGGGCCCGACGCCGAGGTCTTCACCAAGGCCGCGCCGCTGGCCTCGGTGGGCACGGGCGTGCAGGTGGGCCTGCATCCGGGCTCGACCTGGAACAACCCGGAGCCCGAGGTCGTGCTGGCCATCGACAGCCGCGGCCGGACCGTTGGCGCCGCGCTCGGCAACGACGTCAACCTGCGCGACTTCGAGGGCCGCAGCGCGCTGCTGCTGGGCAAGGCCAAGGACAACAACGCCTCGTGCGCCATCGGCCCGTTCATCCGCCTGTTCGATGCCCACTACGGCATCGACGACCTGCGCGCCACCGTGGTCGAACTGCGCGTGGAAGGCGAGGACGGCTTCGTGCTCGAGGGCTCGAGCTCGATGGCGCGGATCAGCCGCGATCCGCTCGAGCTGGTGCGCCACGCCATGGGCGCGCACCACCAGTACCCCGACGGCATCCTGCTGTTCTGCGGCACCATGTTCGCGCCGATCCAGGACCGCGACGCGCCGGGCGCCGGCTTCACCCACCACGAGGGCGACCGCGTGGCGATCCGCGCCGAGCGGCTGGGCACGCTGTTCAACCGCGTCGGGCGCAGCGATCGCATTCCGCCGTGGACCTTCGGCATCGGCGCGCTGATGCGCAACCTCGCCGCGCGCGGGCGGCTTTGAGCGCGACGGTGGCCGGGCGCGCTTGGCGGCAGAATCCGGGCCACCCATGACAGAACCCGAAAAAAGACAGGGCCGCCGCCGCTTCGGCACCAACTCCGTCACCATGGCCGACGTGGCCCAGGTGGCGGGCGTGTCGGCACAGACCGTGTCGCGCGTGCTGCGCGACCCCGAGGGCTGCACGCCGCAGACGCGCGAGCGCGTGGAGGCGGCGATCCGCAGCACCCGCTACGTGCAGAACCTCGCGGCCAGCCACCTGGCCTCGAACCGCAGCATGACGGTGGCCGCCGTGATCCCGCAGATCGCGGCCTCGGTGTTCGCCGAGACGCTGCAGGGCCTGTCGAACGTGCTGCTGCAGGCCGGCTACCAGGTGATCATCGGCCACACCGACTACAGCCACGAGCGCGAGGAGGCCGTGGTGCGCAGCCTGCTGGGCCGCCGCCCCGACGCCTTCTTCCTCGTCGGCACGCGCCACACCGACGCGGTGCGCGAGATGCTCGCGCGCGCCGCCATTCCCGTGGTCGAGAGCTGGGCCTGGACGCGCAAGCCCATCGACCAGCTCGTGGGCTTCTCGAACCAGGAAGCGCTGGCCGCGGCCGTGGCCTATGCGCAGCGCCGCGGCTACCGCCATCCCACCTTCGTGGGCGCCGCGCGCCCCGGCGACGACCGCGCGCGCGAGCGCCTGGACGGCTACACCACCGGCATGGCGCGCCACTATCCCGGTCAGGCGCCGCGCAGCCTGGTGGTGGAGAACCTTCCCTACACCATGGGCAGCGGCAGCACCCTGCTCGAGGCCGCGCGCGCACGCTTCCCCGACAGCGATCTGCTGCTGTTCTCGAGCGACCTGCTGGCCTCGGGCGCGCTGCTGGCCTGCCAGCGGCTGGGCATCGCGGTGCCGAAGCAGCTCGCGATCATGGGCTTCGGCGACTACGAGATCGCGCGCGAGCTCAACCCCGGCCTCACGACCATCGCGGTGCCGACCGTGCGCATGGGCGAGGAGGCCGCGCGCATGCTGGTGCAACGGCTGCGCAGCGAGACGCCGGCGGCGCGCAAGCGCGATTTGGGTTTCGAGCTGATCGAGCGCGGGAGCGCCTGAGCGGTCCGGCGCCCCGCGGGGCGCCATGAGAAAAGGGGCCGACCGTCGCCGGTCCGCCCCTTTTCTTCGTGAGCCGCGGCGCGAGCCGCGGTGCGCGATCAGCCCAGCAGGCCGTGCAGGATGTTGGCGACCGGGGTCACCACGTTGCCCACCGTGTGCTCGACCTGGCTGGTGATCGGGGTCACCACGTCGCTGACCACCGAGCCCACCGCGTGATCGACGTTCTCGACCACGTTGGACACGGTCGCGACCACCGGGGCCGCCGCCGCGGTCGCGCCGGCCAGGATGTCGGTCACCGGGGCCAGGGCACCGGAGCCGGCGCTGGTCAGCGTATCGACCACCGGAGCGAGGGTGTCGCTCAGGCCGCTGGCGATCTCGGTCACCGGCTGCAGGATGTTGGCCACCGGGCCGTCGCCGCCCAGCGCGCCGAGCAGGCTGCCGACGAGGCCGTCGTTGCCGAGCAGGCCACCCACCAGGCCACCGACCAGACCGTCGCTGCCCAGCAGGTTGCCCACCAGGCCATCGTTGCCGAGCAGACCGCCGACCAGGCCGTCGTCGCCGAGGACGCCGCCGAGCAGGCCGCCTTCGCCACCGCCGAGCACACCACCCAGCAGGCCGCCGTCGCCCAGCACACCACCGAGCAGACCGCCATCACCGCCGAGCACACCGCCCAGCAGGCCGTCGTCACCGAGGATGCCGCCGAGCAGACCGCCGTCGCCACCGAGCACGCCGCCCAGCAGGCCGTCGTCACCGAGGATGCCGCCGAGCAGACCGCCGTCACCGCCGAGCACGCCGCCCAGGAGGCCGTCGTCACCCAGGATGCCGCCGAGCAGGCCGCCTTCGCCGCCGAGCACGCCGCCCAGAAGGCCACCGTCGCCCAGGACGCCACCGAGCAGGCCGCCGTCGCCACCCAGCACGCCGCCCAGCAGGCCGTCGTCGCCGAGGATGCTGCCGAGCAGGCCGCCGTCACCGCCGAGCAGACCGCCCAGCAGGCCGTCGTCACCGAGGATGCCGCCGAGCAGACCGCCTTCGCCACCCAGCAGACCGCCGAGCAGGCCACCATCGGCCGGCGCATCGGCCGCGACCATCAGGCTGGCCGAGGCGCTGGCATCGGCACCACCGCCGAGCAGGCCGCCCAGCAGACCGCCGAGAAGGCCGTCATCGCCGAGGATGCCGCCGAGCAGGCCACCGTCGCCACCGAGCACGCCGCCGAGCAGACCATCGTCACCCAGGATGCCACCGAGCAGGCCATCGTCGCCGAGGACGCCACCCAGGAGGCCACCGTCGCCACCGAGCAGGCCGCCCAGCAGACCGTCGTCGCCCAGGACACCACCCAGCAGACCGCCGTCGCCACCAAGCAAGCCACCCAGCAGACCGTCATCACCCAGGATGCCGCCGAGCAGGCCACCGTCGCCGCCGAGCAAACCGCCCAGCAGACCGTCGTCACCCAGGATGCCACCCAGCAGGCCACCGTCACCGCCGAGCAAGCCGCCCAGCAGGCCGTCATCACCCAGGATGCCGCCGAGCAGGCCGCCGTCGCCGCCGAGCAAGCCGCCCAGCAGACCGTCATCGCCGAGGACGCCACCCAGCAGGCCGCCGTCACCGCCGAGCAGGCCGCCCAGCAGACCGTCGTCGCCCAGGATGCCGCCGAGCAGGCCGCCGTCACCGCCGAGCAAACCGCCCAGCAGACCGTCGTCACCCAGCACGCCACCCAGCAGACCACCGTCGCCACCGAGCAGACCGCCCAGCAGGCCGTCGTCACCCAGCACGCCACCCAGCAGCCCATCGCCGCCGATCAGATTCGCCACGCCATCGGTCAGGAAGTCGACCTGCGTGCCCACCGCGCCCAGCAGTGCGTCGGTGGTGCCGGCGCCCAGCAGCTGGTCGGTCAGCGGGCTCAGCAGGCCGCCGACACCGTCGGTGACCTGGCCCACGAGGTCGTCCACCGGATCCAGCACGTTCGGGTCGTTCGGCGTGAAGGTGTCGCCGAGCACCGGGCCCAGCAGGCCGCTCACGGTGTCGGTCAGGCTGTCGGTCAGGCCGACCACCGGGGCGAGCACGTCGCCCAGGCCGAGCTCGCCGAGCAGGCCGTCATTGAGGCCGTCGACCAGGCCACCGACGATGCTGTCGGTCGGGTCGAGCAGTTGGGCACCGGTGCCGCCGCCGCCACCGCCGATGCCGCCGAGCACGCCGCCCAGCAGACCGTCTTCACCGAGCAGGCCGCCCACGAGGCCGTCGCTGCCCAGCAGGCCGCCGACCAGACCGTCGTCGCCGAGCAGGCTCGGCACCAGGCCGTCTTCACCCAGCACGCCGCCGAGGATGCCGCCTTCGCCGAGCAGGCCACCCAGCAGGCCGTCGTCGCCGAGCAGGCCACCGACCAGGCCGTCATCGCCGAGCAGACCGCCCAGCAGGCCATCGCCGCCGATCAGGCCACCGAGCAGACCGTCGTCGGCCAGCACGCCGCCGAGCAGGCCGTCGTCACCGAGCAGGCCACCGAGCAAACCGTCATCGGCCAGCAGGCCGCCGAGCAGGCCGTCATCGCCCAGCAGGCCGCCGAGCGGGCCACCGGCGCCGAGGATGCCGTCTTCGCCGAGCACGCCACCGAGCAGGCCGTCGTCGCCGAGCAGACCGCCCAACAGGCCGTCGTCACCCAGCAGGCCGCCGAGCAATCCGTCTTCACCGCCGAGCAGGCCACCGAGCGGGCCGTCGGCCAGCAGGCTGCCGACCACGCCATCCGGTCCCAGCAGGCTGCCGACCAGACCGTCGGGTCCGAGCAGGCCGCCGCTCAGGCCATCGCTGCCGAGCAGGTTGCCCAGCAGGCCGTCGTCGCCGAGCAGGCTGCCCACGATGCCGTCTTCGCCGAGCAGGCCGCCGAGGGCACCGTCGTCGCCCAGCAGGCCACCGAGCAGGCCGCCTTCGCCGAGTGCCGGGCCCAGCAGGCCGCCGAGCAATCCGTCTTCGCCGCCCAGGCCGCCGAGCAGGCCGCCGTCACCCAGCAGGGTGTCGAGCAGGCTGCCGACCGCGGTGCCTTCGCCGATCAGGCCACCGAGCAGGCCGTCGTCGCCGAGCAGGCCGCCCACGAGGCCGTCTTCGCCCAGCAGGCCACCGAGCAGGCTGTGCTCGCCGAGCAGGCCGTCGAGCACCTGGCCGACCACGCCGTCGTCGCCCAGCAGGCCGTCGACGAGGCCGTCGATGCCCAGGCCGGTGGTCACGCCGCCCAGCAGGCCGTCGCTGCCCAGCACGTTCTCGAGGATGTTGTTCAGCGCATCGGTCAGGTAGTCGACCTGGCCATTGAGCGTGTCGATGATCGCGCCGGTGGTGCCGCCGCCCAGCAGGCCGTCGACCACGGGGGACAGCACGCCGCCGAGGTTGGTGGTGACATGGTCGACCACGTTGTCCACGGGATCGAACTCGTTGGGATCGTTGGGCGTGAAGTCGCTGCCGGCGATCGGCGCGAGCACGTCGTCGATCACGTCGGTGACGCTGTCGACGATGGGCTTCACGGTCTGGAGCGCGCCGCCCAGGCCCAGGGTGTTGTCCACCGCATCGATCACGTGGCCGACGGTGCCGTCGCCCGGATCCAGCAGGTGGTCGGCATCCGCATCGGCGTCGGCGTCCGCATCGGCGTCAGCGTCGGCATCCGCGTCAGCGTCCGCATCTGCGTCGGCATCCGCATCGGCGTCTGCATCCGCGTCGGCATCGGCGTCCGCATCGGCGTCCGCATCGGCATCCGCGTCTGCGTCGGCATCACCGTCCGCATCGGCGTCGGCATCCGCGTCCGCATCGGCATCCGCATCGGAATCGCCGACACCGGGAATGAAGAAGGGAACGCTCGAATCGCTGCCGCCGCCGCCCAGGGCCGCGGCCAGCGCGATGCCGCCCAGCGCGCCGAGCGCGAACTCGCCGACGCCGAGGCCACCGCCGGTGGCGAGCTTCTTGGTAACCGCCAGCGCCGCCGCATCGGCGTCGGCATCGGGCGGAGTGACCGCGAGGTCGCCCGAGGCCACGTCGACGTTCACCTGCTCGAGGCCGCCCGGCAGCTTGGTCGACGTCACGGTGGCATCGGTGCCGCCCGCGAAGACGCCGGCCAGCGGCGCCTTGTTGGTGGCCGAGCCGGGGAACAGCACGTTGGCCTGGCCGCCATCGGGAACGATCACGCGGTCGCCGGCGATCAGCGACTGGTTGCCGTCCACCGGGATGCTCACGCCGTCGCGCACGATGGTCGTGCCGGGCGTCGCATTCGATAGCGATCCGATGCTGGCGGGCGCGGCGGCCGCGGGTGCCGAGGAGGGCACTGCCGCGGCCGCGCCCATCGGGGCGATCGGCGAGGCGGTGGCTTGAGCGAGGACCACGGGCGCCCCACCGTTTGCGGTGGTGGCCGGGGTCGTCGGAGTCGATGATTCTGTTGTAGTCATGGCGGCCTCTGTGACAAAGATATGGCCTACAGGGGCAACATGCGTGCCGCCTTCGCGCTACCGCCATGGCAGGCCTTTGTTACGGCACCGTGATCGACTTATCTCGTTGATTCAAAAGGCTTTTCACAATTGGGGTAACACGCGGCGGGAACATGCGTAACACCGCTTTTCGCCGCGCGTTACGTAACGCGGGGCGCTTTTTTTCCGGAACGCCAAGCGGGTTCCGGGGACATGCAACGGCGCAGGCGCACGCCCCGAAAAGCCGTCGGACGGCGCGCGCGCGTGCGCGCCTCGACGCCTAGCGCTCGAACCCATAGGGCGCGAACCGGCTCTGGTTCTCGTCCACGTCCAGCGCCTCGCCGATGAACGGAAAGGCGCGCTGCGGGCAGCGCTCGCGTTCGCAGACCTTGCAGCCCATGCCGATCGGCGTGGCGGCCTCGGGGTCCTGCAGGTCGAGCCCCTTCGCATACACCAGGCGCGGCGCATGGCGGATGTCGCAGCCCAGTCCGATCGAGAAGGTCTTGCGCGGCGAACCATAACCGCGCTGCCCGCGCGAGACCGAGCGCGCGATCCACAGGTAGCGCCGCCCGTCGGGCATGCGCGCGAGCTGCGGCAGGATGCGCTCGGGCTGCGCGAAGGCCTCGTACACGTTCCACAGCGGGCAGGTGCCGCCGGTGCGGCTGAAGTGGAAGTGCGTGGCCGACTGGCGCTTGGAGATGTTGCCGGCCTTGTCCACGCGCACGAAGAAGAAGGGCACGCCGGGCGCGCCCACCCGTTGCAACGTGCTGAGCCGGTGGCACACGGTCTCGAAGCCGACGCCGAAGCGCTGGCCGAGCAGGTCGATGTCGTAGCGCAGCGATTCCGCGGCCTCGAGGAAGGCGCCGTAGGGCAGCAGCAGGGCGCCCGCGAAGTAGTTGGCAAGGCCGATGCGCGCCAGCTTGCGCGAGGCCGGGTCCTCGGTGAAAGGCGGCGCATCGACCAGCGCGTCGATCGCCGCGCCGAGCTCGAGCAGCGCGAGCTGGGTGCCGAGCTGGAAGGCCTGCTGGCCCGGCTCGAGCGCGGGCGACAGCCGCAGGCTGCGCTGCGCGGCGTCGTAGCGGCGCTTGCTGACCTCGGTGTCGTCGGTCAGCAGCACGCGCACGCCGTGGCGCTGGCGCAGCCGCTCGACCAGCCATTCGGCGAGATGGCCGCCGTGCTCGCGCGCGCCCGGCGCGGCCTGCGCCTGCTGCGCTTCCTGCGCCAGCGCCTCGGCCGCGCGGTCGAGGGTGTCGAAGTGGTTCTGGTGCGCGAAGAAGAAGTCGCGCACCACCTCGAAGGGCATGGCGCGCGGCGCGGCCAGGCCCGAGCGCTCGTCGCCCAGGCGCAGCGCCATGGTCTCGAGCTGCTCCATCGCCTCGATGTTGCGCCGGTGCAGCGCCAGCAGCGCGCGGCCCAGCGCGGGCATCTGCGCCGCCACCTCCTGCAGCTCGGGCAACGCCACCGGCTCGGCGGCATCGGCCAGCGCCTCGCGCATGCCGGCGACCAGCCGCGCCTCCTCGTCCTCGGAGAACTGCTGGATGTCGACGCCGAGCGCGCGGCTGATCTTGAGCAGCACCGCCACCGTCAGCGGCCGCTGGTTCTGCTCGAGCTGGTTGAGGTAGCTGGGCGACAGCTCCAGCGCATTGGCCAGCGCCACCTGCGACAGGCCGCGCTCCGCGCGCAGGCTGCGCAGGCGCACGCCCATGAATGTCTTCTTCATCGTTTCGCCTTCGCTGCGAATGCGGGGAAATTCGCAAAATTTGCAAATTTGAGGATTGGGGTCCGCAAGAATTTGCCTTTTCAGTCCTTCTGCAAACCGCATTCTCTGCGTAGATTGCGAAGCATGACAACACCCGCTGGAACGACCGAACTGCGCGAACTGGTGCTGCCGGTGCATGCCAACCACCGCGGCACGCTGTTCGCCGGGCAGGGCCTGCAACTGATGAGCAAGGCCGCCTTCCTGGCCGCGCGCGGCCTGGCGCAGCGCGAGGTGGTGATGGCCGGCGTGACCGGCGTCGACTTCCTCGCGCCGGTGCCGGTGGGCCACCAGCTGCTGCTGCGCGGCTGGGTCAGCCGCATCGGCCGCAGTTCGATGACCGTGTGCGTGACCGGCCTGGCCGACGTGCCGGGCGCGCCGGCCGAAGAAGTCCTCAAGGGCGTGTTCGAAATGGTGGCGGTCGACGCCGCCGGTCGTCCCGCCGCCATCGATCGCGCCTACCTCAACGAAGAAACCGCATGAACCCCATGACCGAAACCACCGCCCCCGCGGGCTTCCGCCCCAAGAAATCCGTCGCCCTCTCGGGCGTGACCGCGGGCAACACCGCGCTGTGCACCGTGGGCCGCACCGGCAACGACCTGCACTACCGCGGCTACGACATCCTCGACATCGCCGAGGTCTGCGAGTTCGAGGAGATCGCCCACCTGCTGGTGCACGGCAAGCTGCCCACGCGCGCCGAGCTCAAGGCCTACAAGGCGCGGCTCAAGGCGCTGCGCGGCCTGCCCGCGAGCGTGAAGGAAGCGCTCGAGAGCCTGCCGGCCGGCGCCCACCCGATGGACGTGATGCGCACCGGCGTCTCGGCGCTGGGCTGCGTGCTGCCCGAGAAGGACGACCACAACCTGCCGGGCGCGCGCGACATCGCCGACCGCCTGATGGCCTCGCTCGGTTCGATGCTGCTGTACTGGTACCACTGGAGCAGCCAGGGCAAGCGCATCGACGTGGAGACCGACGACGACTCGATCGGCGGCCACTTCCTGCACCTGCTGCATGGCCGGAAGCCTTCCGAGGCCTGGGTGCGCGCGATGCACACCTCGCTCAATCTCTATGCCGAGCACGAGTTCAACGCCAGCACCTTCACCGCGCGCGTCATCGCCGGCACCGGCAGCGACATGCACTCGGCCATCGCCGGCGCGATCGGCGCGCTGCGCGGCCCCAAGCACGGCGGCGCCAACGAGGTGGCCTTCGAGATCCAGAAACGCTACGACAGCCCGGCCGAGGCCGAGGCCGACATCCGCCGCCGCGTGGAGGCCAAGGAAGTCGTGATCGGCTTCGGCCACCCGGTCTACACCGTGAGCGATCCGCGCAACGTGGTGATCAAGGGCGTGGCCCGGAGGCTGTCGGAAGAGGCGGGCTCGACCAAGATGTACGACATCGCCGAGCGACTCGAGTCCGTGATGTGGGAGGTCAAGAAGATGTTCCCCAACCTCGACTGGTTCAGCGCCGTGAGCTACCACATGATGGGCGTGCCCACCGCCATGTTCACGCCGCTGTTCGTGATCGCGCGCACCAGCGGCTGGGCCGCGCACGTGGTCGAGCAGCGCGTGGACAACAAGATCATCCGCCCGAGCGCCAACTACACCGGTCCCGAGGACCTGGCGTTCGTGCCGATCGAGGCGCGCGCCTGAGCGGGGGCAGCGGCGCGGTGAAGTCCTTCCAGGTCGATGTCGCTCGGAGCACACTCCGCGGTGCCGCTCCCCGGGGCGGCGCTCCCACACCGAAGCACAACACTGGAGACAAGACCATGACGCTGAATCGCCGCGCCTTCTCGGCCGCCGCCCTGGCGGGACTGACGCTGCCCGCCGCCACCCTCCGTGCCCAGGAGGCCTTCCCGAACAAGCCGCTGCGCATCGTCTGCCCCTTCGCGCCGGGCGGCGGCTCCGACTTCATCGCCCGCGTGGCGGCCAACGTGCTGACCCAGCAGCTGGGCCAGTCGGTGGTGGTGGACAACCGGCCCGGCGCCGGCGGCACCATCGGCACCGAGTACGCGCTGCACACGCCACCCGACGGCTACACGCTGCTGCTGATCGCGGGCAGCTACACGGTCAATCCCTCGCTCTACAAGCTGCGCTTCGATCCGGTGGCCGAGATGACGCCGGTGATCCAGCTCTCCAAGGGCGCCTACGTGCTGTGCGTCAACCCGTCGAAGGTGCCCGCGAAGAACCTGCAGGAATTGCTGGCCTTCGCGCGCCAGAACCCCGGCAAGCTCACCTTCGCCTCGGCCGGCAACGGCAGCCACCTGCACATCGTGAGCGAGTACCTGTTCGGCATGGCGAAGGTCAAGGCCACGCACGTGCCGTACCGCGGCACCGGGCCGGCCGTTACCGACCTGGTGGCGGGCAACGTCGACATGCTGATTGCGGGCACCGAGGCGCTGATGCCGCACGTGCAGTCGGGCCGGCTGCGGGCCTTCGCCGTCACCACGGCGAAGCGGCTGCAGGCCTATCCCGACATCCCCTCGATCGCCGAGAGCGGCGGCCTGCCCGCGTACGACGTGGTGGCCTGGCACGGCCTGATCGCGCCCCGGGGCGTGCCGCCGTCCGTGCTCGCCAAGCTCAACGGCGCGCTCGATGCCGGCCTCAAGGCGCCCGAACTGGTCGCGAAGCTCGATCCCACCGGCGTGTCGCCGGCCGGCGGCAGCGCCGAGCAGTTCGGTGCGCTGATCGGCACCGAGATCCCGCGCTATGCCAAGGTCGTGAAGGACAACGACATCCGCTCCGAATGAACCCCGCGCGGCCCCTCGCAGCGGGGCCGCATCGCTTTCCTGCCCGCTTCCCACGATGACTTCAAGCCACAGAAAAAAACTCCCCGGCACCGCGCTCGACTACATCGACGCGCGCGCCGCCATCGAAGCGCTGCGCCCCGGTGCCTGGGACACGCTGTCCTACACCGCGCGCGTGCATGCCGAGAACCTCGTGCGCCGCTGCGATCCCGCGATCCTCGACGAATGCCTGCTGCAGATCGCCGAGCGCCGGCGCGATCGCGACTTTCCGTGGTTCCCGGTGCGCGTGGTCTGCCACGACATCCTGGGCCAGACCGCGCTGGTCGACCTCGCGGGCCTGCGCGATGCGATCGCGGCCGAGGGCGGCGATCCGGCGCAGGTGAATCCGGTGGTGCCGGTGCAGTTGATCGTCGATCACTCGCTGGCCGTGGAGTGCGGCGGCTTCGACCCGCGGGCCTTCGAGAAGAACCGCGAGATCGAGGACCGGCGCAACGAGGACCGCTTCCATTTCATCGAGTGGACCAAGCGCGCCTTCGCCAACATGGAGGTGATCCCCGCGGGGAACGGGATCATGCATCAGATCAACCTCGAGAAGATGTCGCCCGTGGTCTACGTGCAGGACGGCCTGGCCTTTCCCGACACCTGCGTGGGCACCGACAGCCACACGCCGCACGTCGACGCGCTGGGCGTGATCGCGGTCGGCGTGGGCGGGCTCGAGGCCGAGAACGTGATGCTCGGCCGCGCCTCGTGGATGCGGCTGCCCGAGATCGTCGGCGTGGAGCTCACGGGCCGCCGCCAGCCGGGCATCACCGCCACCGACATCGTGCTGGCGCTGACCGAGTTCCTGCGCAAGGAAAAGGTGGTCGGCGCCTACCTCGAGTTCTACGGCGAGGGCGCGCGCAGCCTCACCATCGGCGACCGCGCGACCATCTCCAACATGTGCCCCGAGTACGGCGCCACCGCCGCGCTGTTCCACATCGACGAACAGACGCTGGCCTACCTGCGGCTCACCGGCCGCGAGGACGCGCAGGTCGCGCTGGTCGAGACCTATGCGAAGACCGCGGGCTTCTGGGCCGACGCGCTGGCATCCGCCACCTACGAGCGCGTGCTGAAGTTCGACCTCTCCAGCGTGGTGCGCAACATGGCGGGCCCGTCGAACCCGCACCGCCGCCTGCCGACCTCGCAGCTGGCCGAGCGCGAGATCGCCATCGGCCTGCACGCGGCGCGCCAGCAGGAGGCCGCGGGCCTGATGCCCGATGGCGCCGTGATCATCGCGGCCATCACCTCGTGCACCAACACCTCGAACCCGCGCAACGTGATCGCCGCCGGGCTGCTGGCGCGCAACGCCAACCGGCTGGGCCTGGTGCGCAAGCCCTGGGTCAAGTCCTCGCTGGCGCCGGGCTCGAAGGCCGTCGAGCTCTACCTGCGCGACGCCGGCCTGCTCGCCGAACTCGAGCAGCTGGGCTTCGGCATCGTCGCCTTCGCCTGCACCACCTGCAACGGCATGTCGGGCGCGCTCGATCCGAAGATCCAGCAGGAGATCGTCGAGCGCGACCTCTACGCCACCGCCGTGCTCTCGGGCAACCGCAACTTCGACGGCCGCATCCATCCCTACGCCAAGCAGGCCTTCCTGGCCTCGCCGCCGCTGGTGGTGGCCTATGCGATCGCGGGCACCATGCGCTTCGACATCGAGCGCGACATCCTCGACGTGGTCGACGGCAAGGAGATCCGCCTGGCCGACCTCTGGCCCGCCGACGAGGAGATCGACGCGATCGTCGCCGCCTCGGTGCGGCCCGAGATGTTCCGCCAGGTCTACGAGCCGATGTTCGCGATCCATGCCGACCACGGCGAGAAGGCCAGCCCGCAGTACGACTGGCGCCCGCAGTCCACCTACATCCGCCGCCCGCCCTACTGGGACAGCGAGGGCGTGGGCGCGCTCGCGGCCAACCCGCGCACCCTGCGCGGCATGCGGCCGCTGGCGCTCCTGCCCGACAACATCACGACAGACCACCTGTCGCCGTCGAACGCGATCCTGCGCGACAGCGCCGCCGGCGAGTACCTCGCGAAGATGGGCCTGCCGGAAGAGGACTTCAATTCCTACGCCACGCACCGCGGCGACCACCTGACGGCCATGCGCGCCACCTTCGCCAATCCGCAGCTCGTCAACGAGATGGCGGTGGTCGACGGCGTGCAGCAGAAGGGCTCGCTCGCGCGCATCGAACCCGAGGGCCGCGTGGTGCGCATGTGGGAGGCGATCGAGACCTACCTGAACCGCCGCCAGCCGCTGATCATCGTGGCCGGTGCCGACTACGGCCAGGGCTCCTCGCGCGACTGGGCCGCCAAGGGCGTGCGCCTGGCCGGCGTCGAAACGGTGGTGGCCGAGGGCTTCGAGCGCATCCACCGCACCAACCTGCTCGGCATGGGCGTGCTGCCGCTCGAGTTCAAGCCCGGCACCACGCGGCTCACGCTGGGGCTGGACGGCACCGAGACCTACGACGTGGCCGGCGAACCGGCCCCGCGCGCCGACCTCGCGCTGATCGTGCATCGGCGCGATGGCGAAGTGCAGCGCGTGCCGGTCACCTGCCGCCTCGACACCGCCGAGGAAGTGTCCATCTACGAGGCCGGCGGCGTGCTGCAGCGTTTTGCGCAAGACTTCCTGGCCGCGAACACCGCGGTCGCTTGAGAACCCATCACCATGGCATCCATTCCTCAGATCAAGATTCCCGCCGTCTACATGCGCGGCGGCACCAGCAAGGGCGTGTTCTTCCGCCTGCAGGACCTGCCGCAGGCCGCGCAACAGCCGGGCCCGGCGCGCGACGCGCTGCTGCTGCGCGTGATCGGCAGCCCCGACCCCTATGCCAAGCAGATCGACGGCATGGGCGGCGCCACCTCGTCGACCTCGAAGACCGTGATCCTCTCGCGCTCGACGCGGCCCGATCACGACGTCGACTACCTGTTCGGCCAGGTCTCCATCGACAGCGCCTTCGTCGACTGGTCGGGCAACTGCGGCAACCTGTCGGCCGCCGTGGGTCCGTTCGCGATCGCGCAGGGCCTGATCGATCCGGCCCGCGTGCCGCCCGATGGCGTGTGCACCGTGCGCATCTGGCAGGCCAACATCGGCAAGACCATCGTGGCCCATGTGCCGATCTCGGACGGCCAGGTGCAGGAGACCGGCGACTTCGAGCTCGATGGCGTGACCTTCGCGGCGGCCGAGGTGCCGCTGGAGTTCATCGATCCGGCCGACGAAGGGGAGGGCGAGGGCGGCGGCGCGATGTTCCCCACGGGCAGGCTCGTCGACGACCTCGAGGTGCCCGGCGTCGGCACCTTCAAGGCCACGCTGATCAACGCGGGCATCCCCACCATCTTCGTCAATGCCGCCGACATCGGCTACAGCGGCACCGAACTGCAGGACGCGATCAACGGCGACCCCAAGGCGCTCGCGATGTTCGAGACCATCCGCGCGCACGGCGCCGTGAAGATGGGCCTGATCCAGGACATCGCCGAGGCCGCGAAGCGCCAGCACACGCCCAAGGTCGCGTTCGTCGCGCCGCCGAAGGACTACGTCGCATCCAGCGGCAAGCCGGTGCGGGCCGCCGACGTCGACCTGCTGGTGCGCGCCCTGTCGATGGGCAAGCTGCACCACGCCATGATGGGCACGGCCGCGGTCGCGATCGGCACCGCGGCCGCGATTCCCGGCACGCTGGTGAACCTCGCGGCCGGCGGCGGCGAACGCCAGGCGGTGCGCTTCGGCCATCCGTCGGGCAGCTTGCGCGTCGGCGCCGAGGCGCGCGCGGTCGATGGCCAGTGGGCCGTGACCAAGGCCCTGATGAGCCGCAGCGCCCGCGTATTGATGGAAGGCTGGGTGCGCGTGCCCGGCGACAGTTTCTGAAAAACGGATCCTCCCCATGTCCACCCGCAAGCAACTCAAGTCCCTCGCCGAGGCCCGCCGCGGCCTGATCGTTCCGGGCGCCTTCAATGCGCTCTCCGCCCGTGTCGTGGAAGACCTCGGCTTCCAGGCGATCTACGTCACCGGCGCCGGCGTCACCAACATGTGGTTCGGCATGCCCGACCAGGGCTTCATGGGCCTGTCGGAGATCGCCGACCACACGGCGCGCATCCGCGACGCGGTGTCGGTGCCGCTGATCGTCGATGCCGACACCGGCTTCGGCAACGCGCTCAACGTGCGCCACACCGTGCGCACGCTCGAGCGCGCGGGCGCCGACTGCATCCAGTTCGAGGACCAGGTCGCGCCCAAGCGCTGCGGCCATTTCTCGGGCAAGGAAGTGATCTCCACCGAGGAGGCCGTGAGCAAGATCAAGGCGGCCGTCGATGCGCGCCGCGATCCCGACCTGCTGATCATGGCGCGCACCGACGCGGCCGCGGTCCATGGCTTCGAGGCCGCGGTCGAGCGCGCGCAGCGCTTCGCCGAGGCCGGCGCCGACATCCTGTTCGTCGAGGCCGTGACCAGCGCCGAGGAAGTCCGCGCGCTGCCGCGGCGTCTCGACCGGCCGCAGCTCATGAACATGGTGATCGGCGGCAAGACGCCGATCTTCAACGCGACCGAACTCGGCGAGCTCGGCTACGGCATCGTGCTCTATGCCAATGCCGCGCTGCAGGGCGCGGTGGCCGGCATGCAGAAGGCCTTGACGGTGCTGCGCGACGAGAAGGAAGTGCGCGAGTCCAGCGGCCTGGTCACGCCCTTCGCCGAGCGCCAGCGGCTCGTGGGCAAGCCCGAGTGGGACGCGCTGGAACAGCGCTACACCTGAAGCACCGCGGCCAGCAGCCGCACGCCCTGCGCGATCTGCTCGACCGTGAGGCTCGCATAGCCGAGGATCAGGCCGCCGCAACGACTGCCGGTGGCCTTGCTCGCGTAGAGCGGCGACACCGGATAGACACCCACGCCACGCAGCCGCGCGGCGGCGACCAGCGCGGCTTCGTCGCGCGGCCGCAGCCACGGCAGCCACAGCACCACGTGCAGCCCGGCCGCCGTGCCCGCGACCTGCGCCTCGGCCGGCAGATGGCGCGCGATCGCCTCGAGCAGCGCCGTGCGGCGGCGCTCGTTCTCGCGCCGCGCGCGCCGCACGTGGCGCTCGTAGGCGCCGCTGTCGATCAGCGCAGCCAGCACCCGCTGTTCGAGCAGCGGCGCATGGCGGTCGGCCATGCGCTTGGCCTGGCGGAACACCGGCACCAGCTCGGGCGGCAGCACCAGGTAGCCGAGCCGCATCTGCGGCGACAGCGCCTTCGAGAAGGTGCCCACGTAGAGCACGCGCCCGTCGGCATCGATCGCGCGCAGCGCATCGATCGGGCGCTGGCCGTAGCGGAACTCGCCGTCGTAGTCGTCCTCCACGATCCAGGCGCGCTGCTGCCGCGCCCATTGCAGCAGCGCGAGGCGCCGGCCGATGGCGAGCACGCCGCCGAGCGGGAACTGGTGCGAGGGCGTGACATAGGCCAGGCGCGCGCGGCCGTCGCGCGGCAGCGCGGCCGTGTCCAGGCCCTGCGCATCGACGGGCACCGGCAGCAGCGTCGCCCCCGTGGCCTCGAAGCAGCGCCGCGCCATCAGGTAGCCGGGGTTCTCGAACACGAAGGCATCGGCCGGATCGAGCAGCAGCCGCGCGCACAGGTCGATGCCCTGCTGCGAGCCCTGCACCACGACGATCTGCCCGGCGTCGCAGACCAGCCCGCGCGCGCGCCGCAGATAGCCCTGCAGCGCGCGTCTCAAGCCTTCGTCGCCTTCGGGCGGCGCGTAGCTCAGGCTGCGCTGCTGGCGCAGCAGCTCGGCCTGGTAGGCACGCCGCCAGACCAGCGCGGGGAAGTCGCGCGAGGCG
Source organism: Variovorax sp. GW821-FHT10D07 (assembly GCF_059415325.1). Taxonomy (NCBI): domain Bacteria; kingdom Pseudomonadati; phylum Pseudomonadota; class Betaproteobacteria; order Burkholderiales; family Comamonadaceae; genus Variovorax; species Variovorax sp. GW821-FHT10D07. The sequence goes on along the minus strand of NZ_JBWKMZ010000006.1, from coordinate 15,874 downwards.
ACCGCGCCATAGAGGAAGTCGATGCGCGCCGGCTCGCTCGGTGCAGCCGCTGGTGGCGCCATCGCGGCGATGCGGCGGCCGTAGGCCGACAGCGTGGGCGCGGGCCGGGCGCGGCGGGAGGCGGCCGCCGGCCGAGCCACGGCGGCAGACGGCGGGCTCGCCACGCGCGCCGCGCGCCCCGCCGACGTGAGCAGGTAGCCCTCGGCGGCGAGCTGCTCGTAGACCGCGGTCACCGTGGTGCGCGAGACGCCGAGCTCGGCCGCCAGGGCCCGGGTCGACGGGGCGCGCGCGCCCGCGGGCAGGGTGCCGTCGGCGATCTGGTCGCGCAGCAGCGCGTAGATGCGGCGGCCCGCGCCCTGGCCCGGGGGAAGCGACAACTGGTCCATGCAAAAAGACTCAAACTGGTTCTTCGCATTGTGCCGGTTCGAGGCGACAGTGAGGCACCCCATACGCTTTCCGAGCCACGCCCGATGTACATCCCCGCGCATTTCGCCGTCACCGATCCCGCCGCGCTGCAGCGCGTCATCCGCGAGCATCCGCTCGGCATGCTGGTCACGCACGGCCCCACGGGGCTGGACGCCGATCACCTGCCCTTCGAGTTCGATCCCGAGGTCGGCACCCACGGCCTGCTCTCGGCCCACGTCGCGCGCGCCAACGATGTCTGGCAGCGCTGCCCGACCGGCACCGAGGTCATGGTGGTCTTTCGCGCCGCGCAGGCCTACATCTCGCCGAGCTGGTATCCGAGCAAGCACGAACTGCACCGGCAGGTGCCGACCTGGAACTACGAGGTGGTGCATGCGCACGGCACGATCACCGTGCGCGACGACGAGCGCTTCGTGCGCGGCATCGTCGCGCGCCTCACGCGCCGGCACGAGGCGGCCGAGCCCAGGCCCTGGAAGATGGGCGACTCGGCGCCCGAATTCATCGACGGCCTGCTGGGCCACATCGTCGGCATCGAGATCGCGCTCACCTCGCTGGTCGGCAAGTCGAAGCTGAGCCAGAACAAGGAAACGCGCGATCGCGCGGGTGCGTCCGAGGCGCTGGCCGCGCGCGGCCACGCCGAGATCGCCGAGCGCATGCGCCCGATCGACTGATCGGTCGGTCGCGCGCCGCTATGCGACGGCGCCCACCGCGGCCCGGCGCTGCCCATGCCGCGGCCGCTGCAGCCCCAGGTGCTCGCGCAAGGTGCGCCCCTCGTACTCGGTGCGCACCAGGCCGCGCCGGCGCAGCTCGGGCAGCACCAGCTCGATGAAGTCCTGCAGGCCGCCCGGGAACCAGGGCGACATGATGTTGAAGCCATCGGCGCCGCCTTCCTCGAACCACTGCTGCAGCTGGTCGGCGATGCTCTGCGGCGTGCCCACCACCTGCTGGTGGCCGCGCGCGCCCGCGATGCGCAGGTAGAGATCGCGGATGCTGAGGTTCTCGCGCCGCGCGAGGTCGAGCAGCAGGCGCTGCCGGCTCTTGGGGCCGTTGGTCTCGGGCAGCTCGGGCACGGGGCCGTCGACCGGCAGGCCCGAGAAGTCGAAGCCGCCGATCACGTTCGACAGCAGCGAGACGCCGACCACCGGGTGCACCAGGTCCTGCAGCAGCGCGAACTTCTCCTCGGCCTCCTCCTGCGTGCGACCGACCACCGGGAAGATGCCCGGCATGATCTTGATCGACTCGGGCTCGCGGTCGTAGGCCTGGGCGCGGTCCTTGATGTCGCGGTAGAAGCTCTTCGCCTCGTCGAAGGTCTGGTGCGCGACGAAGATCACCTCGGCCGTGCGTGCCGCGAGGTCGCGGCCGGCCTCCGAGGCACCGGCCTGCACCACCACCGGCCGGCCCTGCGGCGAACGCGAGACGTTGAGCGGCCCGCGCACCGAGAAATGCTTGCCCTTGTGATGCAGCACGTGCAGCTTGTCCTCGTGGAAGTACTGGCCGCTGTCCTTGTCGCGCACGAAGCTGTCGTCCTCCCAGCTGTCCCACAGGCCGGTCACCACGTCGTGGAACTCGGCCGCGCGCTCGTAGCGCAGCGCATGCTCGAAGTGCTCGTCGCGGTTGAAGTTCTGCGCCTCGCCGGTGCCGCTCGAGGTCACGAGGTTCCAGCCCGAGCGCCCGCCGCTGATCTGGTCGAGCGAGGCGAACTTGCGCGCCACGTTGAAGGGCTCGTTGAAGCTGGTCGACACGGTGGCGATCAGGCCGATGCGCTCGGTGACCGCGGCCAGCGCCGACAGCAGGGTCAGCGGCTCGAAGTGGTCGCTGCGCGCGGTGCGCGAGAGCGAGGCGAGTTCGCTGCTGCGCACGCCCACCGAGTCGGCCAGGAAGACGGCATCGAACTTCGCGGCCTCGGCCAGCTTCGCGAGCTCCACGTAGTGGCGGAAGTTGCTGCCCGCGTCGGCCTGGGCCTGCGGATGGCGCCAGGCGGCGATGTGGTGGCCGGTCTGCATGAGAAAGGCGCCCAGCTTGATCTGGCGGGAGGAAGTGGCCATGGGAACTCGTGGTCGGAGGGTGCGCGCAAAAGTGCGGCGGCAGGTTAAGTCGGTGCCCGCTCGCGCGGAAAGAAGGGATTCGCACTTCCTTAGGCGCGCACTGCATTTGGCAAGGCGGCCGGGTGGCGCAGCCTCGGTTTGCGCATATGCATGCGACTTTTTCTTCGCAGCCGGCGCGCGCCGCGGCCGCCACAATTTCCGCTTCATGCCCGAGCCTTCGCACGCACCCTCCGCCCAACGACCGACGGTGCGCAAGCGCCTCGGCTTCTTCAGCCGGCTGCTCGACGACGCCCCCGCGGCCGAGCGCTATCGCCTGGTGGCCGCGCAGATCGCGCATGCCGAGGCCTTCGGCTTCGACTCGGCCTGGGTCGCGCAGCACCACTTCCACGAACACGAGGGCGGGCTGCCTTCGCCCTTCGTCTTCCTGGCCCACGTGGCCGCGCGCACGCGCCGCATCCGCCTGGGCACCGGCATCGTGACCCTGCCGCTCGAGAACGCGCTGCGCGTGGCCGAGGACGCCATCGTGCTGGACCTGCTCACGGGCGGCCGGCTCGAACTCGGCGTGGGCACGGGCGGCACGCCCGAGGCCTTCGCCGCCTTCGGCCTCGATGCGGCCGAGCGTCCGGCCCTGTTCGCACGGCAACTCGCCGCCGTGCGCGCGGCCTGGGCCGGCCGGCCGCTCGCGGGCGGCGACACGCTGTACCCCGCGGGCGCGCAACTGCTGGGCCGGATCTGGCAGGCGACTTTCTCCGTCAGTGGCGGCACGCGCGCGGGCCAGGCCGGCGACGGCCTGATGCTCTCGCGCACCCAGCCGCGCACGCTGGAAGCACCCGATGCGACGCTGGCGGAGCTGCAGGAGCCGATCGTCGATGCCTACCTGGCCGCGCTGCCCGCCGGCGCCACGCCGCGCATCGTGGGATCGCGCAGCGTCTTCGTGGCCGACACGCGCGCCGAGGCGCTGCGACTGGCCGAGATCGGCCTGCGCCGCTCGGCCGCGCGCTTCGCGGCCTCGGGCGGTGGTGGTCTCGCCGACCGCGCGGGCCCCGAGGCCCCGCTCGAACGATTGATCGCGGCCTACGACGTGCACGTGGGCACGCCCGAGGACGTGATCGCCTCGCTCGCGGCCGACAGCACGCTCGCGCGCGTCACCGACCTCGTGTGCCAGGTGCACTCGGTCGATCCGCCGCATGCGGCGATTCTGCGCTCGATCGAGCTCGTCGCCACCGAGGTCGCGCCGGCGCTCGGCTGGCAGCGGGACACGGCTGCGGCACCCACCGACATTCCTGCCCTCCAGACCTCATGACCGCCACCACCCCTCCCGTCGCCGACGTGATCGACCAGTTGGTCGGCATCGCGCCCGGCGATCCGCTCGACCGCTTGCGCGCGCAGCGCGAACAGGCACGCCTCAACGCCCAGCAGAGCTACCTCGCGCTGTTCGCGCCCACGCCGCCCGTGCCCGAAGCGTTCGACATCGCGGACCGCTTCGCCGTCGCGGCCTTCGTGACCGCGCTGCACGAACAGCCCGAGGTCGCGCGCTTCTATGCACAGCGCCTCGCCGCGCAGCGCGCCCGTGCGGGCGTGGCCGAGGCGATCGCCGACGAAGCGAAACGCGCCGCCGCCAAGGGCCCGTACGGCCGCTATCCCGCCGGTCCGCTGAGCGTCGAGGACACGGCCGGCCCTTCTTACGCGGTCGCCGATGCGAACCGCGAAGCGCTGGGCCCGCGCCTCTCGGCCGCGCTCGTGCATGCGCAACTGCTGGTGTTCCATCCGCGCGATGCGAGCCCCACCGCGCTGCAAGCCTTGCTCGATGCCGGCTGGTCGTCCACCGGCATCGTGACCCTGTCGCAGCTCGTGGCCTTCCTCGCGTTCCAGATCCGCGTCGTCGCGGGCCTGCGCACGCTGGCGCGCCATCCCATCACTTCCGTCGACTGAACGCCATGGCCACCGAATCGACCCTGAGCTATCCGGACAACGCGCACCCCACGCGCTTCACGCAGGTGCAGCTCGAATGGCTGCCCTGGCTCGAGCCGCTGCCCGAAGCCGAGCTCACCGAGCGCCACTTCGCGGGCCTGGTGGATGCGGCGCGCGCCAAGTCGCCGTACTTCCGGCTGCTCGCGCGCGATCCCGACATCCTCGGCGCGCGCACGCGCACCGACAAGGACATCTTCTACAACCCCGAGGCCGGCCTGCCGCGCGCCGAGCGCGAACTGGCCGCGGCCGCGGCCTCGCGCCACAACGGCTGCATCTACTGCGCCTCGGTGCATGCGCGCTTCGCCACGCATTTCTCGCAGCGTTCGGACGACGTGCAGCGGCTGCTCGACGAGGGCACGACGGCCGCGCTCGGCGAGCGCTGGGACGCGATCGTCGCGGCTTCGGTGGCGCTGTCGTCCACGCCGTCCAGCTTCGGCACCGAGCACATCGAGGCATTGCGCGCGCAGGGCCTGGACGATCTCGCGATCGCTGACGTGATCCACGGCGCGGCCTTCTTCAACTGGGCGAACCGGTTGATGCTCTCGCTGGGCGAGCCGCAGCAGCCAGGCGCCTAGGCGTCGTCGGGCGGCACTTCCGCGCTGGCGCGCGCGATCGCCTCGCGCGCCATGCCGGGCGCGAAGGCATCGATGAAGGCATGGATGTAGCCGCGCAGATGCCCGCCGCGGCGCACCGCGAGCTGGGTGCGGTTCTCGCCGAACAGGTGGCCGGCTTCCAGCGCGCGCAGGCGCCGGTCGCGCACCGCGTCGTAGGCCAGGTCGGCGACGATGCCCACGCCCACGCCCAGTTCCACATAGGTCTTGATCACGTCCGCATCCATCGCGGCCAGCACGATGTCGGGCGAGAGGCCATGGCGCGCGAAGGCTTCGTCGATGCGCGAGCGGCCCGTGAGACCGCTGTCGTAGGTGATGAGCGGATGGCGCGCGAGCTTCTCGATGGTGAGCGGCGCTTCGGTCAGCAGCGGATGGCCCGCGGGCGCCACCACCAGGTGCGTCCAGCAGCGACAGGAGATGGCCGCGAGCTGCGGATGGTTCTGCGGCAACTCGGTGGCGATGCCCACGTCGACCTCGCCGTCGAGCAGCATCTGCGCGATCTGGCGCGGCGTGCCCTGGTGCAGGTGCAGCCGCACGCCGGGAAAGCGCAGGCGGAATTCCTGCACCGCGGCCGGCAGCGCATAGCGCGCCTGCGAATGCGTGGCCGCGATCGACAGCAGGCCTTCTTCGCGCGCCAGGAAATCCTGGCCGGCCTGGCGCAGGTTCAGGCTGTCGTCGAGCACGCGCTCGATGATCGGCAGCAGATGGTCGCCGGGCGAGGTGAGGCCGGTGAGCCGCTTGCCCGAGCGCTTGAACAGCAGGATGCCGAGCTCGTTCTCGAGGTCGCGGATCTGCCGGCTCACGCCGGACTGCGAGGCCTCGAGCACCACGGCGGCTTCGCTGAGGTTGAAGCCGCAGCGCACGGTCTCGCGCACGGATCGCAGTTGCTGGAAGTTCATGGCGACGGGAAGAGGCTTGTCTCTGGCGGGGGCATGCGCCTTCCGGGCGCGCACTCGGTGGGAGTGCCCGCAGGCTATCGCGCGACGATGCCGCGCGGCAAAGAACAAAAACGGATCAGCGTATGCGGATTACGTGCTTCGCGAAGGCCGCGCTCTCTTGAAGAATGAGGGCTCTTGCCTTCGAGGGTGAGTGTCTCCTGGTCGCTACGGCGATGCAGTTTCAACGGGCCCCTCGGGGCCCGTTTTTTTTCGCGGCATCCGCCGCGCCACTCCTGTCGACCACCTCATGAGCAACGCCCCCTCCACGCCCCTCGCACCGAACGACCCGCGCGACCGCTTCGCCCACGAGGCGCTGCGCCTGCTCGGCCCCGCGCCCGCCAACTGGGTGCCGCGCCACGATGGCATCGACCACGACGTGCTCGTCGTCGGCGGCGGCCAGAGCGGTGCCGCGCTCTCGTTCGCGCTGCGCCGCGCGGGCATCGCCGAAGTCAGCGTGATCGATGCCGCGCCCGATGCGCAGCGCGCGGGCGTGTGGCTCACGCGTGCGCGCATGCACAAGCTGCGCACGCTCAAGAACCTGGTCGGCCCCGAGGGCTCGGTGAGCGCGCTGGGCTTCCAGGCCTGGTACGAATCGCGCCACGGCCTCGAGGCCTATGCGGCGCTCGACCGCATTCCGCGCACCGACTGGGCCGCCTACCTCGACTGGTTTCGCGACATCACCGCCACCGGGGTGCGTTATGGCACGCGGCTGGTCGGCTTCGAGGCGGCCGGGCAGGGCGCGGTGCCGCACTTCCGCGTGCGGCTCGAGATCGACGGCCAGGAGCGCATCGAGACCGCGCGCAAGCTGGTCTTCGCCAACGGCGTGGCCGGCAGCGGCGCGCCCTTCGTGCCCGAGCTGCTCGCGAACGCGGTGGCCAGCGGGCTCGCGGCCCACACCGGCCATGCGATCGATTTCGCGGCGCTCGCAGGCAAGCGCGTGGCCGTGATCGGCGCGGCGGCCTCGGCCTTCGACGCAGCCGCGGTGGCGCTCGAGCATGGCGCGGCCGCCGTCCATCTGTTCGCGCGCCGCGACCATCTCGCGGCCACGCCGGTGGCGCGCGTGCGTGGCTATCCGGGCCTGTACGACAACTACTTCGCGCTGCCCGATGCCACGCGCTGGCACCATGCGGCGCGCTACCGCCGCCTGGGCACTACGCCGCCGCCCGACTCGGTGCAGCGCGTGCTGGCCTTTCCCAATTTCCATCTGCACCTGGGCGCGCCGTGGCGCGGCGTCACGCAGAACGGCAACCAGCTCGTGGCCCATGTGCACGATGAGCATTTCCACTTCGACTTCGCGATCGCCGGCACCGGCTACAGCCACGAGCTGAGCGAGCGCCCCGAGCTGGCCGGCATCGCCGAGCTGGTGCTGCGCTGGCGCGACCGCTTCGAGGCGCCCGCGCACGAGCGCGACGACGAGCTCGCGGCCGCGCCCTACCTGGGCGCGGGCCTCGAGCTGGTCGAGAAGACAGCGGGCACGGCGCCGTGGCTGCGCGACATCCACGTCTACAACCCGGGCGGCTTCGCGAGCACCGGCCTGCCGCTGGGTGACGTGCCCGGCATGCGCGGCTACGTGCCGGCCATCGTGCGCCGCATCAGCGAGGACCTGGTGCTGGCCGACCTGCCGCTGCACGAGGCGCGCACGCGCGCCGAGGTGCCGCCGGACTTCGGGCCCGAGCTCTATGCGGGCGCGCTGTGGCAGGGGGAGGCGCGGCTGCAGGCAGCCTGAACGGATGACGGCGGGATCTCAGCGCAGCGAGATCCCCGCCGTCTGAATGGTCTTCGCATAGCGGATGCGCTCCGCCGCCAGCGTGCGCCCCAGGTCGGCCGGCGAGCCGCCGGTCACCTTGAAGCCCATGTCCTCGAGCTTGGCGCGCGTCTCGGGCGCGGCGATCACGGCCTGGATGTCGCGGTTGATCTTCGCGACCACGGCCGGCGGCGTGCCGGCCGGCGCGAAGTAGCCCTGCCAGCTCTCGACCGCGAAGCCCGGCAGCCCGGCCTCGGCCATCGTCGGCACCTCGGGCAGGGCGCCCGAGCGGTAGTCGGTGGTGACCGCGAGCGCGCGCAGCTTGCCGGCGCGCACGTGGTCGGTCACGGCGGCCAGCGTGATCAGCGTGGCGTCGACATGGCCCGCGAGCACGTCGAGCGTGGCCGGTCCGCCGCCCGAATAGGGGATGTAGTTGACCTGCGCGCCGGTCTCCTGGCCGATCATCTCGTGCGCCACGTGGGCGATGCCGCCATTGCCCGGCAGGCCCAGGCTGATCGAGTGCGGCCGCGCCTTCGCGCGCGCGAGGTAGGCGCGGAAGTCGGCGATGCCGGTCTTCGGGTTGACCACCAGGATCTGCGGGTTGACCACCGCCTTGATCACCGGCGTGAAGGCCTTCTGGCCGTCGTAGGGCAGGCGGTCGAACAGGATGCCGTTGAGCGTCAGTCCCTCGCCCTGCTGCAGCAGCGTGTAGCCGTCGGCCGGCGACTTGGCCACGCGCGCGGCGCCGATGGTGCCGCTGGCACCCGCGAGGTTCTCGACCACCACCGACTGGCCCCAGCGCTCGGTCAGGCGCTCGGCGATCAGGCGGGTGAGCTTGTCGGCGCTGCCGCCGGCGGCCACCGGCACCACGATGTGGACCGGCTTTGAGGGGAAACCGGCCGCCTCGTCGGTGGCGGCGCGGGCGGAAACCGTGAAGGCGGCGAGCAGGACGGGAGCGGCCAGCGTGGCGCGCAGCAGGGCGCGGCGCGCGCCGCGGGTCGGGGAGGGCAGGGAGGTCATTGGGTGTCTTGTTCGAGGATGCGCCGACCGTAGGCGCGGGCGCGCGCGCGTCCAACGAAGCAAACCGGATATGCGTAGAAGAAAAACTTCGTTCGGCCGGCCCGGCCCGCCGCATACCCTGCCCACACCGCGGCCCCGAGCCGTGTTCCCGCTTCCCCGCCTTCCCCTCGAAAGTCCCCCATGAGCCTCTCCGAACTCCCCGTCGAAACGGCGGGCAACGACCTCGCGAGCGAGCGCGCGCGCGCCGTCGACGCCTTTCTCGCGCAGGCGCGCGGCCTGCTGGCCGCCGGCCCCGGCGAGGGCCACGCCCAGCTGCAGCCGGTGGCCGACGCGCTGATCGCCCTGGGCCGGCGCGCCGACCTGTTCCCGGCCGCCCATTTCCCGATCGATGCCGAGCGCCCCGCGCAGGTCTACCGGCTGGCCGAGGACGCCGACGGCGGCTTCGCGCTCTACCTCTCGGCGGGCCTGGCCGGCAAGGCCCAGCCGCCGCACGACCACACGACCTGGGCGATCATCGCGGGCGTCGAAGGCAACGAGCGCAACGTGCTCTACCGCCGCGAGAAGACCGCCGATCCCGCGCGCGACGACCTCGTGCAGACGCGCGTGGTCGACGTGGCCACGGGCAGCGCGGTGGTGCTGACGCCGACCGACGTCCACACCATCGAGCTGGTCGACGGCCTCGACGGCCGGCACCTGCATTTCTACGGCCGCGCGCTCGAGCGGCTCGAGCATCGCGTGGTGTTCGAAGGCACGGCCGGCGGCAGCTACCGCCGGTTCGGCCCGCCGCGCAACATCCGCCATCCGGCGATCGCGCCGGCGGCGCTCAAGGCCGCGCTGTCCGACGGCGAGGAGATCGCACTGCTCGACGTTCGCGAGACCGGCGTGTTCGTGCGCAGCCACATCCTGCTGGCCGCCTCGGCGCCGCTGTGGCGGCTGGAGCTCTTGATCGACCGCCTGGTGCCACGCCGCGACACCCGCATCGTGCTGACCGACGCCGACGAGTCGCTGGCCCACCAGGCCGCGGGCAAGCTGGTGCGCCTGGGCTGGCGCAACGTGTCGGTGCTCGCCGGCGGCACCGCGGGCTGGGCCGCGGCGGGCTACGAACTCTTCAGCGGCAGCAACGTGCCGAGCAAGGCCTTCGGCGAGGTCATCGAGCACCGCAAGCACACGCCGTGGATCTCGGTCGACGAGCTGCACCAGCGCGTGGAACGTGGCGACGACATCGTGGTGGTCGACAGCCGCACGCCCGAGGAGTTCGCCGACTTCAGCCTGCCGTTCGCCCACAGCCTGCCGGGCGCCGAGCTGGTCTATCGCATCCATGAATTCGCGCCGCGTCCCGAGACGCTGGTGGTGGTGAACTGCGCCGGCCGCACGCGCAGCATCGTCGGCGCGCAGACGCTGATCGATGCGGGCATCCCGAACCCCGTGGTCTCGCTCAAGGACGGCACCATGGCCTGGCTGCTGGCCGGGCGCACGCTGTCGCACGGCCGCAGCGCGCCGCTGCCCGAGCCCGAGGCCGCCGGCCTCGAGCAGGCGCGCGCGCGGGCCGAGGACGTGGCCCGGCGCGCCGGCGTGCGCCGCATCGACGCCGCGGGCCTGGCACGGCTCGAGGCCGAGTCGGGCGAACGCTCGCTCTACCGCTTCGACGTGCGCACGCGCCAGGAATACGAGGTCGGCCATCTCGAGGGCTGGCGCTGGGCGCCCGGCGGCCAACTGGTGCAGGCCACCGACGAATACGTGGGCGTGCGCCGCGCGCGCATTGTGCTGGCCGACTGGGACGGCGTGCGCGCGCTGACCACCGGCGCCTGGCTCGCGCAGCTCGGCGGGCACGAGGTCTTCGTGCATGCGCCGGCGCCGCTGCCCGTGCTGGTGCTCGGCCCCGAGCCCGTGAAGCTGCTGCCGCTGCATGCGCGCGCGCCGCGCATCGCCGTGCGGGAACTCGCATCGGCGCTCGACGCCGGCAGCGTCGCGGTGTTCGACATCGAGCGCCGCGCCGCCTACGAGCGCCGCCATGTCGCGGGCGCGCGCTTCGCGGTGCCCGACCGGCTCGAGGAATTCATCGCCGGCCTGCCCGCCACGCAGCGCGTGGTGCTGGTCTCGTCCGACGGCGTGCTGGCCGGCGCGGTCGCGGCCGAACTCATCGCGCGCCTGGCCCGCGACGGCAGCGCGCGCGAGGTGCTCGCGCTCGCGGGCGGCACCCAGGCCTGGGTCGCGGCCGGCCTGCCCACGGGCCAGGGCGGCGAGGGCGTGCTGACCGGCGACGACGACCACTGGTACAGCCCCTACGCGCATGCCGACCTGGCGGCGCGCAATGCCGGCTTCCAGCAGTACCTCGACTGGGAGATCGGCCTCGTGGCCCAGCTCGAGCGCGAAGGCGACGTGGGCATCCGGCTGGTCGCGCCCGCCACGGCCGACGCGGCGGTGGCGCCATGAACCTGCGAAGCGCTGGCCGAACCCTGGTGCGCACGGCCTGGCAGGCCGTGCCGACCGTGATCGGCGTCATCCTGCTGAACTTCGTGCTGATGCAGCTGATCCCGGGCGACGCCGCCGACGTGGTGGCGGCCGAATCGGGCTCGGCCACGGCCGAGAGCATGGCGCAGCTGCGCGCCCACTTCGGCCTCGACCTGCCGGTGCTGCAGCAGCTCGGCAGCTACCTCTACAACCTCTCGCACGGCAGCCTCGGCGTTTCGCCGCGCTACAACATGCCGGTGGTGGCGCTGATCGGCGCGCGGCTGGGCAACACGCTGCTCTTGATGCTCACCGCGCTGGGCTTCGCGCTCGCCATCGGCATCGCGCTGGGCACCATCATGGCCACGCGCGTGGGCCGCTGGCAGGACCGCACGCTCTCGGTGCTGGCGCTGCTGCTGTATTCCACGCCGGGCTTCTGGCTCGGGCTGATGGCGATCGTGCTGTTCTCGGTGCACCTGGGCTGGCTGCCCACGGGCGGCAGCGAGACCATCGGCGCGGGCTACACGGGCCTGAAGCATGCGGTCGACGTGGCGCGCCACCTGGTGCTGCCGGCGCTCGCGCTCGCGGGCTTCTACATCGCCATCTTCTCGCGGCTCACGCGCGCCGCCATGCTCGAGGTGTCGCGCCAGGACTTCGTGCGCACCGCCGAGGCCAAGGGCCTGCATCCGTGGACCGTCACGATGCGCCACGTGCTGCGCAACGCGCTGATTCCGGTCACCACCGTGGCCGGCATGCACCTGGGCACCCTGCTCGGCGGCGCGGTGGTGGTCGAGACCGTCTTCAGCTGGCCCGGTCTCGGCCGGCTGGCCTTCGACTCGGTGGCCGGACGCGACTACACGGTGCTGCTCGGCGTGCTGCTGATGTCGTCGCTGCTGGTGATCGTGGCCAACATGCTGGTCGACCTGCTGCACGCGCTGCTCGACCCGCGCATCCAGGTGCGCTGAGTTCCGCGCGCGCACCGCTTCACGCTCTTCTGGTTCCTCACCGATGTCCACTCCCTTCCTGCTCGATTCCAACCTCGCGCAAGCGCCCGCGCCGGCAACGGCGCCACGCCGCGCGGAACCACCCGCGCCGCCGACGCCGGCCGCTGCCGTCGTCGCCGCCGTCGACGCACGCCCGGTCTCGGCGCGCCGCGCCGCGCTGCGCGCCTTCGTGCGCAACCCTTCCGCCGTGGCGGGCGTGGTGCTGCTGCTAGCCATGCTGGTGCTGGCCCTGCTCGCGCCGCTGCTCTATCCGGGCGATCCGCTCGACATGGTCGCGCAGCCGCTGCTGTGGCCCGGCCAGGACGCCGCCTATCCGCTGGGCAGCGATTCGCTCGGACGCGACGTCGCGGCCGGCATCGCGCACGGCGCGCGCGTCTCGCTCGCGGTGGGCGTGGTCGCGGCCGTGCTGAGCCTCGCGATCGGCATCCTCGTGGGCGCCACCGCGGGCTACTTCGGCGGCCGGGTCGACGACGTGCTGGTGCGCATCACCGAGCTGTTCCAGACCATGCCCTCGTTCCTGTTCGTGATCGTGGTGGTGGCGATCGGCCAGCCCTCGGTGCCGGTGATCGTGTTCGCCATCGGCCTGGCCTCCTGGCCCGTGATCGCGCGGCTGGTGCGCGCCGAGTTCCGCGCGCTGCGCGAGACCGAGTTCGTGCTCGCCGCGCGCAGCCAGGGCTTTGGCCATGCGCGCATCATCTTCCAGGAGATGCTGCCGAACGCGCTGCCGCCGGTCATCGTCACCACCTCGGTGCTGGTGGCCAGCGCGATCCTGATCGAGTCGGCGCTGTCCTTCCTCGGCATGGGCGACCCCAATGCGGTGTCGTGGGGCAGCATGATCGGCCAGGGCCGCGAGCTGCTGCGCACCGCCTGGTACCTCACTGCGCTGCCGGGGGCGGCCATCGTCTTCACCGTGCTGGCGCTCAACCTCGTGGGCGACGGCCTCAACGATGCTTTCAACCCGCGTTTGAGGGGCCGTTGAGATGACGCTCGAACCCGTGACGATCGCGCCGCCGCTGCTGGACGTGCGCGGCCTCGATGTCTTCTTCCACGGCTCGAACGGCCCGATCCAGGCCGTGCGCGGGCTGGACCTGACCTTGCAGCGCGGCGAGACGCTGGCGCTGGTCGGCGAATCGGGCTGCGGCAAGTCGACCACCGCGCTGGCGCTGCTGCGCCTGCTCGCGCCCGGCACCGCGCTGCGCGGCAGCATCCATTTCGACGGGCGCGACATCCTCGCGCTGTCGCCGGCCGCGTTGCGCGAGGTGCGCGGGCGCGAGATCGCGATGATCTTCCAGGAGCCGATGACCTCGCTGAACCCGGTGCACACCATCGGCGCGCAGATCGAGGAGACGCTGCGCCGCCACGAGAAGCTCTCGGCCGCCGCGGCGCGCCGGCGGGCCATCGAGCTGCTAGACCTGGTGCGCATTCCCGAGCCGCAGCGGCGCATCGACGACCATCCGCACAACCTCTCTGGCGGCCAGCGCCAGCGCGTGATGATCGCGATGGCGGTGGCCTGCAAGCCGCGCCTGCTGGTGGCCGACGAGCCCACCACCGCGCTCGACGTGACCATCCAGGCGCAGATCCTCGAGCTGCTCGACGGCCTGCGCCGCGAGCTCGACATGGCGCTGCTGCTGATCACCCACGACCTGGGCCTGGTGGCCCAGTGGGCCGACCGCGTGGCCGTGATGTACGGCGGCGAGAAGGTCGAGGAGGCACCGACCTCGAAGCTCTTCGCCGCCCCTTCGCATGCCTACACCCGCGGCCTGCTCGGCGCCTCGCTGCATGCCGGCAGCGCGCTGCACTACGCGGATGCGCGCCTGCCCGAGATCCAGACCCGGCTCGATCCCGCGACCGGCGTGCGCGACTTCGCGCTGCACGTGCCGCAGCCGAACACGAAGGTGCGTGCCTTGCCCGTGCGCGCCGCGGCCGGCGAGCCGCTGCTGTCGGTGCAGGACCTGCGCACCGACTACCCGACGCGCGGCGGCGGCGTGCTGCATGCCGTCGACGGTGTTTCGTTCGACATCCGCGCCGGCGAGACCGTGGGCCTGGTCGGCGAATCGGGCTGCGGCAAGTCCACGCTCTCGCGCACCCTGCTGCGACTGGTGGACCCGGCGGGCGGGCGCATCGTGTTCGACGGCACCGACATCGCTTCACTGTCCGAAAAAGTGCTCAAGCCCTGGCGGCGGCGCGTGCAGATGGTGTTCCAGGATCCCTACGCGTCGCTGAACCCGCGGCGCAGCGTGTTCGACATCCTCGAGTCGGTGCTCAAGGTGCACGGCGTGGACGACCGCGCCGAGCGCCGCAACCGCATCGCCGCCATCCTCGAGCGCGTGGGCCTGCCGGCCGACGCGGCACGGCGCTTCCCCAACGAGTTCTCGGGCGGGCAGCGACAGCGCATCGGCATCGCGCGCGCGCTCGTGCTGCGGCCGTCGCTGGTGGTGCTCGACGAGCCGGTGTCGGCGCTCGACGTGTCGGTGCAGGCGCAGATCCTGAACCTGCTGGTGGAGCTGAAGGAGGACTTCGGGCTCTCCTACCTGTTCATTTCGCACGACCTGTCGGTGGTGCGGTACATCGCGGATCGGGTGATGGTGATGAACAAGGGGAAGATCGTGGAGACGGGGGGATATCAGGATATTTGGGATCGGCCGCAGCATGCTTATACGCGGAGCTTGATTGCTGCTGTGCCTGGGGCGGAGCAGAGGAAGGCGGCCTGAGGTTGCTCCGAAAACGCCGGCGGGAACACGCCGTCGGCGTCAGTCCCAATTTGGGACTAAAATCGCGTCATGCGAGTCATCGCCCAGAAAATGCTGGTCGACTTCTACCGGCAGGACGCCCATCAGGACTGTGTCGGCCCGGCGCGGGCCTGGTACGCGATGGCCTGCGCCGCGCAGTGGACGCAGCCCGCCGATGTCGTGGCCGCCATGCCGAAGGTCAGCATCCTCAAGGACGGCCGTGCCGTGTTCAACCTCGGGGGCAACAAGTACCGGCTCGTCGTCTGGATCAACTACGACTACGCAACGATCTACACCCGGTTCATCGGCACGCACGCGCAGTACGACCAGATCGACGCGAACACCATTTGAAGGAAGGAGCCCGTCATGGAAATTCAACCCGTCAAGAACGAAAGCAGCTACCGCGCCGCGCTCGCGGCGATTGAAGGCCTGATGATGGCCAAGCGGGACACGCCCGAAGGCGACCGCCTCGATGTGCTCGTGACGCTGGTTCAGGCCTACGAAGCGAAGCATCACCCGATCGATCCACCCGACCCGATCGAGGCGATCAAGTTCCGCATGGATCAGTCGGGAATGGGCGTGAAGGATCTCGTTCCCTTTATCGGGCCGCTGAATCGCGTGTACGAAGTGCTGGCGCGCAAGCGCCCGTTGACGTTGCACATGATCCGGCGCTTGAACAAGGGGATGGGGATTCCGGCCGATGTGTTGATTGGGTTGGCCGAGGAAGAAGCATTGGCGGATTGATGTGCGCGTGGGGCCGGCTCTTCGGTTTTATGTGTTGTTCTCTTTGGTGAGGCTGTTGGCCGGGTCTCGCCCCGGCGGGCGACTTACTTTTCTTGTCTCGCCAAGAAAAGTAAGCAAAAGAAGGCGACCCCGCTGTCTGTGTCCCTCCGCTTCGCTACGGGCAACCTGCGGTGCTCGGAGAAAGCGGGGGTCCGCAG
>NZ_JBWKMZ010000005.1:0-422202 GCF_059415325.1 Variovorax sp. GW821-FHT10D07 | reverse complement strand
GTCGCCTTTTCTTTGGTTACTTTCTTTTGGCGAAGCAAAAGAAAGTGACTCGCCCGCCGGGGCGAGACCCGGCCAACGGCCTAAAAAAGAAGAGCACCCAATGAAGAAGCTCACGATGGCCACATTGCCAAGAGACACAAGAGACACCCTCTTCCTCCTGGCAGTCATAGCCCTCATCATCCTCCCCCAGGTAGACCACCTCCCCTGGTGGTGCACCACCCTCACCACAGCGGTTTTGATCTGGCGCGGCACCCTCGCCGTCCAATCCAAACCCCTCCCCTCCCGCTGGTGGCGCATAGCCCTGCTCGTGGTGACAGTAGCCGCCACCTTCGCCACCCACCGCACCCTGCTGGGCCGCGACGCCGGCGTCACCCTCATCGTGATCCTGCTCGCACTCAAGACGCTCGAGCTGCGCGCGCGCCGCGACGCCTTCGTCGTCTTCTTCCTGGGCTTCTTCGCGATGCTCACGAACTTCTTCTATTCGCAATCGCTCGCCACCGCCATCACGATGCTGCTCGCGCTGCTGGGCCTGCTGACCGCGCTGGTCAACGCCCACATGCCGGTGGGCCGGCCGCCGCTCGCGCAGGCGGCGCGCACCGCGGGGTGGATGGCGCTCGCGGGCGCGCCGATCATGTTCGCGCTGTTCCTGCTGTTCCCGCGCCTCGCGCCGCTGTGGGGCACGCCGACCGACGCGATGGCCGGCCGCAGCGGGCTGTCGAACACGATGCGCGTGGGCACCATCGCCGAGCTCGCGCTCGACGAGCGCGTGGCGGCACGCATCAAGTTCGACGGCAACCGCGCGCCGCCGCAGAGCCAGCTCTACTTCCGCGGCCCGGTGCTCGCGCAATTCGACGGCCGCGAATGGACCGCGCTGCCGTCCTGGCGCCGCGGCGCGAGCGGCTCCGAACTGCGCACCAGCGGCGAGCCGCTGAGCTACGAGATCACCCTCGAGCCCAGCAGCCGCCCGTGGCTGCTCACGCTCGACGCCGCACCACGCGCGCCCGAGCTGCTGGGCTACGAGGTCACGGGCAGTTCGGACCTGCAATGGTTCGTGAACCGGCCGCTGTCGGACCTGGTGCGCTACCGCGCCCAGAGCTACACGCGCTTCGAGAGCGGCCCCGCGAACAGCGCGAACACGCTGCGCGCCTACCTCGCGCTGCCGCCCGCATCGAACCCGCGCACCGCCGCGCTCGCGCGCGAGATGCTCGCCGACCCGGCCCTGGCCGGCGCCGCCACGCCTGCGCTGGTGCAGGCGGTGCTGCAGCGGCTGCGCACCGGCGGCTACAGCTACACGCTCGAGCCCGGCGTCTACGGCAACGACACCGCCGACGAGTTCTGGTTCGACCGCAAGGAGGGCTTCTGCGAGCACATCGCCTCGGCCTTCGTGGTGCTGATGCGCGGCATGAACGTGCCGGCGCGCATCGTCACCGGCTACCAGGGCGGCGAGCTCAACGGCATCGACGGCTACTGGGTGCTGCGCCAGAGCGATGCCCATGCCTGGGCCGAAGTCTGGGAGGCCGGCAAGGGCTGGGTGCGCGTCGATCCGACGGGCGCGGTGGCGCCCGGACGCGTCGGCCAGTCGATGCGCCTCGTGCAGGCGCCGGGTCTGTTCGCGGGCGCGGTGATCGCGATGAGCCCGACCTTCGCGCAGAACCTGCGCGCGACCTGGGAGGCCGTCAACAACGGCTGGAACCAGTGGGTGCTCAACTACACGCAGAGCCGCCAGCTCGACCTGCTGAAGAACATCGGCTTCGAGGCGCCGAGCCTCGAGGACCTGGCCTATGTGCTGCTCTACCTGCTGGTGGGCGCGAGCCTGGCGGGCGCGCTCTGGACGCTGTGGGAACGCAGCCAGCACGATCCCTGGCTGCGCCTGCTCGGCCGTGCGCGCGCGCGGCTCGCGAAGGCCGGCCTCGCGGTGCCCGACACCGCGCCGCCGCGCCAGATGGCGGCGCTGACCGAGGCCTTCTTCGGCATCGATGAAAGCGCGCCGCTGCGCGACTGGCTGCTGAAGCTCGAGGCGCAGCGCTATGCACCGGCCGGCCCCGGGACGCCGGCCGCGCTGCGCGCCGAGTTCCGTCGCCTGCCATGGCCTGCGCGCAAGGCCGGGCCCGCACTCCTGCAGCCCGGCTGAACGCAACCACATGTGTCGCCCGCCGGCCCGCGCGCGGCCGGGCGGCACAATCGGCCGATGCGATCTTCCCTCTCCCCGCGGTGCCAGCCGGTCCGCGCCGCCGCCCTCGCCCTCTTCGCTGCCTGTGCCGTCTGTGCCGCCGGGTTCGCCACGCAGGCCGCGGCCCAGTCCCGCCCCCCGGTCAAAGCCGTGGTCGGCAGCACGCCCTACGCCACGCGCGACGACGCGATGCGCTTCGCCGACGAGGTCGCGGCGCGCCGGGGCCTGGACCGCCAATGGGTGCGCGCCACCATCGGCGGTGCGCGCTTCCTGCCCAACGTGCCGCGGCTGATGCTGCCGGGACCGGTAGGCACGGTGAAGAACTGGCAGGTCTACCGCAGCCGCTTCATCGATGCCACGCGCATCGCCGCGGGCGTGCGCTTCTGGCGCGCCAATGCCGACCTGCTGGCGCGCGCCGAGGCCACCTACGGCGTGCCGCCCGAGATCGTCGTGGGCATCGTGGGCGTGGAGACCATCTACGGCCGCAACATGGGCAACTTCCGCGTCATCGATGCGCTCGCCACGCTGGCCTTCGACTTCCCGCAGGGCCATCCGCGCGCGGCCGAGCGCCAGGCCTTCTTCCGCGGCGAGCTCGAGAGCTTCCTGAGCACCGAGAGCCGCACCGCCGACGACCCGATGGTGCCGCTGGGCAGCTATGCGGGCGCGATGGGCATGCCGCAGTTCATGCCGAGCAGCATCGCCAAGTACGCGGTCGACTTCGACGGCGACGGCCGCATCGACCTGGTCAACAACACGGCCGACGTGATCGGCTCGGTGGCCAGCTACTTCAAGGCCTTCGGCTGGCAGCCGGGCATGCCCGCGATCTACCCGGTGCGCTTCGACGAGTCGCGGCTGCGCAAGGACATCCTGCTGGCGCCCGACATCCTGCCGAGCTTCAGCGCCGACAGCTTCGTGGCCGCGGGCGCAGTGCCCGACGGCGAGGGCCAGCGCCATCGCGGCCTGCTCGCGCTGATCGAACTGCAGAACGGCGCCAACGCCGCGCCGACCTACGTGGCGGGCACGCGCAACTTCTACGTGATCACGCGCTACAACTGGAGCAGCTACTACGCGATGTCGGTGCTCGACCTCGGCAACGAGGTCAAGGCGGCCATGGGCTATGCGCCGGCGCCGCAGCCGGTACTCGCGCCGGCCCCCGCGCCGCTGCGCTCGCAGCCGAGGCTCGATGCGCAACCGATGCCGTTGCCCCTGCAATCGACGCCGACCGAGCCGACGGCCTCGCAACCGCTGCCCCCCGCCTCCTCGCCGCGGCAACCGATGCCGCTGCCGCAGTGAGGGCCGCGCGATGACGCCCCTGTCGAGCGCGGCCCTGCGGGCCAACTGGCACGCCGCCTGGCACACGCTCGGCATCGCGCAACCCGGCACGCCCGAGCGCGATGCGCTGTGCGACGAACTGCAGCGCCGCTACGCCGAGCCGCAGCGCCACTACCACACGCTGCAGCACCTCGGCGAATGCCTGGCCTGGTTCGAGCGCGAGCAGGCCGCCGCGCAACGCCCCGGCGAAGTGGCGCTCGCGCTGTGGTTCCATGACGCGATCTACGACGTGCATGCGCACGACAACGAGGCACGCAGCGCGGCCTGGGCGCTCGAGGCGCTGCGCAGCTTCGAGGCCGGCGAGGACGCGGCGCAGCGCGTGCACGACCTCGTGATGGCCACGCGCCACGATGCCGTGCCCGAGGGCCGCGATGCCGAGCTGCTGATCGACATCGACCTCTCGATCCTCGGCGCCGAACGCGCGCGCTTCGATGAGTACGAAGAGCAGGTCGGGCGTGAATACGCCTTCGTGCCGCTCGAGATCCGCCTGCCGCGCCGGCGCGAGATCCTGCAACGCTTCCTCGACCGCGACGCGATCTACGCCACACCGCGCATGCACGCCCTGCTCGAGGTCCGCGCGCGCGAGAACCTGCGCCGGTCGATCGCGGGCTGAGCGCGCCGCCGGTCTCTCAGGCCGGCAGCAGCCGCCACCATTCCGAGCGCATCGGCAAGGCGCCACCGGCCTCCTCGACCTGGCCCAGCAGCAGGCCATCGGCCCCCGCGCCATGCACCACCAGTCGCAGCAGTTGCTCCGCATCGCGGTTCAGCACGAAGCTGCCGTCGCCGCGCCAGCCCAGGCAGCGGCCGACCTCGGCCAGCGCCAGCGCGGGCTGGCTCTGCATGAAGGTGAAGGGCATGGTGAGCCCCGCATCGAGCTGCTCGAGCCCGGTGCAGGTCGCGGCCCAGGGTCCGCGCCGGCTGCCGACGCGCAGGCGCGCACCGGCTGGCAGCGCGGCCTCGCCGGCCGCGTCGATGCAGCGCAGCGCGCCATGCATCGCGAGCTCGGTCCAGGTGCCGACGCGGCGCGGCCGGTAGCCGAGCCGCTGCACCAGCTGCGCGTGCCAGTCTTCGGCCAAGGGATCGGCACCGACATGCGCGACGATGCGCCAGCCCTCGATCATGGCGTGCCCTCCCCCGCATCCTCGAGCACCAGCGCCGCATGGCCGCCGCCGAAGCCCAGCACGTTGAACAGCAGATGCCGCAGCCCGCGCGGCGCCGAGGCACTCAGCGCCAGGCCCAGCGCCGCGTCGGGCGCATGCGTCGCCACCGGCCAGGCGCCGTGCGCGATGCAGCCGGTCAGCAAGGCCAGCTCGGCCGCGCCCGAGGCGCCGAGCGTGTGGCCGATCGCGGTCTTGAACGACACCAGCGGCGGCAGCGGATCGAACAGCGCGCGCAGCGCCTGCGCCTCCACCGCGTCGTTGCCGGGGCTGCCCGCGGCCTGCACCTTGACAAGGCCGATGTCGCGCGGCCGCAGCCCGGCCTGCGCGAGCGCGGCCTCGCACACGGCGCGCACCGCGCCCGCCTCGTTGCCCGCGGGGTTGCTGCCGTCGACCCTGTTCGCGCCGCCCGCGACGCGCCAGCGCGCGGGCCGCGTGCGCAGCTGCAGCGCCGCGAAGGCCTCGCCGAGCACCAGCCCGTCGCGGCCGGCGCCAAAGGGCCGCGCGCCATCGGGCGACAGCAGCTGCATCGCGCCGAAGCCGGCCACGGTGAAGCGGTTGTCGGGCTCGGCGCCGATCACCAGCGCCTCCTCGGCCCCGCCGCCGCGCAGCAAGTCCGAGGCCGCGAGGATCGCATGGAGCGCCGAGGTGCAGGCCGTCGACACGGTGAAGACCGGGCCGCGCCAGCCGAGCGCGCCGGCCACGATCTCGGCGAAGTCGAGCAGGTCGCCGCCGAGCCGGCGGTCCTCCTTCTCGTGCTCCATGTGGCCGATGTCGAGCGAGGACGAGGCGACGAACAGCGGCGCGTCGCGCGACACCGCGCCGCCCGCGCGATCGGCCTGCGCCACCACCGCGCGCGCGCGCCGGCGCACGCGTTCGTCCCACCCGCCATCGCTCGCCGACAACCGGTAGACGGGCCACTGCGCCTGCGCCGACACGGCCACTGGAACGGGCCGCACGCCGCCCGCGCCCAGGGTGGCGAGCGCCGCGTCCAGGTCGTCGCCCAGCGCGCAGGCCAACCCCACGCCGCCGAGGTACACCGCCCTCATCGCGCGTTCATGCCTTCTGCTCGCGCAGCAGGTGCTCGGCCAGGTGCTCGGCCAGGTGCGCCACCGAGCTCAGCGCGCGGCGCGTCTCCTTGCTGTCGGGCATGCGCACGCCGAAGGCCTGCTGGATCGCCATCGACACCTGCAGCGCATCGAGCGAGTCGAGGTCCAGCCGCGCCTCGGGGCCGAACAGGGCCTCGTCGTCCGACAGGCCGCCGGGCGGCGGCTCCTTCTCGACGGCCTCGAGCACCAGCGTCTTGAGCCGGGCGATGAATTCGGGAGTGACGAGGTTCATGGCGTGCGCCTGCGAAAGAGAAGGACCGCGAGCACGAACATGGCGGCCGCGAACACCACCAGCCGCCCGACCTGCGGCAGCGTGTCGGCCACGCCGCCGCCGCGCAGCAGCACGGTCAGCAGGGCCTCGAGGCCCCAGTTCATCGGCGAGAGTTCGACCAGCCGCTGCATGAAGCCCGGCATCACGAATTTGGGCACCATGATCCCGCCCGCGGCCGCCATCAGCACGTTGACCATCGGCCCGATGGTGGCGGCCTGCGCATGGCTGCGCACCGCGCAGGCCAGCGCCAGCGAGAGGCTCACGGCCGCGAGGCTCACCGCGCCCAGCGCGACCAGCAGCGCGCCCCAGTCGATGCCCGCGAGCGAGAGCGCATCGCCGCCGATCAGCGGCATCAGCCAGATGCCCGCGGCCAGCATCAGCGCGGCCTGCAGCGCGTTCACCGCGAGATAGGGCAAGGCCTTCGAGGCCAGCAGCATGGCGCGCGAGACGCCCAGGCTCTGCAGCCGGCCCAGCGCGCCCGAGCCGCGCTCCTGCACCAGCAGGCTCGAGAGCGAGGCCACCACGAAGAACATGCCGAACACCAGCCAGGCCGGCACGTTCTGCTGCACCGAGGTCGGCCGCGGCCCGCTGCTCGCGAAGCGCTCGGCCTGCACCAGCGCCTGGATCGACGCGCCCTGCGCCGGCCCCGCGGTGCCCGGCACCTGCAGCGCGAGCCGCGCCTTGAGCTCGCCCGAGGCGCCGACCAGCTCGGCGCGCAGCGCGTTGTGCAGGTTGCTGTCGATGCCGGGCTCGGTCAGCAGCTGGACGTAGGGGCGCGTCGAGAGCGCCACCGATTCGAGCTCGTCCGACAGCCCCGGCCGCAGCACGATCACGTACTTGAGCTCGCCGCGGCGCAGCCGCGCCTGCCAGTCGGCGCCCAGCGGCTCGGGCGCGCCATGGGCCTTGCGCCACAGCTGCAGCAGCCACTGCGCGGGCGTGCCGTTGTCGCGCACGTCGACCGCATAGTTCAGCGCGGCCAGCGGCGGGCGGTAGATGTCCTTGAGCGTCAGCGACATCAGCACGATGAAGATCATCGGCATCAGGAACAGCGCGGCCAGGCCGTGCATGTCGCGCCGCAGCGCGAGCAGTTCCTTCTTGATGAGGGCCCAAAGCATCGGTGGTCAGTCCCGCAGCGAGCGGTGGGTGAGCGCCATGAACAGCTGCTCCAGGTCGTGGCGGCCGAACTCGGCATGGCGCACCTCGATGCCCGCGGCTTCGAGCGCCGCCAGCACCGGGGCCGGGCCAGTGCCCGGATGCAGGTGGATGCGCCAGTGCACGCCGCCCTGCTCCACCGTGCCGAAGCGCGAGAGCATTTGCGCATCGAGCCCGTCGGCCGCCAGCGTGAGCAGCATCGCGTTCTTCGACAGCAGTTCCTCGAGCGAACCCTCGCGCAGCACCCGGCCGTGGTCGAGGATCGCCACGCGGTCGGCGATGGCCTCGATCTCCTCCATGTAGTGCGAGGCATAGATCACCGCCGCGCCCGCGCGCGCCAGGCCCTTGATGGCGTCGAGCACGAAGGCGCGCGACTGCGGGTCGACGCCGACGGTGGGCTCGTCGAACAGCATCAGCTCGGGTTCGGGCAGGAGCGCGATCGCGAGGTTGAGCCGGCGCTTGAGGCCGCCCGAGAGCCGCTCGGCGCGCGTGCCCGCGAAGGCCTCCAGCTGCGCGAACGCCAGGCAGGCCGCGATGCGCTCGCGCTTGCGCGCGCCCGCGAGCCGGCCCGCGGCGGCGAAGCAGGCCAGGTTCTCGGCCACGGTGAGCATCGGGTAGAAGGCATGGTCCTGCGGCGCCACCGCGATGCGCGTGGGCGCCTGCGCGCGCACCTGCGCGAGCGGCACGCCATCGATGCGGATCTGGCCCGACTGCACCGCGAGCGCGCCCGACAGGTGCGAGATCAGGGTGGTCTTGCCCGCGCCGTTGGGCCCGAGCAGGCCGAGCACGCAGCCGCGCGGCACGGCCAGCGACACCGCGTCGAGCGCGTTCGCCTGGGCGTACGGGTAGCGGTGGCTCAGCCCCTGCAGTTCGAGCATCAGGACACGGCGGCCTTGAGGTCGCGGAAGAAGCTCTGCTCGCGCTGCGCCTGCTCGCGCAGCAGCGCCGCGAGCGTCGCCGGATCGACCGCCTCGCGCCCCTTGACCATGCGCGCGGCCTTGAGCGCGAAGGCGCGCCAGTCGTCGCCGATGGCCGTGAGGCGGTCGGACATCTGCAGCAGCTGCGGCTTGCCGAGCAGCGCGGCGGCCTCCTGCAGGAAGGCCGCGTAGATGAAGCGGAAGCCGGCGCCGCCGGTGCCGATCTCCTCCTGCATGCGCACCAGGTGGCCAATGAAGGCCACGGTGCGCGGATCGGCGGGCGCGAGCTTCGCGATGCGGCCGGCCAGGGTGCGCATGCCGCGCACGCCGACGATGGGCACCGGCGCGAGCATGTTGCGCACGGTCTTCAGGATCGCCTTGCGCACCGCGCCCGCGTCGACCGCCTTGCGCTCGATCGCCTGCGGGTAGTACATGAGCCCCTTGGGCGCGAGCACGCCCTTGGCGAAGCGCGCGCGCGCCAGGTCGGCGCTGGCGCAGCGCACCGGCTCCTCGAACACCGGGTCGCTGATCAGGTAGTCGTCGCCCTCCTTGCCGTAGACCAGCAGGTTGTGCGCATTGAAGTGGAAGCGCATGTTGGGCGGGAAGTACGGCAGCCAGTAGACCGAGGTCTGCAGGCCCACGAGGTGGCCGTCGGCGAGCAGCGCGTCGAGCCGGCGCTGGCCGTCCTCGGGGCTTCTGAAGGTCTCGAAGCGAAAGCGCGCGGCCATCGGCGCGAGCAGGCCCTTGATCATCGCGCGCGGCGGCATGCGGTAGGAGATCAGCGGCAGGCCCGAGAGCTTGATGAACGGCAGGTAGGCGAACGAGAGGCCCGAGGACAGGCCCAGCGCCATGCTCTCGGTCATCGCGGGCACGCCGTGGTGGCGCATCAGGCTCGAGATCACGCCGCTCTCGCAGTGGGCGGCCTGGCTGTGGCGGAAGCCGGCTTCGGCAACCGGTGCGGCGATGGCATTCATGGCAGTTCCTTGAGCGCGGCGACGGACAGGCCCAGCGCCTGCGCATAGCGCGCGAGCTGGTCCCCGGAGAGCGCCGCGAAGTGCTGCGGCTGCAGGTGGCGCCGCACGCGCCATTGCCAGAAGCCGCTGGTCTGCGACAGCAGCGCGACGTCCATGCGGCGGTCGTACATCCAGTATTCGAGCGGCGAGGCCAGGCCCTGCGCCACGCGCTCGCGAGCGATTGCAGCCTGCGCCACCAGCGTGTCGACCGCATGGGTGGTGACGATCTCCTCGGCCTCCCAGCCGCGCGAGGTGGTCGTGACCACGCGGCCCTGCGCATCGCGCGCGTACATCAGCTTGGCGTGGCCCGCGAGCGTGGCGTTGCCTTCCTGGGGAACTGCGTCGAGGTCCATGTCAGCGTCTCTCCTTCGCCATCGGCTTCGTGTCAGACGGCCTCGAGGTAGATGAAACCGCTCGAGAAGCGGCCGCTCTCTGGCACGAACATCAGGAGCTTGTGGCCGGGCCGGATGCGGCCCGAGCGGAACAGCTCGTCGAGCATGATGTAGGGCGAGGCGGAACCGGTGTTGCCCTTGCGCACCAGGTTGCTGAACCAGCGCTCGCGCGGAATCGCGAAGCCCATCTGCTCGAGGCAGCGTGCCACCGGCTCCACGAAGTAGCTCGACGACAGGTGCGGCAGGAACCAGTCGACGTCGTCGGGCCGCAGGCCGCGCTTCTCGACGATGGCCGCGAGCGGCTCGCCGAGCGTGGCGCGCACGATGTTCTCGTTGAGCAGCCGCACGTCCTGCTTGATCGCGAAGGTGGAGTCGCGGTGCCAGTCGCGCGGCGCGGTGCGGGCCCAGCCGGTGAGGCTGCCGTCGGCATTGCGGTCGGCGCCGGCATACATGCACACCGGCAGCTCGTGCGCGGCCGAGGAGAGGTCGATCCATTCGACCTTGAGCGACAGCGGCCCGCGCGGCGCGCGCTCCAGCAGCACGGCGCCCGCGCCGTCCGACAGCATCCAGCGCAGGAAGTCCTTCTCGAACGCGATCTCGGGATTCGTCTCGAGCAGGTCGATGCGGTGCTCGATCTCGGCCTCGAAGCGCGAGCCGCGCATCAGCGGCGAGGCCAGCTCCGAGCCGGTGGCCACGGCGCGCTCGGCGTCGCCCGCGCGCACCGAGAGCCAGGCGTGCTTGAGGGCGGTGGCGCCGGCCAGGCAGATGCCCGCGCAGGCCACCACCTCGAGCCGCGGCCAGCCGAGCTCGCCGTGCACCATCACCGCATGGTTGGGCATCAGCTGGTCGGGCATCGAGGTGCCGGTGACCAGGCAGTCGATGCGCCCCAGTTCCTCGGGCGTGCCCAGGTTGCGGATCGCCGCGGCGGTGAGCTCGGCATTGCTCATGGCCTGCAGCCCGGTCGCGCGGTCGATCGCATAGTGGCGCGACTGGATGCCGTTGCTGCGCAGGATCAGGCGTCGCGCACGCGACACCCGATCGCCGACGCGGCCCAGGACTTCTTCGATGTCTTCGTTGCTGACCGGAGCAAAAGGCAGGAAGGCGGCGGTACGGGTCAGGAAGACATCAGTCGTCATAGAGATGGGAACGGTCCGTGGCCGAGCCGGAGGGCCACTCGAAATGGGCGGTCATTCTAGTCAGCCACCCTCGCAGCAGAGGGCGCAGCAGCGCCTGCAGCGTGAGGCTCACCGGGACCACGGTGACGATCAGCGCGAGCAGGAACAGCACGTACAGCACCAGCAGCGGCTTGCGCTGCCAGGCCCCGGGACCGCCGGCGGCCATCAAGAGCTTGCCCCAGAGGAAGAAGCTGCGCGTGCCGGCCTTCTCGCTGACCAGGAGCCGCGCATTGGCGTTGACCGCGCCCAGGCCCGCGAGCAGCGGCGCGGTGCCGCGCTCGAGCCCCTGGTGCAGCGCATCGCGCAGCGCGCGGCCGAAGCGCACGGTGCGCGCGATCTGGCCCGGCTCGAGGCCCGCGTCGGGCATGCCCCAGAAGCCGCGCTTGCGGCCCCAGACCAGCCAGGCCGGGGTGGTGAAGAAGGTCGCGAGCGTGGGGCCCGGATCGATCAGCACCACGTTGTCGATCAGCCGCGCATCGATGGCGGCCAGCAGGCCCTTGAGCTTCTCGTGCGCGAGGTGCCACATGTTGCGGCAGGCAATCACCGTGACCACGGGCTTGCCCTGGAGCAGGCGCGCCGCCACCGGGTGCTTGAGGAAGGCCGTGATCGGCTGCGAGGGCGCGAGGAACCACACCTGGTAGGGCAGGATCACGAGGTCGAAGTCCTCCTCGCCCGTGAGCGTCAGCGGCTGCAGCGCGGGCGGTTTCATGTGCGCGGTCTCGGGGAAGGCGTCGAAGAAGCGGATGAAGCCCCAGGGGAACGGAAAGGGCCGCACCGGCCGCAGCGTCTCCACGTGCACCGCGATCGCCGGGTCGTCGCGCAGCGGCGCCACGATCCGCTCGGCGACGCTGCCGAGCTGGCCGGTCTGCGAATAGTGGATCACGAGCACGCGCTTGGCGATGGGGGGCGCGACGGCCTCGGAAGGGCTGGACAAGCTGGAATTCACGGGTGGGCGGTTCGAAGGGCCGTCGAATGTACGCGATGCCCCGGCATCGCGCATCTGCCATAGGTCATGCATCGAAAGGATGCGGCCAACCGGCGACGCGCGGCGTACGAGGACTCGTAGGCCCCGGGGCCGCATGCCGGGCGCGCATGCAAAAAAGGGGCCGCGCCTCGCGGCACGGCCCCTTCGAGCCTGGTTCAGGCAGGGTTCGGGCGATCGTCCCGATCAGCGAACCTTGCCTTCCTTCCAGGCCGTCAGCAGCTTGTTGTAGTCGATGGTCTCACCCTTGGGCTTCTCGTTGGCCAGCTTCTTCCACGGCGCGTGGTCGTCGCTCAGGTACTTGGCCGGGTCGCCCTTGGGATTGAGCTTGGGCGCGCACTTGGCCATGCCGGCGCGCTCGAGGCGGGCCATCACGTTGTCCATCTCGTCGGCCAGGTTGTCCATCGCCTTCTGCGGGGTCTTCTCGCCGGTCACGGCCTCGGCCACGTTCTTCCACCACAGCTGCGCGAGCTTCGGATAGTCGGGCACGTTGGTGCCGGTCGGGGTCCAGGCCACGCGCGCCGGGCTGCGGTAGAACTCGATCAGGCCGCCGTACTTGTTGGCGTTCTGCGTGAAGTAGTCCGAGCGGATGTCGCTGTCGCGGATGAAGGTCAGGCCGGTGATCGACTTCTTCAGCGAGGTGGTCTTGGCGGTGATGAACTGCGCGTAGAGCCAGGCCGCGGCAGTCTTGTTGGCGTCGTGGCCCTTGAAGAAGGTCCACGAGCCCACGTCCTGGTAGCCGTTCTGCATGCCCTGCTTCCAGTACGGGCCGTTCGGGCCGGGGGCCATGCGCCACTTGGGCGAGCCGTCCTCGTTGACGACCGGCAGGCCCTTCTTGGTCATGTCGGCGGTGAAGGCCGTGTACCAGAAGATCTGCTGCGCGATCTGGCCCTGCGCCGGCACCGGACCGGATTCGCCGAAGGTCATGCCCATGGCTTCCTTGGGCGCGTACTTCTTCATCCAGTCGATGTACTTGGTGAGCGCGTACACGGCGGCCGGCGAATTGGTCGCACCGCCGCGCGAAACGGAGGCACCGGTCGGCGTGCACTTGTCGGCCGCCACGCGGATGCCCCATTCGTCGATCGGCATGCCGTTCGGGATGCCCTTGTCGGCCGCGCCGGCCATCGACAGCCAGGCATCGGTGAAGCGCCAGCCCAGCGACGGGTCCTTCTTGCCGTAGTCCATGTGGCCATAGATCGGCTTGCCGTCGATGGTCTTCACGTCGGTGCTGAAGAACTCGGCGATGTCTTCATAAGCACTCCAGTTCAGCGGCACGCCCAGGTCGTAGCCGTACTTGGCCTTGAACTTGTCCTGCAGGTCCTTGCGCGCGAACAGGTCGGCGCGGAACCAGTAGAGGTTGGCGAACTGCTGGTCGGGCAGCTGGTAGAGCTGGCCGTCGGGCGCGGTCGTGAAGCTGGTGCCGATGAAGTCCTTGAGGTCGAGGCCGGGGTTGGTGAACTCCTTGCCCGCGCCGCCCATGTACTCGGTCAGCGACATGATCTTGCCGTAGCGGTAGTGGGTGCCGATCAGGTCGGAGTCGGAGACCCAGCCGTCGTAGATCGACTTGCCCGACTGCATCGAGGTCTGCAGCTTCTCGACCACGTCGCCTTCCTGGATCAGGTCGTGCTTGACCTTGATGCCGGTGATCTCCTCGAAGGCCTTGGCCAGCGTCTTCGATTCGTATTCATGGGTGGTCAGCGTTTCGGAAACGACCGACACCTCCTTCACGCCCTTGGCCTGCAGCTTCTTCGCGGCCTCGATGAACCACTTCATTTCCTCCATCTGCTTGTCCTTGGACAAGGTCGAAGGCTGGAACTCGCTGTCGATCCATTTCTTGGCTTCGGCCTCCCCGGCCGACGCACCGTGCGCGGCGAACATCGCAGCCGCCAACGCCAACGCTGTGTAGCGCATCTTCATGAACGTGTCTCCTCGGTTGATTGCTTCCCCGGCTTTGTCGATCGCGGCTCCGGGGAGGCGGAGAGCCGGATTCGTTGTGGAAAGAAAAGAAGGCGTGCCGCGTTCAACCCTTGCGCAGGATCAGCGCGAGCAGCGCCATCGACAGCACGAAGCTGATCCAGACCGAGGGCTCGGCCTCGAGGCTGAACCAGGCCTGGAACTTGTCGGCCAGGCCGACGAAGGCCAGGTTGACGTAGGCCGCCGACAGCAGGCCGATGAACAGCCGGTCGCCGCGCGTGGTGGCGATCGGCAGCCAGCCGCGGCGCAGCGTGGTCGGCGACTTGAGCTCCCACACCGTCATGCCGGCCAGCATGAGCACGATGCAGATGAAGAAAACGGCCACCGGGGTGGTCCAGACCATCCAGTCGAACATCTCTGTTGTCTCCTCAGACGCGGCCCATCGCGAAACCCTTCGCGATGTAGTGGCGCACGAACCAGATCACGATCGCGCCCGGCACGATGGTCAGCACGCCGGCCGCCGCCAGGGTCGCCCAGTCCATGCCCGAGGCGCTCACGGTGCGCGTCATCGTCGCCACGATCGGCTTGGCGTTCACGCTCGTGAGCGTGCGCGCCAGCAGCAGCTCGACCCAGCTGAACATGAAGCAGAAGAAGGCCGCCACGCCCACGCCGGCCTTGATCAGCGGCAGGAAGATGGTGAGGAAGAAGCGCGGGAACGAGTAGCCGTCGATGTAGGCGGTCTCGTCGATCTCGCGCGGGATGCCGCTCATGAAGCCTTCGAGGATCCAGACCGCGAGCGGCACGTTGAACAGCAGGTGCGCGAGCGCCACGCCCAGGTGCGTGTCCATCAGGCCGACCGTGCTGTAGAGCTGGAAGAAGGGCAGCAGGAACACCGCGGGCGGCGTCATGCGGTTCGTCAGCAGCCAGAAGAACACGTGCTTGTCGCCGAGGAACGAGTAGCGCGAGAAGGCATAGGCCGCCGGCAGTGCCACGGTCAGCGAGATCACCGTGTTGATCGCCACGTAGATCAGGCTGTTGATGTAGCCCGAGTACCACGACTCGTCGGTGAAGATGCGCGCGTAGTTGGCCCAGGTGAGCTGCTGCGGGAAGAACGAGAAGCTCGAGAGGATCTCCTCGTTCGTCTTGAAGCTCATGTTGATCATCCAGTAGATGGGCAACAGCGCGAACAGGATGTACAGCACCAGGAAGATGCTGCGCTTGTGGAACCGCTTGTCGTTCATTGTTCTTTCTCCACCTCTTGCGTACCCACCCGCTGCATCCAGTTGTAGAGCACGAAGCACAGCAGCAGGATGATGAGGAAATAGATCAGCGAGAACGCCGCCGCCGGTCCCAGGTCGAACTGGCCCACGGCCTTCTGCGTCAGGTACTGGCTCAGGAAGGTGGTGGCATTGCCCGGCCCGCCGCCCGTCAGCACGAAGGGCTCGGTGTAGATCATGAAGCTGTCCATGAAGCGCAGCAGCACTGCGATCATCAGCACCCCGCGCATCTTGGGCAGCTGGATGTAGCGGAACACCGCGAACTTGCTGGCGCCGTCGATGCGCGCGGCCTGGTAGTAGGCATCGGGGATCGAGCGCAGGCCGGCATAGCACAGCAGCGCCACCAGCGGCGTCCAGTGCCAGACGTCCATCACCAGCACCGTGAGCCAGGCGTCGGTGGCGCTGCCGGTGTAGTTGTAGTCCACGCCGAGCTTCTGCAGCGCGTGGCCCAAGAGGCCGATGTCGGCGCGGCCGTAGATCTGCCAGATGGTGCCGACCACGTTCCACGGAATCAGCAGCGAGAGCGCGACCACCACCAGCACGGCCGAGGACTTCCAGCCCTTGGCCGGCATCGACAGCGCCAGCGCGATGCCCAGCGGGATCTCGACCAGCAGCACCGCGAGCGAGAAGCCGAGCTGGCGCCACAGCGCCTGGTGCAGCTCGTCGTCGCGCATCACGGCGGCGAACCATTCGGTGCCGACGAAGACGCGGCGCTCGGGCGAGATGATGTCCTGCACCGAGTAGTTCACCACCGTCATCAGCGGCACGATGGCCGAGAAGGCGACGCAGATCAGCACCGGCAGCACGAGCCACCAGGCTTTCTGGTTGATCGGTTTGTTGGTGGCGTTCATGCGACCAGCTCCTCGTCCTTGTAGTAGCAGGTGTGCGCA
Source organism: Variovorax sp. GW821-FHT10D07 (assembly GCF_059415325.1). Taxonomy (NCBI): domain Bacteria; kingdom Pseudomonadati; phylum Pseudomonadota; class Betaproteobacteria; order Burkholderiales; family Comamonadaceae; genus Variovorax; species Variovorax sp. GW821-FHT10D07. The sequence continues at coordinate 406,451 of NZ_JBWKMZ010000005.1, read as the reverse complement.
TCCAGCACGCGCAGCCACACCGTGTCGCCCACCGCGGGCGGCTGCTCGTCGGGATGCAGGCGCACCTTGAGCGGGCTGCCGTCGCCGCCCTCGGTACGGGCGCTCACCATCGTGTAGGTGCCCACGTCCTGCACCTGCGCCACCGTCGCGGGCACGGCGCCGCCGGCACCGGCCGGGGCCAGCCGCAGGTACTCGGGACGGATGCCGATCTTGAGTTCGCCCGCCGGCAGTTCGCGCGTGGGCACCAGCGGCGTGCCCGCCACCTCGATGGTGCCGTTGGCGCTGCGGGCCGCGAGGAAATTCATGCCCGGCGAGCCGATGAAGTGGCCGACGAAGGTGTGGGCCGGGCGCTCGAACAGCGCGTCGGCGCTGCCCACCTGCACCGCCTTGCCGCGCGTCATCACCACCACCTCCTCGGCGAAGGTCAGCGCCTCGACCTGGTCGTGCGTGACGTAGATCAGCGTGAGCTTGAGCTCGCGGTGGATCTGCTTGAGCTTGCGCCGCAGCTGCCATTTGAGGTGCGGGTCGATCACGGTCAGCGGCTCGTCGAACAGCACCGCCGAGACGTCGCTGCGCACCAGGCCGCGGCCCAGCGAGATCTTCTGCTTGGCATCGGCCGCGAGGCCCGCGGCGCGCTGGTTGAGCTGGCCGCTCATGTCGAGCATCTCGGCGATCTCGCCGACGCGCTTCTTGATCTGGTCGGCCGGCATCTTGCGGTTGCGCAGCGGGAACGCGAGGTTCTCGGCCACGGTCATCGTGTCGTAGATCACCGGAAACTGGAACACCTGCGCGATGTTGCGCTCCTGCGGCGTGGCCTGCGTCACGTCGCGGCCGTCGAACCTGACCGTGCCTTGCGAGGGCACGAGCAGGCCCGAGACGATGTTGAGCATGGTGGTCTTGCCGCAGCCCGAGGGGCCGAGCAAGGCATAGGCACCGCCGTCGCGAAAGCTCATCTTGAGCGGCAGCAGCGCATAGTCGCTGTCCTGCGTCGGGTTCGGGCGGTAGGCGTGGGCCAGGTCGAGGTCGATGCGGGCCATCTCAGTTTCCTTTGCGCCATGCCGGCGCGCGCGCCAGCTTCTCGCCGGCATCGAACACATAGGCCCGCGCCGCGCTGAAGTACAGCGTGATCGAGGCCCCCAGCTCGAAGCGGTGCACGCCGGTGAGCTGCGCCACCAGTTCGCCGACCGCGGTCTCCACGTGCACGAAGGTGTCGGAGCCCGAGATCTCCGCCAGCTCCACGGTGCCGGGCAGCGCGATGTCGCCCTCGCCCGCTTCCACGTCGAGCGCGCTCGCGCGCAGCCCGATGGTGACCGCGCCCGCCACCGACTCGGGCAGCGCGAGCGCCAGCGCCGGCCCGCGCGCCAGCTGCACGCTGCCCGCGGCGGCAGTACCGGCCAGCAGGTTCATCGGCGGATCGCTGAAGGCGCGCGCCACGCGCAGCGACTGCGGCGCATGGAACACCTCGGCGGTCGGGCCGTACTGCAGCAGCTCGCCGGCATCCATCACCGCGGTGTGGCCGCCGAGCAGCAGCGCCTCGCCGGGCTCGGTGGTGGCGTAGATCACGGTCGAGTCGCCGGCCGCGAACAGTTGCGTGAGTTCCTCGCGCAGGCCTTCGCGCAGCTTGTAGTCGAGGTTCACCAGCGGCTCGTCGAGCAGCATCAGCGGTGCGTTCTTGGCCAGCGCGCGTGCCAGCGCCACGCGCTGCTGCTGGCCACCCGAGAGCTCCTGCGGATAGCGGTCGAGGAACATGCCGATGGACAGCTTGTCGGCCAGCGCGCGCACGCGCGCGTCGATGTTCGATTCGCCGCGCAGCTTGAGCGGCGAGGCGATGTTGTCGGCCACCTTCAGCGAGGGGTAGTTGATGAACTGCTGGTAGACCATCGCCACGTTGCGTTCGCGCACCGGCATGCCGGTGACGTCCTGGCCGTCGACCAGCACCCGGCCCTCGGTGGGCGTGTCGAGGCCGGCCATCAGCCGCATCAGGCTGGTCTTGCCGGCCTGCGTGGCGCCGAGCAGCACGGTCACCGCGCCGCTCTTGGGCGCGATGCTCTGCTCGTAGAGCCAGGTTTGCGCGCCGACCTTCTTGGTCACGCGCTCCAGTGACAGCTGCATCAGCCTTCCCTCCCTTGCATGTCCAGAATCTCGCGCTGCGCGTCCAGCCAGTCGGCCACCTGCCGACGTTGCTGCGGCGTGTAGCGCAGCCCGAGCTTGGAGCGGCGCCACAGCACGTCGTCGGCACTCACCACCCATTCGTCGCGCTGCAGGAAGCGCAGTTCGCGCTCGTGCAGGCCGGGCGCCACCTCGGCGCCGAGGTCGGCCATCGATGCGGCATCGCCGAGCAGCTCGCCGATGCGTGCACCGTAGGCACGCGCGAGGCGCCGCGCGAGCTTGGCGTCGAGCCAGCCGTAGCGCTGCTGCACGGCGGCCAGGAAGCGTTCGAAATCGCCATCGGGCCGCTGCGCAGCGCCGATCCAGGCCGACAGGTCGCCGCCCGCGAGGAAGGCGCCCTCGGTCCAGGCCGGGCGCTGGCTGTTCGGCTGGCCCAGCATGCGGCCGACCTCGTCGGCGGCGTCCTCGGCCAGCTTGCGGAAGGTGGTGATCTTGCCGCCCCACACCGACAGCAGCGGCGCGGCGGCGGTGTTCGACTCGAGCATGTAGTCGCGCGTGACCGCCGACGGATCGCCCGAGGCATCGTCGAGCAGCGGGCGCACGCCCGAGTAGGTCCACACCACGTCGCTCGGCGCGATCGGCTGCTCGAAATAGCGGCTGGCCTGGGTGCAGAGGTACTCGACCTCCTCGTCGGCGATGCGCGCCGCGCCCGGATCGTCGCCATGCAGCTCGATGTCGGTGGTGCCGATCAGCGTGAAGTCGTCCTGGTAGGGGATCGCGAAGATGATCCGCTTGTCGGGGTTCTGGAAGATGTAGGCGTGGTCGTGCGCGAACACGCGCGGCACCACGATGTGGCTGCCCTTCACGAGCCGCAGGCTCTTGGTGGCCAGCGCCTCGCCGTTGGCGGGCTTCGCCACGCCGCGCAGGAAGGATTCGGCCCAGGGCCCGGCGGCATTCACGACCGCGCGGGCGCGCACCGTGCGGTGCGTGCCGTCGGGGCCCTCGAGCACCGCGGTCCAGCCGTCGGCCTCGCGCCGCGCATGCACGCAGCGTGTGCGCGTGAGCACCTCGGCGCCGCGTGCGCGCGCATCGAGCGCATTGAGCACCACCAGCCGCGCGTCGTCGACCCAGCCGTCCGAATAGACGAAGCCGCGCTTGAACTGCGGCTTGAGCGGCGCGCCCGCGGCATGGGTGCGCAGGTCCACGCCGCGCGAGGCCGGCAGCACCTCGCGTTTGGCGAGGTGGTCGTAGAGGAACAGGCCGATGCGGATCATCCAGGCCGGGCGCATCGAGGGGTCGTGCGGCATCACGAAGCGCAGCGGCCACATGATGTGCGGCGCGCTCTTGAGCAGCACCTCGCGCTCCTGCAGCGCCTTGCGCACCAGCGAGAACTCGTAGTACTCGAGGTAGCGCAGCCCGCCGTGGATCAGCTTGGTGGAAGAAGACGAGGTATGGGAAGCGAGATCGTCCTTCTCGCACAGCACCACGCGCCAGCCGCGGCCCGCGAGATCGCGCGCGATGCCGCAGCCATTGATGCCGCCGCCGACGATCAGCACATCGCAGTCGGTGGCCGGTGCCGGCGGATTCTGGGAGAGATCGCTCACTGGAATGCCACCCGTCCTTTCGCCCGTCTCTTGTTGTTTCGATGCGTGACCAAAGTCACCGAAGGCGGCCATTGTATTTTCGGTTTTTTTCATTTGAGTTCCTTATGGCGCGATTTTCCTCCGAGTTTTCCCTGATGAATGTTCGTTTTTTTTCGTTCTATAAAGTGACGCACCCGATGCCGCGCCACCGTTCCAGGCGCGTTTTTTTGCGTACTCTCGGCTTACTTTCATTCGTTTTCGCCCCCACTCAGTGAATTCCAACCCTCGCCAGATCAATCTCCTCGACACCGTGCGCGCACGCGGCTCGGTCACGGTCGAGCAGCTCGCCGACATGCTCGGCGTGACCCTGCAGACCGTGCGGCGCGACGTGCAGCGGCTGGCCGACGAAGGCCTGCTGACCCGCTTCCACGGCGGCGTGCGCGTGCCGAGCTCGACCACCGAGAACATCGGCTACCAGCAGCGCGAGACGCTGCATGCCGACGGCAAGGCGCGCATCGCGCGGCGCGTGGCCGAACTGGTGCCGAACGACTGCTCGCTGATCCTCAACATCGGCACCACGACCGAGGCGATCGCGAAGGCGCTGATGCGCCACAGCGGCCTGCGCGTGATCACCAACAACCTGAACGTGGCGACCATCCTGAGCGGCAACAGCCAGTGCGAGGTGATCGTGGCGGGCGGCTCGGTGCGCGCGCGCGACCGCGCCGTCGTGGGCGAGGCCACGATCGATTTCATCCGGCAGTTCAAGGTCGACATCGCGCTGATCGGCGTGTCGAGCATCGAGTCCGACGGCTCGCTGCGCGACTTCGACCTGCGCGAAGTGAAGGTGGCGCAGACCATCATCGCGCAGGCGCGCGAGGTCTGGCTCGCGGCCGACGCGAGCAAGTTCAACCGTCCCGCGATGATCCAGCTCGGTACCCTGTCTCAGATCGACCGCCTCTTCACCGATGCGGAACCGCCCGATCCCTTCCCGACGCTGCTGCGCGACGCGCAGGTGCGGCTCGAGATCGCCCGGCCCCATCAGACCCCGAAGGAATGACTCCCGCATGACGACCACCTACCTGCTCGCCCTCGACCAGGGCACCTCCAGCTCGCGCAGCATCGTGTTCGACCGCGGCGGCCACGTGGTGGCCATCGCGCAGAAGGAACTCAAACAGATCTATCCGCAGCCGGGCTGGGTCGAGCACGATCCGCTCGAGATCTGGGACAGCCAGCTCGCGACCGCGCGCGAGGTCATCGCCAAGGCGAAGCTGCGGCCCGAGGACATCCATGCCATCGGCATCACCAACCAGCGCGAGACCACCGTGCTGTGGAACCGCAAGACGGGCAAGCCGGTGCACCACGCGATCGTGTGGCAGGACCGGCGCGCCGAGCCGCTGTGCGCGCAGCTGCGCGAAGAGGGCCTGGCCGACACCATCCGCGAGAAGACCGGCCTCGTGATCGATGCCTACTTCTCGGGCACCAAGCTGCGCTGGCTGCTCGACAACGTGCCCGGCGCCCGCGAGCAGGCCGAGCGCGGCGAGCTCGCCTTCGGCACCATCGACAGCTGGCTGATGTGGCAGCTCACGGGCGGACGCAAGCACGTGACCGACGTGAGCAATGCCTCGCGCACCATGCTGTTCAACGTGCATCGCAACGAATGGGATGCCGAGCTGCTGGCGGCGCTGCACATCCCCGCCGCGCTGATGCCGGCGGTGCAGCCCTCGGCCTCGCACTTCGTCGACACCGACGCCGCGCTGCTGGGCCGCTCGCTGCCCGTGGGCGGCGTGGCCGGCGACCAGCAGAGCGCGCTGTTCGGCCAGGCCTGCTTCGAGGCCGGCATGGCCAAGAACACCTACGGCACCGGCTGCTTCCTGCTGATGCACACGGGCGAGGCCTTCCAGCCCTCGAGCAACGGCCTGCTCGTGACCAGTGCGGCGCAGACCGGCACGCAGCCGCAGTACGCGATGGAAGGCAGCGTGTTCGTGGGCGGCGCCGTGGTGCAGTGGCTGCGCGACGGCCTCAAGGCGATCAAGGGCAGCGCCGAGGTGCAGTCGCTGGCCGAGAGCGTGCCCGACGCGGGCGGCGTGATGATGGTGCCGGCCTTCACCGGCCTGGGCGCGCCCTACTGGAACGCCGACGCGCGCGGCACCATCACCGGCCTCACGCGCGGCACCACCGTGGCCCACATCGCGCGCGCCGCGCTCGAGAGCATTGCGTACCAAAGCGCCGCGCTGCTGCAGGCCATGAGCCGCGACGCGGTGGCCGCGGGCGGCAAGCCGGTGGCCGAGCTGCGCGTCGATGGCGGCGCCAGCGTGAACGACCTGCTGATGCAGTTCCAGGCCGACCTGCTGGGTATCCCGGTGGTGCGGCCCGAGGTGGTCGAGACCACCGCGCTCGGCGCGGCCTACCTCGCGGGACTGTCGACCGGCGTCTACGGCGACGTCGGCCAGCTCTCGAAGCTGTGGAAGGTGGAGCGCCGCTTCATGCCCACCATGGGCCGCGCGCAGGCCGAGGAATCGATGGCGCGCTGGGAGCGCGCGGTGCGCCAGGCCACGCAGGCCTGAGCCACCCGAGCAGTGCTTACCAGCCCCAGGTGAGGCTGGTCGACACCCAGCCAACGGCGCCGCCCTCGTGGCGCACCTTGGTCCACTTGCCGCGCCGCTCGAGCGTGCGCAGCACGTCGCCATAGCCGGCCTTCTTCACGATCGGGCTGCGCGCGCCCGGCGCGCGCCGCAGGTTCGCCACCTGCGCCTTCACCACGCGGTGCGGCACCTTGTTGGTCATCGAGCGGTAGACCCAGGCGCGGTCGCCCTCGAAGTCGCGCACCTGCAGCCAGTCGCCCTTGCGCTGGAGCACCTGGAACGGATAGCCGTGCGTCACAGTCCAGTGCGCGGGGTTGCCCACGCCCGGGCCGCTGCGCAGATTGAGCGTCTTGACCGCGGAACTGACCATCTCGCGCGCCCACGCGGCCGGGGCCGAGACGAGCAGCAGGGTCATGACGAGGAGGAGTGCGGGCAGTCGGCTGAATCCGTTCATGGAGGAGGGTTTCCTTTCTCGAGCGCAAGGGTTTTCCAGAGGGCCGGCGAGGCCGGCGCGAGCCTTTCTGGGCCGCGTGCGCCGCAGAAGTTCCGCGATCGATCGATGGCTGGTCGATACTTGCGCGATGCCTCCGCCTCCCAGGAATCATCGAAACGACCGTGCGCGGCGAGTGCCGCGCCCCCTTGCATGGGCCGCCACGGCCGCGCTGCTCGCCCTCGGCCTGCTCGTGTCGGGCTGCACCGACGGCTACCCGAGCGAGGATGCGCCGAACGTGCGCCACATGACGGGCGACCAGCATCTGCGCGCCCTCAACGGCTACCTCGCGCTCGGCGCGACCGCGAGCGGCACCGTGCACCGCAAGCTCGTGAGCCAGGACGACTGCCACGTGGTGCTCAAGAAGCGCCGCGAGGCCGGCCAGGTCCAGCGCATCGTGATCCCGCTGCTCGAGACCAGCGTGGAGATCGCCACCCAGCCCACCGGCAGCGGCCTGCGCGTGAAGCTCGCGCAGCACCTGGAGGACGGCGAGCGCGAGGTCCGGCTCAAGCTCGACCTCGATCGCTGGATCGATGCGGTCGCCTGGCGCTCGCACTTCCAGCAATTGCAGATGAACTGCCGCGAGATCAGCGAGGGCGCCGCGGCCGCGTAGCCTTCCTCGGGGACGGGCGAAGTCCTCGCGGGCGGCGGGGGCACTCCCGGCGGCGCCGGCGCGGAGCGGCAGAATCCGCCCGCGACCCATCCTTCGTCTGCCCCGCTTGACCCAGCCGCCCGCCCAAGCCCCCGACCTGCTCCAGGCGCCGGCCATTCCCTCCCCCGATACCGCGCGCAGCAACGGCCTGCTCGCCTGCGGCGTGGTGGCCGCCACCCTGCTCGCGGTGATCGTGCTCGGCCACGACGGGCGCCGCATCGCGCAGCTCGCGGTGCTGGCGCTGCCGATGGTGCTGTGGCTGGCCTGGCCGGTGCGCAGCACGCGCGTGCGCCGCTGGCGCACCGTGCTGGCCTGCGCCTGGACCCTGGCCTTCGCCTTCGACGGCGCCTTGCGCGCCTACCTGCTCGACACCTACCAGGCCGCGCCCGACGGCGCCATGGTGCTGAGCGCCGCGGCCAACACCAATGCGCGCGAGAGCGGCGAGTACCTGCAGATGCACTGGCGCTCGGCGCTGCTGTGGAGCGGCGCGGCGGCCGCGGCCGCCCTGCTGGTGGCCGCCTTCGCGCGGCGCGGCGCCACCGCGGCGAACGACGGCCCGCGCACGCGCCCGCCGGCCTGGGCCACGGCGCTGATCGCCGTGCTGCTGCTGGTCGCCTGCGTCGGCTATGCCAGCAAGCCCTGGCGCCGGCTGCATCCGGTGGCCTTCTGGTCGCAGTGGGCGCAGTCGGTGCATGCGCTGCGCGGCCTCTGGGCCGACCAGGAACGCACGCGCAAGCAGATGCTCGCGCGCGCCAAGGCCATCGCGCCCGTGGTCGAGCGCGCGGGCCCGTCGACCGTGGTGCTGGTGATCACCGACAGCATCAACCGCGACAACATGGGGCTCTACGGCTATGGCCGCCCGACCACGCCGCGCCTGCTGGCCCACAAGGCGCAGGCGGGCGCGCACATGGAGGTGCTGCGCAACGCCTGGTCGGTCGATGCCACCACCGTGCCCGCGCTGCGCAGCATGTTCCATTTCGGCCTGCCCGAGAGCGAGAACCCGCCGCACCTGATCGCGCTCGCGCGCGCGGCCGGCTACAAGGTCTGGTGGATCAGCAACCACGACGACCTCGCGATCGAGCAGCAGCACGCGCGCTACGCCGACGTGGTCGACATGGTCAACCGCACGCCGGGCCGCGCGAGCGCCTCGCTCGACGGCGAGATCCTCGACTGCATGCAGGAAGCGCTGGCCGACACCAGCGCCGAACGCAAGCTGATCGTGGTGCACCTGATGGGCGCCCATCCGCACTACAGCCTGCGCTTTCCGCCCGACGCCAATCCCTTCGACGACAACATCGACGCGGTCGAGACCGGCCTGGTGAAGAACGGCCGCTCGGCCTGGGTGCGCCACTACCGCCACGAGTACGACGCCGCCCTGCTCTATCACGACTTCGTGGTGTCCGAGCTGCTGCAGCAGACGCGCAGCGCGGGCTTGCCGCAGGAGCACCGCGCCTGGATGTACCTGTCGGACCATGGCCAGGAAGTGGGCCACGGCAGCGACCGCGCGGGCCACAGCCCCGCGACCGCCTCGGGCTACCGCATCCCGACCGTGATCTGGCGCCATCCGCAGACGCCGTTCGCGGGCCACGCGCCGCAGCAATCGGCGCAACCGTTCCGCGCCGACTGGGCCGGCTGGACGCTGATGAACCTGCTCGACATCCGCTGGAACGGCCAGCGGCCCGAGCGCGACGTGCTCGGCGCCGGCTACCGCTGGGAGGCGCCCGTGCTGCCGGTGGCGGTGGAGTCGTTCGAGCGCTGAGCTTGAAGCGGTGGCGGCGGTGCGCTCAGGCCGCGCCGTACATCACGTCGGAACGCAGCACGTACTTCGTGCCGGCCTCGATGGCCGGGCCCTCGTGCCAGGTGTCGTGCACGAACAGCAGTGCCGCGCCGGCCTCGGGCTTCACGCGGAAGTCGCGGAAATCGGTGTCGCCGCCCGTGAAGCCGTCGTTGAGATAGACCAGCAGCGTGAGCCGGCTCGTGCGGCCGTCCTCGCGCCAGGGGCCGTCCTTGTGCATCTTGAAGCGCTGGCCCGGCAGGTACTTGTAGAAGCGCAGCTCGCGCGGCAGCGCCAGCGCCGATTCGCCCTCGAGCTGCGGCAGCTCGACCTGGCGAAGGCGCTGCCAGATCAGCGCCACCCATTCGGGCGCCGCGAGCATCGCGCGCTCGTTGTTGCGGATCGCGGGCATCGCCTTCGGGCCGTCGGCGGTGCGCACGCCGGCCGCCGCGAAGCCCTCGCGCTCGGCCAGCGCGATCAGCGCCGCGCATTCGTCGACGCAAAGAAATCGCTCGACCGAAAACGCGCGCGGCGAATGGACCACGAGGTTCATTCGCCGCTTTCGCTCCGGGAGGTCGCCGTTCAGTGGGCCGGCACCAGGAAGTCCTGGCTGATGCGCACGCCGAGCTCGTTCACGCGGTCGAGGAACTGCGTGAGGTAGGCATGCAGGCCGGTGGCGAGGATCTCGTCGACGCGCGCGTACTGCAGGTCGGCCAGCAGCTTGCCGGCGCGGCGCTGGGTTTCGGCGCTCTGCTCGTTCTGCACCTTCGCGAGGTTGGCCACCACCTCGGCCAGGCTCGCATGCAGCGAGCGCGGCATGTCGGCGCGCAGGATCAGCAGTTCGGCCACGCGCTCGGGCTTGATCACGTCGCGGTAGACTTTGCGGTAGACCTCGAAGGCCGAGACGCTGCGCAGGATCGCGCTCCAGTGATAGAAGTCGTACTCCTGGTCCTCCTCGGTGGCGGCGCCGAAGAACTCGCTGTTGAGCGCGTGGAACTTCACGTCGACCAGCCGCGCCGTGTTGTCGGCGCGTTCGAGGAAGGTGCCCAGGCGCGAGAAGTAGAAGGCCTCGTCCTGCAGCATCGTGCCCAGCGTGACGCCGCGCGAGAGGTGCGAGCGGAACTTGACCCATTCGAAGAACTGGCCGGGATCGCGCTCGAAGTCGCCCGCGCGCAGCATGCGGTTGACCTCGAGCCAGGTGGTGTTCTGTGTTTCCCAGGCCTCGGTGGTGAGCGCGCCGCGCACCGCGCGGGCGTTCTCGCGCGCGGCCTTGAGGCAGGAGACGATCGAGGACGGATTGCTCTCGTCCTTGACCATGAACTCCATCACCTCGTTGGGCGCGATCTGGTCGTACTTCTGGTTGTACGAGGGCAGCAGCTCGCTGATCGAGAGCACGCCCTGCCAGCCGTACTTGGCGACCTCGGCCGACTGCGGCAGCAGCGAGGTCTGGTAGTTGACGTCGAGCATGCGCGCGGTGTTCTCGGCGCGCTCGGTGTAGCGGGACATCCAGTAGAGGTGGTCTGCGGTGCGGGACAGCATGTGGTTCTCCGGGCTTCTTGCACTCAGGCCGACTGGCTCTGCGACTGGGACTGCGTCTTCGGCTTGGCCGTGCGGTCGGCCTCGAGGATCCAGGTGTCCTTGGTGCCGCCGCCCTGCGAGGAATTGACCACCAGCGAGCCTTCCTTGAGCGCCACGCGCGTGAGGCCGCCGGGCACCATCTGCACCTCGCTGCCCGAGAGCACGAAGGGCCGCAGGTCGATGTGGCGCGGCGCGATGCCGGCGTCGACGAAGGTCGGCGAGGTCGACAGGCTCAGCGTGGGCTGGGCGATGTAGCCGTCGGGCTTGGCGATCACGGCCTTCTTGAAGTCCTCGATCTCGGCCTGCGTGGCGGCCGGGCCGATCAGCATGCCGTAGCCGCCGGCGCCGTGCACTTCCTTGACCACCAGGTCCTTCATGTTGTCGAGCGTGTACTGCAGCTCGTCCTTGTTGCGGCACATGTAGGTCGGCACGTTCTTGAGGATCGGCTGCTCGCCGAGGTAGAACTCGATCATCTTCGGCACGTACGGATAGATCGACTTGTCGTCGGCCACGCCGGTGCCCACGGCATTGCAGATCACGACGTTGCCGTCGCGGTAGGCGCGCATCAGGCCCGCGCAGCCGAGCGTGGAGCTCGGGCGGAACACCTCGGGGTCGAGGAAGTCGTCGTCGACGCGGCGGTAGATCACGTCGACGCGCTTCGGCCCGCGCGTGGTGCGCATGTAGACGAAGTTGTCGCGCACGAACAGGTCCTGCCCCTCGACCAGCTCGACGCCCATCTGCTGCGCGAGGAAGGCGTGCTCGAAGTAGGCGCTGTTGTACATGCCGGGCGTGAGCACCACCACCGTGGGCTCGGCCGTCGCGGCCGGCGCGCTGGCGCGCAGGGTCTCGAGCAGCAGGTCGGGGTAGTGCGCCACCGGCGCGATGCGGTTCTGGTTGAACAGCTCGGGGAACAGCCGCATCATCATCTTGCGGTTCTCGAGCATGTAGCTCACGCCGCTGGGCACGCGCAGGTTGTCCTCGAGCACGTAGTACTCGCCGTTGCCGCTGGCGTCGGGCGCGCGCACGATGTCGATGCCCGAGATGTTCGAGTAGACGTTGTGCGGCACGCTCACGCCCATCATCTCGGGGCGGAACTGGGCGTTGTTGAGGATCTGCTCGGCCGGGATGATGCCGGCCTTGATGATTTCCTGATCGTGGTAGACGTCATGCAGGAAGCGGTTGAGCGCCGTGACGCGCTGCACCAGCCCCTTCTCCATGCTGTCCCACTCGTGCGCCGGAATGATCCGGGGCAGCAGGTCGAACGGGATCAGCCGCTCGGTGCCCGAACCGTCCTCGTCCTTGGCGCCGTACACGGCGAAGGTGATACCGACCCGGCGGAAGATCATTTCCGCCTCTTCGCGCCGCGAACGCATCACCTCGCCGGGTTGCTTCGCTAGCCATTGGTCGTATCGCTTGTAGTGCTGCCGGATCGCGGCTCCCGCATAGGGGAGCTGCTCATACATCTCGTCGAATTTGTGCATGGAACGACCAATCTCCTTGAGCCATAGCTTAGCAAGTTCGAGGCCAGTAGAACCCCTGATGCCAAGCCCGCCAAGGCGACGGTCGGATTTATTCCCGCACTTCGGGAACAGGTTCCGCGTCGGCCGCGCGTTTCTTGCGCGGCGACAGGAAGGCCTTGATGCGCTCCCCGCTCTCCTCGCCATAGAGGCTGGCGACCGAGGACTCGCGCTCGGCATCGAGCTGCTCGCGCCGGCTGCGCCCGCGCGCTGCATGCACGAGCTGCTTGGTGCGCGCCTGCGCCTCGAAGGGGCCGCGCGCGAGCCGCTGGGCCCACGCGATCGCCTCCGCGCAGGCCTCGCCGGGCGGCACCACCTTGTTGACCACGCCCCAGCCGTGCAGCCGCCGCGCCGTGCAAGGCTCGTCGTCGAGCAGCAGCTCGAGCGCGGCCTGCGGCGGCAGCGCGCGGGCCAGCGAGTCGGTGGCGCCGCCGTCGGGCGTCAGGCCCATGCTCACGAAGGAGGTGAAGAACTTCGCGTCCTCGGCCGCCACGACCAGGTCGCAGGCCAGGGCCAGCGAGAAGCCGCCTCCGGCCGCCGCGCCCTCGACCGCGGCGATGACCGGCTGCGGCGCCGCCTCGATCGCGAGGATCCAGTCGTGCAGCGCCGCCAGGTGGTCGTGCTGCTCGGCCGCGGGCAGCCGGCGCTGCCGCGACAGGCGCCGCAGGTCGCCGCCGCCGCTGAAGTGTTCGCCCTCGCCGCACAGCACGATGGCGCGCACGGTGCGAAAGCCAGCGGCGTCACGCATGACCTTGGCCGCGGCGCGATAGACCGAGGGGCTGAGCGCGTTGCGCGCGCCGGGGTTGCTGAGCGTCAGCACCAGCACCGGGCCGTCACGGTGCGTCTTGAGCCGCGCGGCGGAGCTGCCGCCGACGTGGCTGCTGGTGATGGCGGGGACGGCGGCGGTCATGGCGCGGTGCCCGCGGGCGAGCGCGGGAAGGAAGCCTGGCGGTGATGCGATTTCATGGGTCCCCTGCGTCGTTGTCTTTCGCTACAACGCATGGGACGCCGCCGCGCCCGACCTGGCAAGGGTTCGTCCGGAAAATTTTTAACAACTAGTTCACAGTTTTAACCTCAACGGCCGGCCGGTGCTGCCAGTAGCGCGGCGAGCGTTCGCGCTCGCAGTCCACCCCGGCCGGGCGGGCGCTGGCCCAGTGCGCGGCGCCGCAGCGCACGTTCTCGACCAGGCGCACGTCGCGCTCGGCATGCCGCGCCACCACCTCGGGCACCGGATGGCCGAAGCGGTTGCGGTAGCCGGCCTGGACCAGGCCGATGCGCGGGCGCACCGCATCGAGGAAGGCCGCGCTCGACGAGGTCTTGCTGCCGTGGTGCGGCACCAGCAGCACGTCGGCGCGCAGCCGTTCGGGCATGCGCTCGAGCAGCGCGGCCTCCTGCAGCCGCTCGATGTCGCCGGCCAGCAGCGCGGTCGCGCGCCCATTGCCGATGCGCAGCACGCACGAGATGGCATTGGGCCGCGTGAAGAACAGGTAGTCGCCGGAGCGCGGGTGCAGCAGCTCGAAGTCCACGCCGTCCCAGGTCCAGCGCCGGCCCGCCTCGCAGCGCCGCGCGGGGCGTTGCGACTGCAGCGGGTGCCCGGCCTCGATCGAGCTCAGCAGCTCGGCGCGCGGATGCATCGCGAGCACGGCGCTCGCGCCGCCCGTGTGGTCGCTGTCGCGGTGGCTCAGCACCAGCAGGTCGAGCCGCTCGCCCAGGGCGCGCAGCAGCGGCACCAGCACGCGGTGGCCGGCATCGCTCTCGAGGCTGTAGCGCGGGCCGCTGTCGTAGAGCAGGCTGTGGTTCGCGGTGCGCACCAGCACCGCATTGCCCTGGCCGACGTCGGCCGCGAGCAGCTCGAACTCGCCGAGGGCGGGACGCGGCTGCTGCCACAGCAGCACCGGCAGCAGCAGCGGCAGGCCCAGCGCGCGCAGCGACCACGGCAGCCGCATCGCGACCAGCACGCCGCCGGCCACGCCGCAGGCAGCCAGCCACGCCGGCGGCGCGGCCATCGAGATGCTGGCGAACGGCAGCGCCGCGAGCCACGACAGCAGCAGCCCGAGCCCCTGCACCGCGCGCGCCGCGAGGTCCCACAGCGGCGCGGCGACGGTGCCGAGCATCGCCAGCGGCGTGATCACCAGCGTGACCCAGGGAATCGCGACCAGGTTGGCCACCAGCCCGACCAGCGACACCTGCTGGAACAGCAGCAGGCTCAAGGGCGTGAGCGCCAGCGTGATCGTCCATTGCTCGCGCAGCAGCCGCCACAGCCGCGCGCGCAGGCCCGGGCGGGTGTCGCCGGGCCAGCCCGCGTCGGTGGCGAACAGCACGCCCACCGCGACGAAGCTGAGCCAGAAGCCGGCCTGCGTCAGGGCCCAGGGATCGAGCGCGACCACCACCGCCGCGGTCAGCAGCCAGCCGTGCGGCCAGGGCCAGCGTCGCCCCGTGAGACGCAGCAGCGCGACGGTCGCGAGCATCCAGACCGTGCGCTGCGATGGCACGCCCCAGCCGCTGAACAGCGCATAGAGCGTGGCCAGCAGCACGCCGCCCACGAGCGCCGCGCGCTGCGCCGGCAGGCGCAGCATCAGCCGCGGGCTGCGGCGCCAGAGCGCGCCGACGATGTGCGCGGCAAGCCATGCGAACAAGGTCACGTGCAGGCCCGAGATCGACATCAGGTGGGCCACGCCGGTGGCGCGGAAGACGTCCCAGCCCTCGCGGTCGATCGCACCCTGGTCGCCCGTGACCAGCGCGGCGATCACGCCCGCGGCAAAGCGCTCGGGCACGCGTTCGAAGATAGCATCGCGCACGGCCTCGCGCGCGCGTTCGATCGGGTGCCGCCCCGTGAGGGCCAGCCGCGCGGGCGCCTCGTCGCGCGCGCCGAGGCGCACATGGCCGCTGGCACGCAGGCCCTGCTCCCACATCCACAGCTCGCTGTCGAAGCCATGCGGGTTGCGATGGCCGTGCGGCGCCTTGAGACGCACGGTCAGGCGCCAGCGCTCGCCGGCATGCACCGGGCTCTCGGGCAGGAGCGTCGGTGCGGATGCATCGGCCGGATCGTTCCAGAGGCTGCTGCCCTCGGCATACCAGCCGAGCGCGATGCGGTCGGGCACCGCGGGCGATCCGGCCATGGCAGGGTCGGCCCAGCGCGCGGACTCGACGGCGAAACGGAAGCGCGTTCCAGCCTCGCCGCGCTGCGGCATCTGCGACACCACGCCCACGAGCTGCAGGTCGCGCCCCTCGAGCGCGGGATCGAGCGCGCCCGCCGCGTAGACCGTGGCCCGTGCGCCCGCGAGCCCCGCGCCGATCGCCGCACCGGCCAGCGCGGCGCAGACCCAGGCGACGCGCGCATGCCGCGGCATGCGCCAAACCCCGATGAGACCTGCGATGCCCGCGAGCAGTCCGCCCGCGTAAGCCATGCCGTCCCACAGCACCGGCTGCCGCAGTTGCAGCGCCACGCCCACGAGCGCCGCCGCGAGCGCGACGAACGCGCAGCGCGCACGCAAGACGGCATCGGATGCGTCTCGCACACCCTTGGCGACCATGATGCAAACCCTCCCCCAACGACGCTCCGTGGCGCGCTAATTGCTTTGTCTTCTGGGCTAGTATGCGTCTCACCAGAGACATCTTTTCGATGCAATCTGCCAGTACTGCACACAAAAACGCATGTCCATCCACGCCGCGCTCCACCACGTCACCCACTACAAATACGACCGCCTGGTGCAACTCGGCCCGCAGGTCGTCCGGCTGCGCCCGGCACCGCATTGCCGCAGCAACGTCATCTCGTACTCGCTGCGCGTCGAACCCGCGGATCACTTCGTCAACTGGATGCAGGACCCATTCGCCAACTACCAGGCGCGGCTCGTGTTCCCCGAGAAGACGCGCGAGTTCAAGGTCACGGTCGACCTCGTGGTCGAGATGGCGGTCTACAACCCCTTCGACTTCTTCCTCGAGCCGCAGGCCGAGAACTTTCCTTTCGCCTACACGCCCTCGCAGGCCGAGGAGCTCGCGCCCTATCTCGTCACCGAGGAACCCACGCCGCTGCTCGCGGCCTACCTCGACAAGATCGACCGCAAGGAACAGCGCACCATCGACTTCCTGGTCGGCATCAACCAGCAGGTGCAGCAGGACGTCAACTACCTGATCCGCATGGAGCCCGGCGTGCAGACGCCGGAAGAAACGCTCACCAACGGCAGCGGCTCCTGCCGCGACTCGGGCTGGCTGCTGGTGCAGCTGCTGCGCCACTGCGGCCTGGCCGCGCGCTTCGTCTCGGGCTACCTGATCCAGCTCACGCCCGATGTGAAGGCGCTCGATGGCCCGAGCGGCACCACGGTCGACTTCACCGACCTGCACGCCTGGTGCGAGGTGTTCCTGCCGGGCGCCGGATGGATCGGCCTCGATGCCACCTCGGGCCTGCTGGCCGGCGAGGGCCACATCCCGCTGGCCTGCACGCCCACGCCCTCGAGCGCAGCGCCCATCGAAGGCGGCGTCGACGAGTCGAAGGTCGAATTCGGCCATGACATGAAGGTCACGCGCATCTACGAATCGCCGCGCGTGACCAAGCCCTACACCGAGGAGCAGTGGGCCGAGGTGCTGACCCTGGGCGACGCGGTCGACGCGCGGCTGCAGGCCGGCGACGTGCGCCTCACGATGGGCGGCGAGCCCACCTACGTGGCCACCAGCGACCGCGACGCGCCCGAGTGGAACACCGACGCGCTCGGCCCCACCAAGCGCGGCTACGCCACCGAGCTGGTCCACAAGCTGCGCGCCGAGTACGGCCAGGGCGGCTTCCTGCATTTCGGCCAGGGCAAGTGGTACCCGGGCGAGCAGCTGCCGCGCTGGGCGCTGTCGATCTTCTGGCGCGCCGACGGCCAGACGCTGTGGCACGACCCCGAGCTGTTCGCCGACGAGCGCTTTCCGACCCACTACACCAGCGAGGACGCGCGCCGCTTCACCAGCCTGCTGGCGCGCAAGCTCGGCCTGACCGACCGCTACGTGCAGCCGGGCTTCGAGGACATCTACTACTACCTGTGGCGCGAACGCCGCCTGCCGGTCAACGTCGACCCCTTCGACTCGAAGCTCGACGACGAACTCGAACGCGTGCGCCTGCGCCGCGTGTTCACGCAGAAGCTCGACGCGGTGATCGGCTACATGCTGCCGATCGAGCCCGGCAACGCGAACCGCGACGCGCCCGCGCTCGAGGGCCCGGCCTGGAAGACCGGCCCCTGGTTCCTGCGCGACGACCGCCTCTACCTGATCCCCGGCGATTCGCCGATGGGCTACCGCCTGCCGCTCGACTCGCAACCCTGGGCCAGCAAGGGCGACTACCCCTACCTGATCGAGCGCGACCCGACCGCCGCGCGCGGCGCGCTGCCGAGCGCGGCCGACTACCGCGCGCGCTACACCGTGGGCGCGACCGGCGGCACCGGTGCCGACCTCGGCGCCGTGCCCTATGCCTTCGGCACGCCCGCGGCCGTGCCCGCCGCGCTGCGCATGCAGGGGCCGGGTAGCGGCGAAGGACTCGACGGCAAGCCGGGCCAGGGCGATGCCGGTAATGCGGGCAACACCGGTGATGGGGCCGATGGCGATGCCGGCGATTCCTCGCGCGTCTCCGCCACGCGCCAGCCGCTGCGCGGCGAATCGGCCCACTGGGTCACGCGCACCGCGCTGTGCGTCGAGGTGCGCGACCCGCGCCGCGCCAACGGCCCGGCGGCCGAGAAGAAGGGCAGCGCCTCGGGCGTGCTCTACGTCTTCATGCCGCCGCTGGCGCGCCTCGAGGACTACCTCGACCTGGTCGCCGCCGTCGAAGCCACCGCGCGCGAGCTCGGCGTGCGCATCGTGATGGAAGGCTATCCGCCGCCGCGCGATCCGCGCCTGAAGATGCTGCAGGTCACGCCCGACCCCGGCGTGATCGAGGTCAACATCCATCCGGCCCACAACTGGAAGGAACTGGTCGACCACACCGAATTCCTCTACCAGGCCGCGTTCGAGACCCGGCTGTCGGCCGAGAAGTTCATGACCGACGGCCGCCACACCGGCACCGGCGGCGGCAACCATTTCGTGATGGGCGGCGCCACGCCGGCCGACAGCCCCTTCCTGCGCCGGCCCGAGCTGCTGGCCAGCCTGCTGCTGTACTGGCACAACCATCCCTCGCTGAGCTACCTGTTCTCGGGCATGTTCATCGGCCCGACCAGCCAGGCGCCACGCGTCGACGAAGCGCGCAACGACCAGGTCTACGAGCTCGAGATCGCGCTCAAGGAGATCGCGAAGAACCGCGAGCTCTACGGCCAGCACATGCCGGCCTGGCTGGTCGACCGCACCCTGCGCAACATCCTGATCGACGTCTCGGGCAACACGCACCGCAGCGAGTTCTGCATCGACAAGCTCTACTCGCCCGACTCCAGCACCGGCCGCCTCGGCCTGCTCGAGCTGCGCGCCTTCGAGATGCCGCCGCATGCGCGCATGAGCATCGCCCAGCAGCTGCTGATCCGCGCGCTGGTGGCGCGCTTCTGGGACGACCCCTACAAGGCGCCCGTCACGCGCTGGGGCACCGAGCTGCACGACCGCTTCCTGCTGCCGACCTTCGTCAAGATGGACTTCGACGACGTCATCAGCGAGATGCGCCAGGCCGGCTTCGCCTTCGATCCCGACTGGTTCGCGCCGCACTTCGAGTTCCGCTTCCCGCTCGTGGGCCAGGTGCAGGCGATGGGCGTCGAGCTCTCGCTGCGCAACGCGCTCGAGCCCTGGCACGTGATGGGCGAGGAAGGCTCGGCCGGCGGCACGGTGCGCTACGTCGACTCCTCGCTCGAGCGCATCGAGGTGCGCGTGACCGGCCTCAACGAGAGCCGCCACGTGGTCACCGTCAACGGCCGCGTGCTGCCGCTGCAGCCCACGGGCGTGACCGGCGAGTTCGTGGCCGGCGTGCGCTACAAGGCCTGGAACCCGCCCTCGGCGCTGCATCCGAGCATCAAGGCCCATGCGCCGCTGACCGTGGACCTGGTCGACACCTGGATGAAGCGCTCGCTGGGCGGCTGCCAGTACTTCGTGGCCCATCCGGGCGGACGCAACTACGAGACCTTCCCGGTCAATGCCTACGAGGCCGAGAGCCGGCGCCTGTCGCGCTTCACGCGCACCGGCCACACGCCGGGGCTGATGCGCACGCCGGCCGCCACCATCGAGGTGCCCGGCAGCCGCGAATTCCCGTTCACGCTCGACCTGCGGCGCTGAGCGGCGCCGCGCGCCCGCCGGCCCTTCGGGGTGGCGGGCCGGGCGGCCGGCTGTGTCGTGGCGCCCACACCGATGGCTGCGGCGGGCATTTCGCACGCCATCGCCACCGGGGCCGGTGACGGCAATGTGACAATCCCAACCCTGTGGAACCCCTCAACGAATCCCTGTTCGATGCCCAGGCGCTGGATTTTCCAGCCGCCCTGGCGTCGGCGCTCGCCCCGGCCGCCCTGCCCGGCCACTTCGACGAGCTGCGCGGCACGGCGACGCCCGAGGCCGCGGCACGGCCCGCCGCCGGGCCGGCGGCGCCCGCGGGGCCGCACCTGCACGACGCGACGGCGGGCACGCAGAGCCAGTCCCAGACCCAGGGCGCCGGGTCCGTTCCGACCCAGTCGCAGTCGCAATCCGCATCCCCTCGCGCGCCCTCCGCCGACCCCGCCTCGTCGGCCGCCGCCCCCGGCGACAAGCCCCCGCTGCTGCCGCCCTGGCATGCCTTCTTCGAACAGCTCGGCCCCGATGGCTTCGGCGACCTGCCGCGGCGCGCGGTCAGCCTGGAGCGCCAGATCCGCGACAACGGCGTCACCTACAACGTCTACGCCGACGCCAACGGCCCGCAGCGGCCCTGGTCGCTCGACCTGTTCCCGCTGATCGTCTCGCCCGAGAGCTGGGCGCAGATCGAGACCGGCGTGCTGCAGCGCATGCGCGTGCTCGACCGCGTGATGGCCGACGTCTACGGCCCGCAGCGCCTGCTCGCCGAAGGCCTGCTGCCGCCCGCGCTGGTGCGCGGCCATCCGGGCTACCTGCGCGCGCTGCATGGCGTGAAGCCGCCGGGCGACACCTGGCTGCACATCGCGGCCTTCGACCTCGCGCGCGGCCCCGACGGCAACTGGTGGGTGGTCTCGCAGCGCACCCAGGCGCCCTCGGGCCTGGGCTACCTGCTCGAGAACCGGCTCGCCATCACGCGCCAGTTCCCGCAGGCCTTCGAGGCGCTGCACGTGCAGCGGCTGGCCGCCACCTACAGCGCCATGATGGATGGCCTGCAGCGCATGTGCCCGGCCGGCGTGCCGCCGCACATCGCGCTGCTCACGCCCGGCCCCTACAACGAGACCTACTTCGAGCACGCCTACCTAGCGCGCTACCTCGGCGTCACGCTGGTCGAGGGCAGCGACCTCACGGTGCGCGACCAGCGCCTGTACCTCAAGACGCTGCAGGGCCTGCGCCCCGTGCACGGGCTCATCAAGCGGCTCGACGACCAGTTCCTCGACCCGCTCGAGCTGCGCCCCGACTCCACGCTCGGCGTGCCGGGCCTGCTGCAGGCGATCCGCGCCGGCAACGTGCTGGTGGCGAACATGCCGGGCTCGGCCTTCCTCGAATCGCCGGCGCTGCTGGGCTTCCTGCCCGGCCTGGCGCGCCACCTGCTCGACGAGAAGCTGCTGCTGCCCGCGCTGCCCACCTGGTGGTGCGGCGAGCGCGCGGCGCTCGAGGCCGTGCTGCCGCAGCTCGGCGACTGCTTCATCAAGCCCACCTACCCGGGCATCGACGGCCGCGAGAGCTTCGACGCGGTGCTGGGCCGCCAGCTCGGGCGCCGCGAACTCGACGAATGGGCCGGGCGCATCGTGCGCGAGGGCGAGGCCCACACGGTGCAGAGCTACCTGCCGCTGTCGCAGATGCCGACCTGGGCCAGCGACCTCGGGCCCGGCCACATCGCGCCGCGCGCGGTGCTGCTGCGCGTGTTCGCGGTCAGCGACGGCGCGCAGTCGTGGCGCGTGCTGCCCGGCGGGCTGGCGCGGCTCGCGGGGCCCGATGCGCAGATCGCCTCGATGCAGCGCGGCGGCAGCAGCGCCGACGTCTGGGTGCAGACCCATGGCGAGGTCGACCGCACCACGCTGCTGCAGCCGCAGGCCACGCCGGCCTCGCTGGCGCGGCACCGCGCGCCGGTCACCAGCCGCGCGGCCGAGAACATGTTCTGGCTCGGCCGCTACACCGAGCGTGCCGAGAACGCGGTGCGCCTGGCGCGCCTCACGCTCAACATCCTGGGCGGCGAGGACCAGTCCTCGCGCCCGCTGCTCGAATGGCTGCACCGCATGGCGGCGCGCAATGCGCTGGTGCCGGCCGGCGTGCCGAGCGCGCCGCAGTCGCGCCGCGTGTTCGAGCGCGCGCTGATTGCCGAGCTCGGCGACGTGGCGCAGGGCGGCAGCGTGGGCTACAGCCTGCGCAGCATCCGCCAGGCCGCGGCCGCGGTGCGCGAGCGGCTCTCGCCCGACCACTGGAACCAGATCGTGCGCGCCGAGGCCGACTTCCTGCGCCGCGCCGCCGAGCAGGCCGGCGAAGGCAGCTTCGCCACCGGCGCGGCGCTGCGCTCGCTCGAATCGGCGAGCTCGGCGCTGTCGGCCATGACCGGCGCGCAGACCGACCGCATGACGCGCGACGATGCCTGGCGGCTGCTGTCGATCGGCCGCCACATCGAGCGCCTGAGCTTCCTCGCCAACGCCCTGCTCGCGGGTTTCCAGAACCACGCGGTGCACGAGGTCAGCGGCTTCGAGGCGATGGTCGCGCTGTTCGACAGCACCATCACCTTCCATGCACGCTACCAGCAGCGCCGCGACGTCGCCACGCTGGTCGACCTGCTGGTGCTCGACGCCGAGAACCCGCGCTCGCTGGCCTGGGTCACGCAGACCCTGCGCGGGCGCATCGCGCGGCTCGCGGGCAGCGCGCCCGGCAAGCTCACGGCGCTGTCGTACGAGCTGCCCGACCCGGCCACCTGGACGCTCGAGCACCTGTGCGACCCCGGCCCCGCCGACGGCGAGGACGGCCCCTATGCGGCGCTGGCCGCGCTGCTCGCGCACTGCGAGGCCGCGGCCTACCACGTGTCCGATGCCATCGGCATCCGCTACTTCACGCTGACCTCCGAATCGCTGCGCTCCGTGGGCGCCTGAGCCCGCGCTGCGCGCGCCGCGCGACCGACCATCCAGCAACAACGACGACCTCAGGAGGGCTCCCCATGACCATCATCCACCGACGTTTCGCACGGGCCGCCGCCGGCCTCGCCGCGGTCCTCGCGCTCGCCGGCTGCGGCAAGCAGGAAGCCGCCGCGCCCGCCGCCGCCTCGGCAGCGCCGCCCGCCGCGCGCGTGCTGGTGGTGGGCACCGATGCCGCCTACACCCCCTTCGAATCGCAGAACGAGAAGGGCGAGATCGTGGGCTTCGACATCGACATCGTGAACGCCGTCGCGAAGAAGGCCGGCATCGAGGTGAAGTTCGTCAACACGCCGTGGGAAGGCATCTTCAACACGCTGGACCAGGGCGACCGCGACTTCCTGGTGTCGGCCATCACCATCACGCCCGAGCGCCGCCAGACCATGGACTTCTCGCAGCCCTACTTCGACGCGCGCCAGCTGATCGCGATCAAGAGCGATGCGAGCGTGACCCGCTTCGAGGACCTGAAGACGCTCAAGGTCGGCGTGCAGAACGGCACCACCGGCGACGAGGTGGTCGGCAAGCTGCTGGGCAAATCGAGCGCCAACATCAAGCGCTTCGAATCGACGCCGCTCGCGCTCAAGGAACTCGAGGCCGGCGGCGTGCAGGCAGTGGTGGCCGACAACGGCGTGGTGGCGCACTACCTCGCGAACAATGCGGGCGCGGGCTTCAAGACCGTGAGCGATGCCGGCTTCGCGACCGAGCAGTACGGCCTCGCCGTGAAGAAGGGCAATGCCGAGCTGCTCGCCAAGCTCGACAAGGGCCTGGCCGAGATCAAGGCCGACGGCAGCTACGACCGCATCTACGCCGCGCACTTCGGCGCCGCGTCGAAGTAATCTCGCACCCGCGCCATGCGACTCCACGTCACCCACGAAACCCGCTACGAGTACTCGCCGCCGGTCGAGACCGCGCAGCATCTCGCGCACCTGCGGCCGCTGGCCACGCCCTCGCAGCGGCTCGTGAGCCACCGGCTCGCGATCGAGCCCGCGCCCGCGCAGCGCGTCGAGCAGGCCGACCTCTACGGCAACGTGCGCGCCTTCTTCGCGCTCGACACCACGCACGACAGCCTGGTGGTCACGGCCGAGAGCGTGGTCGAGACCTCGGCGCCCGTGCTCTCGAGCGCGGTGGCGCGCGAGTTGCCGTGGGAGTCGGTGCGCGAGCGCTTCCGCTTCCGCAAGGACGCGCTGTTCGACCCGGCCTCGGAGTTCGTCTTCCCCTCGCCCTACGTGCCGCGCCACGACGACTTCGTCGCCTATGCGCGCGCGAGCTTCGCGCCGGGCCGCCCGGCCTTCGACGTGGCGATGGACCTCACCGAGCGCATCCACCGCGACTTCGACTACGACGCCGACAGCACCGAGATCAACACGCCCGCGGTCGAGGCGCTGGCCCAGCGCAAGGGCGTGTGCCAGGACTTCGCGCACATCATGATCGCGTGCTTCCGCGGGATGGGCCTGCCGGCGCGCTACGTCAGCGGCTACCTGCTGACGCAGCCCGCGCCGGGCCAACCGCGGCTGATCGGCGCCGATGCCTCGCACGCCTGGGTCTCGGTCTACCTGCCCGGCGAAGGCGACGGCCCCGACAGCGCCGGCGACTGGGCCGACTTCGATCCCACCAACGGCCGCCAGCCCGGCGAGGACTACGTGACGCTGGCGATCGGCCGCGACTACTCCGACGTCTCGCCGATGCGCGGCGTGCTGCACGGCGGCGCGCGCCACACGCTGCACGTGGGCGTGACGGTGCAGCCGGTCTACGAGCTCGAGTCGCCGCAAGCCCCCGGCGGTGCAGGGCCTTCGGCCGCGGCGTCGCCTACGATCGCGGCTTCGCCGGTACAAACGCCGGTCGATTCCCCGCAGCCGCACTCCGCGCGGCCGCCTTCACCACCGTCCCAACAGGAGCCTTCTTCATGAGCGTCTACGATAAGCTTTCCAGCCTCGGCATCACCCTCCCGCCGGTCTCGGTTCCGGCCGCCGCCTACGTGCCTTTCGTGCAGACCGGCAACCTCGTGTTCCTGTCGGGCCACATCGCCAAGAAGGACGGCAAGGTCTGGACCGGCCAGCTCGGCGCCGACGTCAGCACCGAACAGGGCAAGCAGGCCGCGCGCGCGGTCGCCATCGACCTGCTGGGCACGCTGCACGCGGCCGTGGGCGACCTCAACAAGGTCAAGCGCATCGTCAAGGTGATGAGCCTCGTCAATTCGGTCGGCAGCTTCACCGAGCAGCACCTCGTGACCAACGGCGCGAGCGAACTGTTCGCCGAGGTCTTCGGCCCCGAGAAGGGCGCGCATGCGCGCAGCGCCTTCGGCGTGGCGCAGATCCCGATGGGCGCCTGCGTCGAGATCGAACTGATCGCGGAGATCGGCTGATTCGCCTGCCGCGGTCCCTGTGGCTGGCACTGCCGCTCGCGGCCATCGCGCCGCTGGCGGCCGCGGCCGACGAGATCCCGGCGCCGCTGCGCGAGCCGGTCGCGCGCTATGCCTGCCTCAGCTGCCACGGCATGGTGCGCAAGCAGGTGGGCCCGGGCTTCGCGCAGATCGCGGCGCGTTACCGCCATGATCCCGAGGCACCGGCCCGGCTGGCCGACAAGCTGCGCGACGGCAGCGTCGGTGCCTGGGGCCGCGTCATCATGCCGCGCCAGCCCCACATGAGCCTCGACGAATCGCGCCAGCTCGCGCAATGGGTGCTGTCGCAGCCCTCCCCACCCTGAATGTCTTCGCGACCATGACCGATGCACTGCTGATCTGCGACGTGCTGCCCGAATCCCGCGACGCGGTGAAGTTCGAGGCGCCGGGCCGCGGGCCGGCCTTCGTCGTGCGCTGGCACGGCCGGGTCCATGGCTACCTCAACCAGTGCGCGCACGTGGGCGGACCGATCGACTTCGAGGGCCAGGTGCTCGAGCGCTCGGGCCGCTTCCTGATGTGCGCGCGGCACGGCGCGATCTACGAGCCCGACACGGGTTTGTGCGTGGGCGGCCCCTGCAAGGGTGCGCGCCTGGTGCCCCTGGCGGTGGAAGAGTCGGCCGACGGCAAGGTCTGGCTGCGCGCGGCCTGAGCCGGAGCGGGCACCCCGGCATCGAGGATCTAATGCGCGGCCACGCCGCGTTCAGCCGTGCGTGCCTCGGCGCCGGTCCAGAAGTTCTCGGGCACGCCGCGCGGCTGCCGCTCCTCGATCTCGACCGTGACGCTGACCGAGATGTCGGCCGCCTGCTCGCGGCGCTTCAGAAAGCTTTCGAACTGGTCGAGGTAGTGATGTTCTTCATTCACGGATCGGGCCTCCATTTGGTTTTCGATACCAGAGGTTTTAATCCGTCGCAGCGTGTCGCCAAAGGTTGCGGATGCCGCCGCCGCATGCAGGACAACAGGCCATCGCCGCCGCCGTGCCGCGCCTGCAAGGCCTACGACCTTCCGTAGTTGTCAGGCCGCCTTCACCGTGCGCGCGCCAGTCAGCGTCGGCATCTCGGTCGCGCTCGAGTTCACGTTGACGCTGCGGTCGAGCCGCAGGTAGCGCGAGGCGAAGCGGCAGGTCACCGTATCTCGGAAGGCCGACTCGACGAAGGTCCAGCTCATGACGAAGGTGCGCTCGTCGAGCCATTCGCCGCTGGCCACCACGCGCATAACGGCGGGCTGGTACTCGTGATGCAGGCGGTTGCCGGTCATGGTGGTGTCGCCCTCGATCGGCTTCCTGAGGCCCACCTGCACCGTGTGCGTGCCGCGCTCGTCCTCGAGCGTGAAGCTGCAGGCCTCGGCGCCGAAGTCCAGGCGCGCGGCCTTGATCCGGTCGGGGTTGTCGGGAAACTCGTAGCGCTGGCCCGACACGGCCGCGGCCACCGGCGACGCGGTCGGCCGCACCGGCGGCAGCAGGCGCAGGCCCGCCATGCGCCGGCGCAGCGCGGCGCTGGCCTGGCCGCCGTCGGCCGGTGCGTTCTCGAACGCGGCCGGGAAATGCTTGTAGAGCAGCCCCGCGTTGAAGCCGGCCTTCGGCGGCAGCGCCGCATTGATCGCGAGCACCGCGTCGTGCGCGGGGAACACCACCGCGTACTGGCCGAACAGCCCGTCGGCGTTGTAGGCGCCGTTCGGGCCCAGCCACCACTGGTAGCCGTACTTGTCCTTGGTGTGCGGCTGGTGCACCGCATCGACCCATTCCTTCGTGAGCACCTGCCTGCCGTTCCACAGGCCGTTCTGCGCATGCAGGATGCCGAGCTTGAGCGAATCGACGGTCTTCCAGCTCAGGCCGTTGGCACCCGGCGAAATGCCCTCGGGCCCGACCTCCCATTCGTAGCCCGTGATGCCCAGCGGATCGAAGAAGCGCGGCTTCAGGTAGTCGGCCACCGGCTGGCCCGTGGTCTTGGTCACGATGGCCGACAGCATGTAGGTGGCGGCACTGGTGTAGACGAACTGCGTGCCGGGCGGATTCACCACCGGGATCTTGAAGAACTCGGCGATCCAGCTGGTGCGGATCTGGCGCCACACCGAGCCCGAGGTCATGGCGGCATGGCCGGTGCGCATGGTCAGCAGGTCGCGCACCGTCATCGCCGCGAGGTTCGGGCTCACCACCGGCGGCAGGTGCTCGGGGAAGAAGGACACCACCTTGTCGTCGAGCCCGAAGCGCCCCTCGGCCACCGCCATGCCGACCGCGCAGACGGTCACGCTCTTGGTCAGCGAATGCGTCATGTGGCGGCGCTGCGGACCGTAGGGCTCCCACCAGCCCTCGGCCAGCACCTGGCCGCGGCGCCACAGCATGAAGCCGTGCAGTTCGAAGGCGCCGCGCTCGGCCTCGTCGAGGAAGGCCAGGATCGCCGCCGACGATACGCCCTGCGCCTCGGGCCGCCCGCGCGGCAGGCCGTCGGCGGGCACCGGCGCGGCCAGCCCGGTGGCGGCCCAGCCGAGGCCGGGCACCGAGGCCATCGCCATGCCGCCGAGCGACAGGCGCAGCGCGCCGCGGCGCGAGAGCGCGGGGAAGGAAGAAGAGGAGGAGGAAGAAGAAAGTGGCGGCATGGCGGCGGTCTCCGGGAGCTGTCGTTGTTCTTCGCCGAGTGTGGACCGCGCAACTGTCATTCGCCTGTCGGCCCCGCCAGGGGAAACCCCGTCGGAGGTTCCTATTACACGCGTCGCGCACGCGACAGTGCCACTTTGGTCCGACGGGAAAACGCTAGGCGCCCTGCCCCGTTTCGTTCCTACAGTCCACGGGCCGGCATCGGCGCAATCGAAGAAGAAGCAGGAAAGGACGCGGGGCGATGGAGTTCGACTACGTGATCGTCGGTGGCGGCTCCGGGGGCGCCACGCTCGCCGCGCGGCTCAGCGAGGACGCGCGCGTGCGCGTGTGCCTGATCGAGGCCGGCGGCGACGGCCGCGGCATCCTGGTGCGCGCGCCGGCCGCCACGGTGGCGATGCTGCCGGGCCGCCCGCCGATCAACAACTACGCGCTGCGCACCGAGCCGCAGCCGGGCCTGGACGGCCGCCGCGGCTACCAGCCGCGCGGACGCTGCCTCGGCGGCTCGAGCGCGATCAACGCCATGCTCTACGTGCGCGGCCACCGCGAGGACTACGACGACTGGGAGCGCGCCGGCTGCAGCGGCTGGTCCTTCGGCGACGTGCTGCCCTGGTTCCGCCGCGCCGAGGGCAACCAGCGCGGCGCGAGCCCGCTGCACGGGGCCGACGGTCCGCTGCAGGTGGCCGACCAGCAGACGCCGCGCGCCATCAGCGAGGACTTCGTGCGCGCCGCGGTGCAGTCGGGCGTGCCCTTCAACGACGACTTCAACGGCATCGAGCAGGAAGGCGCGGGCCTCTACCAGGTCACGCAGTTCCATGGCGGTGCGAGGAACGGCGAGCGCTGCTCGGCCGCGGCCGCCTACCTGCACCCGGCGATGACGCGCCCCAACCTCGCGGTGCTCACGCACACGCAGGCGCTGCGCGTGGTGATCGAGCATGGCCGCGCCGTGGGCGTGGAGGTGCGCCGCGGCGGCAACGTCGAGCGCATCCATGCGCGGCGCGAGGTGGCGCTGTGCGGCGGCGCCTTCCATTCGCCGCAGCTGCTGATGCTCTCGGGCATCGGCGACCCCGCGCAGCTGCAGCAGCACGGCATCGCGGTGCAGCAGACGCTGCCCGGCGTGGGGCGCAACCTGCAGGACCACCTCGACTTCATCCTCGCCTACCGCTCGAAGCACCGCGACCTGTTCGGCATCGGCCTCGGCGCGAGCTGGACCCTGCTGCGCCAGGCGCTGTTGTGGCGCAGGACCGGCACCGGCCTGGTCGCCACGCCCTTCGCCGAGGGCGGTGCCTTCGTGAAGTCCTCGCCCGAGCTGCGCCGGCCCGACCTGCAGCTGCACTTCGTGATCGCCATCACCGACGACCATGCGCGCAAGCTGCATGTGGGCTACGGCTTCTCGTGCCACGTCTGCGTGCTGCGGCCGAAGAGCCGCGGCGAGGTGCGGCTGGCCGATGCCAACCCGGCCTCGGCGCCACGCATCGATCCGCGCTTCCTGTCCGACCCCGAGGACCTCGCGCTGCTGCTGCAGGGCGTGAAGAAGACGCGCGAGATCATGGAGGCGGCGCCGCTCGCCAGGTACCGCCAGCGCGAGCTCTACACGGCCGATGCGCGCAGCGACGAGGACCTGGTGCGCCAGATCCGCGCGCGCGCCGACACCATCTACCACCCGGTCGGCACCTGCCGCATGGGCGCGCCCAACGACGCGGGGGCGGTGGTCGATCCTCGGCTGCGCGTGCGCGGCATCGAGGGCCTGCGCGTGGTCGATGCCTCGGTGATGCCGACCTTGATCGGCGGCAACACCAACGCGCCCACGGTGATGATCGCCGAGCGCGCGGCCGACTGGATGCGCGGGCCTGCGCGCTTCGCGGCCGAAGCCGATCCGGCTACGCGGGGACAGGCGCCTTCGACGAGCCCCGCACCTGCAACTGCCCCGGCAGCAGCAACTGCCGCGGCGGGCTTTCGAGCCCCCGCAGCCGGTCGATCAGGCAGCTAGCGGCGGCGCGGCCGATGTCGTCGGTGGGCTGGGCCACGGTGCTCAAGCCCGGGCCGATCAGCGAGGCCCATTCGGGATCGTCGAAGCCGACGAAGCCGAGGTCGGCGCCGAACTGCCAGCCCAGCCGCGCCATCGCCTGCGCCACGCGCAGCGTGACGACCGCATTGCCCGCCACCACGGCGGCGCGCCGGCCGCGCCTGGCGCGCTTGCGCAGCGCCGCCAGGGCATCGTCGAGCGCCTGCTGTTCGCCCTCCACGCTCTCGAACACCTCGCCCGCCATGCGCGGCCCGTTCGCGGTCACGCAGGCGCCGAAGGCCGCGGTCCGCTCGCGCCGCGAGCTCACGCCCGCGAGCGGCTCGGTCACGTAGAGCAACTCGCGAAAGCCGCCCTCGACCAGGTGGTCGCAGGTGGCCTTCATCGCGGCCTCGTTGTCGAGCGAGACGAAGTCGGTGTGCATGCCCGCGTGGCGCCGGTCGACCAGCACCGCGGGCTTGCCGTGCAGCGCGACCGCGTCGAACACGCCGCTGCCGCGGCCCAGGGTGTTGAGGATGAAGCCGTCGACCTGGTAGCCCGCGAGCGCGTCGATGGCCTCGCGCTCGCGTTCGCTCTCGTTGCCGAGGTTGAACAGCATCACGAGGTAGCCGGCGTCCTGGCAGGCCTTCTCGGCGCCGCGCAGCACCGCCACCGAATAGGGGTTGGTGATGTCGGCCACGATCAGGCCGATGAGGCGCGAGCGGCCGTGGCTCAGCGCCTGCGCCATCGGGCTCGGCGAATAGGCGAGTTGGGCGATCGCGGCCTCGACGCGCGCGGCGATGTCGGGGCTCAGCAGCCGCTCGCGGTGGTTGAGGAAGCGCGAGACCGTGGCCTTGGAGACGCCCGCGGCCTGCGCCACGTCGGCGATGGTGGCGCGGCCCGTGGGTTTCATGCGCTGGCCGTGTCGTAGGGCGCGGTCGGCCTCTCCCCGGCCAGCACCTGCAGCAGGTTGGTGGTCGCGAGCTCGGCCATCGCATGCCGGGTCTCGTGCGTGGCCGAGCCGATGTGCGGCAGCGGCGTCACGCGCGGATGGGTGCGCAGCGGCGAATCGGCCGGCAGCGGCTCCTTGGCGAACACGTCGAGGCCGGCCGCGCGCAGCGTGCCCTTGTCGAGCGCGTCGAGCAGCGCCTGCTCGTTCACGGTCGCGCCGCGGCCGCCGTTGATGAAGGCGGCGCCGGGCTTCATGCGCGCGAAGAAGGCGGCGTCGGCCATGTCGCGCGTGGCCTCGGTCAGCGGCAGCATCGCGAGCACGATGTCGGCGCGCGCCAGCAGGTCGTCGAGCGGCGTGTGCGTGGCGCGGCCCTGCAGCTCGGGCGCCTGCGCGGCCAGGTCGACCGCGCGGCGCGCGTGGTAGAGCACCGGCATGCCGAAGCCCAGGGCGGCGCGGCGCGCCACGGCCTGGCCGATGCGGCCGAAGCCGAGGATGCCGAGCGTCTTGCCATGCACGTCGGTGCCGAACAGGTCCTCGCCGATGTTCTTCGTCCAGCGGCCCTCGCGCACCAGCGTCGAGAGCTCGACCACGCGGCGCTGGGTGGCCAGGAGGATCGCGAACATGGTGTCGGCCACGGTCTCGGTCAGCACGTCGGGCGTGTGGCACAGCACGATGTTGCGGCGGCGCAGCTCGGTCAGCGGGTAGTTGTCGACACCGACCGAGACGCTCGAGATCACCTCGAGCCGGGGCGCCGCGTCGAGCATCGAGGCATTGAAGTTGACGCTCGAGCCGATCAGGCCCTGCGCCGCCGGCAGCGCGGCCGCGAAGGCCTCGGGCGACTGGCGCGCGTCGGCCACGACGACCTCGTGCGCGGCCTGCAGGCGTGCCAGCTGGTCCTCGGGCAGGGTGCGGAAGACGAGGACGTTCTTGCGGGAGGAAGACGAAGAGGAAGCCATGGCGTTCACAGCCCCGCCGCTTCGAGTTCGGCCCGCGTCGGCAGGCCCTCGGTGTCGCCGAGCACCTGCACCGCGCGCGCGCCGATCCAGGCGCCGCGCCGTACCGCCTCGGGCACGCTGCGGCCCTCGAGCAGCGCGCTGACCACGCCGGCCGCGAAGCCGTCGCCCGCGCCCACGGTGTCGATCACTTCCTTGACCGGGAAGCCCTCGACGCGACCGGTGCCGGCCACGTCGCTGTCGTAGTAGGCGCCCTCGGCGCCGAGCTTGACCACCACCAGCTTCGCGCCGCGCTCGCGGTAGAAGCGCGCCACGTCCTCGGGCTGGTCGTGGCCGGTGAGCAGCAGGCCCTCCTCGATGCCGGGCAGCACCCAGTCGGCGCGCGCGGCCAGCTCGTTGATCCAGTGGCGCATGGTCTCCTTCGAGGACCACAGCGTCGGGCGCAGGTTGGTGTCGAAGGAGATGGTGCGGCCCGCGGCGCGCATCACGTCCATCGAACGCAGCGCGGCCTGCAGGCTGGTCTCGGAGATGGCCGCGAACACGCCCGTGGCATGCAGGTGGCGCGCCGAGCGCAGCCAGGGCTCGTCGATGTCGGCCGGGCCCATGTGGCTCGCGGCCGAGCCCTTGCGGTGGTATTCGATCGGCGGGTCGCTGCCGTCGGTGACGCGGCCCTTGAACTGGAAGCCGGTGCGCTGCGCGGCATCGGCGATCACGTGCGAGCAGTCGATGCCTTCGGCGCGCATCGCATTGAGCAGCGCGCGGCCCATCGAGTCGGTGCCGAGCCGGCTGGCCCAGCCCACCTTCAGGCCCAGGCGCGACAGGCCGATGGCCACGTTGGTCTCGGCGCCGGCGGTGCGCTTGTGGAAGGACTGCGCATCCTCGATCGGCCCCGGCCGGTCGGCCACGAGCAGCAGCATGGCCTCGCCGAACAGGGCGACGTCGAAGGCGGTGGGTTCTGTCATCGGTGTGAGTGGTTTCGCTACGCGCGCGCGGCGCGGATGAAGTCGATCTGCGTGCGGACGACGGCCTCGAGGTCGTCGCCCACGAGCGGGTATTCGATGGCATGCGGCACGTCGGCCGGCAGCGCGCGCAGCACGGCGCGCCAGGGTGCCACCGAGTCGCCGAGCGGCACCGCCACCCACTTGTGCGGCAGGCGCTGCGCGCCCTTGCAGTGCACGTAGCGCACGCGCTGGCCGAGCGCCTGCGCGGCCTGCAGCGGACATTCGCCGACCCAGTGCCAGTTGCCCATGTCGAAGGTCATGCCCAGCGACACGCCCGCGCGGTCGGCGGCTTCGAAGAAGGCCAGCAGCGCGGGCACGGTGCCGGCGCGCACGCTCTGGTCGTTCTCGATCACGAGCTCGACGCGGGTTTCGGCCAGCTCGACCTTGAGGCCCCAGAGCGAGCCGTGCGAGGACGGCTGGAAGTCGCCGATCGACATCTTCAGCCGCTTCGCGCCCACGCGCGTGGCGGCCGCGATGCCGCGCTTGAGCGCGGCGCTGTCGAGCCAGCCGCCCTGGGCCCAGAGGCCCTCGGGGCTGGAGTAGACCGAGGCCAGGCCGTTGAGCGCCGGCAGTTCGGTCTCGGCGTGGCGCAGCATCTCGCCGCGCACTTCCACAGAATCGGCGCCCGCGCGCTTCGACAGCTGCGAGCACCAGAGCTGGCCATGGCGTCCCACCTCGGCCGCGCCGAAGGAGGACAAGGAAATCAGGACCTCGAAGGACATCAGTGGGCCTGGTGCGAGCTGAGGATCTGGCCCAGGAACTGCCGGGTCTTCTCGTTCTGGGGATTGCCGAAGAATTCCTCGGGCGGCGCCTGCTCCACGATCTTGCCCTCGGCCATGAAGATCACGCGGTCGGCCACGCTGCGCGCGAAGCCCATCTCGTGCGTCACGCACAGCATGGTCATGCCGTCCTCGGCCAGCCCGATCATGGTGTCGAGCACTTCCTTGACCATCTCGGGGTCGAGCGCGGAGGTGGGCTCGTCGAACAGCATGATCTTGGGCGTCATGCACAGCGCGCGCGCGATCGCCACGCGCTGCTGCTGGCCGCCCGAGAGCTGGCTCGGGTACTTGTTCGCCTGCTCGGGAATGCGCACGCGCGTGAGGTACTTCATCGCCACCTCCTCGGCCTGCGCCTGCGTCATGCCGCGCGAGCGCATCGGCGCCAGCGTGCAGTTCTGCAGGATCGTGAGGTGCGGGAACAGGTTGAACTGCTGGAACACCATGCCGACCTCGGCCCGCACCGCGTCGACGTTCTTGCCGCCGGCCGTGAGATCGATGCCGTCGACCTCGATGCGGCCTTTCTGCACCGTCTCGAGCCGGTTGATGCAGCGGATCAGCGTCGACTTGCCCGAGCCCGAGGGCCCGCAGATCACGATGCGCTCGCCCGCGCGCACGCTGAGGTCGATGCCGGTCAGCACCTGGAAGTCGCCGTACCACTTGTTGATGGCTTCCATGCGGATGATGGGGTCGGTCATGAGGTGTTCCGCTCCCGGCTTACTGCATCTTCGGCAGGTCGGCCTGCAGCCACTTCTGGTAGAGCTTGTTGAGCTCGCCGTTGGCGGTGTTCTTCGCCACGAAGTCGTTGACGGCCTTGGTCAGCTCGTCCTGGCCCGGACGCAGCGCGATGCCCATCGATTGCTGCACCAGCGTGAACTTGTTTTCGTAGGTGCCGGCGGGCACGCGCTTGGCGATCTGGGCGGCCACGGTCACCGAGCAGCCGATGGCGTCGACCTGGCCCGAGATCAGTGCCTGCATGGCCGAGGCGTCGTCGTCGAAGCGGCGGATCTCGGTGCCTTCGGGCGCGGCCTTGGTCACGGCCACGTCCTGGGTCGACGCACGGGCCACGCCCACGCGCAGGCCCTTGAGGTCACCGGCAGCCTTGATCGGGGTCTTGGTCGCGCCGTACAGCACGATGGTGGCGGCCGCGTAGGGCTGCGAGAACTGCACCTGCTTCGCGCGCTCGGGCGTGATGGCCAGCGAGGCGACCAGCAGGTCGACCTTGTTGGTCAGCAGGAAGGGAATGCGGTTCGGGCCGGTCACCGGCACGATGTTGGCCTTCACGCCCCAGTCCTTGGCCAAGAGCTTGGCCACGTCGGCGTCGTAGCCGTCGGGCTGGTTCTTCGCATCGGTGGTGCCGTAGGGCGGGAAGTCGACCAGCATGCCGATGGTGATCTCGCCCTTCTTCTTGATGTCGGCCACGCTCTGCGCCGAGGCGAAGGGGGCGAACACGGTGAGGGCGGCTCCGAGGCCGAGGGCTGCGATCGCTGCGCGGCGGGTGGTGGTGCGGGTCATGGGATGTGTCTCCTGAAAAAGAAAGGAAGCGACGGAAAAAACGAAAGCGAACGGGAAATCAGCGGGCCAGCGCGCGTGCGCGCTTGCGCTCCATGCGCGCGGCCAAAAGCGACAGCGGCCAGCAGATGACGAAGTAGAGGGCGGCCACCACCGAGAACACGATGAGCGGCTGGAAGGTGGCGTTGTTGACGATCTGGCCGGCGCGCGTGACCTCGACGAAGCCGATGATGGCCGCGAGTGAGGTGCCCTTGATGATCTGCACCAGGTAGCCCACGGTGGGCGCGAGCGCGATCCTGAAGGCCTGCGGCAGCACCACGTCGCGCATGCGCGCGCTGTAGCTCAGGCTCAGCGCCTGCGCCGCTTCCCACTGGCCGCGCGGAATGGCCTCGATGCAGCCGCGCCAGATCTCGCCGAGGAAGGCCGCGCTGTTGAGCACCAGCGCCACGCCCGCGGCGACCCAGGGGTTGATGTCCAGCCCCAGCACCGGCGCGCCGAAGAACACCAGGAACAGCTGCAGCAGCAGCGGCGTGCCCTGGAAGATCTGGATGAAGGTGGTCGAGACGCCGCGTGCCCACGCCGATTCGGACGTGCGCATGAGCGCGATCGCGAGCCCCAGGATCGCGCCGCCCACGAAGGCGATGGCCGACAGCGCGAGCGTCCATTGGGCCGCTTCGAGGATGAACAGGAATTCGGGAAAGCCGAAGGTGCGCATGGTGTGGTGGTCTCCGTCGGTCGACGCTTACCGGCGGTCCGGGTAGTTGAGCGTGCGCTTGTAGATCAGCTTGAACATCGCCGAGAAGGCGAGCGCCAGCGCGAGGTAGATGGCCGCGACCACGATGTAGATCTCGAAGCTGCGGAAGGTCTGCGACTGCAGGTTGGCGGCCACCGAGGTCAGGTCGTCGGCCGAGATCACCGAGACCACCGCCGAGCTCAGCATCAGCAGGATGAACTGGCTGGTGAGCGCCGGGTAGATGGCCTTGAGCGCGGGCTTGATGATGATGAAGCGGAAGATCTCCCAGGACTTGAGGTTGAGCGCGCGGCCCGCCTCGATCTGGCCCTTGGGAATGGATTCGATGCCGGCGCGGATGATCTCGGTGGCATAGGCGCCGAGGTTCACCACCATCGCCACCAGCGCGGCCGTCTGCGGCGACCAGCGCAGGCCGATGGCCGGCAGCGCGAAGAAGAAGAAGAACAGCTGCACCAGGAACGGCGTGTTGCGGATCACCTCGATGTAGGCGTTGATCACGAAGCGCAGCCAGCCCGGTCCCGAGGTCTTGCCCCAGGCGCAGAAGATGGCCACCACCAGCCCGAGCACGGTGGCGACCAGCGACAGCTGGACGGTGATCCACGTGCCCTTGAGCAGCAGCGGCCAGGCGGCGAAGACGGCGTCGAATTGAAACTGGTAGTTCATGGTCCGGCTGCGGCGCGGGTGCACGCGCACAGTGGAAAAGCAATGCTTGCAGCTTATATGAAACCGGTTTCACGATGACCCAGGGATTACCCTAGTCGGCCTTTGCGGGGGGCCGCTGCCTACACTTCCGCGATGCTCACACCCCTGGCCAACCCCACGACCGCGCAGCTGGACGACATGGCCGAAGACCCCGGCGCCATGCTTGCCGAGACCTCCGCCCACGCCCCCGCCGTGAAGCACCTGCGGCAGGCCCTGCTGTGGCCGGTGCGGCTGATGCCGGTGCGCGATGCGAAGTCCGCGCACCAGGCGCCATGGCACTTGCTGCGCGAGATGGGCGAGGCCTCGCCGTGGCGCGAGGAGATCGACGAATACACCGGCGACAGCAGCCGCTTCCACCAGCGCCACTACAACGAGTTCGTGAGCTTCCTGCCCTATGTGCAGCGCTTCCTCTACGGCGAGGGCCGCTCGCGCGCGCAGGCCGGCGGGCCTGAATCGGGCAGCGACGGCGATTCGCCGATGCGCATCTTCCGCCGCCACGACATCGCCGCGGTGCGCGTGGTCACGCGCGCCGGCGAGGCGCCGATCACGCTCGAGGTGGTGCACTGCGACCTCTACTTCTTCTTCGACGTCGACGTGGTGCTGCTGAACCTCGAGGTCGGCGTGAACGACCTGAGCCTGGCGCAGGCGCAGGAGCTGCTCTACCGCTTCGGCCGCGCCTATCCCGCGGGCTGGGATGCCGAGGGCGGCGCGCTGCACTGCATGGCCAGCGTCGAATGGCTGGCCGCCGACGGCCGCGTGCTCGCCAGCTCGGACGCACAGCACAGCGAGGCCTTCATCTCGCACGTGGCGCAGCACCGCGCGCCGCGCATCGCGGCCCACTGGGCCTACCTGATGCAGCCGCTGGTGAGCGACCATTCGGAGGACAAGGGCGCGCTGCGCTACCGGCAGATCGAGTACTACCGCATGCCGGTGATGGCCTACCTGTCGCTCGACGATCCGAAGCGGCTCACGCGCAACGACTTCATCCGCCTCGGGCTGGTCACGGGCGCGGGCGAGGCCGAGGCGGCGCTCGCGGGACGCCAGGACCACCTGCCCTACGCCGACCACCACCTCGCCGACTTCGAGAGCCGCTACTGCTACGACCGCTTCTGGGTCGATGCCGGCGCGGCCCCGAACACGCGCTACCTGTGCAACGGCCATGCGCTGATCGTGGTGGGCGATGCGCGCTCCGAGTTCTTCTGCTGCCGCGACCGCGGCGTGCTCGCGCAGTTCCGCCACCAGCACTTCCTGCTGTTCCTGATCGCGCACTTCCAGAAGGCCTCGCTGCTGATGTTCTCGGACCAGCTGGTGGAGGCGCTCAAGCGGCTGGACATCCGCAGCACGCCGAGCGTGAAGCGCTTCAAGCGCGCGATCCGCGCCAGCTTCGAGCGCTTCCTGCGCTTCACGCACCGCTACTGGTTCCACGAGATCTCGGAGCAGGCGCAGGTGCGCGCGCTGTCGCACCTGTGCGCCACCCACCTCGGGCTCGATCCGCTCTACGACGAGGTCAAGGAGCGCATCGCCGACATGAACACCTACCTCGACGCCGACAGCCTGCGGCGCCAGGCCAACACCGTGGTGCGGCTCACGGTCGTGACCCTGTTCGGCCTGATCGGCACCATCACCACCGGCTTCCTCGGCATGAACCTGCTGGCCGAGGCCGAGGCGCCGCTGTGGCGCAAGGCGATCTGGTTCGGCGTGGTGCTGGTGTTCACGACCTGGCTCACGGTCTACACCATGGTCAAGTCGCAGCGGCTGTCGGACTTCATCGACGTGCTGTCGAACGACCGCATGAGCTTCCGGGAGAAGCTCGGGGCGCTGGTGCGGGTGTGGCGGCCGGGAGCGGACTGAAGCCCCGCGCCGGCTTCAACCGCCGAACGACACCTGCGCGCTGTCGACCGCGCGGATCGGCACGCCGAAGCTCGTGATGTCCGCCAGCGTGGCGTTGTGGTGGGCGCGGATCCGTGCGCCCGTGGCATGCGGCTTGTCGTGCGAGGTGTGGGCGTCGGCCGCGAGCGTCACCGCGTAGCCGAGCCCGGCCGCGCGGCGCACCGTGGTGTCGACGCAGAACTCCGACGAATAGCCGCAGACCACCACGCGCTTCACGCCGCGCTCCGAGAGCCAGGCATCGAGCGACGTGCGCAGGAAGGAATCGGGCGTGGTCTTGCGCAGCCGCGCGTCGCGCGTGTCGGTGTTGAGCGCGCCGGCGAGCTGCCAGCGCTCGGAGTCGAACACCAGGTCGACCTCGTTCTCGTGCTGGATGAAGGCCACCGGCACGCCGGCCGCGCGGGCACGCTCGGTGAGCGCGTTGATGCGCTCGATCACCGCGGCGGCTTCGTGCGGACGCGGGGCGTCGTCGACGAGGCCGCGCTGCATGTCGATGACGAGGACGGCGAGTGTCATGGGAACCCTTTCTGGTGCGCGGGACGGCAGGGCCGAAGGATCGCACAGGACGCACCAATGCCCCTGCCCGGCGAATGTTTCTGACGTTGAAACCATTGCCCGCGCACCCGCCGCTAAGCTCGCGCCGCCCGCAGAACCACACAACACCTGCCATGACCGACCCCAACGCTCCTTCCCTTTCGCAGCGCCTGCGCAGGCGCGCCACCGCCGCCTTCGCGGCCGCCTGCGCGCTGCTGGCCGGCTGCAGCAGCAACAGCGGCTGCGAGGTCCGCTACGACGCCTCGCCGCAGTTCAAGGGCTGCACCTTCGAGAACATGGACAACCCCGACGTGCTGCCCAACCAGAGCACGTGGAAGATCTGGACCCGCTTCTTCTTCGAGACCAAGACCGACTCGGTGCCCACCGATGCGATCCCCGTGAAGCCGCTGACGCCGGCCGCGCTGGCGGCGCTCGATGCGCAGGCCAACCACGTGGTGCGCCTGGGCCATTCCTCGCACCTGCTCAAGCTGCGCGGCAAGTACTGGCTGATCGACCCGGTGTTCGGCGAGCGCGTGTCGCCGTTCTCGTTCGCGGGGCCCAAGCGCTTCCACCAGCCGCCGATCGCGCTGCAGGACCTGCCGCCGATCGAGGGCCTGATCCTCTCGCACGACCACTACGACCACCTCGACGTCTACACCATCGAGTACCTCGCGAAGCGGGTGCAGCACTACTTCGTGCCGCTGGGCGTGAAGGCCCGGCTGGTCGCGATGGGCGTGCCGCCCGAGCGCATCAGCGAGCTCGACTGGTGGCAGGGCGGCGAGCACGACGGCGTGAAGCTCACGGCCACGCCGGCGCAGCATTTCTCGGGCCGCTCGCTGACCGACCGCGGTCGCACGCTGTGGGCCTCGTGGGTGGTGCAAAGCGGCGAGCAGCGCATCTTCTACAGCGGCGACTCGGGCTACTTCCCGGGCTTCAAGCAGATCGGCGAGCGCTTCGGCGGCTTCGACCTCGCGCTGATGGAGAACGGCGCCTACGACGCCTACTGGCCCGCGGTCCACATGACGCCCGAGCAGAGCGTGCAGGCCTTCCAGGACCTGCGCGGCAAGGTGCTGTACTCGGTGCACAACAGCACCTTCGACCTCGCCTTCCACAGCTGGCACGACCCGCTGGACCGCATCGCGAAGCTCACGCAGGAGCGCAAGATCGAACTGGCCACGCCGGTGATCGGCGAGGTGCTGACGGTGGGCCAGGCGCGCACCAACGTGCGCTGGTGGGAAGGCCTGAAGTAACGGGCAGCGAGCGGCTAGCCGCGCTCGCGCCGCTCGCGCGCGCGGCGCTGCTGGCGCGTCTCTAGCGCCTGCGCCGCCACGCGGTCCTTCGCGCGCTTCTTCTCGGCGCGCTTGCCGCGGAAGTGCCGGCCCACGAGAAAGCTCCCGATGCCGGTCACGATCGCGATGACGAAGCCGATGGTGCTGATGTCGAGGCCGCCCATCAGAGTACCCGCACGATGCTGGTCGGCTTGAAGCCCAGGTCGGCCGCCTTGCCCTTGCGCGCGCGGGCGCCGCGTGCGTTGTTGAGGGTGCGGATCTCGAGCGTCTCGTCGCGCTCCTTGCCGCCGCGGCCGATGCCCTCGATCTTCACGCTGCGCGTGTAGGCCGCGGCACCCGCGAGGGTGTCCTTGGGCTCGAGGTCGATCAGCGTGAGGCCGCGGCCGCCCTTGGGCAGGCTCTTGAGCTCGGCGATCTCGAAGGTCAGGATGCGCCCGCCCGTGGAGGCGCAGGCCACGTGCGTGGCCATGGGCATCGGCTCGGCGCCGCCGGCACCGCCCACCAGCGAGGGTCGGCACAGCTGCTCGCCCTCGCCCACGTCGATGAAGGCCTTGCCGCCGCGCTGGCGCGACATCATGTTCTCGACCGTGGCGATGAAGCCGTAGCCGCCCGAGTTGGCCAGCAGCAGGCTGGCCGCGACCGGGCCCGCGAAGTAGTGCGTGACATGCGTGCCCGCATCGAGCTCGATCAGCGTGGTGACCGGCTGGCCGTCGCCGCGCGCGCCCGGCAGCGAGGCCACGGGCACGGTGTAGACGCGCACGCTCTTGTCCTTGGCGGAGCCGAACACCAGCAGCGTGTCGACGCTGCGGCATTCGAAGGCGCCGTAGAGCGAGTCGCCCGACTTGAAGCTGTACTCGGGCGCCGCGGCGCCGTTGCCCGTGGCCTTCTCGCTGGCCCAGCCCTTCTGCGCGCGCACCCAGCCCTTCTGCGAGACGATCACGGTGACCGGCTCGTCGACCACCTTGACCTCGGCCACGGCGCGCTTCTCGGCCTGGATCAGCGTGCGGCGCGGGTCTTCGAAGGTCTTGGCGTCGGCTTCGATCTCCTTGACGAGCAGGCGGCGCAGCGTGGCAGGGTTGGCGAGGATGTCCTCGAGCTTCTTCTGCTCGATGCGATGCTCGTCGAGCTGCTGCTGGATCTTGATGGCCTCGAGCCGCGCCAATTGGCGCAAGCGGATTTCGAGGATGTCCTCAGCCTGGATCTCGCTGAGCTTGAAGCGCTCGATCAGCGCGGCCTTCGGGTCCTCGGCCGCACGGATGATCGCGATCACCTCGTCGACGTTGAGCAGCACGAGCTGCCGGCCTTCGAGGATGTGGATGCGGTCCATCACCTTGTTGAGGCGGAAGCGCGTGCGCTTCTCGACGGTGATCTCGCGGAACGCGATCCACTCGTTGAGCATCTGGCGCAGCGACTTCTGCGTCGGCTTGCCGTCGATGCCCACCATCGTGAGGTTGATCGACGACGAGGTCTCGAGCGAGGTCTGCGCCAGCAGCGTGGTGATGAATTCCTCCTGGCTGATGCGCGAGGTCTTGGGCTCGAACACCAGGCGCACGGCGGCGTCCTTGCTCGACTCGTCGCGCACCACGTCGAGCACCGAGAGCATCGCGGCCTTGACCTGGGTCTGCTCGGTGCTCAGCGCCTTCTTGCCGGCCTTGACCTTGGGGTTGGTGATCTCCTCGATCTCCTCGAGCACCTTCTGCGTGCTCACGCCCGGCGGCAGCTCGTTGACCACCAGCTGCCACTGGCCGCGCGCGAGATCCTCGATCTTCCAGCGCGCGCGCACCTTGAGCGAGCCGCGGCCGCTGCGGTAGGCATCGGCGATGTCGCCCGCGCTGCTGATGATCTGCGCGCCGCCCGGATAGTCGGGGCCGGGCACGATGGCGAACAACTCTTCCTCGCTGAGCTTGCCGTTCGACTTGATCAGCGCCACGCAGGCATCGGCGATCTCGCGCAGGTTGTGGCTCGGGATCTCGGTGGCCAGGCCGACCGCGATGCCGCTGGCGCCATTGAGCAGCGTGAACGGCAGCCGCGCGGGCAGGAGGCGCGGCTCCTCGGTGCTGCCGTCGTAGTTGGGGATGAAGTCGACCGTGCCTTCGTCGATCTCGTCGAGCAGCAGGCTGGTGATGCGCGCGAGGCGCGCCTCGGTGTAGCGCATGGCCGCGGCACCGTCGCCGTCGCGGCTGCCGAAGTTGCCCTGGCCGTCGACCAGCGGATAGCGCTGCGAGAAGTCCTGCGCCATGCGCACCAGCGCGTCGTAGGCGGCCTGGTCGCTGTGCGGATGGAAGCGGCCGAGCACGTCGCCGACCACGCGCGCGCTCTTCACGGGCTTGGCGCCCACGGTGCCGTTGGTGCCGCCGAAGCCCAGGCCCATGCGCGACATCGAATAGAGGATGCGCCGCTGCACCGGCTTCTGGCCGTCCGACACGTCGGGCAGCGCGCGGCCCTTGACCACGCTCAGCGCGTATTCGAGGTAGGCGGTCTGGGCATAGTCGGCGAGCGTGAGCGAGGTGTCGTCGCCGCCGTTGTTGTCGTCGCCGGGAGGCAGGAGATCGAGCGGGGGTTGGGAGTCCATGAAAGAGCGGGTGAGAAAACGAAAAAGAAGGGGCGACGAAGGCGCTCAGCCCAGCGTGAAGGCCTCGTGCACCGCCGACTGCACCGAGCCGCCGAGCACGGCACCGCCGCCGGCCACGTAGATCCAGTCGCCGATGACGGCGGCACCGACGGCATGGCGCGGCGTGGTCATGGGCGCATGGCGCTGCCAGCTATCGGCCACGGGATCGTAGCTTTCCATCTGGCCGAAGACCTTGGCCTGGCGCGGCACGCCGCCGACGAGGAAACCGCCCTCGCCGCCCATGGCGAAGAAGCGGTCGCGATAGACCACCAGGCCATGGCCCGAGCGCGCGGTGGGCAGCGGCGAACGCGGCTCCCAGGTGTCGCGCGCGGGAAGGTAGACGTGGTGCAGGTCGGTGTTGTATTCGAAGGTGTTGAAGCGGCCGCCCACCACGTGGATCAGGCCGCCGTGCGCCACGCAGCCCACGTGGTCGCGCGCGCCGGGCAGCGGCTTGCGCGCGCTCCAGCGGTCGGCCTTCGGGTCATAGACCTCGTGCCAGCCCACGCTGGCGCGTTCGGCCGCGGGCTCGGAGGCGCCGCCGATCAGGTGCAGCTGCCCGTCGAGCACCACCGCGGCTGCCGCGCCGCGCGGGCGCGGCAGCGGCGCGATGGCGGTCCAGCGATTGGCCGCGATCTCGTAGACGTAGGCATTCGTGTCGGAGCGCCGGTTCTGCTCGACGAAGCCGCCGAGCGCATAGACCCGGCCGCCATCGGCCGCCACGGCCACGTGATTGGCGCCGCGCGGCAGCGGTGCGCCGTCGAGCCAGCGGTCGGCCTGCGGATCGTAGATGTGGTGGTAGTCGCGGTTGACCGCGCCCTCGCCGTAACCGCCCACCACGTGCATGCGGCCCTGCGCGGCCGTGGCCCAGGCCATCTCGCTGC
Source organism: Variovorax sp. GW821-FHT10D07 (assembly GCF_059415325.1). Classification (NCBI taxonomy): domain Bacteria; kingdom Pseudomonadati; phylum Pseudomonadota; class Betaproteobacteria; order Burkholderiales; family Comamonadaceae; genus Variovorax; species Variovorax sp. GW821-FHT10D07. The sequence continues at coordinate 363,143 of NZ_JBWKMZ010000005.1, read as the reverse complement.
GCGGGATCGGCAGCGCCGCGCGCGCCGCCCAGCGCCCCTGCGGGCCGCGCGGCGCGGGGCTGTCGGTGACGCGCTGCGCCTCCTGCTCGGGCGTCATGTGATGCGGCACGCCGCCCTGCAGCCGCGCATAGGGCTCGGCCGAGGACGGCACGGGCTGCGGCGCCGCGTGCGAGGCCGGATGCTGGGCGCGCGCGGCGCCGCTCAGCGCGGCGGCGCCGGCCAGGACGAAATCTCGGCGTTGCATCGCGGTCTCCTCGTTCTTGGGGTGGTCGGGGCGGGCGAAGGCGCTCGCTCGCGGGACGCCGTGCTCACGAGAGCGGCGCGGCGGATCGCTCGCCGGCATCGGCCGCGGGCGGCGCGGCCGACTCGGGCACGACCGGCATCGCCGGCAGGCTGCGCGGCGAATCCGGGGGCATGTTGCCGCGGCCGATCGCGCCGCCGGCGGGCACCGTCATCTCCATGCGGATGCGCCCCGGCGTCTTGCCGCCGCGCAGGCCGCCGCCCCGGGCCACCGAGGGCTTGAGGTAGGCATAGAGCTGCAGCACCGTCTGCACGTAGTTCTGCGTTTCCTTGTAGTTCGGGATCTTGTTGCCCGCGCGCTGCACCGCGCCCTCGCCCGCGTTGTAGGCCGCCAGCGCCAGCTCGATCTGGCCCGGGAACATCGCGATCAGGTCGCGCAGGTAGTGCGAGCCGGCGGCGATGTTGATGCGCGGGTCGAACAGCTTCTTCTCGAGGCTCGCGCGCTGGTCGCCCGCCACGCCGTAGCGCTGCGCGGTGCCGGGCATCAGCTGCATCAGCCCGCGCGCGCCCTTGGGCGAGACGGCCTGCGCGTCGAAGCCCGACTCGGTGGCGATCAGCGCCTGCAGCAGCTCGTAGTCGATCGCATGCTTGTTCGAGGCATCGCGCAGCGCGCTCTTGGCGATCTTGTAGCTCGGCGAGGCCTCGAACATGGCCAGCAGCGTCTGCGAGGCCGGAGACACCTTGCCATCGAGCTTGCGGTCGCCGCGGCCCAACCGGCTCAACGGCGAGATGCCCTGCGTGGTGTCGAAGCTCTGGCCGTCGCGGAAGAACACCTGGTAGCGCTCGTCGACCTTCTCGGCCGCGAAGTGCGCCACGCCGTTGGCGTCGATGTAGCCGTAGACGTCAGCGGCGCGCGCCGGCCCCTGCAGCGCGAGCAGCAGGAAGGCCAGGAGCAGCGAAGGCTTGAGGAGAGACATGCGGGGTGGAATCAAACATCGATGTCGACGTCGTCGGCGCGCAGTTCCATCAGTTCGCGCCGCGCCGCCGCTTCGCCCTTGCCCATGAGCTTGGTGATCTCGCCCTGGGTGGCGCTGAAGTCGAAACGGCCCAATTGGACCTGCATCAGGCGCCGGGTGTCTGGATTGAGCGTGGTTTCCCACAATTGTTCCGCGCTCATTTCGCCCAGGCCCTTGAAGCGGCTGATGCTCCAGGCGCCTTCGCGCACGCCGTCCTTGCGCAGCTTGTCGAGCGTGGCGGTCAGTTCGCCCTCGTCGAGCGCATAGACCTTGGAGGCCGGCTTCTTGCCGCGCGCGGGCGCGTCGACCCGGAACAATGGCGGCTTCGCGACATACACGTGGCCGGTTTCGATCAGCTTCGGGAAGTGGCGGAAGAACAGCGTGAGCAGCAGCACCTGGATGTGCGAGCCGTCCACGTCGGCATCGGAAAGGATGCAGATCTTGCCGTAGCGCAGGCCGCTGAGGTCAGGCGTTTCGTCGGGGCCGTGCGGATCGACGCCCACGGCCACCGAGATGTCGTGGATTTCGGTGTTGGCGAACAGCCGGTCGCGCTCGACCTCCCAGGTGTTGAGCACCTTGCCGCGCAGCGGCAGGATGGCCTGGCTTTCCTTGTCGCGGCCCATCTTGGCGCTGCCGCCGGCCGAGTCGCCCTCGACCAGGAAGACCTCGTTGTGGCTGATGTCCTTGCTCTCGCAGTCGGTCAGCTTGCCGGGCAGCACGGCCACGCCCGAGCCCTTGCGCTTCTCGACCTTCTGGCCCGCGCGCTGGCGCGTCTGCGCGGCCTTGATCGCCAGTTCGGCGAGCTTGCGGCCGTAGTCGACGTGCTGGTTGAGCCACAGCTCGAGCGCCGGGCGCACGAAGCTCGACACCAGCCGCACCGCGTCGCGCGAGTTCAGCCGCTCCTTGATCTGGCCCTGGAATTGCGGATCGAGCACCTTGGCGCTCAGCACGTAGGAAGCGCGCGCGAACACGTCCTCGGGCAGCAGCTTCACGCCCTTGGGCAGCAGCGAGTGCAGCTCGATGAAGCCCTTGACCGCCGTGAACAGGCCGTCGCGCAGGCCGCTCTCGTGCGTGCCGCCGGCGCTGGTGGGAATCAGGTTGACGTAGCTCTCGCGCACCGGCTGGCCGTCCTCGGTGAAGGCCACGCACCAGTCGGCGCCCTCGCCCTCGGCGAAGTTGTCGGCGTTCTTGTCGGCATGGCCGCTGCCTTCGAACAGCGGGATCACCGGATCGCCGTTGAGCGTCTGCATCAGGTAGTCGCTGAGGCCGCCCTTGTAGAGCCACTGCTGCGTTTCCTTGGTCTTCTCGTTGACCAGCGTGACGCTCACGCCGGGCATCAGCACCGCCTTGCTGCGCAGCAGGTGGGTGATCTCGCCCATCGGCAGCGCGACGGTCTCGAAGTACTTGGAGTCGGGCCAGGCGCGCACCGTGGTGCCCTGCTTGCGCTCGCCGGCCTCGAGCTTGCGGACCTCGAGCGCCTCGATCACGTCGCCGCCGCTGAAGGCCAGCTTCGCCACCGAGCCTTCGCGGTGCGTCGCCACCTCGAGCCGCTTCGACAGCGCATTGGTCACCGACACGCCCACGCCGTGCAGGCCGCCCGAGAAGCTGTAGGCGCCGCCCGAGCCCTTGTCGAACTTGCCGCCCGCGTGCAGCCGGGTGTAGACCAGCTCGATCACGGGCGCCTTCTCTTCGGGATGCAGGCCGAACGGAATGCCGCGGCCGTCGTCCTCGATGCTGACCGAGCCGTCGGCGTGCAGCGTGACCTTGATCTTCTTGCCGTGGCCCGCGAGCGCTTCGTCGGCCGCGTTGTCGAGCACTTCCTGGATGATGTGCAGCGGGTTGTCCGTGCGGGTGTACATGCCCGGGCGCTGCTTGACGGGCTCGAGGCCCTTGAGCACGCGGATCGAGCCTTCGGAGTAGCCGGAGGCGTCGGAGGAACTGGTTGGAGTCTTGGGGGGAGTCGCCATGGGGGCGGATTGTAGTCAGTCGCCGCCAAACAACTGGATGCCCGTACAGGAAGCCGGCGGCGGCGTGAACAGGTGGGCACTCAGGTGGTCGATGAAGGCCCGCAGCTTGGGCGCGGGATGGCGCCCCGACGGCCACAGCACGCCCAGGCCGATGGTGTGGGGCCGCACGGATTCGGGCAGCACGCTGCGCAGCCGCCCGGCGGCCAGGGCCTCGCGCACGCTGAAGTCGGGCAGGCAGGCGATGCCGCGGCCGCGCTCGGCGAAGCACAGGCGGGCTTCCATGGTGTTGCAGATCATGGCGACCGGCGGCTTGAACTCGCTGCCGTCGGGCAGCGGCACGAGCGGCCAGACCTCCACCTTGCCCGTGGCGGGAAAGCGGTAGTGCAGGCAGGCGTGCGCGGCGAGTTCGGCGATCGAGACCGGCGTGCCGTGGCGCTCGAGGTAGTCGGGCGAGGCCACAAGCAGTTGCGAGAACGCGCCCAGCCGGCGCACCGAGAGCCGCGAATCGGCCAGCTCGCCGGTGCGCACCACGGCGTCGAAGCCCTCCTCGACCACGTCGACCAGCCGGTCGCTGAAGTCCAGGTCGAGCTCGATGGCCGGGTGCTCGCGCATGAAGCCGGCCAGCACCGGCAGCACCAGCGAGCTGATCAGCGGCAGGCTGACGCGCAGCTTGCCGCGCGGCGCGAGCGCCGAGTGCGAGAGCTCCTGCTCCGCGGCCTCGATCTCGGCCAGCACGCGCCGGCTGTGCGCGAGGAACAGCGTGCCCTCGGCCGTGAGCGTGATGCTGCGCGTGCTGCGGTGGAACAGCTGCACGCCCAGGCGCTCCTCCAGCCGCGCCACGCGCTTGCCCACGGCCGAGGCGGACACGCCGAGGGCACGCCCGGCGGCGACGAAGCTGCGGGTCTCGGCGACCTGGACGAAAACGGAAAAGCCGCTGAGGCTGTCCATAAAGGCTCCATTGCGGACACCGACGTCCGCACTGAGCGGAACTCTATCCCCCTTTTTCCGCAGTCGGCTTGTTCCTATCGTTGGCGCCATGTCATTCGCCCACGAAAAACCATCCTGTTCCGCCGCCCGCTGGCGCGGCCCCGACCCGGCGCGCATCGACGCGGCCATCGATCGCGCATTGGCCGAGCAGCGGCTGGTCGGCGCGGTGGTGCTGGTGGCCCACGACGGGCGCCCCGTGCACCGCCGCGCAGCCGGCCTGGCGGACCGCGAGGCCGGCCGCCCGATGCGCGAGGACGCGCTGTTCCGGCTGGCCTCGGTGTCCAAGCCCATCGTCTCGACGGCCGCGATGGTGCTCGCGGCGCAGGGCCGGCTCGCGCTCGACGACGCGGTCACGCGCTGGCTGCCGGACTTCCGCCCGCGCCTGCCCGACGGCAGCGAGCCGGTCATCACGCTGCGACAGCTGCTCACCCACACCGCCGGGCTCGGCTATCGCTTCTTCGAGGCCAGCGACGACGGTCCCTACGCGCGGGCCGGCGTGTCCGACGGCATGGACCGCAGCGGCATCGACCTGGCCGAGAACCTGCGTCGCATCGCACGGGTGCCGCTGCTCCATGCGCCGGGCACGGGCTGGTTCTATTCGCTGGCGATCGACGTGCTCGGCGGCGTGATCGAGGCCGCGAGCGGCCAGCCGCTGGCCGCGGCGGTGCGCCGGCTCGTGACCGCTCCGCTGGCCCTGCGCGACACCGGCTTCGGCGTCGCGCCGGACGAAGCCCGGCTCGCCGTGCCCTACGTCAACGTTCCCGGCGCGGCACCGCGGCGCATGGACGGCCCGATCGTCGCGACGCCGTTCGACGGCGCCATCGGCATCCGTTTCGATCCCGCGCGCGCCTTCGACCCCGATGCCTTCCCCTCGGGCGGCGCGGGCATGGTCGGCAGCGCGCACGACTTCCTGCGCCTGCTCGAGACCCTGCGCGAGGGCGGCGCGCCGCTGCTGCCGCGCGCCTCGGTCGACGAGATGGGCCGCAACCACACCGGCGCCTGGGGCCCGGCCGACGCGCCGGGCTACGGCTTCGGGCTCGGCTTCTCGGTGCTGCACGATCCGGTGGCGGCGGCCTCGCCCGAGTCCGTCGGCACCTGGCGCTGGGGCGGCGCCTACGGGCACTCGTGGTTCGTGGACCGCGCCCGCGGCCTCAGCGTGGTGGCCTTCACCAACACGCTCTACGAAGGCGTGTCGGGCGGCTTCGTGAACGAACTGCGGGACGCCGTCCATGGCTGAGCGCACCACCCCTTCGCCCGAGGCCCGGCTGCCCCTGTCCGGCCTGCTGGCGCTGGCCGCCGCCGGCTTCGTCACGATCCTGACCGAGGCCATGCCGGCCGGCCTGCTGCCGCAGATCGGCGCCAGCCTGGACATCGCGCCCGCGCTGGTCGGCCAGTGGGTCACGGTCTATGCGATCGGCTCGCTGGTGGCGGCGATCCCGCTGGTCGCCCTGACCCAGGGCTGGCGGCGGCGGCCGCTGCTGATGCTGGCCATCGGCGGCTTCGCGGTCGTCAACACGGTGACCGCGCTGTCGCACGATTACGCGCTGACGCTGGTCGCGCGCTTCTTCGCCGGCGTGTTCGCGGGCCTGCTGTGGGCGCTGGTCGCCGGCCATGCGGGCCGCATGGTGGCGCCCGCGCTGCGCGGCCGCGCAACCGCGGTGGCGATGCTCGGCGCGCCGCTGGCGCTGTCGCTGGGCATTCCGGCCGGCACGCTGCTGGGCCACAGCGTGGGCTGGCGCGCGGCCTTCCTGTGCATGTCGGTGCTGTCCGTGCTGCTGCTGGCCTGGGTGCGCTGGCGCGTGCCCGACTTCCCCGGCCAGGCGGCCGGTCGCCGGCAGCGCGTGCAGCAGGTGTTCGTGCTGCCGGGCGTGCGCCCCGTGCTCGCGGTGATGCTGGCCTTCGTGCTGGCGCACAACATCCTCTACACCTACATCGCGCCCTTTCTCGCCCATGCGGGGCTCGGCGAACGGGTCGACCTGGTGCTGCTGACCTTCGGCGCCGCCTCGCTGGCGGGCATCTGGCTCACCGGCGTGCTGATCGACTGCTGGCTGCGCGAGCTGGTGCTGGCGAGCACCGCGGCCTTCGGCGGGGCGGCGCTGCTGCTGGGCGTGGCCACGGCTTCCGCGCCGGCGGTGTTCCTCGCCGTCGCCGTCTGGGGACTGAGCTTCGGCGGCGCCGCGACCCTGTTCCAGACCGCTTCGGCGCAGGCGGCCGGCGAGGCCGCCGACGTGGCGCAGTCAATGGTGGTCACGGCCTGGAACAGCGCCATCGCGGGCGGCGGGCTGATCGGCGGCCTGCTGCTGCAGGGCCGCGGCGCCGGCGCGCTGCCATGGTCGCTGCTCGTGCTGCTGGTGCCGGCGCTGTGGCTGGCCTGGCGCGCCTGCGCCCATGGCTTTCCAGGCGCGCGGGCCATCGCGCCGGCCGGCTTTGATGCCTGAAACGCATTGAAACGCCGCCGATAAATCATCAATGGCTGTCGCCGGCGGCGCGCATGCCAAAGCCGGCTCTTGGCTACAGTCGCCGCATGCAATCGCCTTCCACTCCCACCCTCTCGATCAGGCAGGTGCTGTTCTGCGGCGCCATGATCGTCACGCTCTCGATGGGCATCCGCCATGGCTTCGGGCTCTGGCTGCAGCCGATCACGCAGGCGCAGGACTGGAGCCGGCAGACCTTCTCGTTCGCGCTGGCGATACAGAACCTCTCGTGGGGCATCTTCGGGGTGTTCGCGGGCATGCTGGCCGACCGCTTCGGGGCGTTCCGGGTGCTGATCGGCGGGGCGGTGTTCTATGCGCTGGGCCTGCTGGGCATGGCGCATTCGCCGACGCCGCTGCTGTTCACGCTGAGCGCGGGCCTGCTGATCGGCGCGGCCCAGGCCGGCACCACCTACGCGGTGATCTACGGCGTGATCGGGCGGCAGATCCCGGCCGAGCGGCGCTCGTGGGCGATGGGCGTGGCGGCGGCGGCCGGCTCCTTCGGCCAGTTCCTGATGGCGCCGGTCGAGGGCCGGCTGATCGGCCAGTTCGGCTGGCAGACCGCGCTGGCGGTGGTCGCGGTGCTGGTGCTGGTGATCGTGCCGCTGGCCTTCGGCCTGCGCGAGCCCCGGCGCGAAGCGGCGGCCGCGCAGCGCGAGCAGTCGGTGCTGCAGGCCGTGGGCGAGGCCTTCCGCTATCCGAGCTTCGGCCTGCTGATGGCCGGCTACTTCGTCTGCGGCTTCCAGCTCGCCTTCATCGGCATCCACATGCCGACCTACCTGCGCGACAAGAGCCTGCCGGCCGACGTGGCCGGCTATGCGCTGGCGCTGATCGGCCTGTTCAACGTGTTCGGCACCTACACCGTGGGGCTGCTGGGCCAGAAGCTCGCCAAGCGCAAGATCCTGGCCGCGATCTACTTCGCGCGGGCGGTATCGATCGCGCTGTTCCTCGTGGTGCCGACCTCGCCGCTGAGCGTCTACCTGTTCTCGGCCGCGATGGGATTCCTCTGGCTCTCGACCGTGCCGGCCACCAACGCGATCGTGGCGGGCATCTTCGGCGTGGCCCACCTCTCGATGCTCAGCGGCTTCGTGTTCCTGAGCCACCAGGTCGGCTCCTTCCTCGGCGTCTGGCTGGGCGGCTATCTCTACGACACCACGGGCAGCTACGACGTGGTCTGGTACCTGGCGATCGCGCTCGGCGTGTTCGCGGCGCTGGTCAACCTGCCGGTGCGCGAGACCGCGATCGCGCGGCCGGTGGGCCGGCCCGCCGCGCACGCGGGCTGATACGCGGGCTGATGCCGGGATCACAATGGCGGCCATGACACCCCTCTCGCGCCAACGGCTCGCACGCACCGGCTGGTTCGCCGCCGCGGCGCTGGCGCTGGCGGGCGTGTTCAGCCTCTACACCCACCCCGAATTCGCGGTGATGCTGGTCGACCAGATCTGGTCGTGCTTCTGACCGATCGCGCGCCCGGCGGGCGCAAGGCGCCATGAAAGATGTAACCAATCCCCTTTCCCCGGTCCACGGCCTGTCGGCGCCCTCGGAATGGATCGTGCGCTGGAGCCACCTGCTCGCGCCGGGCGCCACCGTGCTCGACGTGGCCTGCGGCGCCGGGCGCCACATGCACTGGTTCGCGCAGCGCGGGCACCCGGTCACGGGCGTCGACCGCTCGCCCGAGGCCACCGCCGCGGCAGCCGCCTTCGGCACGGTCGTCACCGCCGACATCGAGGACGGCCCCTGGCCCTTCGCCGGCCGGGGCTTCGGCGCGGTCGTCGTCACCAACTACCTGTGGCGGGCGCGGCTGCCCGACATCGTCGCGGCCGTGGCGCCCGGCGGCGTGCTGCTCTACGAGACCTTCGCGGCGGGCAACGAGAGCGTGGGCAAGCCCTCGCGGCCCGACTTCCTGCTGCGCCCGGGCGAGCTGCTGACCGCCTGCGACGGGCTGCGCGTGGTGGCCTACGAGGACGGCTTCCTGAGCGAGCCGGCGCGTTTCGTGCAGCGCATCGCGGCGGTCCGGGCGCCCGCCGCCGCGGCGGACCTGCCGGCGCGCCATCCGCTGAAGGCCGCCTGACCACCCCCTCGGGACCCGGGGCCGCCCGGGTGGCGGGCAGGGGGTGCGCTATTAGAATGCGTGCTTTCGTCCACGACAAAGAGATTCCCCCTTGGAGCAACTCACAGGCAGCATCGTCGCGCTGGCCACGCCGATGCACGACGACGGCAGCGTTGACTATCCCGCGCTGCGCCGGCTGATCGACTGGCATATCGACGAAGGCACCGACTGCCTCGGCGTCGTCGGCACCACCGGCGAATCGCCCACGGTCGACGTGGAAGAGCACTGCGAAATCATCCGCGTGTCGGTCGAACAGGCCCGGGGCCGCGTGCCCGTCATGGCCGGCTGCGGCGCCAACTCGACCAAGGAAGCGATCGAGCTCGCCAAGTTCGCCAAGGGCGTGGGCGCCAATTCCCAGCTCCAGGTCGTCCCCTACTACAACAAGCCCACGCAAGAGGGCCAGTACCAGCATTTCAAGGCCATCGCCGAAGCCGTGGGCGACCTGCCCACCGTGCTGTACAACGTGCCCGGCCGCACCGTCGCCGATATGGCGCACGACACCGTGCTGCGCCTGGCCCAGGTGCCCGGCATCATCGGCATCAAGGAAGCCACCGGCAACATCGAACGCGCCCAGTGGCTGATCCGCGACCTGCCCGAGCGCTTCGCCGTGTACTCGGGCGACGACCCGACCGCCGTGGCGCTCATGCTGTGCGGCGGCAAGGGCAACATCAGCGTCACGGCCAACGTGGCGCCGCGCAAGATGCACGAGCTGTGCGTGGCCGCGCTCGCGGGCGACGTGAAGCGCGCGATGCAGATCCAGTTCGAACTGATGCCGCTGCACCGCAACCTGTTCGTCGAACCCAATCCGATTCCGCTCAAGTGGGCCATGTCCCGCCTCGGCCTCTGCGGCGGTGCGCTGCGGCTGCCGCTGACCGAGCTCTCCGAGGCCAGCCGTCCGGCGGTCGAGGCCGCGCTGCGCGCGACCGGGCTGCTCAAGGACTGATGCGCGCCACCGCGCCCTCGCCACCTCCACATTCCCTCCACGATCTTCTTTTACCCTGCCGCGTCCGAGGTTAAGCAACCTTTTGCCTGAACCGAGCTCAGAACGGGCGGGCACAGCGGCCCATCGATTGACCGAACCATTCCAACAAGGAAGACGACGTTGAAGTACCTCTCGCGATTCGCACTCCTGGCCCTCGTCGCCAGCCTCGCCGCCTGCTCCGTTCTCGAGAGCGACAAGATCGACTACAAGAGCGCCGGCAAGGCCCCGACGCTCGAAGTGCCGCCCGACCTGTCGCAGCTCTCGCGTGACAACCGCTACAACATCCCCGGCGGTGCCGTGACCGCCAATGCCTACCAGACCGGCGTCGCCAACGCGCCGGGCGTGCCCACCGCCGTCTCGAACCTCGGCGACGTGCGCCTGGAACGCACCGGCACGCAGCGCTGGCTGGTCGTCAACCGCTCGCCCGACCAGCTCTGGGAGCCGGTCAAGGACTTCTGGCAGGAAAGCGGCTTCCTGCTGACCACCGAGCAGCGCAACCTCGGCATCATGGAAACCGACTGGGCCGAGAACCGCGCCAAGCTGCCGCAGGATATCATCCGCGGCACGCTGGGCAAGCTGGTCGACTCGATCTACTCCACCGGCGAACTCGACCGCTTCCGCACCCGCATGGAGCGCACGGCGAACGGCACCGAGATCTACATCAGCCACCGCGGCATGCAGGAGGTCTACACCAACACGCGCCAGGACCAGACCGTCTGGCAGCCGCGTCCGTCCGACCCCGAGCTCGAAGCCGAATTCCTGCGCCGCCTGATGGTCAAGCTCGGCGTCTCGCAGGAGCAGGCCAAGCAGGTCGCGGCCACCGCCGCCGCGGCACCGGTGCAGACCGCGCGCGTGGCCAACGTCGGCGGCCAGCCGATCGTGCAGCTCAGCGACGGCTTCGACCGCGCATGGCGCCGCGTCGGCCTCGCGCTCGACCGCACCGGCTTCACGGTGGAAGACCGCGACCGCAGCGCCGGCGTCTACTTCGTGCGCTACGTGCCGCCGAACCCCGACAAGAAGGAGCCCGGCTTCTTCGGCAAGCTGTTCAGCTCGAGCAAGACCGAGTCGCCGCTCAAGTTCCGCATCCTGATCAAGAGCCAGGGCGAGAGCAGCACGGTGTCGGTGCAGAACGAAGCCGGCGCGCCCGAGACCTCGGCCAATGCCGAGCGCATCGTCAAGGTCATCGCCGACGACCTGAAGTAAGTCCCATGCTCCGCTTCCGAAGCCTCGGCAGCGGCAGCACGGGCAATGCCGCGCTGGTCGAGGCGACCAGCGGCGGCCGCACCTCCCGGCTCCTGATCGACTGCGGCTTCGGCATCCGCCAGCTCGATCAGCGGCTGGCCCGCGCCGGGCTCGCCGCGAGCGACATCGATGCCATCTTCGTCACGCACGAACACGGCGATCACATCGGCTGCGCCCACACCCTGTCGCGGCGCAACCGCATTCCCGTCTGGATGAGCGAAGGCACCTGGCTGGCCACGGGCGGGCGCGACTTCGAAGGGCAGCTGCACATCGCGCGCGACGACGAGGATTTCGCGGTCGGCGAGCTGTCGGTGCATCCCTTCACCGTGCCGCACGACGCGCGCGAGCCGCTGCAGTTGCGCTGCACCGACGGCAACCGCACGCTCGGCGTGCTGACCGATCTCGGCCATGCCACCGCCCACGTGCTCGCGCGCCTGAGCGGCGCGCACTCGCTGCTGCTGGAGTTCAACCACGACAGCGAGCTGCTGGCCAACTCGGCCTATCCACCGTTCCTGAAGATGCGCGTGGGCGGCAACTACGGCCACCTCTCGAACCAGGCCGCCGCGGAGATTGCACGCGCCGTGCTGCACGACGGGCTGCGCCACGTGGTCGCGGCGCACCTGAGCGAGCAGAACAACCGGCCCGAGATCGTGCGCCAGCTGATGGCACAGGCGCTCGGCGGCAACGAGGCCGAGATGCTCACCGCGAGCGCGGCCGAAGGCTCACCCTGGCTCGACGTCTGAGCGCGCGCGCCGCGCGATCGGCAGCCGATTGAAAGGCGATTGAAAGCCCCATGAAGAAAGCCGCCCTGGAGGCGGCTTTGCTTCGTGTGCGGCGACGGCTTACTTGCTCGGCGCTTCGCTCTTCTTGGCGGCTTCGGTCGCGGCATTGGCCGCATCGAGTGCCGACGATGCGGCGGCCGATGGTGCCGAGGCGCCCATCGACGGCGCCGATGCGGCAGGTGCGGGCGCGGGGGCCGGTGCGGGCTCGGTCACGGGCGCGGGCGGCGGCGTGGTCACGGCGGGCGCCGCATCCTCCTTCTTGCCGCAAGCCACCAGGGCGGAAGCGGCGAGCAGCGAGGCGAGCAGGACGGACGTTGTCTTCTTCATGAAAAGGCTCCTTTGGCAATGAAGGTCTTGAGGGACGAAAAAAATTCTAGACCCGCATGCTGTCCCTCTTATGTCTGGCCGCGGGATTCGCGGCATTGGCTTACAAGCCCAGCGTGCTCGCGGGAAAGGCGGGCCGGGCCTGGCGCCAGCATTCCTCGATCGATTCGCGCAGCGCGCTGCGCGTGCGCGCATCGGCACTGGCGAGACCGCGGCCGCGCTCGACGTCGATGCGATGGAGGAACCACGACGGTGTCCACAGCGCGCTCGGCACGCCGCTGCCGGCCTGCGCCGGCGACACGCGCAACGCGCGGCATTCGACGATGTGGTCCCAGGTTCGGCGCCAGCCGACGAAGCGCGCATGCCGGCGCTCCACGCCATCGAAACGCTCGGCCAGCAGCACCAGCCTGCGGCCGCTGGCCGACCAAGCCTGCAGCGCCTCGATGCTCGCGCGCTCGCCCAGCGGCCAGTCGGCGAAGTCGGGGTCGCTGAAGATCAGTTCCTTCCAGCCTTGCTGCGCAGCCGACGCGAGCGCGGTGCGCAGCAGCCGGTCGAAATCCTCGCGGCCGTCGAAGCGGCCCTCGGGCAGCGGCGACGGCAACGCGGCGTCACTCGGCATGCAGCCAGCCCGCCTCGCACCATTCGGCCAGCAGCGACAGCGCATCGTCGCTGGCCTTCGCGAGCTCGCGCGGCCCGAGCGCGCGCCGGTCGGCGAGGCGCCGCATCAGCGTGGCATCGGCCCCGCCCGCGCGAAAGCTCTCGCCGTTGATGTAGAGATGACGCGCGTCGTAGAGCATGCGCGTGCGGCGGTCCAGCCGCACCGCGCGCAACGCGTCGGGCGCCTCGCCGCCTTCGTCGAACCAGGTGCTGGCCTTGGGCTCGGTCAGCGACTCGCCGAGCGCGCGGTCGATCGCATCGGGATCGCGCAGCGCCATCTCGACCGCCTTGCGCGCGAAGGCCTGCAGCGCGGCGGGCATGGCGCCGGGCGCCTCGACCGCGGGCTGCGCGGGGTCGCGGTAGCGCACGGCGGCCGACGGGCCCGAGTCCTCGAGTTCGTCGGCATGGGCCTGCGCGATGCGCGCCAGCAGGTCGGCGCCGAGCTCGCCCGCGGACGGCGAACGCAGCCCGATCGAGAAGGTCATGCAGTCGCCGCCGACCGCCACGCCGTCGTGCGCATAGCGCGGCGGCAGGTAGAGCATGTCGCCGGGTTCGAGCACGAAGCTCTGCTCGGGCTCGAAGCGCTCGAGGATCTTGAGCGGCACGCCGGGCTGCAGCCGCAGGTCGCCCTGCTTGCCGATGGACCAGCGGCGCCGGCCCTGCGCCTGCAGCAGGAACACGTCATAGCTGTCGAAATGCGCGCCCACGCCGCCGCCGTCGCTCGCGTAGCTGATCATCAGGTCGTCGAGCCGCGCGTCGGGCAGGAAGCTGAACTGCCGCAGCAGCGCATGGATGCCCTCGTGGTGCAGGTCGACGCCCTGCACCAGCAGGGTCCAGGCGGCCTGCTTCAGCGAGGGCAGCGAGCGGCGCGGCAGCGGGCCGTGCTTCAGGCTCCAGCCGGTCTTGCCATGGCGGATCAGCCGGGACTCGACCTCCTCGCGTTCGGCCAGCGCGAACAGCGCGGAACGGTCGATGGGTGGCACCATGTCGGGTACCGCCTGTCGCACCAGCAGCGGTTTCTTCTGCCAGTGCCGCCGCATGAACTGCGCGGCGCTCAGGCCGCCCAGCAGGGGCAGCGGTGTTGTGATCTCCATGGGAGAATTCTGCAATGGAAATCTCTGAACAATGCGTGGTCGGCCTGACCTGGACCCTGAAAGACACGCTCGGCGATGTGCTGGACGTGCTCGACGAACCGGTCGAATTCCTGATCGGTGGCGACGATCTGTTCGACGTGATCGAGGCGGCCCTGCAGGGCCATGAGCCCGGCGACCGCATCCAGCTGCAGGTCGAGCCCGAACAGGGCTTCGGCGACTTCAACGACCAGTTGCTCTTCCTCGAGCCGCGCGCCCTCTTCCCCGAGGGCACCGAGGAAGGCATGAGCTTCGAGGGCAGCGCGCTGCCCGCGGGCGTGAGCGAGAACATCCCGAAGGATGCGATGTACACGGTGTCCGAGATCTACCCCGAGCACCTCGTGCTCGACGGCAACCATCCGCTGGCGGGCATCGCGATCCGGCTCGACATCCTCGTGCGCTCGGTGCGCGAAGCCACCGAGGAAGAGATCGGCCGCGGCACCGCGGGCACGGCCTTCTTCAAGGTGCAGCCGCTCTCGCCGGGCAACGACACGCTGCACTGAGTCCCTCGGCGTATCAACGACAAAGCCGGGCATTGCCCGGCTTTTCCTTGGCTGGCGCGACGTGACGCCGATGCCGACCTACATGCGCGAGAGCTGGCCGTTGTCGATGCGCACGCGGTCGCCGATGCGCAGGTCGCCCGGGTGCTGCACGTCGAAGGCACGGTAGCCGCCGCGGTCGGTCTGCACCGAGATGCGATAGCTCTCGTAGGCACGCGGACCGTTCTGCTGCGCCTCGATGGTGTTGCCCAGCAGCGCGCCGCCGATCACGCCGAGCGCGGTGGCGGCCGCACGGCCGTTGCCACGGCCGAACTGGTTGCCCACCACGCCGCCGATGACGCCACCGGCCACGGCACCGCCACCGGTGGTGCCGGTGCCGGCGGTCTCGCTGCGCAGCACCTCGATGTTCGCCACGTGGCCGTACTCGACGTAGGCGGCCTCGCGGTAGGGCACGGCCTGCGGCGGCGGCTGGTAGGGATAGCGGGAGGTCTGGTAGACCGGTGCGGGTGCCACGCAGGCGGTGAGCGTGGCCAGGGCCAGCACGGATGCGGTGACGGAAACGAAGCGCATTGAGATCTTCATGTTGAAAGGCTCCTCGGAAAGAACGGTGCGCCATGCGATGGAGCGGCGCACCCGCCTGTGTGTTCAACGCCGCAGTGGCCACGGCGATGACGCAAGGACACAAGCTGAAACCTGTGAGCCCCGCCCCGCTTCCGAGGTTCCTTTCTTTACCGCCGCGATACGCGCCGTTGCGCGCGGTTGCGCATCGCTGCAGTCAGCTGCCGGTCAGTGCTTGCCGGTGGAACCGTAGCCGCCCTCGCCGCGCTGCGTGGGCGCGAACTCGGTGACGACATGGAACTTCGCCTGCACCACCGGCACGATGACCAGCTGCGCGAGCCGCTCCATCGGCTGCAGCACGAAGGGCGTGCCGCTGCGGTTCCAGGCGCTGATCTTGAGTTCGCCCTGGTAGTCGCTGTCGATCAGCCCGACCAGGTTGCCCAGCACGATGCCGTGCTTGTGGCCCAGGCCCGAGCGCGGCAGGATCATCGCCGCATAGGCCGGGTCGCCGAGATGGATCGCGATGCCGGTGCCCACCAGTTGCCAGGCATTGGGCTCCAGCGTGACGGGCGCATCGATGCAGGCCCTGAGATCGAGCCCCGCGCTGCCGGGTGTGGCGTAGGTGGGCAACTGCTCCACCATGCGGGGATCGAGGATGCGGACGTCGACTTTCACTTGCTTGCTTTTCCTTGTTGAGATTCTGTCTCGCGGCGGTTCGCCTGCTCGAGCACCTGCTGCCACTTGGCCGCGCCCGGGAAGGCCAGCGTCTTGAGCTTGCCGGCGAACCAGAACGCCAGGCCGGCCAGCACCACCAGCACGTAGATCGGCACGCCGACCGACCACAGGATCACGAAGGCCACGCCGGCCGCGCCGAGCAGGGGCTTGGTGAGCGCGCCGAAGGGCCCGCCCTGCGCAGATTCGGACTTGGCGGCATTGGTGGCCGCGGCGCGCGCGCGGGCCTGTGCCGGCGGCACCACCGCGCCCGGTCCCGCGCTCGGCGTCATGCCGACGTCGAGCCCGTGTTCGCCGGTCACGTCCGTCTGGCCGCGCCCGAGGTTCCTCGCGGCCTGGGCCGTCAGCCCCTCGACATAGCGCACGAAGTCGCCATTGGGCGGGGTGTTCCATTCAGCCTTCATCAGACCCTCCAGTCGGGCAGCCGCGCCGCGATCTCCGTCATGAGCTCGCGCGCCAGCGTGAGCTTGGGCGCGCGAGGCAGTTCGCGCACGCCATCGGCGTCCACGAGCAGCAGCGCATTGTCGTCCTGGCCGAAGGTCAGCGGGCCGATATTGCCCACCAGCAAGGGGATGCCCTTGCGCTCGCGCTTGGCCTTGGCATGCGCGACGAGGTTCTCGCTCTCGGCCGCGAAGCCCACGCAGAACAGCTTCTTCGCCTGCGCGCGCTCGCTGCGCGCCACGGTCAGCAGGATGTCGGGGTTCTCGACGAACTCGAGCACCGGCGTCTTGCCGCTGCCGTCCTTCTTGATCTTCTGGTCGCTCTGGGTCGCGGGGCGCCAGTCGGCGACCGCCGCCGTTGCTACGAAAACGCTAGCACGCGAGGATGCACCGACGGTCGCCGCGAGCATCTCCTGCGCCGAGCGCACGTCGATGCGGGTGACGCCGCGCGGCGTCGGCAGGTGCACCGGCCCGGCCACCAGCGTGACCTCGGCGCCGGCTTCGCGCGCGGCGCGGGCGATGGCAAAACCCATCTTGCCCGACGAGTGGTTGGTGATGCCGCGGATCGGGTCGAGCGCCTCGAAGGTCGGTCCGGCCGTCACCAGCAGGTGCTGGCCCGCGAGCAGCTTGGGATGGAAGAAGGCGGTGATGTCTTCCAGCAATTGGGCCGGCTCGAGCATGCGGCCGTCGCCGGTCTCGCCGCAGGCCTGCCAGCCGTTGCCCACGCCGAGCACGGTGGCGCCATCGGCCGCCACCTGCGCCAGGTTGCGCTGGGTCGCGGGATGCATCCACATCTCGCGGTTCATGGCGGGCGCGAGAAGCAGCGGCACGCGGTCGCGCGGACGCGCCAGGCACAGCAGGCTCAACAGCTCGTCGGAGCGGCCCTGCACCAGGCGCGCGATGAAGTCGGCGCTGCAGGGCGCGAGCACGATCGCGTCGGCCTCGCGGCTCAGGTTGATGTGCGGCATGTTGTTGGGCTCGCGCGCGTCCCACTGCGAGGTGTAGACGGGGCGGCCCGACAGCGCCTGCATCGTGACCGGCGTCATGAACTGCTCGGCCGATTCGGTCATGACGACCTGGACCGTGGCCCCCGCCTTCACGAACAGCCGGCACAGCTCGGCCGATTTGTAGCAGGCGATGCCGCCCGTGAGTCCCAGAACGATGTGTTTGCCGGCGAGGTCTTGCATGGTGGGGCGGAGTGTAATGACCCGCGCATCCCCGCCGCGCCCTGGGGCGAACGGTCGTTCGCGGCGCCCCCGATGTCCCGCGCCGGGCGAGGTAACAGTGTCCACCCGCGCCGGGTGTCGCCGGGGGCACACCTATAATCTCAATTTCCCACTGCCCGGTCCTCGCGTCCGGAACTGGCATGACCAAATTTGTCTTCGTCACCGGTGGTGTGGTGTCTTCCCTCGGCAAGGGAATCGCCTCCGCCTCGCTGGCCGCGATCCTCGAATCGCGCGGCCTCAAAGTCACCCTCATCAAGCTCGATCCCTACATCAACGTCGACCCCGGCACGATGTCGCCGTTCCAGCACGGCGAGGTGTTCGTCACCGACGACGGCGCTGAAACCGACCTCGACCTCGGCCACTACGAGCGCTTCATCACGACGCGCATGCGCAAGGCCAACAACTTCACGACCGGCCAGATCTACAAGACCGTGCTCGAGAAGGAACGCCGCGGCGACTACCTCGGCAAGACGGTGCAGGTGATCCCGCACATCACCAACGAGATCCAGGAATACGTCAAGCGCGGCGCCGGCATCGGCACCGCGCATGAGGTCGACGTGGCCATCGTCGAGATCGGCGGCACCGTGGGCGACATCGAGTCGCTGCCCTTCCTCGAGGCCGTGCGCCAGATGAGCCTGCGCATGGGCCCGAACAACTCGGCCTTCGTGCACCTGAGCTACGTGCCCTGGATCGCCGCCGCCGGCGAGCTCAAGACCAAGCCCACGCAGCACACGGCGCAGAAGCTGCGCGAGATCGGCATCCAGGCCGACGCCCTGCTGTGCCGCGCCGACCGCCCGATCCCCGACGACGAGCGCGCCAAGATCTCGCTGTTCTCGAACGTGCCCGAATGGGGCGTGATCTCGATGTGGGACGTGGACACCATCTACAAGGTGCCGCGCATGCTGCACGAGCAGGGCCTCGACGGCCTGATCTGCGACAAGCTGCGCATCAACACGCCGCCGGCCAAGCTCTCGCGCTGGGACGAACTGGTCTACGAGGTCGAGCATCCGCAGCAGGAAGTGGCGATCGCCATGGTCGGCAAGTACGTCGACCTGTCGGACAGCTACAAGTCGCTCAACGAGGCGCTGCGCCACGCCGGCATGAAGAACCATGCGCGCGTGAAGATCGACTACGTCGACTCCGAGACCATCACCGCGCAGGACGTCTCGCGCCTGGCCAAGTACGACGCCATCCTCGTGCCCGGCGGCTTCGGCCAGCGCGGCGTCGAGGGCAAGATCCTCGCGGCCCGCTTCGCGCGCGAAGGCAAGGTGCCCTACCTCGGCATCTGCCTGGGCATGCAGGTCGCCACCATCGAGTACGCGCGCCACGTGGCCGGCCTGCCCGATGCCAACAGCACCGAGTTCGACCCCGAGACCTCCTGCCCCGTGATCGCGCTGATCACCGAGTGGAAGGACGCCGACGGCACGATCAAGGTGCGCAACGAGAAGTCCGACCTCGGCGGCACCATGCGCCTGGGCGCGCAGAGTTCCGACGTGACCGACGGCACGCTGGCCCACAGCATCTACGGCGACGTGGTCACCGAGCGCCATCGCCATCGCTACGAAGCCAACGTCAACTACCTCGACCAGCTGCGCAAGGCCGGCCTCGTGATCTCCGCGCTCACGCAGCGCGAGCAGCTCACCGAGATCGTCGAGCTGCCGCAGGACGTGCACCCCTGGTTCATGGGCGTGCAGTTCCACCCCGAGTTCAAGTCCACGCCGTGGAGCGGCCATCCGCTGTTCAACGCCTTCATCAAGGCCGCGCTCGACCACAAGGGCCAGGGCGCCGGCAATGCGGGCAAGACACTGAAGGCCGTTGCGTGACCAGCGCCTACATCATCGCCAACGTCGAAGTCACGAACCCGACCCAGTACGAGGAGTACAAGAAGTGGTCGACCGCCGCCATGCAGGCGCATGGCGCCGAGGTCTGCGTGCGTGGCGGTAAGGTCGAGGTGCTCGAGGGCGACTGGGCGCCGCAGCGCATCGTGATCCTCAAGTTCCCGAGCGTCGAGGCCGCGAAGCAGTTCAACAGTTCGCCCGAATACGGCAAGGCGCGCGAATCGCGCCAGGGCGCCGCGATCATGCGCATGGTCGTCGTCGAAGGTCTGTGATCCGTTTTTACTGGAGAAAGAAAAGAAGATGAGTGCAATCGTTGACATCGTCGGCCGCGAGATCCTCGACAGCCGCGGCAATCCCACCGTCGAGTGCGACGTGCTGCTCGAATCGGGCACCATGGGCCGCGCGGCCGTGCCCTCGGGCGCATCCACCGGTTCGCGCGAAGCCATCGAGCTGCGCGACGGCGACAAGAAGCGCTACCTCGGCAAGGGCGTGCTCAAGGCGGTGGAGAACATCAACACCGAGATCTCCGAAGCCGTGCTCGGCCTCGATGCCAGCGAACAGGCCTTCCTCGACCGCACGATGATCGACCTCGACGGCACCGACAACAAGGGCCGCCTGGGCGCCAACGCCACGCTGGCCGTGTCGATGGCCGTGGCCCGCGCGGCCGCCGAGGAATCGGGCCTGCCGCTGTACCGCTACTTCGGCGGCATGGGCGGCATGCAGATGCCGGTGCCGATGATGAACGTCATCAACGGCGGCGCGCACGCCAACAACAGCCTGGACCTGCAGGAGTTCATGATCATCCCCGTGGGCGCGCCGAGCTTCCGCGAAGCCGTGCGCTATGGCGCCGAGGTGTTCCATGCGCTCAAGAAGATCCTGGGCGACCGCGGCATCAGCACCGCCGTGGGCGACGAAGGCGGTTTCGCGCCGAGCGTCGAGAGCCACGAAGCGGCGATCCAGCTGATCCTCGAAGCCATCGACAAGGCCGGCTACGTGGCTGGCGAGCAGATCGCGCTGGGCTTGGACTGCGCCGCCAGCGAGTTCTACAAGGACGGCAAGTACGTGCTGTCGGGCGAGAACCTCTCGCTGTCGGCCGAGAACTGGACCGACATGCTGGCGACCTGGGTCGACAAGTACCCGATCATCAGCATCGAGGACGGCATGCACGAAGGCGACTGGGACGGCTGGAAGCACCTGACCGAACGCCTGGGCAAGCGCGTGCAGCTGGTGGGCGACGACCTGTTCGTCACCAACACCAAGATCCTGCAGGAAGGCATCGAGAAGGGCATCGCCAACTCGATCCTGATCAAGATCAACCAGATCGGCACCCTGACCGAGACCTTCGCCGCGATCGAGATGGCCAAGCGCGCCGGCTACACGGCCGTGATCTCGCACCGCTCGGGCGAAACCGAGGACAGCACCATCGCCGACATCGCCGTGGGCACCAACGCCGGCCAGATCAAGACCGGCTCGCTCTCGCGTTCGGACCGCATCGCCAAGTACAACCAGCTGCTGCGCATCGAGGAAGACCTCGGCGACATCGCCGTCTACCCGGGCCGCGGCGCGTTCTACAACCTCAAGTGATGCCCCCTCCCCGGCCCGAAGAGCCGCACGCATTGCCGCTTTTTCCGCATTTCGCGGATCGGCGATGCGCCGTCCCTGGCGGGCCGTGCGGGGAGCGCGGGTAAAGTCCGCGGACCATGCGCGCGCGCTTCATTCCTCCCATCGTTCTGCTCGTGCTGCTGGCCATCCTCCAGTGGCAGCTGTGGAACGGGCGCGGCAGCGTGCGCGACGTGGCGCAGCTGCAGGCCAAGCTGGCCTCGCAGAAGGAGTCGAACGCCAAGGCCGCCATCACCAACGAGCGGCTGGCCTCCGAGGTCAACGACCTCAAGGACGGCCTCGAGATGGTCGAGGAACGTGCCCGCCAGGAGCTGGGCATGGTCAAGCCCAACGAGGTCTTCGTCCAGATCGCCCACTGATCCACGCGGGCCGCTCTCGCCGAGCCCTCGGCGCGCCGCGCACGCCGCCCAGCCGATGCCCGAACTCCTCTCCGCCCCCGCCTTCGCGCTCTGGGGCTCTCCCGTCACCTGGCTCGAATGCGTGGCCGCCGTGCTGGCATTGGCCATGGTCGGCTGCAACATGCGCGAGATCCACTGGGGCTGGCCGCTGGCGATCGTCAGCTCGCTGCTCTACGTGGGCGTGTTCGCGCAGGCGAAGATCTATGGCGACGCCTCGCTGCAGGTCTTCTTCGCCGTCGTCGCCTTCTGGGGCTGGCTGCAATGGCTGCGCGGCCACCGGGCCGACGGCTCGGCGCTGCGCGTGAGCCGCCTCTCGCGCCGCGGCCTCGCGCTCGCGCTGCTGGCCTGCGCGCTGGCCTGGCCCGCGGTAGCCCTCTTCCTGCGCCGCTTCACCGACACCGACGTGCCCTGGTGGGACGGCTTCGCCACCGGCCTGAGCCTGGTCGGCCAGTTCCTGCTCGGGCGCAAGTTCATCGAGAACTGGGTCGTGTGGCTGGCCGTTAACCTGGTCAGCATCGGCCTCTTCGTCCACAAGGGCCTGTGGCTCACGGTCGGGCTGTACGCCGTGTTCGCGGCGCTCAGCGTGGCCGGCTACCTGGCCTGGCGCCAGCGGCTGCCGAAGGCCGCCGCCGCATGACGCCCGTGCTGCCCACCGGCTGCATCGTCGCGCTGCTCGGCGCCGAGAGCACCGGCAAGACCGAGCTCGCGCGCGCCCTCGTGCAGCGCATGAAGGAGCGCGGCATCCACTCCATCTTCGTCGGCGAGTACCTGCGCGAATGGTGCGAGCGCGAAGGCCGCACGCCGCGTGCCGACGAGCAGCAGGCCATCGCCGAGGAGCAGACCCGCCGCATCGATGCCGCGGCCGCGCTCGGCGTGGCGGTGGCCGACACTACGGCCGTCATGACCGCCGTCTACAGCGAGCTGCTGTTCGCCGACACCACCCTCTACCCCGATGCGCTCGCGGCTCAGCAGCGCTGCGCGATCACCCTGCTGACCGCGCTCGACCTGCCCTGGGTGGCCGACGAGATGCGCGACGGCCCGCATGTGCGCGAACCGGTCGACGCGATGGTGCGCCGCGCGCTCGCCAGCGCGGGCGTGGCCTACACCGTGGTGCACGGCAGCGGCAGCGAGCGGCTGGCAAGCGCATGGCGCGCGATCCAGAGCGTGGCCGACCGCGGCGGCCTGGCCCGAGACGGCGGACGCGATGCCGTGGTGCCCGATCGCGGCACGGCCACGGCGGGAGAAGGCTGGACCTGGTCCTGCGACAAGTGCTCCGATCCCGAATGCGAGCACCGCCTGTTCACCGACCTGCTCGCGCGCCGCGAGTGAGGCCGCCGCGCCCGCGCGGTGCCCTCCGACATGGGGCCGGCTGGCGCTGCGCCATCCTCTAAGCTTCGGCGTCCGTTGCCGTTTTCCTCTTCCTCTTGCCTGGAGACCCGATGCCTCTTCGCCGCCGCTTCCGCACCGCCGCCCTCCTCGCCGCCGCCCTCGCGGCCTCGGTGCTGGTCGGCGCCGCCGCCAGCGCGGCCCCGTTGCGCGCCGCGGTCGAGAACGGCACCACGCCCACCGCCTGCGCCGAGGAGGACAACGTCTCGCTGGTGCTGCGCGGCGAAGGCATACGGCGGCTGCGCATCGAGGCGCTGCAGCCGTCCTACCTCGACAGCATCGGCAACGACGTCACCGAGCCCGACTTCTCGGGCTGCAACTTCGACGGCGGCGAGCATCCCACCGACCCCGCGCACCGCTTCGAGCCCCGCACCGTGGTGCTGCTCGACAACGCGCAGTGGCGCATTGTCGGCATGACGCTGGCGAGCTTCTGGCGACCGCAACGCGTGCCGGTGCGCGTGGGCACCGTCAGCGACCGCGGCGTCCACCTGCTGCAGGTGTTCCGTAAGGAAAACGGCAAGGCGCTCGAGGCGCTGGTGCTCTATCCCTCCGACGGCTACTGGCGCATCAAGCCCCTGCCCGAGGCGCGCTTCGGCGACGGCGTCTACGGCTCCTCGTTCCTGCTCGGCCCGGTCGAGCAGGCCGGCCGGCCGGTGGTCGACATCGCCTCGATCCGCATCGTGCCGAAGCCGCTGTCGATCCACCTGCGCTTCGCGCGCGGCGGCAGCGCCGTCGCCAACGTCGAGGAGATCAGCCGCGAACGCACCGCGCTCGACGTGCGCTTCTCGGCCCCCACGCGCGAGGCGCGGCCCTTCGCGGTGCTGCGCTCGATGTACGTGACGCCCGACAACGCCGACGTCAGCGAAGTACGCTGGCAGGCCACGCCCGATGCGCCGCCGGTCGCGACGCCGCTGCCCGAGGTGAAGACGCTCGAGGGCACGCAGTTCCGCTTCGGCCGCAGCCTGCCATCGAAGCACAACACGAGCGCGCCGGACATCTTCTTCGGGGGTTTCGACAGCAGCCTTCGCTAGCTAGCGACGCGCCGCGCCGCGCCCGTCACCACCAGAGCAACACCGCTCATCACGAGCCCGATTCCCACCAGCGTGAGCCAGGCCGGTACCTCCCCGAGGAACACCGCGCCGATCAGCACGGCCAGCGCGGGCGCGAGCGCACCGAAGATGGCGGCCCTGGGCGCCCCCAATCGACGCACGGCCTCCGTGTAGAAATACATCCCGAGGATCGCAACCAGGATCCCTTGCGCGACGACCTGGAAGCCGACGGCCGATGGCGGCGCCGTGAAGATGTTCGGCGTGAACCCGAAGAAGTAGACCGGCGTGAACAGCACGGCGGAGCACACGTTGACGAGCGCCGTCGCATGCCAGGGACTGATGCCCGAACGGCGCTGCGCGACTGTGAAGCTCGCGAAGCAAAGGCCCGCGAGCAGGAACAGCAGGTCTCCTCGCCACTCTCCCGCAGCGCGATCGGCCAGCAGTGCATAGCCGCCGATGCACAGCACACCGGCGACGACGACGGACATCCCGCCCAGTTGCCGCCGCGTGAATCGCTCACCGAACAGCAGGCCCGACAGCACCGCCACCCAGATCGGCATCGTTCCGATCATGAGCGTGGCGACATGCGAGGCCGGTGCGAACTGCATGCCCACCGAACCCAGCAGCATGAAGGGCACGCCCGCGCCGAGGACCATGATCGACAGGCGAACCATGCCGATCTGTGCAACGCCCAACCCCTTCCGGGCGAGCACCGGCCACAAGAAAAGCGCCGAGACGCCGAAGCGCAGGAAGGTCACATCGTGCGGCCCAAGGCTGGTGGTTACGGCGAACCGCGTGGCGACCGACCAGCTCGACCAGATCAACGCAACCGCAAGGCCGCAGAGTGCGCCGATGGCCAGCGACTGATGCCCCGCCGGCGTTGCCAGCGCAATGGGTGCGGTGGCCACGATCAGCGGCCCCGCCGCAAGATCTTGATGATGCCGATGACATCGTCCTGGGATTGTCCGGCCCGCATCGCTTCGGAAAAAAGTGCTCGATTGGCAGACGCGATAGGAAGCCATACACCGCGCTGCTCCGCCTCATCACAAACCAGTCCAATATCCTTGGCAACGTGGCGAATCGGAGCCTGCTGGGTGAAATCGTCGGCGACCAGCTTGGCCACCTTCGAACGAAGCACATCGTTGGCAAGTGGCCCCGCTTGAGCCATGTCGAGAAATGCTTGCGCGTCGAGGCCGATGCCCGTCGCAAAATGCGTTGCCTCGGAAACGGCTTCGAAACACGCAATCAGCAAGAGCTGGTTGGCCAACTTCATTCGCATTGCCATCGGCACCAAGCCGCAACGAACCGTCTTCTTGCCGATCGCGTCGAACAGCGGTTGGACCTCGTCGATATGCCCCTGCTCTTTGGCGGCGGCAAGAATCACGAGTTGCCCCGCCTCAGCAGGCTGTCTAGATCCAGAAACCGGTGCCTCCACATACCGGGCGCCTGCAAGCGCGAGATCGGCACCTAGCGCTTCCGAATAAGCCGGCGCGACCGTTGCCATCAGGACGACCGTACGCCCTGCCACCGGCGCCGAGATACTTCCCGGGCAGATGCGTCCGAGGACCTCATCGACCTCCAGGTGGCTGGGCACCATGATGACTACGGTTTCCGCCGCTTCAAATACCTGGTTCGCGGTCTCGGCGATCTGTATGTCGAGCGGGCGCAACGCATCGCAGCGCGCCAGTGTGCGACTGAAGACTGTCACGCCATGCCCGGCCTTTGCGAGATTCCTCGCAATGGGCTCTCCCATGACCCCGATTCCAATGACTCCGATTTTCATGATGCTTCATCGCCTCCCGGTTCAGGAAACCATTGCCTTGTTGAAGTTGCAGAGAACTCTAAAGAGAATGACGCTCACAAGAAAACGACAAATAGAGAACGAACCGTTCAGGGAGGGCGATGTATGGAGTTCTCGGATCTGCAGATCTTCAGGACCGTGGTCCGCACCGGCGGCGTGGTGCGGGCGGCGGAAACCCTTCACCGCGCACAGTCGAGCGTGACCGCGCGCATCCAGGTGCTCGAAGAAAAACTGGGCGTCCAGCTGTTCCTGCGCGAAGGGCGCCGCCTTCAGCTTTCGCCCGCGGGCAAGATACTGGTCGGCTACGCGGACCGCATGCTCGATCTCGCGAAGGAAGCGGTGCAGGCGATCCAGTCCGATCGGCCCAGCGGCGTGCTGCGCCTGGGCGCGATGGAAAGCACGGCCGCTGCCCGCCTGCCGGAGCCGCTGGGGCGCTTCCACGATCGCTATCCGGACGTGGCCCTCGAACTCTATTCGGGCGATCCGCGCGAGCTGATCAAGCAGGTCCTCTGCACGGATCTCGACGCGGCCCTCATCACCGATCCGATCCCGGACCGCAGACTGGAAACCCTCGCGATCTATGACGAGGAACTGGTGATCGTCGCCGAAGCAAAGCACGGCAGCATCGCATCGCCGAAGGACCTGTCGTCGAAGACGATCCTCGCCTTCCACCCCGGCTGCCCGCACCGCAAGCGGCTCGAGGACTGGTTCCTGCGCGGCCGCGTCACGCCGGGCCGGATCGTGGAGGCGGGCTCCTACCACCTGATCCTGGGCTGCGTCGCGGTCGGCATGGGCATCGCGCTGATTCCGCACAGCGTGCTCTACAGCTACGCCGAGCGCGACCGGCTCAGCGTCCATCCGCTGCCAGCGAAGTTCGGCCGTGCCAAGACGAGACTGGTCTGGTTGCGCGACGCGCCCCAGACCAAGATCCTCGCGCTGTCTTCCGTGCTGCTGGAAAGCAACGCGACGAAGAACGCCCCGTCGGACGACGCCTAGCCCGCGCGCCGCACCTCGCCCGGCGTCACGCCGAGCACGCGCCGCATGCAGCGCGCCATGTGGCTCTGGTGCGAGAAGCCGCTCTCCAGCGCCACCTGGCTCGCGGGCAGGTCGCTGCGCAGCAGCAGGCCGCGCGCGCGGTCGACGCGGCGGTGCACCACGTACTCGTGCACCGGCAGGCCGGTCGAGCGCTTGAACAGGGTCTTGAGGTGCGAGGCGCTGAGGCCCGCCACGTCGGCCAATGAGGACAGCGAAAGATCGCCGTCGAGGTGAGCCTCGATGTGCTCGGTCACGCGGCGCAGCTGCGGCCGCGTGAGGCCGCGCGCGAGCACGGGCTCGGGGCGGCGCTGGCCGCTCAGCAGGTGCACGGCGAGCGCGGTGCCGAGGCTGTCGGCGTACAGGGTGCCGTTGGGAAAGCCCGCGCGGCGTTCGGCGTCGAGGGCCCAGGCGATGTGCTCGATGTGGGCATCGCGGAACTGGTGGCGCTGCGCGAGCGTGGCGCACTCGGCGGGCAGCCCCATCTCGTCGGCCGTGCGACGCAGCAGCACGGTCGACACGCGCAGCATCAGCGAGGTGCTCGCTGCCTCCTCGTGCCACACGTCGCTCACGCCCGCGGGCACGATGTCGAGGTCGCCGCGCGTGTAGAGGAAGCGGTGGAACTGGCAGGCGCCGGCCACCGGCGCGCCCACGTGGAGCTTGATGCGGTGCTCGGGCAGCGGCTCGTAGCCGACGATGCCGGCGGGCGTCTGCCGCAGTTCGATGCGCAGGTCGGTGTCGCTCATCGGGCCATTATCGGCCGCGCGCCGTCGTCCGTTCGTGCTCGGGGCTGCCCGATCGTGCGCGACCGTGCGCGATGCGCGCGGAATCATCGTGGCCATGAACACCACTCTCCACCAAGACAGCAACACCCGCTACCGCGGCAAGACCGCCGTCATCACGGGCGGCACCATCGGCATGGGCCTGGCCACGGCCCAGGCCCTGCTCGCGGGCGGCGCCCGCGTGATCCTGACCGGGCGCAATCCGAAGAACCTCGAGGCCGCGCGACACGCGCTCGGCCCGCAGGCGCAGGTGCTGGCGAGCGACGCCGCCTCGCTGGCCGACATCGATGCGCTCGCGGCCACCGCGCGCGAGACGCTGGGCCACGTCGACCTGCTGCACATCAACGCCGGCATCGCCACGCTCGAGCCCTTCGAGCAGGTCACCGAGGCCGGCTACGACCGCGCCTTCGCGATCAACACCAAGGGCGCCTTCTTCACGGTGCAGAAGCTCGCGCCGCTGATGAAGCCCGGCGCGTCCATCGTCTTCACCTCGTCGATCGCCGACGAGGGCGGCATGCACGGCATGGGCGTCTACAGCGCGACCAAGGCCGCGCTGCGCTCCTTCGCCTCGGGCTTCGCGGCCGAGCTGGTCGGGCGCGGCATCCGCGTCAACGTGGTGAGCCCGGGCTTCATCGACACGCCCACGCTCGGCGTGGCCGATGCCACGCCCGCCGAGCGCGCGGAGTTCGTGCGCCTGGGCGACCAGATCACGCCGATGCGGCGCCACGGCAGCGCCGAGGAAGTGGCGCGCGCGGTGCTGTTCCTGGCCTTCGACGCCACCTTCACCACCGGCGCGCGGCTCACGGTCGACGGCGGCCTGGGCCAGAACCTCAGCCCGGCGCACGACTGAACCGCATCCCCGATCCATGCAGGAAGCAACCATGACCCCCACCGACGTCTCCCTCATCGGCCTCGGCCCGATGGGCATCGCGCTCGCGCGCGCCCTGCAGCGTGGCCACACGCTCACGCTGTGGAACCGCACGCCGAGCCGCGCCGAAGCGCTGCTCGGCCAGGGCACCGTGCTCGCCGCCGATGCGCGCGCCGCCGTCGCCGCGAGCCCCATCGTGCTGGTCTGCGTGGCCGACTACGCGGCCTGGCGCGCGATCCTCGCGCAGCCGGGCGTGGCCGAGGCACTGCGCGGCAAGGTGCTGGTGCAGCTGAGCACCGGCACGCCGCAGGATGCGCGCGACGACTGGGCGCGACTCGACGGCGTGGCCTACCTCGACGGCGCGCTGCTCGCCACGCCCTCGCAGATCGGCCGGCCCGACACGCCGCTGTTCGTCTCGGGCGAGGAGCGCGCGCTCGCGGCCTGCCGGCCGGTGCTCGAGGCCATCGCGGGCCACATCGCCTACCTGGGCGAGCCGATCGGCAACGCCGCCGCCTGGGACCTGGCCACGCTCTCGTGCATGTTCGGCGCGATGGCCGGCTTCTTCCACGGCGTGCGCATCTTCGAATCGGAGCAGTTGCCGGTGCGGGACTTTGCACAAATGATCGGCACCATCTCGCCCGTGCTCGGCGAGATGATCCGCGCCGAGGGCGAGAGCATCCACGACCGGAGCTATGGCGAACCCGAGAGCTCGATGGCGACTTGCGCGGGCTCGGGCCGGCTGTTCGTGCGGCAGGCACGCGAGGCGCGGCTCGACACGGGCTTTCCCGATTTCCTGATGGGCTGGTTCGACCGCGCGCTCGCGGCCGGCTATGCGAACGAGCGGCTCGCGGCGATGGTCAAGGTGCTGCGGCAGCCGGGCTGAGCGCCCGGCACCGACTTACTGCACCACCGGCGTGCCGGGAATCTGGTCGCCCGGCGGGCGGAAGATCTGCGCCGCATCGACCGCGTCGAAGCGGTACTGCTTGCCGCAGAAGTCGCAGCCCACCTCGATGTCGCCGCGCTCGGCGAGGATGCTCTCGGCCTCCTCGGCGCCGAGGCCGCGGATCATCTGCGCGACGCGCTCGCGGCCGCAGGTGCAGGCGAAGTGCGGGCCCAGCATGCCGCGCTGCGGCTCGAAGCGCAGCAGCTTCTCTTCCCAGAACAGGCGCCGCAGGATGGTCTCGACGTCGAGCGTAAGCAGTTCCTCGCGCGTGAGCGTCGAGGCTAGGATCGAGATCCGGTTGTAGTCCTCGTTACGGCCGATCTGGTCCTCGTTCGCCTGGTCGCGATCGGCCGGCGAGGTGCCCTCGAGGTTGCCCTCGCCCTTGACCGGCAGGCGCTGGATCAGCAGGCCCGCGGCCACCTTGTCGTCGGCCGCCAGCACCAACGTGGTGTCGAGCTGCTCGCTCTGCAGCATGTAGTGCTGCAGCACCTCGCTGAGCTTGCCGAGCTTCTCGCCCTCGTCGCCGAACAGCGGCACCACGCCCTGGTAGGGCTGCTGGCCGGGCAGCTTGTCCTTGGGGTCGAGCGTGATCGCGCAGCGGCCCTTGTTGTTCACGTTGACCATGTCGGGCAGCCGCGCATCGGCCGGCAGCTCGCCGATGGTCTTGGCGGTGGCGCGCAGGCTCAGGTCGGGCTTGACCTCGGCCACGGCCACCTTCACCGGGCCGTCTCCGAAGATCTGCAGGATCAGCGCGCCGTTGAACTTGATGTTGGCCTGCATCAGCGTGGCCGCGGCCGTCATCTCGCCGAGCAGCTCGACCACCGGCGGCGGATAGGCGCCGGTGGCGGTGTTGGAGGCGCGCCGCGCGAGGATCTCCTGCCAGGCGTCCGTCAGGCGCACGATCATGCCGCGCACCGGCAGGCCATCGAACAGGAATTTATGCAGCTCGCTCACAACGGGGTTCTTTCTTCGGGTGCCCTCGCGCGCAGGCTCAGGCGATCTTCTTCAGGCCGGCCGCAAAGCGGCGGGCGTTCTTGACGTAGTGCTCCGCACCCTGGCGCAGCTTGGCGGCGGCCGCTTCGTCGAGCGTGCGCACCACCTTGGCGGGCGATCCCAGGATCATCGAGTTGTCGGGGAATTCCGAACCCTCGGTCACGAGCGCACCGGCGCCGACGATCGAGTTGCGGCCGATCTTCGCGTTATTCAAGACCACCGCCTGCATGCCGATCAGCGTGTTGTCGCCGATGGTGCAGCCATGCAGCATGACCTGGTGGCCCACGGTGACGTTCTCGCCCACGGTCAGCGGGCAGCCGATGTCGCAATGGAGCACCGACAGGTCCTGGATGTTGCTGTTGCGCCCGATGGTCATGGCCTCGGTGTCGCCGCGCAGCACGGCGCCGAACCAGACGTTCGCGTTCTCGGCCAGCGTCACGCGCCCCATCACCTCGGCGCTGTCGGCGACCCAGGCGCCGTCGCCGAGTTGCGGCGCCACGCCGTCGAGTTCATAGAGGGCCATCGTGGGAGTCTCCGGAAAGGGAAAGAGGGGTGAAACCTAGAATTGTAGGGATGCACCCCCGATTGAGCGCCCTGGCCGCGCTGCGCCTCACCGATCCCGAAGAGAAAGTGGCGGCAACCCGCGCGCTGGCAACGCACATCGCTAGCGAAACCATAGCAGACGAACCCGTGCGCGTGCCCGGCGACGAGCTCGGCGTGCCGGGCCGGCCCGAGCGCCCGCTGCGCGTGTCGGCCATGGCGGTGGGCAAGCGCTCGCCGTTCAACACCGAGGGCCGCGCGGCGCTGGTCCATTCGATCTGCCACATCGAGTTCAACGCCATCAACCTCGCGCTCGACGCCGTTTGGCGCTACGACGGCATGCCCGCGCGCTACTACCAGGACTGGCTGCGCGTGGCCGACGAGGAGGCGCAGCACTTCACCCTGCTGCATGCGCACCTGCGGACCATGGGCTGGCGCTACGGCGACTTCACGGGCCACGACGGCCTGTGGAGCATGTGCGAGAAGACGCGCGACGACGTGCTCGCGCGCATGGCGCTGGTGCCGCGCACGCTCGAGGCGCGCGGGCTCGACGCCACGCCGCTGATCCAGGCCAAGCTCAAGCGCGTGAACACGCCCGATGCGCTGCGCGCGGTCGAGATCCTCGACATCATCCTGCGCGACGAGGTGGGCCACGTGGCGATCGGCAACCACTGGTACCGCTGGCTCTGCGAGCGCGCGGGCATCGACGCCGAGGCCGCCTACCCCGGGCTCGTGGCGCGCTACGAGGCGCCGCGGCTCAAGCCGCCGTTCAACCTCGAGGCGCGCACGCGCGCGGGCTTCAGCGACGAGGAGCTGAAGGCGCTGGGCGGCGGCAGCGGCTCAGCCCCCTAGCGCCCGAAGTCAATCCGGCTTCTTCATCACCACCAGCTTGGGCGAGAAGTGCTGCAGCACCTCGCCACGCTGGTTGCGCGTCTCGCAGCGCACGCGGACCATGGCGCGGCCCGGCTTGGAGCGCGAAGGCACGATCTCGACGATCTCGCTGACCACGTGCAGCACATCGCCGGGCCGCGTGGGCTGCGGCCAGCGGATCTCGTCGCCGCCCGATCCGATGATGCCGTCGGCCAGCGGGATGCCGCTGTCGACCAGCAGGCGCATGGTCACGGCCGCCGTGTGCCAGCCGCTCGCGGCCAGGCCGCCGAAGAAGGTGCGCTTGGCGGCCTCCTCGTCGGTGTGGAAGGGCTGCGGGTCGAACTGCAGCGCGAAGGCCTTGATCTTCTCGGCGTCGAGCGCGTATTCGCCGCTGGTGAAGCGGTCGCCCACGGAGAGGTCGTCGAGGTAGAGCTTGGCGCGGGGGGTGGTGGTGTCGGTCATGGTGCGTTCCTCCTTCGCTGATGGCACGGCGGCATTGTCGCCACCGTGCCGCGTCGTGTCGCGCCGGCGCTCAGACGCGCTCGAGGATGGTCGCGATGCCCTGCCCGCCGCCGATGCACTGCGTGGCCAGCGCATAGCGGCCGTTCTCGCGCGCCAGCAGCGAGGCCGCCTTGCCCGTGATGCGCGCGCCGGTCGCGCCCAGCGGATGGCCGATCGAGAGGCCGCCGCCGTCGAGGTTGACCGTGGCCGGGTCGAGCCCGAGGTCGCGGATGCAGGCCAGCGCCTGCGAGGAGAAGGCCTCGTTGATCTCGACCACGTCGAGGTCGGCCACCGTCAGGCCGGCGCGCGCCAGCGCCTTGCGCGTGGCGGGGATCGGGCCGATGCCCATGATGGCCGGGTCGACACCCACGGTGGCGAAGGACCTGATGCGCGCCAGCGCCTTCAGCCCATGGCGCGCGGCAAAGGCATCGCTGGTCACCAGCACCGCGGCCGCGCCGTCGGTCAGCGGCGACGAGGTGCCGGCCGTCACCACGCCATCGGGACGGAAGGCCGGCTTGAGGTTGGCCAGTGCCTCGGCCGAGGTGGTGGGACGGATGCAGCCGTCGGCCTCGACCAGTTCGCCCGAGGCCAGGCGCACCGGCACGATCTCGCCGGCCAGGCGGCCCTGCTCGCGCGCGGCCGCGGCCTTGCGGTGCGACTCGACCGCCAGCGCCTCCTGGTCGGCGCGGCTCACGTTCCAGCGCTGCGCCACGTTCTCGGCGGTCTCGCCCATCGAGATGTAGGCATCGGTGTCGGCCAGCAGCTCCGGGCTCGGCGAGAAGTTGAAGCCGCCCTGCGGCACCATGCTCATCGACTCGACGCCCACGCAGAGGAAGGCCTCGCCCATGCCGGCCTCGATCTGCGCGGCCGCGATGTGCACCGCCTGCATCGACGAGCCGCAGAAGCGGTTGACGGTCATGCCGCCCACCTCGTGCGGCAGGCCGGCCAGCAGGCCGACGATGCGCGCGAGGTTGTTGCCCTGCGAGGCCTCGGGATAGGCGCAGCCCAGGACGATGTCCTCGAGCAGCGCGGGATCGAGGTCGGTGCGCTGCAGCAGGCCCCGGACCACGCCGGCGGCCAGCGTGTCGGGACGCACCTCGGCCAGCGCGCCCTTCTTCGCGAAATGGAACGGCGAACGGGCATAGGCGGAAATGACGGCTTTCATGGTGTGCTCCTAAAAACTACCATCCAATCGGTAGGCTGACAGGTCAAAAAAGAGGCACGCGGGGCGTGCCTTCGGGTGGATGCCGGGGCGTCAGACGGGCAGCGAACTCCTCAGTTGCGCGACCGCGTCGTCGAAATCCTCCACGCGGCCGGTCATGCGCGCCGCGATCAGCGCGCCCTGGCAGACCGCGAACACATAGGCCGCGAGCGCCGCGGGGCCCGCGCTGCCGGCACCCTGGGCGCGCTCGGACACCAGCGCGCCGAGCACGCCGGTCAGCCACAGCACCTGCATCTGGCGCAGCTCCTGCACCGTGCGGCGCAGCTCGTCGTTGATGCAGTCCCAGCCCGGCGCCAGCGCCCCCGCTGGACAGACCGCCGAGCCGGCGCGCAGGCCGTTGCGGTACATGCGGAAATAGGCGTCGAGCGACTCGCGCGGCGTGCGGGCCTTGGCCTCGTCCCAGCGGCGGAAGCCCTGGATCGCGTCGCGCAGCACGGCCACGCCCAGCGCCTCCTTGGACGGGAAGTGGTGGTAGAGGCTGGCCTTGCGCACGCCGACCGCGTCGGCCACGTCCTGGAAGCTGAAGCCCAGGTAGGAGCGCGTGGCGATGAGCTCGCGCGCCGCGCCCAGGATCTGGTCGCGCGTGCTGCCGGTGGCGAGGGCTGCGGAGGAAACGCTGCGCATGGCTACCTACTATAAGGTAGGGAAATCGGAGTGGCTATCGCGCGGGCGACAAGCCCGCGCGGCCGGTGGGGTTCTCAGTCGGCCTTGATGCCGGCCGCCTTCACGATCCTGCCATTGCTCTCGAACTCGCTGGCGATCTCTTTCGCGAAGTCGGCCGCGGAGCCGCCCGTGGGCACGTTGTCGGTGGCCGTGAGCTTGGCGCGCAGCTCGGGGCTGGCCAGCGCCTTGTTGATCTCCGCGTTATAGCGCGCGAGCAGCGCCGGCGGCGTGGCGGCCGGCGCGAACACGCCGAACAGCGAGTTGATGTTGGCCGCCTTGTAGCCCAGCTCGCCCAGCGTGGGCACCTGCGGCAGGCTCTCGAGCCGCGCCGGCGCGCCCACCGCGAGCGGCCGCAGCTTGCCCGACTGGATGTGCGCGCCCAGCGTGGGGCTGGCGTTGGTCGAGAGGATCTCGAACTGCCCGCCCAGCGCATCGTTGAGCTGCTGGCCGCCGCCCTTGTAGGGCACGTGCGTGATGTCGACGTTGGCGGCCGAGCGCAGCTGCTCGAGCACGATGTGCCCGAGCGAGGCCGGCCCCGAGGTGGCCCAGCGCACCGCGCCCGGATGGGCCCTGGCGTCGTCGAGCAGCGCGCGGAAGTCCTTCGCCTTGCTCGCGGGCGTGGCGATCAGCAGCACCGGCGAATACATCACGCTGGCCACCGGCGCCACGTCCTTCAGCGGATCGAAGGGCAGCTTGCCCAGGTGCGGGCTCAGCACCAGCGGGCTGATCGCCGAGAAGCCCAGGGTCGCGCCGTCGGGCGCGGCCTTGGCCACCGCGTCCATGCCGATCGCGCCGCTGGCGCCCGCGCGGTTCTCGACCACCACCGTGGTGCCGAGCTGCGCCGCGAGCCGGTCGCCGAGCGCGCGCGCGACCACGTCGCTGACGCCGCCGGCCGGATAGGCCACGATCAGCCGCAGGGTCTTGGGCACGGCCGGGGTCTGGGCCGCCGCGATGCCGCAGAGGAAGGCGCCGGCCGCGGCCAGCGAGGCGAGCACCGCGGTGCGGCGCGTCGGGAAGAGGAAGGAATGCATCGGATTCGTCATGGCGCTCGAGTCTGCCTCCATCAGTCGAGCTGCAGCTTGCGCTCGCGGATCAGCTTCGACCATTTCTCGTTGTCGGCCTTCACGAAGGCCGCGAACTCCACCGGGCCCAGCGAATGGACCTCGGCGCCCGCCGCGGCGAACTTGGCGCGGATCGCCGGCTGCGCCAGCGCCTTGGCGAGTTCGCCCGCGAGACGGTCCACCACTTCCTTCGGCATGCCCGCCGGTCCCACCAGGCCCTGGAAGCCCACCGACTCCATGCCCGCGAGGCCCAGTTCCTTCACGGTCGGCACGTCGGGCAGCTGCGGATCGCGCTGCGGCCCGGTCACGGCCAGCGCCTTGAGCTTGCCGCCCTTCACCTGCGGCAGCAGCACGCTGCCGGCGTCGATCAGGATCTGCGTCTGCCCGCCGATCAGGTCCTGCACCGCGGGCGCGCTGCCCTTGTAGGGCACGTGCGTCATGTCCAGGCCCGTGACCTGGTTCATCAGCTCGCCGTTGAGGTGCGTCGAGGTGCCGTTGCCGCCCGAGGCGAAGTTGACCTTGCCGGGCTGGC
Source organism: Variovorax sp. GW821-FHT10D07 (assembly GCF_059415325.1). Taxonomy (NCBI): domain Bacteria; kingdom Pseudomonadati; phylum Pseudomonadota; class Betaproteobacteria; order Burkholderiales; family Comamonadaceae; genus Variovorax; species Variovorax sp. GW821-FHT10D07. The sequence goes on along the minus strand of NZ_JBWKMZ010000005.1, from coordinate 327,680 downwards.
CCTTGGCCCAGGCCACGAAGGCCTTGAGGTCCTTGGCCGGATGGTCGGGCCGCGTCACCGCGATGTAGCTGCCCTGGCTGATCTGGCCGATGTAGGTGAACTGCTTGATGGGGTCGTAGGGCGGCTTGCTCTGCAGGTACGGCGCGATCGCGAACGGCCCGGTGTTGGCCAGCAGCAGCGTGTAGCCGTCGGCCGGCTGGCGCGTGAGCTCGGTGGCCGCGATCATGCCGCTCGCGCCGGGCTTGTAGTCGACCACCAGCTGCTGCTTGAGCGCCTCCTGCAGCGGCACCTGCACCGTGCGCGCCGCGAAGTCGATGCCGCCGCCGGGCGGGTAGCCGACGATCAGGCGGATGGGCTTGGCGGAAGGGTAGCCCTGGGCCAGGGCGGGGCCGATGGTGGCGGCGGTCGCGGCCAGCGCGAGGCCGGCGAGGAAGACGCGGTGGATCCTCATGTCGATGTCTCTCGTGTTCGGAAGCCGCCGATTCTGCGGCAAGCCGCGAGCGACCCGGGATTCGCCGCGCCCCGCCCGCTCAGGCGGTGTCCTGCGCGATCGCGCCGCCGATGAAGTTGCGCCCGCGCGCGCCGCTCAGGGCCTGCAGCAGCATCCGCTGCGCCTCGTCCTCGCCCACGCCGTAGTCGGCGAAGCGGGTCTTAACGCCCAGCGATTCGATGAAGGCCGCGAGCCGGCGCGGCGCCTCCGCGAGCGGCAGGCCCAGCGCCTGCGCCAGCACCGCGTCGCGGTCGGCGCGCCGGCCTATCGCGCGCTCGAGCACCAGCGGCAGCGGGAACGAGCAGGCGATGCCGTGCGGCAGGCCGTAGCGCAGCGTCATCTCGTAGGAGATCGAGTGCGCCAGCGCGGTCTTGGTGTTGGAGAAGGCCATGCCCGCCTTCAGCGCGGCCAGCGCCATGCGCCCGCGCAGCGCCACGTCGTCGAGCCGCCCCATCAGCTGCGGCAGCACCTCGAGCGTGTCGCGCACCGCGGCCACCGCGAAGGTGTCCGACACCGGGTTGGCATTCACGTTCCAGATCGACTCGAGCGCATGCGAGAGCGCATCGAGCCCGCTCTGCAAGGTGACCGCCGCGGGCAGCGACAGCATCAGCTCGGGATCGATCAGCGCATGGCGCGGCCAGGTCTGCGCCAGGTGCAGCGAATACTTGCGCTGCCGGCCGCGGTCCCAGATCGTGGCCCAGGGCGTGACCTCGCTGCCGGTGCCCGCGGTGGTCGGCACGGCGATCAGCATCTTGGCGTGCACCGGCACGAAGGGCCGCTCGCCGGCCAGGCCGGCCACCAGGTCGTCGAAGCGCGCGCCCTCGCCCGCCACCATCAGCGCCTTCGCGGTGTCGATGACGCTGCCGCCGCCGACCGCCACGATCGCCTCCACCTGCGGATGCGCGCGCCAGAACTGCGCGTAGGTCGCGGCCAGCTCGGCCACGTCGGGGTTGGGCCGCACTTTGTCGATCACGCAGGCCAGCGCATCGCCGAGCACTGCCTCGAGCCGGCCCAGCAGCCCGATCGCGCGGGCCTCCTGGAAGGTCACCAGCGCAGCGCGGCGGCCCGCGAGCAGCTTCGGCAGGGACGACAGGGCCCCGGCCCCGTACGTGCTCTGCACGGGGTTGAAGTAGTGGAAGGTCATGGTCGGGGTCGGTCGTCGGCGCGCGGCCTCAGGAACGGCTGCCCTGCTGGATCCAGGCGCGCAGCCGGGTCGAGAGGTAGTCGGCGGTCATCACCATGACCACGATGACCAGGATGCAGGTCGCCGTGTCCTGGTACTGGAACAGCTTCATGCTGCCCACCAGCTCGAAGCCGATGCCGCCCGCGCCCACCATGCCCAGCACGGTGGCCTGGCGCAGGTTGGTCTCGAAGCGGTAGACGATGACGCCGATCCATGCCGTCACGACCTGCGGGATCACGCCGAAGACGATGGTCTGGATCGGGCCCGCGCCCGTGGAGCGCAGCGCCTCGATCGGCCCCTGGTCGATCTCCTCGATCGACTCGGCGAAGAACTTGCCGAGCATGCCCGCGCCATGCAGCGCCAGCGCCAGCACGCCCGGAAAGGGCCCGAGGCCGACGGCCGCCACGAAGATCAGCGCGAGGATGATCTCGTTGATGCCGCGCGTGATGTTGAGCACCTGCCGCATCGCATGGAACACCGCCGGGTTCGGCGAGATGTTGCGCGCCGCGAAGAAGCACAGCGGCACCGCGAGCACCACCGCCAGCAGCGTGCCCCAGAGCGCGATCTGCACCGTCTCGATGGCGGGCTTCACCAGCTTGCCCATGAACTCCCAGTTGGGCGGCAGCATGCGGCCGAGGAAGTCGGCGATCCAGGGCATGCCCTTGGCGAGTTCGCCGAAGCTCACCTGCGCGCCGATCGCGGCCCACCAGAGCACGCCGAGCCCGGCCGCCGCGGCGACCAGGTACTTCCACCAGCCGGGGTTGCCGCCGCTGCGGGCGATCAACAGGTTGTAGCGTCCGATCGCGATCATGGCTGCTCCAGGGCGAGTTGCTGGACCGGCGGCATCGCCGGCGCGTGCACCGCGGCCACGGCCGCGTCTTCCTTCGGTTCTCCCGGGTCGGGCTCGAGGCCGCCCGGATAGATGCGCTGCAGCACCTCGTCCGTGAGCTCATCGGGCCGGCCCTCGAACACCACGCGCCCGCCCGCCACGCCGATCACGCGCTGCGCGAACTCGCGCGCGTAGTCGACCTGGTGCAGGTTGCAGATCACGGTGATGCCGTCCTCGCGGCTGGCCTGCCGCAGGTAGTTCAGCACCTTGCGCGAGGTCTTCGGATCGAGGCTGGCCACCGGCTCGTCGGCCAGGATCACCTTGGGCCGTTGCGCCAGCGCCCGCGCGATGCCCACGCGCTGCTTCTGGCCGCCCGAGAGCGTGTCGGTGCGCAGGTCGGCCTTGTGGTCGAGCTCGACGCGGCGCAGGCGTTCGCGCGCGATCGCGATGTCGCGCGCCGGGAAGACCTGGAACCACGAGGCCAGCGCCGGCATCGAGCCCAGGCGCCCGGTCAGCACGTTCTTCAGCACCGACAGGCGCGGCACCACGTTGTAGTGCTGGAAGATCATCGCCACGTCGCGGCGCACGCGGCGCAGCCCCGCGCGATCGCGCCGCACGGGCGCGCCGTCCACGCGCACCTCGCCCTGCGTGGGCTCGGCGAGCTGGTTGATGCAGCGAAGCAGGGTCGACTTGCCGGCGCCCGAGGCACCGAGGATGACGACGAACTCACCCTTGCCGACCGCGAGGTCGACCTGGTGGAGCGCGGTGAAGTCGCCGTAGCGCTTGCAAAGGCCGCGGATCTCGATCATTTCATCTTCCCCAGGTCGAGCTTCAGGATCTTGGCCGTGTCGCGGATCACGTTGTAGGCCGCGTCGTTGGTCGGATGGAAGCCGTTGAGCAGGCCCTGGTCGGACCAGGGGATGTCCTTCACCTGCAGGAAGGCCGCCTGCACGCGCTGCTTGAGATCGGCACCGAGGTCCTTGCGCCAGACCGTGGGCGACTCGGGGATCGGATCCGAGCGCCAGACCTCGACCAGGTCCTCGCGCTTGACCAGCCCCTTCGCCACCGCGGCATCGAGGATGCGATCGGCGATGGCGGCCGCGTCGACCTTGCGGTTCTGCACCGCGATCGCGCTCGAGTCGTGCGAGCCCGAGAAGATCACGCGGCCGAAGTCCTTGTCGGGATCGAAGCCGGCCTTCATCAGCCCCGCCTTGGGGAACAGGTGGCCCGAGGTGGAGCTGGGGTCGACGAAGGCGAAGGTGCGGCCCTTCAAGTCCTTCACGCTCTTGATGCCGCTGTCCTTGTGGGCCACCACCTGGCTGTAATAGAAGGTGCGGCCGGCCTTCTTGGTCTCGGCGACCGCGAAGGCCTCGATGTCGGCCACCGTGGTGCCCAGCACGTACGAGAACGGGCCGAGGTAGGCCACGTCGAGCCGCTTCGAGCGCAGCGCCTCGATCACGCCGTTGTAGTCGGCCGCCACGAAGGGCTTGACCGGCATGCCGAGGCCCTGGGCCAGCATGTCCATCATGCGCTGGCTGTTGGCGATCATCGCGCGCGAATCCTCGGAAGGAATCAGCCCGACCGTGAGCGCCTGCTGCGCCCGCGCCGGTGGAAGGAAGGCCGCGCCCACGCCGGCGGCAGCTCCGAACAGCAAGCTTCTGCGTTTCATCATCTGTGTCTCCAGTCTTCTGCGGTTCCGGTCCCCCGCGCCGCCGTCGTGGCGGCCCGGGGATTCGTGGCGTTCCGGTCGTCTTTTGGATGCCGACCTGGAGCGCCTGGCGGCGAGTACATCACCGGCCCATACATCGATCCAATTCAAATTTTTTCGTCGATGTATTCAATGAACCTATAGTCGGATTCATCGAGAATCCCGCTTTTTCCGGAGCCGCCGCATGCGCCTGACCCAGCTTCGTTCCTTCTTCGCGGTGGCCCGCGAAGGCAGCTTCACGCGCGCCGCCGAGAGCCTGCACGTGAGCCAGCCCACCATCACGACGCAGGTGCGCTTTCTCGAGGAGGCCTACAAGGTGGAGCTGTTCCACCGCCGCGGCCGGCGCGTGCAGCTCACGGTGATGGGCGAGCAGCTGATGCAGCTCGCGCAGCAGATCTTCAGCCTCGAGGCCGACGCCGTGAACCTGCTGGGCGACGCGGGCGAGCTGCGCACCGGCCACCTGCGCGTGGCGGCCGTGGGGCCCTACCACGTGACGAAGATGCTGGTCGACTTCAACCAGCGCTATCCCGGCATCAAGGTGACGGTGAGCACCGGCAACTCGCAGGACGTGCTGAACCAGCTGCTCGACTACAGCGCCGACGTGGGCGTGCTCGCGCAGATGGTGCGCGACGAGCGCTTCCTCTCGGTGCCCTTCATGAAGCAGCCGGTGGTGGTCTTCGTGCCCTCCTCGCACCGCTTCGCGCGCCGCCGCGCGATCCGGCTGGCCGAGCTCGAGGGCGAGCGGCTGATCATGCGCGAGCAGGGCTCGACCACGCGCAAGGCGCTCGAGCTCGCGCTCGACAAGGCGCGCATCCGGGCCGACGTGGTGATGGAGATCGGCAGCCGCGAGGTGATCCGCGAAGCCGTGCTGCAGGGCCTGGGCATCGCCGCGGTGTCGGAGGTCGAGTACGTGCCCGCGCCCGACCTGCACCGCGTGGCGATCAGCGACACCGAGATCTTCACCTCGGCCCATGCGCTGTGCCTGGCCGAGCGGCGCGACATGCGCATGGTCAGCGCCTTCTTCGACACCCTCTCGCCCGCGCTCTCCGCCGCGCCCGAGGGCCGGCGCCGCAGGAGCCACTGACCGGCGGACTCAGCCGCGCGGATGGTGCTGCGCGTGCAGCTGCTTGAGCCGCTCGCGCGCCACGTGGGTGTAGATGGTGGTGGTCGAGATGTCGGCATGGCCCAGCAGCATCTGCACCGCGCGCAGGTCGGCGCCGTGGTTCAGCAGGTGGGTCGCGAAGGCATGGCGCAGCGTGTGCGGCGACAGCGGCACGTGGATGCCGGCCGCGGCCGCCTGCTTCTTCACGATGACCCAGAACATCACGCGCGTCATGCCCGCGCCGCGCGCGGTCACGAACAGGTCGGGCGTCTGCTGGCCGTCGAGGATCACGGGGCGCGACTCCTCGATGTAGCGCTCGATCCAGCGCCGCGCCTCGCCGCCGAAGGGCACCAGCCGCTCCTTGCTGCCCTTGCCGAGCACGCGCAGCACGCCGTCGTTGAGGCTGATGTCGATCACCTTGAGCGACACCAGCTCGCTCACGCGCAGCCCGCTCGCATACATCAGCTCGAGCATCGCGCGATCGCGCAGGCCCAGCGGCGTGTCGACGTCGGGCGCGCCGAGCAGGTCGTCGACCTGCTTCTCCGACAGCAGCTTGATCGCGCGCGGCATCTGGCGCGCGGGCATCAGCCGCAGGCTGGGGTCGGCCACGATGCGGCGCTCGCGCAGCGCCCAGCGGTAGTAGCGCTTGAACACCGTGAGCCGCCGGTTGGCCGAGGTGGCCTTGCCCTTGGCCGACAGCCGCACGCCCATGTAGGCCTGCAGGTCGGACTCCTGCGCCGCGCCGAGCTTCATGCCGCCGCGCTGCTGGTCGAGCCAGTGCGCGAACAGCGCGAGGTCGCGCCGGTAGGCGGCGAGCGTGTTCTTCGACAGGCCGTCCTCGAGCCAGAGGGCGTCGATGAATTCGTCGATGTCGGAGGTGGGTGCGGCGGCGGCCTCGGTCATGGGTGGGCAAGATAGCAAAAAGCGCGGGCCCCGCGCCGAGCCTGGGCGACAACCATGGCGATGGCCATGAAAAAAGGCCGCTCCCCTCTGCAGGGAACGGCCCCTTCGGGATCGGGCAGGATCAGTCGAGCTTGAGCTTCTGCTTGGCCACGACGTCCTTGTAGACCTCGTACTCGGCCTTGATCTGGGCCGAGAACTGCTCGGGCGTGTTGGCCACGATCAGCGAGCCGGTTTCCTCGATGCGCTTCTTCACGGCCGGGTCTTCCACCGCCTTCTTCACGCCGGCGCTGATCTTGTCGACCACTTCCTTCGGCAGGCCCTTCGGGCCGAGGATGCCGTAGTAGGCCATGCGGTTGACCGGCTCGAGGCCGACTTCCTTGAAGGTCGGCACGTTCGGCAGCGCGGCCAGGCGCTGCGGCGCCGACACCACGATCGGGATCAGGCGGCCGCTCTGGATGAAGGGCATGGCCGAGGGGATGTTGTCGAACATGATCGGCACCTGGCCGGCCACCACGTCGTTGAGTGCCGGGCCCGCGCCGCGGTACGGGATGTGCGTGACGAAGGTGTTGGTGAGGCTCTTGTAGAGCTCCATCAGCAGGTGGCCGATGCCGCCCGTGCCCGACGAGGCGTACGAGTACTTGCCGGGGTTCTTCTTCAGTTCGGCCACGAACTCGGCGTAGTTCTTCGCCGGGAAGCTCGGGTTGACCGCGATGATGTTCGGCGTGGCCGCGATGTTGATGATCGGCGTGAAGTCGTTGATCGGGTCGTACGGCGTCTTCGGGTTGATGGCCGGGTTGGCCGCGGTGCTCGACACCGTGGCCACGCCGAGCTTGTAGCCGTCGGGCGCCGAGCGCGCCGTCTCGGCCGCGCCCACGATGCCGCCGCCGCCGGCGCGGTTGATCACCACCACCGGCTGGCCCAGCACCTTGCCCAGCGGATCGGCCACCACGCGCGCCACGATGTCCGTCGTACCGCCCGGGGCGAAGGGAACGCTCAGTTCGACCGGCTTGTTGGGATAGCCCTGGGCGAAGGCCGGGCCCGCGACCGCGACCAGCGCGGCGGCACCGACGAAGGCACTCCATTGACGACGTTGCATCGATTACTCCTTGAACGATGGGGACGAAAATTGCGAAAGCAGCGATGCTAGCGGCTCGCCGCTGCGACCCGGGCTGTGGAATACCCATGGTTTGGGCGGTTTATGCTCGGCGCGGTGAACTACGCGCAGCTGCTTTTCCCCGACTTCTCCCTGATCGCCATCGGCTGGCTCCTGTGCCGCTACACCGCGCTGGACCGCAAGGTCTGGGACCAGGTCGAGAGCCTCGTCTACTACTTTCTTTTTCCCACGCTGCTGTTCCATTCGATCGTGCGCAGCCCGCTCGATTTCGGTGCGACCTCGAGCCTGCTGATTGCGGGCGTGGGCGTGAGCCTGTGCGGCGTGGCGCTGGCCTATGCCCTGCCCTGGGTGCCGGGCATCGGCTCGCACCTCGACCGGCGCGACCACGCGGCGAGCGTGCAGGTCGCGTTCCGCTTCAACTCCTTCATCTGCCTCGCGATGGCCGAGCGGCTCGCGGGACCCGAAGGCCTGCTGCTGATCGCGGTGCTGATCGGGGTGTGCGTGCCGATGATGAACATCGCGGCGGTGTGGCCGATGACGCGGCATGCGCAGACCGGGTTCGCGCGGCAGCTGGTGCGCAATCCGCTGATCGTGGCGACGGTGGCGGGGTTGCTGGCGAACGTGCTGGGGTTCACGGTGCCTGGCTGGCTCACGCCGACCTTGTCGCGGATCGGGGCGGCTTCGTTGGCGCTCGGGCTGCTGGCGGCGGGGGCGGGGATGCAGTTCGCCACGTTGGGGCGGGGGAAGGTGCTGGCCGCTTCGGTGCTTTCGATTCGGCACTTCATCTTGCCGCTGGTGGCTTGGGGGCTGGCTCGGTGGTTGCGGCTGGATGCGGCGCAGGCTTCTGTGTTGATGGCTTTTTCTGCGGTTCCTACGGCTTCGAGTGCTTATGTGTTGGCGCAGAGGATGGGGTACAACGGGGCGTTTGTGGCGGGGTTGGTGACTATGTCTACGGTGTTGGGGGTGGTGAGTTTGCCGTTTGCCTTGGCTTTGCCTCGTTGATCTTCTTGGTCGATCTTCGATGGGTTGCTTTGGTTGCGCTGTTGGCCGGGTCTCGCCCCGGCGGGCGAGTCACTTTCTCTTGTCTCGCCAAGAGAAAGTAACCAAAGAGAAGGCGACCCCACTGTCTGTGTCCCTCCGCTTCGCTACGGGCAACCTGCGGTGCTCGGAGAAAGCGGGGGTCCGCAGAACTCGCTGCACTTCGTTCCGCTCAGACAGCTGCGACCCTGATCCCGCTTTCTCCTGCGCTCCTCGGCACAGCCAGAGGGGATGAGGGTCAACGCGCCGTGGCGCGTCCTTGTGTGTGGGGGAGCGTTGTGTGGCGCGTCCTTCTGGTTGGTGTTACGCCGTGGCTAGCCGCTCCTTTGCCAGCTTGGTGCCTTCTGCGAGGGCTTTGAGCTTGCGCCATGCGACGTCCCTGCCCATCGGGGCCAGGCCGCAGTTCGTGCACGGGAACAGGCGCTCCTTCGGGACGAACTGCAGGGCGCGGCCGATGGTGTCGGCCACTTCCTCGGGGGTCTCGATCGCCTCGCTGGCCACATCGATCACGCCGACCATCACGTCCTTGCCGGCCAACAGGCTCATCAGGTCGGGCGGTACGTGGGAGTGGATGCATTCCAGGCTCACCTGATCGATTCGGCTCTTGGCAAGTGCGGGGAACACCAGCTCGTACTGGCGCCATTCTTCGCCGAGGGTGCTCTTCCAGTCCGTGTTGGCCTTGATGCCGTAGCCGTAGCAGATATGCACCGCCGTCGTGCAGGTCAGGCCCTGCGCCGCGCGCTCTAGCGCCTGCACGCCCCAGTCGGCGGCATCCTTCATGTAGACATTGAAGGCGGGCTCGTCGAACTGGATGATGTCCACGCCATCGGCCTGCAGCGCCAGGGCCTCCTGGTTGAGCAACTCGGCGAAAGCGAAGGCCATCTTCACCTTGTCGCCGTAGAAACGATCGGCGACGGTGTCGACGATGGTCATCGGGCCCGGCAGGGTGAACTTGAGCTTCTTCTTCGTGTGCGCACGCGCCAGCTGTGCCTCGAAGGCATGCACGCGGCCCTTCAGGCGCAGGGCCGAGACCACCTGCGGCACCATCGCGTCGTAGCGGTTGTCGCGGATGCCCATCTTCACCTTGTGCTCGAAGTCGATGCCCTCGACCTGCTCGAGGAAGCCGTGCACGAAGTGCTGGCGCGACTGCTCGCCGTCGCACACGATGTCCAGGCCCGCATCCTCCTGGGCCTTGATCCACAGCAGGGTCGCGTCGGCCTTGGCTTGGCGGAGCGCATCGCCTTCGGCGGCCCATTGAGGCCACAGCTTGTTGGTTTCAGCGAGCCAGGCTGGCTTCGGCAGGCTGCCGGCGATGGAGGTTTCGAACATCTGGATTTTCCTTTTTTTCAAGCGAAGACGGGATGGCGAGCGTACTGCGGGGCCTGTGGGGCCGCGCAGCCGCTCGATGGCATGGGGATGGGGGTCAGACAACGCGATCGGCAACCCACTGCTCGAGAACGTTCCTGTAGGGCTTGATGAAATGCTCCTCCGCGAACTTCCCCTGCTTGACCGCCAGCTGGCTGCGTTCTTCCCGGTCGTAGACGATCTGCGTCAACGAGTAGTCCTGGTTCTTCAGGCTCGGGCTGTAGATTGTTCCGGCCGAGGAATTCGCGTTGTAGATCTCGGGGCGATAGATCTTCTGGAAGGTTTCCATCGTGCTGATGGTGCCGATCAGCTCGAGACTCGTGTAGTCGCCCAGCAGGTCGCCATGGAAATAGAAAGCCAGGGGCGCCACGCCATTGGGCGGCATGAAGAAGCGAACCTGCATCCCCATCTTGGCGAAGTACTGGTCGGTCGAGGACAGTTCGTTCTGCTGGTACTCGGCACCCAGTACCGGGTGCTGGTTTCCGGTCCGCTGATAGGTCTTGCTGGTCGAGGCGCTGATGCAGATGACAGGCGGCTTGCCGAAACGCTCCTTGTAGATGCGCGAGTTGGCGAACTGCTGGAACAGCTTTCCGTGCAGGTCACCGAAATCCTCCGGCGTGCCGAATTCCGCCCGATGGGCGTTGTATTCCGGGAGCAGCACGCTGAAGTCGTAGTCGCGCACGTAGGAAGAGAAGTTGTTCCCCGCGATGCCGTCGATGCGCTTGTTCGTCTTCTTGTCGAGGACGCAGGTCTTCAGTATCTCGATCAGCGGAAACAGGGCATTGCCGCTTTCGGCATCCATGCTCATCTCCACGGAGATGATCTCGAGCTCGACGGCGTAGCGATCTCCCATTGGGTTGTCCCAGTGCGCCAGGTCGTTGAAGCGGTTGTCGATCATCCTCAAGGTGTTGCGCAGGTTCTGTTGCCGGCTCGCTCCCCGGGCCAGGTTGGCGAAGTTGGTGGTGATGCGCGTGCTGTCCGATGGCTGGTAGTTCTCATCGAAACGGATGCTCTTGAGGTTGAAGGCGAGTTCTTTGTTCATTGGGATCCGGCGATCTGATTTTTTTTGAGAGAGAAGACGAATTCCTGTTTCAGGCCAGAGCCACTTCCTCGGCGGCGGAGGGCGAGGTGTGGCGCAGCAATTCGAGCAATGGCAAGGCCCGTTGGACCGCCAGCCTCGACCGCTCGATGAGGGCCGGGTTCCGCAGGCGGTGGTCGACGAAGTCGTTGTCGGTCGCGTAGACACCCAACGGCAAGGTGCGCGCCTGAAAGAAGCTGAACAACGGTCGCAGCTGGTGGTCGATCACCAGGGCGTGGCGCTCGCTGCCGCCGGTGGCGGCCAACAGCACGGGCTTGTCGATCAGGGCGTCCTGATCGATGAAGTCGAAGAAGTGCTTGAACAGTCCCGTGTAGGAGCCGCGATAGACCGGCGTTGCCACGACCAGCACGTCGGCCCGCTCGATCGCCGTCAGTTCCCGCTCCACCGTTTCGGGCAGTTGGGAACGCCAGAGCGCACCGGCGAACTGCGGCGCGAGGGGGCCGAGTTCGATCAGGCGCTGTTCGCAAGGGAACGCGTCGGCGATCAGCTCCATCAGGTGCTCTGCCAGCGCGGCGGACTTCGATGGGCGTTGCAGTCCGCCGGAAACAGCGACGAGACGGAGTGGACGTGTCATTTCTTCTTTCATCTGGATGGATGCTAGTCAGGGGAATCGATGACGTAAAATGGTTTTATTTCAACAATCCATGAGCGGGAGTCATGTGAATGCTTGAACGCCTCCACCTCAGCATCGTTCGGCAGGTCGAACAGCAAGGGTCGCTGACGGCCGCCGCGGGCGTGCTGAACCTGACCCAGTCGGCCCTGAGCCACAGCATGAAGAAGCTGGAGCAGCAGCTGGGCACCGACATCTGGTTGCGCGAAGGCCGAAGCCTGCGCCTGACGCAGGCCGGCCAATACCTGCTGGCGGTGGCGAACCGCGTGCTGCCGCAACTGGACCTGGCCGAGGAGCGCCTGGGCCAGTTCGCGCAGGGCGAGCGCGGTGCGTTGCGCATCGGCATGGAATGCCACCCTTGCTACCAGTGGCTGCTCAAGGTGGTTTCACCCTATCTGGCCGCATGGCCCGACGTGGATGTGGACGTGAAGCAGAAATTCCAGTTCGGCGGGATCGGCGCGCTGTTCGGCTACGAGATCGACCTGCTGGTCACGCCCGACCCGCTCTACAAGCCGGGCCTGAAGTTCGAGCCCGTGTTCGACTACGAGCAGGTGCTGGTCGTGGCCCGGGGCCATGCGCTGGCTTCGGCGCCTTACGTGAAGCCGCGGCAGTTGACCGAGGAGGTGCTCATCAGCTATCCCGTGGACGTCGAGCGCCTGGACATCTACAACCACTTCCTGTTGCCGGCCGGTGTCACGCCCAAGCGCCACAAGGCCATCGAGACCACAGACATCATGCTGCAGATGGTGGCCAGCGGCCGCGGCGTGGCCGCGCTGCCGCGCTGGCTGGTCGAGGAATACGCGGCCAAGATGGACGTGGTGCCGGTGCGGCTCGGCCCGCGCGGCATCGCCAAGCAGATCTTCCTCGGGGCACGCGAGGCGGACACCGCCATCGACTACGTGCGGGCATTCATCGAGCTGGCCCGTCAGCCCGCCATCGCCGTGGCGCGAGAAGCCGGCTGACGAACACCAAGGTCGAACGCAGCCGGCCACTCCAAAGAAAGAACCTACTCGGGAGCGATGGCCCCCAAGGCCCACTCCACGTGCTCCCGAACCAGGGCACTGGAGCCGTCCTTGCGGGACACCAGGGCCTCGCGAGCCCCCTCCTCGCCAGCCCTCAGCGCATTCCCCAGCGCCACCGCGATGTTCCGCAGCCACCGCTCATGGCCGATCCGGCGAATCGGACTGCCCTCGGTCCTGCGCAGGAACTCTTCCTCGGTCCAGGCAAACAACTCGGCCAGGCCGCGCCCCGTCAACCCTTCCCTCGCATCGAAGTCCGGCAACGAACTCTTCTTCGCGAACTTGTTCCACGGACAGATCAGCTGGCAGTCATCGCAACCATAGATCCGGTTGCCCATCAACGTCCGCAGCTCGACCGGGATCGCTCCCCCATGCTCGATCGTGAGGTAGGAGATGCACCGCCGCGCATCGAGCCGCCGTGGCGCCACGATCGCCTGCGTCGGGCATACGTCGATGCAGGCGCTGCAACTGCCGCAGTGCGAGCTCACCGGCTCGCTCTCGGGCAGGACCATGTCGACGTAGATCTCGCCGAGAAAGAACATCGAGCCCGCGTTGCGATCGAGCACCAGCGTGTGCTTGCCGCGCCAGCCCTGGCCGCTGCGCGAGGCCAGCTCGGCCTCGAGCACCGGCGCCGAATCGGTGAAGGCGCGATGCCCGAAAGGCCCGACCTCCTGCGCGATGCGCTCGGCCAGTTTCGCGAGCCGGTTGCGCAGCACCTTGTGATAGTCGCGGCCGCGCGCATACACCGAGACGATCGCCTCGCCGGGCCGGCGCAGGCGTTCGAACTCGATCGCCTGCCAGTCGGGATCGGTGTCGCGCGGCAGGTAGTCCATGCGCGCGGTGATCACGCTCACGGTACCGGGCACCAGCTCGGCGGGCCGCGCGCGCCGCGTGCCGTGCGCGGCCATGTAATCCATCTCGCCATGGAACCCATGGGCCAGCCATTGCATCAGACCGTCCTCGGCGCTCGACAGATCGACGCCCGCGATTCCGATTTGGGAGAATCCGAGTTCCCGGGCCAAGGCCTGAATACGCACAACGAGTGGATGGCTGCTGACGATCACTTGCCGATTGTAGAAATGCGCTGGCGCGACGAGGCCGACACCGAGGCCTTCGCTCGCTCGCTCGCGGCCTCCCCCGCCCTGCGCGATGCCTTCGTCGAACTGCACGGCGACCTCGGGGCCGGCAAGACCACCTTCGTGCGGCACCTGCTGCGCGCGCTCGGCATCACGGGTCGCATCAAGAGCCCGACCTATGCGGTGGTCGAGCCGCACGAGGCGCCCGACGGCCTCGCGATCTTCCACTTCGACTTCTACCGCTTCAGCGATCCGCGCGAATGGGAGGACGCGGGCTTCCGTGACATCTTCGCGGGCCCGGGCCTCAAGCTGGCGGAATGGCCCGAAAACGCGGCGGGGCGCACTCCAATTGCGGACCTAGCTATTAAAATCGAAGCAATGACCGACGACACACGCAGCGTGACACTCCTGGCGAACACACCTCGCGGCGGCGACCTGCTGTCCCACGCCGCCGCATGAAGGCGGGCGGCCTCAAGCGGCGCGTGCTGCTGCAGGGCGGCAGCCTCGCGCTGGTGCTCGGCGTCCATCAGATCGCGCGCGGCGCCAGCATCCTCGCGGTGCGCGTCTGGCCCGCGGCCGACTACACGCGCGTGACCATCGAGTCCGACGTGCGCCTGCATTCGCAGCAGCTCGTGGTCGGCAACCCGCCGCGGCTCGCGGTCGACATCGAGGGCATCGACCTCAGCAGCGAACTGCGCGAGCTGGTCGGCAAGATCAAGCCCGGCGACCCCTACATCAACGGCCTGCGCGTGGGACAGAACGCACCGAAGGTGGTGCGCATCGTGTTCGACCTCAAGCAGACCGTGGCGCCGCAGGTGTTCTCGCTGGCGCCCATCGCCGCCTACAAGCACCGGCTGGTGCTCGACCTCTATCCCGAGAAGGCCATCGACCCGATGGAGGCGCTGATCACCGAGCGCCTGCGCGACGCCCCGCGCACCAGCGGCAGCAACGACACCTCGGTGGCCAGCGCGCCCGCGGTGCCGCCGCCTGCGACGCCGCCCTCGGGCCTGGCACCCGATGGCGGGCCGCCGATCCTCGTGCGGCCCTCGCCCAACGTGCCGGCCCCGCGGCCCGTTCCCACGCCCGTCGCGCCGCCCGCGCGCCCACCCGTCGTCGCGACCGCGCCGCCTCCCGTGCAGGATCCGCTGGGCGATCTCATGGCGCAGCAGTCGATGCGGCCCGGTCCCGCGACGCCGCCGCCGGTGGTCGCGGAGAACCGCCCGCTGCCGATGCCGCCGAGCCCGCCCGCGGCAGCGCCCCGCCCCGTGGCTCCACCGCCGCCGGTGGCGGTCGCGCGCGGCGGTGCCACCACCAGCCGCACCGACCGCATCATCATCGTCGCGCTCGACCCCGGCCATGGCGGCGAGGACCCCGGCGCCATCGGCCCGGCCGGCACGCGCGAAAAAGACATCGTGTTGCAGGTCGCGTTCCGCCTGCGCGACCGCATCAACGCCAGCAGCATCAACGGCAACCCGATGCGCGCCTTCCTCACGCGCGATGCCGACTTCTTCGTGCCGCTGGGCGTGCGCGTGCAGAAGGCGCGGCGCGTGCAGGCCGACCTGTTCGTGAGCATCCACGCCGACGCCTTCACCACGCCGGCCGCGCGCGGCGCCAGCGTGTTCGCGCTGAGCCAGAGCGGCGCCTCGAGCAGCGCCGCGCGCTGGCTCGCCAACAAGGAGAACGACGCCGACAAGGTCGGCGGCGTGAACGTGGGCAACCACGAGGCGCAGGTGCAGCGCGCGCTGCTCGACATGAGCACCACGGCGCAGATCAACGACAGCCTCAAGCTCGGCGGCGCGATGCTCGGCGAGATCAAGGGCATCGGCGCGCGGCTGCACAAGGGCCAGGTCGAGCAGGCCGGCTTCGCGGTGCTGAAGGCGCCCGACATCCCGAGCGTGCTGGTCGAGACCGCCTTCATCAGCAACCCCGAGGAAGAAGCCAACCTGCGCCGCGTGCAGTACCAGGAAGACCTGGCCGACGCGCTGATGCGCGGCATCCAGCGCTATTTCGCGCAGAACCCGCCGCTGGCGCGCAGCCGGCAGCTCTGAGCGGTCTGCGGCCCTGTTTTCAGAGGGCGGCGTGGGCAGCGCCGACCCCGCGCAGGCTCCCCTTCCCACGCTGCGGCCCGGCGCCCCGCACAGGCAGGCGCGGCGGGCTCCTACACAGGATGGAACGCCGTTTTGCAGAAGATCACTCCATCGATTTTTAAACAGAAAGGTGGACATCATGAAAGCACGCATCTGGATTGCCGCTGCGGCGGCCACCTCCGTGATGGCGCTGGCAGGCTGCGCGTCGGGCCCGAACCAGAACCTGGGCACGGGCGTCGGCGCGGTCGGTGGCGCGCTGGTCGGCAATGCGATCGGCGGCAACACCGCCAGCACCGTGGGTGGTGCCGCCATCGGCGGGATCATCGGCAATCAGGTCGGCCGCAATGCCGACGAACGCAACTACTACAACCAGCAGCGCTACCCGCAGGGCAACTACTACCCGCGCAACGGCCCGAACTATTGATCGGCCGGGTGCTTGCCACCCGCACTGCCTGAACGAAAAGAGCGCCCCGCGGGGCGCTCTTTTTTCGTGGGACGCGGCCTCAGGCGCCCTGCTGCGCGCGCGCCTTCTCGGCCCGCGCCGCGCGCCAGGCGCCGAAGATCGCGAGCAGGCCCGGCACGAAGATCAGCGCCCAGATGATCTTGTCGAGGTGCTGGCGCACCAGCGGCAGGTTGCCGAAGAAGTAGCCCGCGGTCGCGATGCCCAGCACCCACAGCAGCGCACCGCCGACGTTGAACATGCTGAACTTGGCGCGGCTCATCTCGGCCACGCCGGCCACGAAGGGCGCGAAGGTGCGGATGAAGGGCATGAAGCGCGCGAGCACGATGGTGATGCCGCCGTAGCGTTCGTAGAAGGCATGGGCCTGGTCGAAGGCCTTGCGGTTGAAGAAGCGCGAACTCTCCCACTGGAACACCTTGGGCCCGAAGTAGCGGCCGATGCTGTAGTTGCACTGGTCGCCGAGGATGGCCGCGATCAACAGCAAGGTGCAGGCGATCGGAAAGCTCATCAGCCCCACGCCGCACAGCGCACCCACGATGAACAGCAGCGAATCGCCGGGCAGGAAGGGCATCACCACCACCCCCGTCTCGACGAACACGATCAGGAACAGGAGCGCGTAGACCCAGGGGCCGTAGGCGATGACGAAGGCCTCGAGGTGCTTGTCGACATGCAGGATGAAGTCGACGAGAAAGCTGATGATTTCCATGGGGGCGGATTATCCTTGCAGCGTCCGCCCCCCGACCGAAGACCCCATGCTGCAACTGCGCCTCGCCGAACCCGCCGACTGGCCCGCGATCTGGTCGGTGCTCGAGCCCACCTTCCGCCGCGGCGACACCTACACCTTCGCGACCGACATTCCCGAGGACGAAGCGCACTCGCTGTGGCTCAACCCGCGCTTGGCCACCTACGTGGCCTGCGATGCGCAGGGCGCGGTGCTCGGCACCTACGTGCTCAAGGCCAACCAGCCGGGCCAGGGCGCGCACGTGGCCAACTGCGGCTACGTGGTGTCCGACGCGGCGCGCGGCCTGGGCGTCGCCTCGGCGATGTGCGAGCACTCGCAGCGCGAGGCCGTCGCACGCGGCTTCCTCGCGATGCAGTTCAACTTCGTGGTCTCGGCCAACGCGCCCGCAGTCCATCTCTGGCAGAAGCTGGGCTTCGCCATCGTCGGCACGCTGCCAGGAGCCTTCCGGCATCCGCGACAAGGTTTCGTCGACGCCTTCGTCATGTACAAGCAGTTGCAGCCGGCCTGAGCCTTCGGGCCCGGGCGCGCGGCATGCAGCGCCACTCACCCACCCCCACTTGGAGACACCCATGACAGGTCAATACATCCAGCTCGCCGCCAAAGACGGCAGCGGCAGCTTCCGCGGCTACCTCGCCGTGCCGGCCTCGGGCCACGGGCCCGGCCTGGTGATCGCGCAGGAGATCTTCGGCGTGAACAAGACCATGCGCGACGTGGCCGACTACTACGCCGAGGAAGGCTACGTGGCGCTGGTGCCCGACCTGTTCTGGCGCCAGCAGCCCGACGTGGAACTGGGCTACAGCGAGGCCGACTGGCAGCAGGCCTTCAAGTTCTACGGCGGCTTCGACGAGGCCAAGGGCATGGAGGACATCCAGGCCGCGCTCGACGTGCTGCGCGACCGGCCCGAGGTGGTCGAGCGCCAGGCTGGCGTGCTGGGCTTCTGCCTCGGCGGCAAGCTGGCCTACCTCGCGGCCTGCCGCACCGATGCCGACGTGTCGGTGGGCTACTACGGCGTGGGCATCGACGCGGCGCTCGAGGAAGCGAAGAACATCCGCAAGCCACTGCTGCTGCACGTGGCCGAGCTCGACAAGTTCTGCCCGCCCGAGGCGCGCGAGCGCATCGTGCAGGCGCTCAAGGGCCATCCGAAGGTGGCGCTGCACGTCTATCCGGGCGTCGACCACGCCTTCGCGCGCGCGGGCGGTGACCACTTCCACAAGCCCTCGGCACTGATGGCGCACGAGCGCAGCATCGCCGCGCTCAAGGCCGCGATCGGCCCGCACTACGACCTCTCGGCGCTGTGGGACAAGCACTGCGAGTACGAGTTCGGCACCCGCAACGTCGACGACACCATGTCGACCATGGTGGCCGAGCCCTACGTCAACCACATCCCGACCATGACCGGCGGCGTGGGCTACAGGAACCTGCATGCCTTCTATACCAACCACTTCGTCAACAGCAATCCGCCCGACACCGCGCTGACCTCGATCTCGCGCACCGTCGGCGCGACGCAGGTGGTCGACGAGCTGCTGTTCTCGTTCACCCACACCACCGAGATCCCGTGGATGCTGCCGGGCGTGGCGCCCACGGGCCGGCGCGTGGAGGTGCCGCTGCTCGCGGTCATCAAGTTCCGCGGCGACAAGCTCTACCACGAGCACATCTACTGGGACCAGGCCAGCGTGCTGGTGCAGGTGGGGCTGCTCGACCCGAAGCTGCTGCCGGTGGCCGGCATCGAGACGGCGCGCAAGCTGCTCGACGAGACCCTGCCCTCGAACACGCTCATGCCCTGAGCACGCGCGCCGCATGAAGAAGATCGACCCGCGGCTGCTGCAGGCCTTCGTGGCCGTCGCGCGCGAGGGATCGGTGTCCAAAGGCGCGCAACGCCTGTTCCTCACGCAGCCGGCGGTCAGCCTGCAGCTCAAGGAGCTCGGCGCGCTGGTCGAGCTCGAGCTGTTCCAGCGCACGCCCACCGGCCTGCTGCTGACGCGCGACGGCGCGGCGCTGCTGAACCACGCGGAACACGCGCTCGAAGGCCTCAACGATTTCGCGATCGCCGCCGAGCGCATGAAGGGTGGCGTGCGCGGCGCGCTGCGCATCGGCACCATCCTCGACCCCGAGTTCACGCGCCTGAGCGGCCTGCTCAAGGAGCTGGTGACGCTGGCGCCCGAGCTCGAGACCGAGCTGCACCACGGCACCAGCGGCGAGGTGCTCGCCAAGCTGCTGAACAAGGAAGTCGACGTCGGCTTCTACCTCGGCGATCCCGACGCGAGCGACCTGCCGCAGGCCAGCTCGGCCTCGCGCCGCAGCGAGGGCAAGGCCTTCCATTCGATCGTGCTCACGCGCTTCAGCTACCAGGTGATCGGCCCGCCGGGCTGGGGACCGCAGGTGATGGGCCGCGACTGGCCCGACCTGAGCTGCCTGCCCTGGGTGCTGGCGCCGGCGACCTCCTCGCATTCGCGGCTGCTGGCGCCGGTGCTGCAGGCGCGCGGGCTGGTGCTGAAGAAGGCGGCGCAGGCCGACCAGGAGTCGTCGATGCTCGCGCTGGTGCGCGCGGGCGTGGGCATCTCGCTGGCGCGCGACGCGGTGGCGCTGCGCGCCAGCCAGCGCGACGGGCTGGTGATCGCTGACCAGGTCGGCATCGAGAGCGACCTGCGCTTCGTCTGCCTCGCGGGCGCGCTGCGGCGCCCCGAGGTCGACTGCGCGATGCAGGCGCTCGCGCGCGCCTGGCGGCTGTCGCTCTGAACCGGCCTCAGGCGCGCGGCAGCGCCGAGCCTTCGAGCGCCGTGCCGGGCCGCGAGGCCTCGCGCGGCGCGGCGGCCACCGTGCGCCAGCCCCTGGGCATCAGCGCCAGCATCAAGGCCGCGAGCAGCGCCGCGCCGCCCAGCGTGTAGAGGCCGGCGGCCGAGCCGCCATGGTTCTGCTCGACGTAGGTGCGCAGGCTCGGCGCCACGAAGCCGCCGAGGTTGCCGATGGAATTCACCAGCGCAATGCCGGTGGCGATGCCCAGGCCCGACAGGCGCTCCGACAGGAAGGCATAGAAGATCGGCGTGCCCGACAGATAGGTCGAGGCACCGATCGACAAGGCCGCGATCGCGAAGATCGGCGAACCGTGCGCCGACAGGCAGACGCACACGCCGAACACCGTGTAGAGCGAGGCCACCGTGAGGCGCCGCCGCTCGTGGTGCCGGTCCGACCAGCGCGTGACGAAATAGACGACGAACAACGCCAGCAGCCACGGGATGCTGGTGACGAAGCCCACCATCAGCCCGATCTTCTGGCCGAGGATCTGCGACACCTGGCTCGGCAGGTAGAAGATCAGGCCGTAGGCCGCGATCTGCACGATGAAGAAGTTCAGCGCGAAGAACATCACCTTCGGGTTGCGCAGCGTCTGCATCACGGTGTGCGGGCTGCCGGCCGCCTTCTGTGCCGCCTCCTGGTCGAGCACGGCCTGCAGCGCATCCTGCTCCGCGGGCGCGAGCCACTTCGCGGCATGCGGCCGGTCGACGATCACGAAGAAGGCCGCGATGCCGACCACCACCGCCATCGCGCCCTCGATCAGGAACATCCACTCCCAGCCCTTGAGCCCGCCGATGCCGTGCATCTCGAGCAGCGCGCCCGACACCGGCCCGCCGATCACCAGCGCGCCCGCGAAGCCGAACAGCAGGATGCCGTTGGCCTGCGCCCGCACCTTGGCCGGGAACCAGTAGGTCAGCGTGAGCAGCACGCCCGGATAGAAGCCGGCCTCGGCGATGCCGAGCAGGAAGCGCAGCAGGTAGAACGAGGTCTCGGTGGTCGCGAACATCATGGCCGAGGCCACCAGGCCCCAGCTCACCATGATCCGGCTGAGCCAGATGCGCGGGCCGACACGCGTCATGATCACGTTGCTCGGCACCTCGAAGATGGCGTAGCTCACGAAGAAGATGCCGGCGCCGAGCGCGAAGGCGCCGTCGCTGAGGCCGGTGTCGATCTGCAGCGCGTTCTTCGCGAAGCCGACGTTGACGCGGTCGAGGATCGACATGATGTACATGAGGATCAGCATCGGCAGCAGGCGCCAGCGCGCCTTGTGGACGGCGGCGCCGACCAGGGGGCTGTAGGGATTCATCGTTGTTGTCTCCTGAAAAAATTCTCGGGATGAAGCGCGTTCTGGCTAGTGGTTGCGGCGCGGAATCCCCGCGGTCTGCGCCACGCGCTGGTACTTGACGGCCAGCTTGAGCACCATGCCCTCGGACAGCGTGTCGACCATCGCGCGCTGGATCTCCTGCCACGGCGTCTGGCTCGCGGGGATCGGGTAGCCGCCCGCGGCCTCGAGCTGGCGCGCGCGGGAGCGCAGTTCCTCGTCGTCCACGAGCATGTCGACGCGACGCGCCTTCAGGTCCACGCGCACGCGGTCGCCGGTGCGCAGCAGCGCCAGGCCCGCGCCCGCCGCGGCCTCGGGCGAGGCATTGAGGATCGAGGGCGAGCCCGAGGTGCCCGACTGCCGGCCATCGCCGATGCAGGGCAGCGCCGAGACGCCGCTCTTGAGCAGGTGCGCGGGCGCGCGCATGTTCACCACCTCCGACGAGCCCGGGTGCCCGATCGGTCCCACGCCGCGCATGAAGAGGATGCAGGAGGCGTCGATGTCCAACGCCGGGTCCTCGATGCGGCGCTCGTAGTCCTCGGGGCCGTCGAACACGATGGCGCGGCCGACGAAGGCATCGGGGTCGCCGGGCGCGCTCAGGTAGCGCGCCCTGAACTCGTCGGAGATCACGCTGGTCTTCATGATCGCGCTGTCGAACAGGTTGCCCGACATCACGAGGAAGCCGGCGTTCTGTCGCAGCGGCGCCTCGAAGGGGCGGATCACGTCGGTGTCCTTCACCGGCGCCTGCGCGCAGTTCTGCGCCAGCGTGCGGCCCGTGACCGTGAGCGCGCCCTCGCGGATCAGGCCGTGGCGATGCAGCTCGGCCACCACGGCCGGCACGCCGCCGGCGCGGTAGAACTCCTCGCCCAGGTACTTGCCGGCCGGCTGCATGTCGAGCAGCAGCGGCACCTCGAGCCCCACGCCTTCCCAGTCCTGGATGACCAGGTCCACGCCCGCATGCTTGGCGATCGCGATCAGGTGGATCGGCGCATTGGTCGAGCCGCCGATCGCCGAGTTGACGACGATCGCGTTCTCGAAAGCCGCGCGCGTGAGGATGTCCGAGGGCTTGAGGTCCTCGCGCACCATCTGCACGATGCGCCGCCCGGTCTCGTAAGCCATCTGCCCGCGCTCGCGGTACGGCGCCGGAATCGCGGCGCAGCCCGGCAGGCTCATGCCCAGCGCCTCGGCCAGCGCGTTCATGGTCGAGGCCGTGCCCATCACGTTGCAATGGCCGATCGAGGGCACGGTGGAGCCGACCAGGTCGATGTAGCCCGGGAAATCGATGCTGCCCTTGGCGAACAGCTCGCGCGCCTTGAACAGCGTGGTGCCGGTGCCGGTGCGCTGGCCGTCGTGCCAGCCGTTGAGCATCGGCCCGCCCGACAGCACGATGGCCGGGATGTTCGCGGTGGCCGCGGCCATCAGCGCGGCCGGGGTGGTCTTGTCGCAGCCGGTGGTCAGCACCACGCCGTCGATCGGGTAGCCGGTCAGCGTCTCGACCAGGCCCAGGTAGGCCAGGTTGCGGTCGAGCGCGGCCGTGGGCCGGCGGCCGTTCTCCTGGATCGGGTGCATCGGGAATTCCATCGCGATGCCGCCCATCTCGCGGATGCCGTCGCGCACCCGCTGCGCGAGCTCGCGGTGGTGCCGGTTGCACGGCGTCAGGTCGGAGCCGCTCTGCGCGATCGCGATGATGGGCCGGCCGGACTGCAGCTCCTCGCGCGTCAGGCCGTAGTTGAGGTACCAGGCCAGGTGGAGGACCGAGAGTTCGCTGTGCTCGGGGTTGTCGAACCAGGCGGCGGAACGGAGGGGGCGGGTGGTCATTGGAGGTCTTTCTCGAAGGGCGTTCTCGTGGAGCGGCCGGAGCTTAGGGAGAGCGCCGCGCGAGCGCCAATGAGATCGGTTGCGAGGCCGTATAAGCGCTGCAAATACAGCCGATGCCCCGCCCGGGGGTCCGGTCCGGGCCAGCTTCTAGAATGGTTCGGTGAGCGCCCTTCCCACCTCCTCCCTCCCGCCCGCCGAACGCCGCCCGATCCGCGAACTCCCCGACGAGCTGATCAGCCAGATCGCCGCGGGCGAGGTGGTCGAGCGCCCGGCCTCGGTGGTGCGCGAGCTGCTCGACAACGCGCTCGACGCGGGCGCGACGCAGGTCACGGTGCGGCTGGCGGCCGGCGGCGTGCGGCTGATCTCGATCGAGGACGACGGCCTGGGCATCCCGCGCGAGGAACTCGTGGTGGCGCTGCGGCGCCATGCCACCAGCAAGATCGCGAGCCTCAACGACCTCGAGACGGTCGGCACCATGGGCTTTCGCGGCGAGGCGCTGGCCGCCATCAACGCGATCGCCGAGCTGAGCCTGCAGTCGCGCGCGGTGGGTGCCGACGGCGCCTGGTCGCTCGACGGCCGCACCGGCGAGCTGCGCCCGGTGGCGCGTTCGCGCGGCACCACCGTCGAGGTGCGCGAGCTGTTCTTCGCGACCCCGGCGCGGCGCAAGTTCCTCAAGACCGATGCCACCGAGCTCGCCCACTGCATCGAGGCGGTGCGCCGCCATGCGCTGGCGCGACCCGACGTGGGCTTCTCGGTCTGGCACGACGGCAAGCTGGTCGAGCAGTGGCGCGCCAGCGAGCAGCGCGAACAGCGCCTGGGCGATGCGCTCAGCGAGGATTTCGTGGCGCAGAGCGTGGTCGTCGAGCACGTCGGCGGCCCGGTGCGCGTGGTCGGCCGCGCCGGCATTCCCGATGCCGCGCGCTCGCGCGCCGACCACCAGTTCTTCTACGTCAACGGCCGTTTCGTGCGCGACAAGGTGCTGTCGCACGCGGTGCGCAGTGCCTACGAGGACGTGCTGCACGGCCAGCGCCAGCCGGTCTACGTGCTCTACCTCGAGATCGACCCCGCGCGCGTCGACGTGAACGTGCACCCGACCAAGATCGAGGTGCGCTTCCGCGACGGCCGCGAGGTGCACCAGGCGGTGCGCCATGCGGTCGAGAACGCGCTGGCCGCGCCCCGCGCCGGCGACGCCACGCAGGCGGCCCAGGCGCAGCAGCCCTTCTTCAAGCCGGTGTCGCCGGTCACGACCGGCTCGTGGTCGCAGCCCGCCATCAATTTCAGGGCCGCCGAGCGCGGCGCCGGCGATTTCGAGGCCATGTGGCCGCGACGCGCCAGCGAGACCCTGCTGGCGCCGGAATCGTCTTCGGCCCACTGGCCCGTGCTGTCCGATTCCGGCGTCGGCGCGGCGCCCGCCGCCACCTTCGGCACCCAGGCCCCGGCCGCGCCGTTCCAGGCTCCCGCGGGCCTCGCGGCCGAGTCCCAGGCGCTGGCCCACAACGACGAAGCCTGGCCGCTGGGCCGCGCGCTGGCGCAGTTGCAGGGCATCTACATCCTGGCCGAGAACAGCCAGGGCCTGATCGTGGTCGACATGCACGCGGCCCACGAGCGCATCGTCTACGAGCGCCTGAAGACCCAGCTCGACGGCGCCGCCATCTCGAGCCAGCCGCTGCTGATCCCGGCCACCTTCGCCGCCACGCCCCAGGAAGTGGCCACGGCCGAGGCCTGCACCGGCGTGCTGGCCACGCTGGGCCTGGAGATCACGCCCTTCTCGCCGCGCACCTTGGCGGTGCGCGCGGTGCCCGGCACGCTGGCCGACGGCGACCCGGTCGAGCTCGCGCGCAGCGTGCTGGCCGAGCTGTCGCAGCACGACGCAAGCACCGTGGTGCAGCGGGCCCAGAACGAATTGCTGTCGACCATGGCCTGCCACGGCGCGGTGCGCGCCAACCGCAAGCTCACGCTCGACGAGATGAACGCCCTGTTACGCCAGATGGAGGCGACCGAGCGTTCGGACCAGTGCAACCACGGCCGTCCGACCTGGCGCCAGCTCTCGATCCGGGAACTCGACGCCCTGTTCATGCGCGGTCGCTGAGCCAAATCCGCACCAAAAGCCATCCCAAAAGCCGCCAACTGGCGGCTTTTTGAGGGTTTTTCCGGGTTTCGGGCCGTCATCCGCATGGCGGGCACGCACGTTGCATGGTGAGTTCGCCAAAGACGCCATGAAGCGCTGGCCAGGGAGGTGTCGAAATGCACGTCGGCGTGTTTCGGCAGAAAGCAGATGAACTTTTTCGCCGGCTTCGCTGTCCCTCATTCCCATGATGAAACGCTGGACCCTCCTCGCGTCAGTCCTTTCGCTTTGCGCCATTCTTGCCGCCGGCTGCTCGACCTTCGACGAGCAGCAGCGTGAATGGATCTTCCAGCCCAGCGACCGCAGCTGGGGCAACACCGCCACCATGGCCCAGGGCATGCAGGACGTGTGGATCGACTTCCAGTCCTCCATCACGGGCGAGCCCGCGCGCCTGCACGGCCTGTGGCTCGGCGGCGAGCCCGAGACCACCGACACCCCGGTGCTGCTGTACCTACACGGCGCACGCTACAACGTGGCCGGCTCGGCCCCGCGCATCCAGCGCATGCACGAGCTGGGCTTCTCGGTGCTGGCCATCGACTACCGCGGCTTCGGCAAGAGCTCCAAGGGCCTGCCCTCGGAGGAATCGGCGCGCGAGGACGCCCGCGCCGCCTGGACCTGGCTGGCCGCGCGCCATCCGCGCCAGCACCGCTACATCTTCGGCCACTCGCTGGGCGGCGCCATCGGCATCGACCTGGCCGCACGCGTGAACGACGAGAGCGGCACCATCGTCGAGAGCACCTTCACCTCGATCGCCGACGTGGTCGGCAGCTTCAAGTGGGGCTGGCTGCCCTTCCGGCCCTTCATCACCCAGCGCTTCGAGGCCATCGACAAGGTCAAGGACATCGGCGCGCCGCTGCTGGTGGTGCACGGCACCGCCGACAGCCTGATCAACCCGACCCTGGGCCGCAAGCTCTACGACGCGGCCACCGTGCCCAAGCTCTTCGTGCTGGTGGAAGGCGGCTCGCACCACAACACCAACTCGGTCGGCGAGGCCCAGTACCGCGCGGCGCTCACGCAGCTGTTCCGCATGAAGCCGGACAACATGGTGGCGCGCAACCAGCCCAAGCTGTCGCCGCCCTCGCCGGCGCTGCCGCCCGCGGTGTCGCCGCAGGACGTGCGCGGCGAAGCGCGCGCGAGCACCGCGCCCGCGGCGATCTAGCAGCGTCGCCGGTCCGTGCCCGAGGGCACGGACCTTTCTCACCGCACCGTTTTCAGGCCAGGTCGAACGGCAACTGCCGCAGCGGCTTGCCCGTCAGCTGCGCCACGGCATTGGCGAACGCGGGCGCCAGCGGCGGCAGGCCCGGCTCCCCCATCCCCTTGGGCGCATCGGCGCTCGGCACGATGTGGATGTCGAACTCCGGCACCTGCGTGATGCGCGCCACCGTGAAGTCGCCGAAGTTGCCCTGCTGCACCACGCCGTCCTTCAGGGTGATCGCGCTGCCCGGCAGGCAGGTCGACAGCCCCATCACCGCCGCGCCCTGCACCTGCGCTTCCACGCTGCGCGGATTGACGGCCAGGTTGCAGTGCACGCCGCTGGTCACGCGGTGCAGCACCGGCTGGCCGTCCTTGACCGAGGCTTCCACCACGTAGGCCACCACCGATTCGAAGGACTCGTGCACCGCCACGCCCCAGGCGCGGCCGTCCGCGAGCTTCTTCTTGCCGTAGCCGCTCTTGTCGACCGCAAGCTGCAGCGCGGCGCGATGGCGCGGATGCTTGTCGCCGAACAGCTGCATGCGGTAGGCCACCGGATCCTGCTTCGTGCTGCGCGCGATCTCGTCGATCAGCGTCTCCATCACGAAGGCGGTGTGGGTCGAACCCACGCTGCGCCACCACAGCACCGGCACGTTGAGCTGCGGATGGTGCACCGTCAGGCGCATCGGCAGCGGATAGGGATCGCGCATGCCCTCGACCGCCGTGGCGTCGATGCCGTCCTTCACCATGGCGCCGGCGAACACCGTGCCCGCGGTGATGGACTGGCCCACGATGACGTGGTCCCAGGCGAGGATCTTGCCGCGCTCGTCGAAGCCGATGCGCGCGCGATGCAGGTGCATCGGCCGGTAGTAGCCGCCCTTGATGTCGTCCTCGCGGCTCCACAGCAGCCGCACCGGCACGTCGAGGCCGGCCGCGCGCGTGGCCTTGGCGATCTCGCAGGCCTCGACCACGAAGTCGCTGGTGCTCACGAAGCGCCGGCCGAAGCCGCCGCCCGCCATCTGCACGTTGACCTTCACCTGCGCGGGCTCGAGCTTCAGCGCGCGCGCCGCGGCGAAGCCGTCGAGGTCGGCGGACTGGGTGCCGACCCACAGCTCGGCGCGACCGTCCGACAGCTTCACCGTGCAGTTCAGCGGCTCCATCGGCGCGTGCGCCAGGTAGGGAAACACGAACTCGGCCTCGAGCTTGCGCGGCGCATTGGCCAGCGGCGCCATGTCGGCGTCGAACTTGCGCGGGCCGGGGCGGCCTGCCAGTTCGCGGTACTGGGCCAGCTGCTTGTCGGAGTCGACCTTCTCGACGGCCGCCGTGTCCCATTGCAGCTTGAGCGCGTCGCGGCCCAGCTTGGCGGGCCAGTAGCCGTCGGCCACCACCGCCACGCCCTCGGCGCCGCGGTCCAGCGGAATGCGCACGACGGCCTTCACGCCCTTGACGGCGCGCGCGGCGCTGTCGTCGACCGAAGCCAGGCGGGCGCCGAACACCGGCGGATGGGCCACCACCGCCGTGAGCTGGCCCGGATGCTTGACGTCGATGCCGAAGTCCTGCCGGCCGCTGCTCTTGGCGGCCGCGTCGAGGCGCTGGGTCGGGCGGCCGATGATGCGGAAGTCCTTCGGGTCCTTGAGCACCACCTTCTCGGGCACCGGCAGCGCCATCGCCGCCTCGGCCAGTTCGCCATAGCTCGCCTTGCGCCCGCCCGGGCCGAGCACCGTGCCGGCCTGCGTGCGCAAGGTGGAGGCATCGACCTTCCAGCGCGCCGCCGCGGCCGACAGCAGCATGGCGCGCGCGCGGGCGCCGAGCTCGCGGTACTGCACGAAGCTGTTCTTGATGGTGTTCGAGCCGCCGGTCAGGTGCATGCCGAAGAAGGGATCGGCGTAGGCGGCGTCGTTCGTGCCGCTGCGGCTGCGCACCAGGGCCCAGTCGGCGTCGAGCTCCTCGGCCAGGATCATCGGCAGGCCGGTCTGCACGCCCTGGCCGAACTCGAGCCGGTTGATGGTCACCATGACCTCGCCGTTGGGCGCGATCTGCACGAAGGCCAGCGGCTGTTGCGTCGGCTTGAGGCCGCCGGCCGCCGGGGCCGCGCCACCGGCCTGCGCCAGGGCGAGGTGCGGGAAGGTGCCGAGCGCGAAACCGCTCGCGCCGACGATCTTGAGGAAGCTGCGGCGCGGCAGCGCGGCGGGCTCGTCGGCCGCGGGGCGGGCCATCAGGCGTTGCAGCGAACGCGGCAGGTCGTGGTAGTCGATGTGGGGCAGCATGGCTTTTCCTTCAGGCGAGGTTGCGGGCTGCATCGGCCACGGCGGCGCGGATGCGCGCATAGGTGCCGCATCGACAGATGTTGCCGGCCATGGCCGAGTCGATCTCGTCGGCGCTGGGCTGCTTGCCCGCGGGCAGCGACTGCAGGAAGGCGGTCGCGCTCATGATCTGGCCGCTCTGGCAGTAGCCGCACTGCGCGACGTCGTGCCGCACCCAGGCGGCGTGCACGGCGGCGCCGACGCGGTCGCTGCCGTCGGTCATGCGTTCGATGGTGGTGATCTTCTTGCCGTCGGCGGCGGCGATCGGCGTGATGCACGAGCGGATCGCCTGGCCGTCGAGGTGCACGGTGCAGGCGCCGCACAGCGCGGCGCCGCAGCCGAACTTGGTGCCGGTCATGCCCAGCGTGTCGCGCAGGGCCCAGAGGATGGGCGTGCCGGGGTCGGCATCGACCGTGTGGTCACGGCCATTGACGTGGAGCGCTGTCATTGCTTCTTTCTCCGTGGGGGGTGGATGGAATTCACTTGGCGCCGTCGAGCAGCCATTGCGCGAGCGCCTGCAGGTCAGCGTCGGGCACCTGGGCCTGCGGCGGCATCGGCATCGGGCCCCATTTGCCCGAGCTGCCGGCCTTGATGCTGGCCGCGAGCTGCGCGGCCGTGCCCTTGCCGTCGCCGTACTTCGCGCCGATGTCCTTCCAGGACGGGCCCACCACCTTGGTGGCGGGTTGATGGCAGGCGACGCAGGCGTACTTCTGGGCCAGCGCGAGGCTGGCATCGGCCTGCCGCGGCCACAGCGCGCCGGCGCCGACGGCCAGGGCCAGCACGAGCGGTGCTGCGATGGAGGTGATCTTTTCTGTGTTCATCGTGGAAAGGAGGGTTGCCTGATTCGACGGCGGGCCCGTGGCGCATGACGCCGCATGACCGCGGGCCCACCGCCGGCGAGTGTGGGGCGAAGACCGGCCGCGCGTTTGCCTGATTCGCTCGCGTTCTTGCCTGAAACACCGAGACTGCGACGGAAATGCGCGCCACGCGAAAGCGGCGGGCTAGACTTTTCGCGACCTGTACTTCGAAAGGATCCAGATGGACCTCGCAGAACCCGCGCGGCTGGATTCCCCGGCCGTGCTCGACGACCTGCAGCGCGCCGTGGCGCGCACCGCCCATGCCGACGGCGATTACCTCACGGCCATTCCCGCGCTCTCGCTGCACCGCCGCAGCGCCGCGACCGCGCCGCTGCACTGCCTCTACGGCTTCGGCCTCGGCATCACGGTCAGCGGGCAGAAGCGGGTGGCGCTCGGCGGCGAGGTGTTCGATTACGCGGCGGGCCAGTCGCTGCTGACGACGGCCGACCTGCCCGTGGTCTCGCACATCACCCGCGCCAGCGCGGCGCAGCCCTTCGTCGGCCTGGCGCTGCAGCTCGATCCGCGCGCGGTCGTGCAACTGGCCGCCGAGATGGCGCTGCCCCCGCCGACCCGGGACGGCAACCAGCGCGCCATGTCGCTCGGCGACCTCGACCCCACGCTGCTCGGCGCGGTGACGCGGCTGGTCGACCTGCTCGCCGAGCCGCGGCTGATCCCGCAGCTCGCGCCGCTGCTGCAGCGCGAGATCATGGTGCGGCTGCTCGCGGGCCGCCACGGACCGCAGCTGCAGCGCCTGGTGGCGATCGGCTCGCCGAGCCAGCAGGTGGCGCAGAGCATGGCCTGGCTCAAGCTCAACTTCACGCGCAACGTGCTGGCCGACGAACTGGCCGCCTCCGCGAACATGAGCCCCTCGACCTTCCGCCAGCACTTCCGCGCCGTGGCGGGCATGAGCCCGATGCAATACCTCAAGCAGCTGCGGCTGCAGGAAGCCCGACAGCTGATGCTGAACCAGGGCATCGACGCCGGCACCGCGGGCGTGCGCGTGGGCTACGAGAGCGCCTCGCAGTTCAGCCGCGAGTACGCGCGGCTGTTCGGGGCGCCGCCGCTGCGCGACATACGGCGCATGCGCGAGACGAGCTGACACGGAATCGGGGTCGGGCCATTTGCTACGCTCGACCCCTCATGGGTTCTTCTTCCTCGCCTCCCGGTCCTCCGCGCTTCATCGCCCTCGCCGGCCCCACCGCCTCGGGCAAGACCGCCGTCGCGCTGGCGCTCGCACGCGAACACCCGGTGGAGATCGTCAGCGTCGATTCGGCGCTGGTCTACCGCGGCATGGACATCGGCACCGCCAAGCCCAGCGCCGACGAGCTGCGCGCGGCGCCGCACCACCTGATCGACATCCTCGATGCGCGCGAGAGCTACAGCGCCGCGGCCTTCGTGGCCGATGCGGCGCGGCTGATCGACGAGATCCGCGCGCGCGGCGCGATGCCGCTGCTGGTCGGCGGCACGATGCTGTATTTCAAGGCGCTGTTCGACGGCATCGACGCGATGCCCGCGGCCGATGCCGCGGTGCGCGCGCGCATCGATGCCGAGGCCGCCGAACTCGGCTGGCCCGCGATGCATGCGCGGCTCGCGCAGGTCGATCCGGTCACGGCCGCGCGGCTCGCGCCGCAGGACAGCCAGCGCATCCAGCGCGCGCTCGAGGTCTACGAGAGCAGCGGCCAGCCGCTGTCGCACTTCCACGCCAGCGACAGCAAGTCCACGCGCGGGGTCGAAGGCGGCCGGCTGTTCTCGCTCGAGCCCGCCGACCGCGCCTGGCTGCATGCGCGCATCGCGCAGCGCTTCGACGCCATGCTGGCCTCGGGCCTGCTCGACGAGGTGCGTGCGCTGCGCGCGCGCGGCGACCTCTCGCCCGAGCTGCCCTCGATGCGCTGCGTGGGCTATCGGCAGGCCTGGGAGACCCTCGACGCCGCCGACCCGCCCGATGCCGCCGCCCTGCAGGACCTGCGCGAGCGCGGCATCGCCGCCACGCGCCAGCTCGCCAAGCGCCAGGTCACCTGGCTGCGCGGCATGCCCCACCGCACCGTGATCGCCTGCGACGCGCCCGACGCGCTGCAGGCCGCGGTGCGCCTCATCGCGCCCACGCTTATCCCATGACCCTGCGCATCTCCGATCTGGGCAAGCACTACGGCCAGGCGCCGGTGTTCGAGCACGTCAGCCTCGCGATCGAGCCCGGCGAGTTCGTCGCCATCGTCGGCGAATCGGGCGTCGGCAAGTCCACGCTGCTCAACTGCATGGCCGGCCTCGACCGCTGGGACACCGGCAGCGTGGTGCACGACGGCACCGACATCGGCGCGCT
Organism: Variovorax sp. GW821-FHT10D07; assembly: GCF_059415325.1. NCBI lineage: Bacteria > Pseudomonadati > Pseudomonadota > Betaproteobacteria > Burkholderiales > Comamonadaceae > Variovorax > Variovorax sp. GW821-FHT10D07. Next base: position 296,133 of record NZ_JBWKMZ010000005.1, on the reverse strand, counting down.
CGACGGCGAGGCCTGCGCGCTCTGGCGCCGGCGCCACGTGGGCTTCGTGTTCCAGGCCTTCCACGTGCTGCCGCACCTCGACGTGGCGCAGAACGTCGCGCTGCCGCTGATGCTGCTCGGCGAGCGCCGCGACGAGGAGCGCATCGCGCGCATGCTCGAGGCCGTGGGCCTGCCGGGCATGGGCGCGCGGCTGCCGCAGACGCTCTCGGGCGGCCAGCTGCAGCGCGTGGCGATCGCGCGCGCGCTGGTGCACCGGCCCGCGCTGCTGCTGGCCGACGAGCCCACGGGCAACCTCGACCCCTCGACCGCCGCCAAGGTCATGGAACTCTTGATCGCGCAGACACGCGAGCATGGCGCCTCGCTGGTGCTGGTCACGCATTCGGAGAGCGCGGCCGCGCGCGCCGACCGGCTGCTGCACCTCACGGCCGCGGGCATCCGCGTCGGCTGAACGGTGCGCGCGCCCTGGCCGCTGGCCGCGATCGCGGCGATCTACGTCGCCACCGAGCTGTGGCAGGTGGCCGCGCGGCCCAGTTCGATGATCGGCATCCGGCTGGCCGTCTATGCGCTGGTGTTCCTGGCCGCGCTGCGCGGCAGCCGCGCGGCGGCCTGGCTCTGGGGCGCGATCAGCGCGGTCGCGGCCGTCGCCAGCGCCTTCGCGCTCTGGACCTTGATTTCCACGCGCAACGCCAACGGCGTGGGCCCGGCGACGATCGCCTTCATCGGCTTCCAGGCCGTCTTCTATGCGGTGGGCACGGCCTACATCTTCGGCAGCCGCTCACTGCGGGCGTTCCAGCAGGCGCGTGGCGCGCTGCGCGGCAAGGGGCCGGCCGCTCCGTCGCAATCGCCCTATGACGGCGCGCGCATCGCGCTCGGCAGCGATGCGCTGATGCTGGTGCGCCAGGGCAGCGTGCAGACCCGTGTCGAGCTCGCGTCCATCGATGCCATCGCGGTGCGCTCGCAAACGATGGCCGAGGGCCTGCCGCGCGTGTGGATCGAGCCCTGTGCGCAGCGCGACGGCACGCAGCCACTGACGGCGGTCACCACGCTGGCCGGCGGCTTCGCGCGCTTCGAGGCCTGGCTGTTCGAGCTGCCGGGCTTCGATGCGCCGGCCTACCGGCAGTTGCTCGAATGCGGAGAGAACGCGCGCCGCGTCGTCTGGCGCAGGCCTCACAAGGTGTGAAGAAACCGTAGCGAGCGCCCCGAGGTCGCGCCGAGGACCGGAGCCGTACCTTGTACGGTGAGGACCGCAGGTGCGAGATCGGGGCGCGCAGTAGGTTTATTCACACCTTGTCAGGCCGTGCCGCCGAGCAGCGCCGCGTAGCGCCCCAGGTCCACGTTGCCGCCGCTGATCAGCACGCCCACGCGCTGGCCGGCGATCAGCGGGCCCGCCGCGCAGGCGGCCGCGAACGCGAGGCAGCCCGTGGGCTCGACCACCATCTTCATGCGCTCGGCGAAGAAGCGCATCGCCTCCACCAGCTGCGCATCGCTCACCGTGAAGATGTCGTCGACGTCGCGCCGGATGATGCCGAAGGTGTACTCGCCCAGGTGCTGCGTCTGCGCGCCGTCGGCGATGGTCTTGGGCGTGTCGATGTGCACGATGCTGCCCGCGCGGAACGATTGCTGGCCGTCATTGCCGGCCTCGGGCTCGACACCGTAGACCTTGCAGCCGGGCGCGAGCGCGCGCGCCGACAGGGCCGAGCCCGACAGCAGCCCGCCGCCGCCGAGGCAGACGAACAGGTGGTCGAGCGGGCCCGTCTCCTCGATCAGTTCCTTCACGGCCGTGCCCTGGCCGCTGAGCACGTCGGGATGGTCGTAGGGCGGGATCAGCGTCATGCCGCGCTCGGTGGCGAGCCGGCGGGTCAGCGCCTCGCGGTCCTCGGTGAAGCGGTCGTACTGCACCACCTCGGCACCGTAGCCGCGCGTGGCCGCAAGCTTGGCGGCCGGCGCGTCCTTGGGCATCACGATCACCGCGGGCATGGCCAGCAGGCGCGCGGCCAGCGCGATGGCCTGCGCATGGTTGCCCGACGAGAAGGCGATCACGCCGCCCTTGCGCTGCTCGGCGTCGAACTTCGACAAGGCATTGAAGGCGCCGCGGAACTTGAAGGCGCCCATGCGCTGGAAGTTCTCGCACTTGAAGAAGAACTGGGCGCCCCAGCGGGCATCGGCAGTGCTGGATCGCAGCACCGGCGTGCGGTGGGCATGGCCTTCGAGCCGCGCGGCCGCGGCGGTGACGTCGTCGTAGGTGGGGAGTTGCATGGGCCTAGTGTCGCGCAGTTGAAAGCGCGCGGGCAAGGCTGTCGGAGGCGGGAAGGCAGCCCCCAAAAAAAGAAACCCGCGGTCGTCACGACCGCGGGCGCTTCATCGCAGGGGCGCGAGGCTCAGGCCTCGGGTGCCACCTGCCCCTGCGGCGCGACGACGTCGGCCTGGCGCGTCTCTTCCTTCTCGTGCCGCGCCGCGATGAACAGGTACATCGCCGGCACCACGAACAGCGTGAACAGCGTGCCGATCGACAGCCCGCTGAAGATCACGATGCCCATGGCCTGGCGGCCGGCGGCACCGGCGCCCGAGGCGATCACCAGCGGCAGCACGCCGAACACCATGGCGGCGGTCGTCATCAGGATCGGGCGCAGCCGCGTGCCCGAGGCCTCGACGATGGCGTCGAGCTTGCTCAGGCCCTGCTTCTGCAGCCGGTTCGCTACCTCCACGATCAGGATGCCGTGCTTGCTGATGAGGCCCATCAGCGTGACCAGCCCGACCTGCGTGTAGATGTTCATCGAGGCGAAGCCCCAGAAGATGAAGATCATGGCGCCGAACAGCGCCAGCGGCACCGACACCAGGATCACGATCGGGTCGCGGAAGCTCTCGAACTGCGCCGCCAGCGCCAGGAACACGATGATCAGCGCGAACACGAAGGTGATCGCGAAGTTGCCCGACTCCTGCACGAACTGGCGCGACTGGCCCGCGTAGTCGACCGTGTAGCCGCTGGGCGCGAGCTGCTGCACCACGCCGCGCAGGTACTCGAGCGTCTCGCCCTGCGTGCCGCTGGGCACGCCCTGGATGGTCACCGAGTTGAGTTGCTGGAAGTGGTTCACCGTCTCGGGCTGCACGCTGTACTTCAGGCTCGCGACCGTGCTGGCCGGCACCACGCCGTTGGGCGTCTTGATGTAGAAGTTCAGCACGTCCGAGGGGTTGAGCCGGTCGACCTGCTGCACCTGCGGGATCACCTTGTAGGAGCGGCCCGAGATCGAGAAGTAGTTGACGTAGCCGCCGCCGAGCGCCGCGCCCAGCGCGTTGCCCACGTCCTGCTGCGTGATGCCGAGCGAGGCGATCTTGTCGCGGTCGACCACCACGGTGGCCTGCGGCAGGTCGATCTTCAGGTCGGCGTCGATGTAGTAGAACTTTCCTTCGGCGCGCGCCTTGTCCATGATCTGCTGCGCGAGCGTGTTGAGGTTCTCGAACGGCTCGGTGGTCTTGATCACGAACTGCACCGGCAGCCCCGAGGCGCCCGGCAGCGCCGGGAACTGGAAGGCCACCACCTTGGCGCCGGCGATGCCGTTCCAGCGCCGCTGCAGGTCGGCCTGGATGTCGTGCGCGCTGCGCGTGCGCTCGTCCCAGGGCTTGAGCAGCACGCCGGCGATGCCCGCATTGGTGCTCGGCACGCCGGTCAGCTGGAACAGCTGCGCGTACTCGGGCGTGTCGTGCGCGACCTTGAAGATCTGGTCGGCATAGGTCTGCATCTGCGTGATGGTGGCCGTGGGCGCGCCCACCACCTGCGACAGCACGATGCCCTGGTCCTCCTCGGGCGCCAGCTCGGACTTCGACATCTTGAACATCACGAACAGCAACCCGATGAGGATCACCCCCATCACGATCATCACCGGCCAGGTGCGCAGCACGCCGCGCAGGATCAGCTCGTAGCGGTGGTGCACGCGCTCGAAGACGTGCTCGATCTTCGACGCGAACTTGCCGCTGTCCTGCTCGGGCTTGAAGATGCGCGAGCACATCATCGGCGACAACGTGAGCGCGACCACGCCCGACACCACCACGGCGCCCGCGAGCGTGAAGGCGAACTCGGTGAACAGCGAGCCGGTCAGCCCGCCCTGGAAGCCGATGGGCACGTACACCGCCACCAGCACCACGGTCATCGCGAGGATGGGCCCGCCGAGCTCGCGCGCCGCGAGCAGCGCGGCCTGCATCGGCGTCTTGCCCTCGCGCATGTGGCGGTCGACGTTCTCCACCACGATGATGGCGTCGTCCACCACCAGCCCGATCGCCAGCACCAGCGCCAGCAAGGTGAGCAGGTTGATCGAGTAGCCGAGCACCAGCATCACGAAGAAGGTGCCGATCAGCGACAGCGGCATCGCGATCACCGGCACCAGCACCGCGCGCAGGCTGCCCAGGAACAGGTAGATCACCACCGTCACGATCAGCAGCGCCTCGACCAGCGTCTTGATCACCTCGCTGATCGAGGTGTTGATGAAGTCGGTCGAGTCGTAGACGATCTTGCCGGTCAGCCCGCTGGGCAGCTGGGCCTGCAGCTCGGGGAAGGTGGTGCGCACCTGCTTGGCCACGTCGAGGATGTTGGCCTCGGGCGCGACCTTGATGCCGATGAACACCGAGCGCACGCCGTTGAAGGCGACGTTGAAGTCGTAGTTCTCGGAACCCAGCGTCACGTTGGCCACGTCCTGCAGCCGCACGATGGCGCCGTTGCTGCTCTTGATGGACAGCTGCTTGAACTCGTCCACGCTGTGCAGCGAGGTGCCCGCGGTGAGCGGCACGCTCACCATCTGGCCCTTGCTCTGGCCGACGGCGGCGAGGTAGTTGTTGGCGGCCAGCGCGGCGCTCACGTCGGTGGCTGTCACGCCGTAGGCGGCCATCTTCTGCGCGTCGAGCCAGGCGCGCAGCGCGAAGGTGCGCGCGCCCAGGATCTCGGCGGTCTGCACGCCGGGAATGGCATTGAGCTTGGGCTGCACCACGCGCACCAGGAAGTCGGTGACGTTGTTGTTGGGCAGCGTGTCGCTGTAGAAGCCGATGTACATGGCATCGGTGGTCTGGCCGGTGGCCACGGTCAGCACCGGCTGCTGCGCCTGCGGCGGCAGCTGGTTGCGCACCGAGTTGACCTGGGTGTTGATCTCGGTCAGCGCGCGGTTCGAGTCGTAGTTCAGCCGCAGGGTGGCGGTGATGGTCGACACGCCCAGGCTGCTCGACGACGACAGGTAGTCGATGCCCTGGGCCTGCGACACGGCGGCCTCGAGCGGCTGCGTGATGAAGCCCGCGACCGTGGCGGCGTCGGCACCGTAGTAGGCGGTGCTGATGGTGACCACGCCGTTCTCGGTCTTCGGGTACTGGTTGACCGGCAGGCCGGACAGCGCGCGCAGCCCCAGCACCACGATCAGCAGGCTCACCACCATCGCCAGCACGGGCCGGCGGATGAAGATGTCGGTGAAGTTCATGCGTGCGACCTCATTTTTCCTGCGGCGTCGGGTTCGGGCTGTTGGTCGGCTGGACGCTGTTGTCGACCGTGACCGGCGTGCCGTTCTTCAGCTTGTTCTGTCCGCTGCTCACCACCACCTGGCCGGCCTCCAGGCCCTTGACGATGGCGATCTGGTCGCCGCGCGTCGGGCCGGTCTCGACGAAGACCTGCTGCGCGACGAGCTGCTGTCCGCTCGGCGCATTGGCGTTGGCCGCTGCCGCCGGCGCGGCCGGTGCGGCGCCCGATGCCGAGGCGGCGGGCGCGGTCGCGGCCTTGAAGGCATCGGCCGTCTTCACGACGAACACCGTCGAGCCGTAGGGGTTGTAGGTGACGGCGGTGGACGGCAGCGTGAGCTGTTCGCGCGCGCCGCCGATGTCGATCTTCACGGTGGCGAACATGCCCGGCAGCAGTTGCTGCTTCGGGTTCGAGACGGTGGCCTGCACCTGCACGTTGCGCGTGGTGGCGTCCACCTTGGGGCTGATCGCGTTGATCTTTCCGCTGAAGGCCTGGCCAGTGAAGGCATCGACCCCGAGGTTCACCATCTGGCCGACAGCGAGGCCAGCGAGCTGCTGCTGCGGCAGCGTGAAGTCGACATAGATCGGGTCCAGCGTCTGCAAGGTGACCAGCTTGTCGCCCGCGTTCACGTACTGGCCCGGGTTCAGCGTGGTGATGCCCAGGCGGCCCGCGAACGGCGCGCGGATCGACTTCTTCGCCACCACGGCGACCTGCTGCTCGACCTGCGCGCGCTTGGCCTTGAGGTCGTTGGTGTCGGCATCGATCTGCGCCTGGCTCACGGCCTGCACCGCGAGTTGCGCCTGGTCGCGCTTGAGCACGGTGGCGGCCTGCGCGGCCGCGGCTTCGGCGGCATGCAGCAGCGCGATGTCGGAGTCGGCGTTGAGCTCGACCAGCAGCGCGCCGGCCTTCACGTCCTGCCCGGACTTGAAGTGCACCTGGCGCACCAGCCCGGCCACCTCGGTGCTGAGGTCGGCACCCCGCACCGGGTTCAGCGTGCCGACCGCGGAGAACTGCGATTGCCACTGCAGCTTCTGCACCTCGACCGTCGACACGGTCTGCGGGCCCGGCTTGGGCACGGCGGCAATCAACGCGCGGATCTGCAGGAACTTGCCGAGCGCCAGGGCGGCGACCAGCAGCAGCACGCAGCCGATCATGATGATCATTCTCCGGGTCATGGGTAGGCTTCTCTTCGAGTTATGGATGAAGGGGTGAGGTGCCGCGGCAGGATGACGTCGTGCCGCGGCGGGGTTCAGTTCTGCGCCGGCGCCGCTGCGGGCGTGGCGTCGGCGGCCGGGGCGATGGTGGCGTCGGCGAGTTCGCCGCGGTTCCACCAGCCGCCGCCCAGCGCCTGGAACAGGGCCGCCGTGTCGGCATAGCGCGCGGCCTGGGCCTGCACCAGCGCGGTGTGCGTCTGCAGCCAGGCCTGCTGCGCGGTCAGCAGCTGCACGTAGCTGACGGCGCCGGCGCGGAACTGCGTCGTCGTCAGGTCGAGCGACTGCCGCGCGAGCGACTCGGCCGTGGCCTGGGTCTGCAGCGCGGTGGCGTCGATCTCGAGCGCGCGCAGGGCATCGGCCACGTTCTGGAAGGCACCGAGCACGGTGTCGCGGTACTGGCCCGCCGCCGCGTCGTAGGCCGCGACCGCCGCGCGCTTCTGCGCGCGCAGCGAGCCGCCGTCGAAGATCGGCTGCGCGAGCGCCGCGCCCACGCTCCAGAAGTCGCTGGCCGAGCGGAACAGCTCGCGCGTGCGCGTGGCGCTGCTGCCGTAGCTGCCGGTCAGGTTGAACTTCGGATAGAGGTTGGCGGTGGCCACGCCGATCTCGGCGCTGGCCGCGTGCAGCCGGGCCTCGCTGGCGCGCACGTCGGGCCGCTGGCGCGCGAGCTCGGAGGGCAGCGACAGCGGCAGCTCGGCGGGCAGGCTCAGGCTCGCGAGATCGAATTCGGGCAGGCCGGCCTCGCTCGGCAGCCGGCCCGCGTAGACCGCGAGCTGATGGCGCGTCTGCGCGAGCGACTTCTCGATCGCGGGAATCGTGGCCAGCGTCTGCGCGAGCTGGGTGCGCTGCTGCAGCACGGTCGACTTGGGGATCGCGCCGGTGTCGAACTGCTTTTCGATCACGTCGAGCTGCTGCTGCTGCGCCTGCAGCACCTCGCGCGTGGCCTGCAGCTGCGCGCGCAGCGCGGCCTCGCGGATCGCGGTGGTCACGAGGTTGCCAGTCAGCGTCAGGTAGACCGCCTCGACCTGGTAGCGCTGCGCCTCGAGCGTGGCCTGCGCGCCCTCGAGCGCGCGGCGGTTGCCGCCGAAGACGTCGAGCGCATAGCTGACGTTGACCTGCGCGTTGTAAAGCGTGAGCAGCTGGCCGCCCGGCACCTGGGTCGAGACCTGCGAGGCGCGCTGGCGCGTGCCGCCCAGCGTGCCGTTGACCTGCGGCCACAGCAGGCTGCCCGACTGCGCCTCGTAGTTGGCCTGCGCCTCGCGCAAGGTGGCCTGGGCCGAGGCCAGCGTGGGGCTCTGCGCGAGCGCGTCGCGGATCAGGCGGTCGAGCGGCTCGGAGCGGAACACGGCCCACCACTGCGCGGGGATGTCGCGGCCCGGCAGCAGTTGCTGCGACTGGCCGCCCGGAACCGGCGCCTGCGCGGTGCGCTCGGGCATCGGCGAGGGCGTGTAGTCGGCGCCCTGCGCGGCGGCCGGCAGGCCCGGTGTCTTGAAGTCGGGGCCGAGCGTGCAGGCGCTCAGCAGCAAGGCAGCCCCGAGAACGGCGCCCTGGCGGGGCCAGCCTGCGCGCCTGCGCACCGGGTCGGCCTGCCAGCGGCGGGGGGGAGGATCCTGCGGTGCGTTGTTTTCTTGGTTTTGCATTGGGCGAGGGTTGTACACCCGGAACGTCACGAAAAGCTGACCTGAAAAGAAAGAAAGGCCGGCCGGAACCGGGGCGGAACCGGGCCGGATTGTCTGGCCCGGCGTTACGCGAGCATTGCGAACGCTGCCGGCCGTTCCGGTGAAAACCCTAGCTGCGCAGCCGCTCCGGATTTCGTACTCTGTATACAGAGTTCAGAAACGGAGTCCTTCCATGCCCGCCCAGCTCGTCAGCATCGAGGTCGCGCCCGACCTCGTCGACCAGGTGTACCGCGCCCTGCTCGGCGCGATCAGCAGCGGCGAGCTCGCGCCCGGCGAGCGGCTCACGCAGGAGGACATCGCGCAGCGGCTTTCGGTGTCGCGCCAGCCGGTGCTGCAGGCGCTGCGGCTGCTCAAGAAGGACGGCTTCGTGCACGACGCGCCGGGCCGCGGCGTGCTGGTGGCGCCGCTCGACGCCGACTGGATGCGCAAGGTCTACCAGGTGCGCGGCGCGCTCGACGTGCTGGCCGCGCGGCTCGCGGCGGCCGAGCGCTTTCGCATCGATCCCAAGCTGATGGAGCGCGGACGCCGCGCCGCGCGCGGGCGCAACGTCGAGGCCATGATCGATGCCGACATGGCCTTCCACCAGGCCATCTACGCGGCCTCGGGCAATCCGCTGATCGCGCAGAGCGCCGACCAGCACTGGCGCCACCTGCGCCGCGCGATGGGCGCGGTGCTGCAGGCCGAGCCGCAGCGCGAATCGCTGTGGGACGAACACGAGGCCATCGCGGCCGCCATCGCCGCGGGCGACGCCGAGCAGGCCGCGCGCCTGAGCGAGGAGCACGTGGCGCGGGCCAGCGAGGCGCTGGGCCGGCGCCTGGCCGCGCAACTCGCGCGCGCAGCCTCACCCGCATCGGCCCCCTCTTCCCCTTCCCACCCCCGCACGACCCAAGGAGACACCGCATGAAGCTGACCCCCGAGCAACGCGCGCAGTTCGAGCGCGACGGCTACCTGTTCTTTCCCGGCCATTTCTCCCCCGACGAGACCCGCGTGCTGACCGACGCGGTGCCCGAGCTCTACGGCCGCCGCGAGGCCTTCAACGTGCGCGAGAAGGGATCGGACGCGGTGCGCACGAACTTCGCGGCCCACCTCTACAGCGAGCCCTTCGCGAAGCTCGCGCGCCATCCGCGCATGGTGGGCCCGGTGCGCGACCTCTTCGAGGAGGAGGTCTACATGCACCAGTTCAAGATCAACGGCAAGATGGCCTTCGAGGGCGACGTCTGGCAATGGCACCAGGACTACGGCACCTGGCTCAACGACGACCTGATGCCGACCGAGCGCGCGATGAACGTCGCGATCTTTCTCGACGACGTGAACGAGCACAACGGCCCGCTGATGTTCATCCCGGGCAGCCACCGCAAGGGCGTGGTCGACGCCAAGCACGACCTCACGACCACCAGCTACCCGCTGTGGACGGTCGACAACGCGCTGATCCGCCAGCTCGTGGATCGCGCCGGCGGCAAGGACGGCGGCATCGTCTCGCCCAAGGGCCCGGCCGGCTCGATGATCCTGTTCCACAGCTGCCTGGTGCATGCCTCGGGCAGCAACCTGTCGCCGTTCAACCGCGTGGCCGTCTACCTGAGCCTGTGCGCGGTCAGCAACCACATCCGCCGCCACAAGCGCCCCGAATACATCGCGCACCGCGACTTCGCGCCGATCGAAATGCTGCCCGACGACTGCCTGCTGCGGCCCTACCCGGTCGACCTGCCGTGGAAGAACGGCCTGCCCGAGAGCGCGCTGCGCACCTCGACCGAGACGCTCGAAGCCGTCGCCTGATTCCGTCCAGAAGAACCACCGAGACCAAGCCCCTTCCATGAGCCTCCACCAGAAACTCCAGCAGCGCGCCGCCGAAGGCCGCCCGATCCGCATCGGCCTGATCGGCGCCGGCAAGTTCGGTTCGATGTACCTCGCGCAGATCCCGCGCACGCCGGGCGTGCAGCTGGTCGCGATCGCCGACCTCTCGCCCGCGGCCGCGCGCGCCAACCTCGAGCGCGTGGGCTGGGAGGCCGCGCGCGCCAACGCAACTTCGGTGCAGGAGGCGCTGAAGTCCGGCGCCACCTGGATCACCGAGGACTGGCAGGCCGTGACGCGCGAGCCGTCGATCGACATCGTGGTCGAGTGCACCGGCAACCCCGTGGCCGCGGTCGACCACTGCCTCGATGCCTTCGCGCACGGCAAGCACGTGGTCAACGTGACGGTCGAGGCCGATGCTTTCTGCGGCCCGCTGCTGGCACGCCGCGCGCAGCAGGCCGGCGTGGTCTATTCGCTGGCCTTCGGCGACCAGCCCGCGCTGATCTGCGACCTGGTGGACTGGGCCCGCACCTGCGGCTTTCCGGTGGTGGCGGCCGGGCGCGGCCACAAGTGGCTGCCGCATTTCAGCGAATCCACGCCCGAGACCGTGTGGGGCAACTACGGCCTCACGCCCGAGCAGGCGCAGCGCGGCGGGCTCAACCCGAAGATGTTCAACAGCTTCCTCGACGGTTCCAAGCCCTCGATCGAGAGCTCGGCCGTGGCCAATGCCACCGGGCTGGGCGTGCCCTCCGACGGCCTGCTCTATCCGCCGGCCAGCGTGGAGGACATCCCGTTCGTGACCCGCCCGCGCAGCGAGGGCGGCGTGCTCGAGCGCAAGGGCATGGTCGAGGTGGTCTCCTCGCTCGAGGCCGACGGCCGCAGGATCCCCTACGACATCCGCATGGGCGTGTGGGTCACGGTCGAGGCCGAGACCGACTACATCAAGAACTGCTTCGAGGAATACAACGCCCACACCGACCCGAGCGGGCGCTACTTCACGCTCTACAAGCGCTGGCACCTGATCGGGCTCGAGGTCGGCCTGTCGGTCGCGAGCGTGGCGCTGCGCGGCGAACCCACGGGCGTGGCCACCTGCTGGAACGCCGACGTGGTCGCCACCGCCAAGCGCGACCTCGCGCCCGGCGAGCTGCTCGACGGCGAAGGCGGCTACACGGTCTGGGGCAAGCTGCTGCCGGCCGAGCGCTCGCTGCGCATCGGCGGCCTGCCGCTGGGGCTGGCGCACGGCATCAAGCTGGTGCGCCCGGTGCGCAAGGGCCAGAGCCTGACCTGGGCCGACGTGGCGATGGACACCGGCACCCACGCCTTCAAGCTGCGCAGCGAACTCGAGGCGATGTTCGCGCCGAAGGAACAGGCCCGGGCGGCCTGAACCCGAGCGACGCGGCTCGGGCCGCGTCCGCCACCGGCAGGCAGACCTCGTGCCACGGCACGAGCCCGCCGAGCGCGCCGAACCGCAGCAGCAACAGCAACTTCGCGTCGAAGATCGATTCGGCCGGCCGCATCGCGCCCAGGCTGAAGGTACGGGCGACCGGCATTGCGCTGCCGGCCGGGTCGTAAAAGAATATGCAACTCGCTGTCGAAATGCCGGTTGGCCGGCCGTCATTGGTGTGAGCGATCTTGCTCGGTCCGCTTTTCATGACGGAGTTGCACCATGCAGTACATGCTTTTGTTCTATCAGACGCCTGCCGAATTCGAGCAGCGCGACGATGCGTCCGCGCAGGCCCGGCGCGCGAGCTGGGTGGCCTACGCCGACGCGGTGCGCCAGTCGGGCCTCGCGCTCGGCGGCCACGGCCTGATGCCGCCGATGACCGGCACCACCCTGCGCATCCGCGGCGACAAGCGCCAGGTGCAGGACGGCCCCTTCGCCGACACCAAGGAGCAGCTCGGCGGCTACTTCGTGATCGACGTCCCCGACCTCGACGCCGCGCTCGAATGGGCCGCGCGCGCGCCCTGCGCCGCCACCGGCGGCGTGGAAGTCCGTCCGGCCTTCACCGCCAGCGCCCAGGGCGGTTGAGGCCGCCGAGGCACGCGCCATGAACGACACGGCCGCCCGCGAGGCTGCCGAGCGAGCGGCCCGCCAGTCCTATGGCCGGCTGCTCGCGATCCTCTCGGCACGCACGCACGACATCGCCGGCTCCGAGGACGCGCTGGCCGATGCCTTCGCGCGCGCGCTCGAGCGCTGGCCGTCCGATGGCGTGCCCGAGCGGCCCGACGCCTGGCTGCTGAGCGTCGCGCGCAACCGCCGGCTCGATGCCTGGCGCCACACCCGAGTGCAGGACGACGCCACCCAGACCCTGCTGTTGCTGGCCGGCGAGATGGACACCGCCGAGGCCGAGGGCCATGCGGTGCCCGACGACCGGCTGCGCCTGTTCTTCGTCTGCGCCCATCCGGCCATCGACGCCGCCGCGCGCACGCCGCTGATGCTGCAGACCGTGCTGGGCCTCGACGCCGCGCGCATGGCCGGCGCCTTCCTCACCTCGCCCGCCACCTTGAGCCAGCGGCTGGTGCGCGCCAAGACGCGCATCCGCAGCGCCCGCGTGCCCTTCGAATACCCGCAGCAGCGCGAGCTGCCGCAGCGGCTGCAGGACGTGCTCGACGGCATCTATGCCGCCTACGGCACCGGCTGGGACGACGTCGACGGCGCCGACGCGCGGCCCGACGGCCTGACCACCGAGGCGATCGACCTCGGCCGCATCCTCTGCGCGCTGATGCCCGAGGAGCCCGAGCCGCTGGGTCTGCTCGCGCTGATGCTGTTCTGCGAGAGCCGCGCCGAGGCGCGCCGCAGCGACACCGGCGCCTACGTGCCGCTCGACCAGCAGGACACCGCGCGCTGGGACCCCGACCTGCTCGCCGAGGCCGAGGCCTGCCTGCGCCGCGCCTCGGCCATGCAGCGCCTGGGCGCCTACCAGCTCGAGGCCGCGATCCAGTCGGCGCACTGCGAGCGCCGCGTCGGCGCGCCGGTGCCGCCCGAGGCGCTGGTGTCGCTCTACGAGGGCCTGCTCGCGCTGCGGCCGAGCATCGGCGCGCAGGTGAGCCTGGCCTGCGCGCTCGCCAACGCGCGCGGACCCGACGCGGGCCTGCGCACGCTCGATGCCATCCCCGCCGAGGACGTCGCGAACTACCAGCCCTTCTGGGCCGCGCGCGCGCACCTGCTGGCGGCCGGCGGCGCGCGTGCCGCGGCGCGCCAGGCCTACGAGCGCGCGATCGGCCTCGCGAGCAGCGCGGCGGTGCGCACCTACCTCGGCGCGATGATGCTGCGCCTGTGAGGCGCGGTGCGCTCAGCCCGCGTCGGGCCGGGCATTGAAGGTGCGCGGGAACAGCGCCGCCTGCGAACGGTCGCGCAGCCGGTAGCTCATCGCCGGGCGACCCGGCCCGCCCGCGAGCATGCCGGCCTCCTCCATGAAGCCGCCGTCGAGCATGCGCTTGCGGAACGCGCTCTTGTCGACCGGGCGCCCGAGCACGACCTCGTAGGTGTGCTGCAGCGCCGGCAGCGTGAACGGCTCCTCGAGCAGGAAGGCCGGCAGCGAGGTGTATTCGACCTTGCTGCGCAACCGCGCCACCGCCGCCGCGAGCAGCTCGCCATGGTCGAAGGCCAGCCGCTTGCGCAGCGCCGCCTCGACCTCGAACCACGCCACCTCGGCCGCGTTGGCACCGCCACGCAGCTGCATCGCCTGCGCCGGGATCAGCGCATAGAAGCAATGCGTGGCCGACCAGCCGCGCGGATCGCGCTTCGCCCCACCCCAGCTGCCGAGCTGCTCGAGGTAGGGCGTGACCACGCCGGTCTTCTCGCGCAGCTTGCGCAGCGCGCAGTCGAGCAGCGTCGCGTCCTCGTCGACGTTCACGAAGCCGCCAGGCAGCGCCCAGCGTCCCGGATAGGGTTCGGCGCTGTCGGCGGGGCGGCGCACCAGCAGGACCTGCAGCGCGTCGTCGAGCACGGTGAACATCGCCACGTCGACGGTGACGAGGGGGCGGGGGAAAGTCAGCGCGGGGAATGTGGACGGGAATGTGGACACGGGTGGCTTGACTCTAGATCGATTAGTTGTACTATACAACCCTCAATTAGTTGTACAGAGCAACCATCAGAACAACAACAAGGGAAATCAAGAATGAACGACATCCGCATCACTCCGCTGCCCGTGCAGCGACACCTCGAACAATGCGAACGCTGGCCCCGCAACGGCCGCGTCATCCTCGCCCACCACGACGCGCGATCGGTCGTCGTCTACCAGGCCTACCGGCCCGCGATCGGCGAGTACGCGATCGCGCACGGCCGGCTCGACGGCCCCGACTTCAGCCTCGCGCGCATGAGCTGGATCAAGCCGAACTTCCTCTGGATGATGTACCGCTCGGGCTGGGGCACGAAGCCGGGCCAGGAAGTCACGCTCGGCCTGCGGCTGCGACGCGCGTTCTTCGAACGGGTGGTGCGCGAGGCCGTGCCCTCGACCTTCGATCCCGCGCGCTTCGCCGACCGCGATGCCTGGCAGGCCGCGGTGGGACGTTCGGAGGTGCGGCTGCAATGGGATCCCGACCATGCGCCCAACGGCGCGAAGCTCGAACGCCGCGCGATCCAGTTGGGCCTGCGCGGACGCACGCTCGCGGCCTTCGCGCACGAGGAACTGCTCGAGGTGATCGACATGCGCGCCTTCGTGGACGCGCAGCGGCCGCATGCACAACACAACCAGGACCCCGAACTGCGCACACCCGAGGAGCACCCCCTCGACCTCCTGCCCGACGACGGCCGGAGCCTGCAGAAAGCCACCGACGAGGAAACACGATGAGCAACGAGACCGCCCACCGCCACACCCGCACCGCCCTGATCGAGCGCATCGCCCAAGGCTTCGAACCCCGCTACCTGCTGTTCTGGGGCCACCAGCCCGAGAAGGACGGCAGCGCCGGCAAAGGCTGCTTCAGCCAATGGTTCGAGGCGCCGTTCGAGATCGAGGGCGTGCGCTACGCGACGGCCGAGCACTTCATGATGGCCGGCAAGGCGCGGCTGTTCGGCGACACCGAGGTCCTGGGCCAGGTGCTCGCCGCGTGCACGCCGGCCGAGGCCAAGAAGCTGGGCCGCGCGGTGCGCGGTTTCGACGACGCCGCATGGACGAATGCGGCCTTCGACCTGATCGTGCAGGGCAACCTCGCGAAGTTCTCGCAGCACGCAGCGATGGGCGAATTCCTGCTGCGCACCGGCGAGCAGGTGCTGGTGGAGGCCAGTCCCTACGACGCGATCTGGGGCATCGGCATGGCCGCGAGCCATGCCGACGCGCGCGAGCCGGCGCGCTGGCGCGGCCAGAACCTGCTGGGCTTCGCGCTCATGGCCGTGCGCGACCGGCTGCGGGCGGGCTGAAACCATGACGACCTCGATGGAAGACCGCTTCCGCGGCGCCCTGCTCGGCCTGGCCTGCGGCGATGCCGTGGGCACGCGCGTGGAATTCAGCCCGCGCGGCAGCTTCGTGCCCGTCACCGGCATGCAGGGCGGCGGGCCCTTCGACCTCGCGCCCGGCGAATGGACCGACGACACCTCGATGGCGCTGTGCCTCGCGGCCAGCCTGATCCATTGCCGCGGCTTCGATGCCGTCGACCAGATGAACCGCTACTGCAACTGGCGCAGCGTGGGCTACATGAGCAGCAACGGCCGCTGCTTCGACATCGGCATCACGGTGTCGAACGCGCTCTCGCGCTACCTCGCGAACGGCGATCCCTTCGCGGGCGATCCGGATCCGCGCACGGCCGGCAACGGCGCGCTGATGCGGCTCGCGCCGGTCGCGATGTTCGGCGTGGCCGAGACGCCCGCACTGCTGCGGCTTGCCGCCGACAGCACGCGCACCACGCACGGCGCGGCCGAAGCCATCGCCTGCTCGCGCCTGTTCGCGCTGCAGCTGCAGGCCGCGCTGCGCGGCGAGGACAAGGCGTCGATCCTCGCGCCGCGCGACATCGGCGAAGCACCGAGCCCCGGCGTGGCCGCGCTCGCGGCCGGCCGCTGGCGCGACAAGCCGCGCGACGCGATCAAGGGCTCGGGCTATTGCGTGGAATCGCTCGAGGCGGCGCTGTGGTGCTTCGCGCAGGCCGACTCCTTCGAGGAAGCGATCCTCGCGGCCGCCAACCTCGGCGACGACGCCGACACCACGGCCGCCATCTGCGGCCAGCTCGCGGGCGCGTTCCACGGCGTGGCGGGCATTCCGACACCATGGCTGGTTACGCTCGCGATGCGCGACGAGATCGACGCGATGGCGCGCGCGCTGCTCGCGCTCGCCCACCCGGCCTGATCCCTTCGCTACTGCGCGTAAGACAGCGGCAGCGCGGTCGTGAACTTGATCTCCTCCATCGCGAAGCTGGAGCTGACGTCGAACAGCTCGGTGTCGGCGATCAGCCGCTTGTAGACCTTGTCGTAGGCCGCGATGTCGGGCACCACCACGCGCAGCAGGTAGTCGATCTCGCCGCTCATGCGATAGAACTCGACGATCTCGGGGATCACGTCGACCACGGCCTTGAAGCGATCGAACCAGGCCTGCGTGTGGGTGCTGGTGCGCACGGCGACGAACACCGTCACGCCGACGTTGACCTTCTGCGGATCGACCAGCATCACGTTGCGCGTGATCACGCCGGCCTCCTTGAGCCGCTGGATGCGGCGCCAGCACGGCGTCTGCGACAGGCCGACCTGGCTCGCGAGATCGGCGATCTGGCGCCCGGCGTCGAGCTGCAGCAGCTCGAGAATCTTCCTGTCTATGGCGTCCAGTTTTATCTTTGCCATAAAAAATAGAATTTGATTCTCAAAATACAGGGAAATCAAGTCTACAACGCAAGCCTTTTCCTGTCGCGGCTTCGCAGAATCGAGGCATGGACATCTACCTCGACGCCAACGCCACCACCCCCGTTCTGCCCCAGGCCCGCGAGGCCGCGCTGGCCGCCATGGCCGGCGATTTCGGCAACCCCAGCAGCATCCACAACACCGGCCTCAAGGCCCGGGCGCTGATGGACGCGGTGCGTGAGCGCGCCCGCCGCGCGATCGGCGCGCCCACGGGGCGGCTGCTGTTCCTCAGCGGCGCGACCGAGGGCATCCAGACCGCCGTGCTGTCGGCCCTGAACGCGCTGCGCGCGCGGCGCCAGGCCGGCGAGAGCGTGCCCGAGCTGCTGCTCTACGGCGCGACCGAGCACAAGGCCGTGCCCGAGGCGCTGCGCCACTGGAACGCGCTGCTGGGGCTCGACCTCGAGGTGCTGGCGATTCCCGTGGGCCGCAACGGCCGCCACGACCTGGACTGGCTGCGCGCGCACGCACCGCGCGCCGGCATGGTCTGCACCATGGCCGCCAACAACGAGACCGGCGTGGTCAGCGACCTCGACGGCATCGCGGCCGCGCTGGTCTGCAGCCCGGCGCTGTGGATGGTCGACAGCGTGCAGGCGCTCGGCAAGCTGCCGCTGCGCCTGGGCGAGCGGCCGATCGACTACGCGCCCTTCTCGGGCCACAAGCTCTATGCGCCCAAGGGCATCGGCCTGCTCTACGTGCGCGAGGGCGCGCCCTTCACGCCGCTGATGGCCGGCGGCGGCCAGGAGGATTCGCTGCGCTCGGGCACCGAGAACATGTCGGGCATCGCCGCGCTCGGCGCGGTGCTGGCCGCGCTGGAAGAAGGCTTCACCTTCCGCCGCGCCGACGCGCTCGCGGCCTGCCGCGACCGGCTGGCCGCCGCGCTGGCCGAGGCCTTCCCGGGCCTGGTCTTCAACGCGCCGAGCGCGCTCAGCCTGCCGACCACGCTGAACTTCTCGGTGCCGGGCCTGAGCTCCAAGCTGCTGCTGGACCTGTTCGACGCGGCCGACATGCGCGTGAGCGGCGGCTCGGCCTGCGGCGCGGCGAAGGCCCGGCCCAGCTACGTGCTCGAGGCGATGGGGCTGCCCGCCTGGCAGACCGCGTCGGCGGTGCGGCTGTCCTTCGGCCCGGCCAGCGACGATGCCTTCATCGACGAGGCCTGCGCGCGCATCCGCGCCTGCGGCGAGTCGCTGCGCCAGAGCTGCCTGGGCCCGGTGCCGCAGAACGAGGCGCAGCCACCCGAGCGCCTGACCCGCTTCGTGGTGGACGGCGCCTGCTGCTACCTGCTGGCCGATGCCGAGAGCCGGCGCTGCGTGGTCATCGATCCGCTGCCCGAACTGAACGCGCAACTGACCCAATGGCTGGGCTGCCACGGCTACACGCTGGCGGCCGTGCTTGACACCCACAGCCATGGCGACCATGCCTCCTCGGGGCCCGAACTGCGCGCCGCCGTGCCGGCGCAGCAACTGGCACCGGGCGCGGTGGATGCGCTCGGCTGGCCCGAAGGCGCGACGCAGATCGCGCTCGGCGCCCTGCGCCTCACGCGACTGGCCGTGCCGGGCCACACCGCCGACTCCACCGTCTACCTGCTGCGCGACGCCAAGGGGCTGCGCCTGGCCTTCGTCGGCGACACCGTGATGCCCGGCGCGCTGGGCCGCAGCGATTTCGCGCAGAGCCGGCCGCTGGCCTTCGGCCCGTCGCTGCTGAAGCTGCAGCGCGCCCTCAAGCCCGACACGCTGCTGCTGCCGGGCCACGACTACGACGACCGCTTCGCGAGCACGCTGGTCACCGAGCGCATGGCCCAGCCGCTGCTCGACGACGTGCTCGACGGCCACCTCGACGCGGAGGGCTTCGCGAGCGCGAAGGCGGCGCTCGAGCGCGACCTCGGGCTCACCGAGTACCGGACCATGGCCTGCGGCGCGCGGGTCGACCGCTGCGCCGGCAGCGGCACGCCCGAGCTGTCGCCCGAGGCCTCGGCCGCGCTGCTGCGCAAGCATCCGGGCCTGCTGCTGGTCGACGTGCGCGAGCCCTACGAGCAGCGGCTCGGCCAGCCGGGCGTGCTCGATGCCGCGCGACGCCAGGCCGTGCCGCTCTCGCGGCTGCTCAACGCCCTGCCCGACTGGCTGGCGCTGCCGAACGAAACGCCGATCCTGTTCTTCTGCCGCAGCGGCAACCGCAGCGCGCAGGCGGCACGCGCGCTGCGCCGCCTCGGCCATGCGCAGGCCTGGAGCCTTGCGGGCGGTCTCGCGCTGTGGCCGCGCCATGGCGCGGACGAAGTGCGCACCTTGCACGACGCAGTGCATTGATGCGCGCGCGGTCGGGGAACCTTCGCCGCTTGCCCGAACCGCATCCACGCTCACAACGATGTCAGGGACCGTCTCGATGAACCTCCGCCGCCGCCTTCTGCTCGCCACCTGCACCTGGGGCGCCACCGCCACCATCGGCCATGCCCAGACGCGGCGCGACGATGTCGTGGGCCGCTTCAAGAAGATCGAGGGCTTCGACTTCGACAAGCTGCCGCTCCGGGACGCGATCACGCTGGTCCATGGCAACGGCAAGCGCCGCATCGCGGTGTTCTCCGATCCGCGCTGCGGCCACTGCCAGCGCGTCGACAAGGACCTGAAGGCGATCGGCAACGTCACTGTCCATGTCTTCCCCTACCCGGTGCTCGGCGAGGAATCGGTGGCCAAGGCGCGCAACATCCTGTGCAGCGCCCGACCGGCCATGAACTGGGAGCAATGGATCGAGAAGGGCATCGACCCCGGAGCGCCCGCGGGCCGCTGCGATGCCTCGGCGCTGCAGCGCAACGCGGCGCTGGGCAAGCGCTACGACGTGAGCGGCACGCCCACGCTGATCTTCGGCGACGGCACGCGCGTGCCGGGCGCGATACGGGCGGCGTGGATCGAGCAGTTGCTCGACGCCGCCGACCGACCTCAGCCCACCAGCTAGTCCACCAGCGCGCCTTCGCGCACCCTGCGCCCGACGACCTGCGCGCCGCCCTGCGACAGCGTCACGCCCACCACCTGCCCGCCCTCGCGCTGGAACACGACCTGCGCGCCGATCTCGCCCACCGTGAAGCGGTCGGTGCCGATCGGCTTGAGCGGGTTGTAGCCACGGCCGCTCTCGCGCACCAGCAGGCGGCCGCCGCGCACGGTGAAGTCGAGCGACTTGGACTTGGTGACGCGGTACTCGCCGCGGTACTCGGCCAGTTTGTCGGCATCGACCGGCACCTCGACCGTGGGCACCGGGTAGCGGCTCTTGCCGATCGCCAGCATCACGCGCTGCAGCGGCGCGCGCGTGTTGCTGCTCAGGAGGATCATGGCCTCGCCGGTGTCGGGCGCGAGCAGCCACAGGGTGCGGTAGCCCTCGGTGACGCCCGCGTGGTAGTAGGTGCGACGAGCGCCCTCGGCGCCGCGCACCATCACCGCATAGCCGATCTCGGCGCCCTCGTAACTGGCCAGCGGCGTGAGCAGCCGCACCGCGGCCGGCCCGAACGGACCGCTGGCGCCGGCGAGGATGGCGCGGCTGAAGACCATCATGTCGGCCGCGGTGGAACGCAGCGCGGCGATCGGCGCATAGGCCTTCATGTCGAGCAGCGACTGGCGCCGGTCGCCCGCGAAGGCCGGCGCCATGCGCGAGGCCTTGTCGCCGAGCAGGATCACGGTGTCGTTCATGCCCAAAGGCTCGGTGATGCGCGCGCGCACCAGTTCGCTCCAGGTGGTGTTGTAGCGGTCGGCCACCAGCAGGCCGACCAGCGCCATGCCGTAGTTGCTGTACGCGCCCGCGCAGGGCGGCGCGGCGCCCAGCAGCTTGATGCGCGGCAGCGCGTCGTAGAGCTCCTGGCGTTCGAAGGCGCGCATCTGCGAGGCCAGCGCCGGGCCGCCGGTCACGCCGTCGGCCATCACCGGCATGCAGCCGGTGTGGGTCACCAGCTGCCGCAGCGTGACCGAGGCCACCGCCGGCGACAGCGGCGCCTTGATCCTGCCGGCCATCAGCTGGCCCAGGTTGTCGTCGAGCTTCATGTCGCCGCGCTCCACCGCCTGCGCGAGCAGCAGGCCGGTGAAGACCTTGGTGACCGAGCCGATCTCGAACATCGGCTGCTCGGCGCTCTCGGAAGACAGCGCGCGCGGCGGCGTGGGCGGCTCGGGGTTGTAGGCCGCGCCGTAGCTGGCCTTGCCGCCGCGCAGCAGGCCCACCACCACGGTGCCGCGCTCGGCGTCGAGCGCGGTGCGCGCGATCAGGGCCGGGTCGCTCGCGAGCGAGAGCGCGGCGCCGGGCGGCGACTGCGCGGCGGCGGGGCCGGCCAGCAACAGCGCCAGCGCCGAGGCCATGGACAGCAGCGCCAGGCGCCGGAGCGAGGCTTGGGGGCCGCGGGAGAGAAGCCGCATCGTCGATTCCTCGGGCAGGGACACAGGCCCGGATGGTGCCACGCCGCGAAGGCCTTGCCCCGCCCCGCCACAATCGCCCCATGCGTGCATTGCTCACCACCTTCTCCTGGCAGGAACTGCGCCACCACCCCTGGCGCAACGCGGCGGCGGTGCTGGCCGTGATGCTGGGCGTGGCGCTCGCGTTCTCGGTGCAGCTCATCAACGCCTCGGCGCTCGATGAGTTCTCGAGCGCGGTGCGCTCGGTCAACGGCCAGCCCGACCTCGAGCTGCGCGCGCCGCAGGGCGGCTTCGACGAGGCGGTGTTCGAGACGCTGGCGCGCCATCCGCAGGTGACGCTGGCGAGCCCGGTGCTCGAGTTCCAGGCGCTCGCGCTGGTCGTCGCAACGCCCGATGGCGAGGAACGGCAGGTGCCACTGCGCGCGATCGGCGTCGATGCCCTCGCGCTGCCCGCGATCGCGCCGGCGCTGATGCCGCAGCCCGATGCGAACGCCGAACGCTTCGCGCTGTTCGCGCCCGGCCTGGTGTTCCTCAATGCCGCCGCGCGCAGTGCCCTCGGCCTGCCCGCGCAGGCGCCGGCCGGTGCCGAGGAGAGCGTGCAGCTGCGCAGCGGCGCCGACTGGCAGCGGCTGCGCGTGGCCGGGCATGTGGCGGCCGGCGGCGGTGCGATCGCGGTGATGGACATCGCCACCGCGCAGGAGCGTTTCGGCCGCCTCGGCCAGCTCAGCCGCATCGACCTGCGGCTGGCCGCCGGCACCGACCGCGCGGCCTTCATCGCGGCGCTGCAGGCCACGCCGGGCTGGCCCGCCGGCCTGCAGTTCGCCGAGCCCGGCGATTCGGCCGAGCGCGTGAGCAACCTCTCGCGCGCCTATCGCGTCAACCTCACGGTGCTGGCGCTGGTGGCGCTGTTCACCGGCGCCTTCCTGGTGTTCTCGGTGCTCGCGCTCAGCGTCGCCAAGCGCGCGCAGCAGTTCGCGCTGCTCGGCGTGCTGGGCCTCACGCCACGCCAGCGGCTGCGGCTGGTGCTGGCCGAGTCGCTGGTGCTCGGGCTGATCGGCAGCATGGCCGGGCTCGCGCTCGGCACCGCGCTGGCCGATGTCGCGCTGCGCGTGCTCGGCGGCGACCTCGGCGGCGGCTACTTCGAGGGCGTGGCGCCCACGCTGCACTGGAGCAGCGCCTCGGCCCTGCTCTACGGCGCGCTCGGCGTGGCGGCCGCGCTGGTGGGCGGCTGGTGGCCCGCGCGCGCGGCGCAGGCGCTGCCCGAGGCGCAGACGCTCAAGGGCCTGGGCGCGCCGCCCGCGCAGGGCCGCAGCCACTGGCTGGCGCTGGGCCTGATCGCGCTGGGCGTGGCGCTCGCCAACCTGCCCGCGATCCGCGGCGTGCCGGTGGCGGCCTACCTGTCGGTGGCCTGCCTGCTGGTCGGCGGCATCACCGCGCTGCCCTGGCTGATCGCGCTGCTCTACGACCGCATCGCGCCGCTGCTGTCGCGCCGCGTGCTGCCGATGCTCGCGATCGAGCGCGCGCGCCGCATGCGAGGCACCGCGGCGGTGGCGGTCAGCGGCGTGGTCGCGAGCCTGAGCCTCGCGGTCGCGCTCACGGTGATGGTCGCGAGCTTCCGCGATTCGGTCACGCACTGGCTCGACATCGTGCTGCCGGCCGACCTCTATGTGCGCGCCACCTCGAGCGGGCGCGGCGGCAACAGCGGTGCCGAGAGCAGCACCGACACCGCGACCTTCGCGCCCGAGCTCGTGCAGGCGATGTCGCGGCTGCCCGGCGTGGAACGCAGCGGCACGCTGCGCACGCGCTCGCTGCAGCTCGATACGGCGCAGCCCGCGGTGACCCTGATCTCGCGCCACCTCGAAGGCGGCGTGGCGCAGGCGCTGCCGCTGGTGGGCCGCGCGCTGCCGGTGCCCGAGGGGCAGATCGGCATCTACGTGAGCGAGCCGATGGTCGAGCTCTACGGCGCCAGGCCCGGCAGCGTCTTCGCGCCGCTGTCGAACGCGCTGGCGCCCGCCGCGGGCGGCGCACCGGCCACCTTCTTCGTGGCCGGCGTATGGCGCGACTATGCGCGGCAGTTCGGCGCCATCGCGATCGAGGCGCGCGACTTCGAGCGCCTGACCGGCGATCGCGACGTCAGCGACGTCGCGCTGTGGCTCGCGCCCGGCGCCTCGGAAGGCGCGGTGCAGGAAGCGGTGCGCGCACTGGCGGCGCAACGCGGGGGTTCGGACGTGGAGATCGCATCCGTGGGGCAGATCCGCGCGGTCTCGTTGCGCATCTTCGATCGCAGCTTCGCCGTCACCTACTGGCTGCAGGCGGTGGCGATCGCGATCGGGCTGTTCGGCATCGCCGCGAGCTTCAGCGCGCAGGTGCTCGCGCGGCGCAAGGAGTTCGGCCTGCTCGCGCACCTGGGCTTCACGCGCGCGCAGGTGCTCGCGGTGGTGGCCGGCGAAGGCGCCGCCTGGACCGCCATCGGCGCGGTGGCCGGACTGGGCCTGGGCCTCGCGGTGTCGGTGGTGCTGGTGAAGGTGGTCAATCCGCAGAGCTTCCACTGGACCATGGACCTGCTGCTGCCCTGGGGCCGGCTGCTCGCGCTGTGCGCGGCCGTGGTGGCCGCGGGCACCGTCACCGCGTGGATGGCGGGGCGGGCCGCGGCCGGCAAGGATGCGGTGCTGGCGGTGAAGGAAGATTGGTAGGCGCCGCTTCGCGCGGGCAAAAAAAAGCAGGCACGCGACCTGCGGATGTCCGCGGTCCCGTGCCTGCCGGCGCTTTGTCTGCGCGCCTTTTCCCCCTGCTCCCTTTTCTTCTTCGGCTGAAGACGACCGGCTCGCGCCGGCCATCGTTCATGCCGCTCAGTTGCAGTACTGGGCGTTCGCGTCGGTGTTGACTTCCGGCGGCTTGTTGGCCAGGAACTTCTGGACCGGCACGACCGTGGCGTTGCAGTTGTCGTCGGTGCGCAGGTCGAAGACGTGCCAGTAGCGCGTCGAATCCGTCACCTCGCCTGCCGGCGGCGAGAAGACCGACTGGGCGCCGCGGTTGCTCAGTTCCACGCGCGCGGGCGATCCGGTCTGACCTGGGTCGTAGGTGTCGGAGAAGTTGTAGACGAAGAAGCGGTAGGTGCGATTGCGCGCGAGCTTCGCGAAGGTCGTGTACTCGGGACCGAAGCTGTCCACGTCGTCCACGTCAAGGCCGATGAACGGCGCGGCCGCGAGCGAGCCCTTGTTGGCGTAGTAGACCTCTTCACCGACATTCGCGCCCATCGTGTGGGAATCGAGGTCGTAGGGCCGTTCACCCCAGGTCAGCTTGATCGACATGGCCGAGCTCGTCAGCGTGAGGCACCCGCCGAGCGTGATGTCCTGGTCGCCCAGCGTCGCATTCGCCGCATTGGAGAGTTCGGCATTCTTGCTCGCCACCACGAAGGCTTCGCTGCTGCGCTTGGCCGGCACCGAGAACTCGCCGTTGGCATTGGTGACGGCCGAGCCGACACCGCTGTACGACTTGCCTTCCGACGCAACCACCGCACCCGCGACGCGTTCGCCCGCCGCGTTCTGCACGCAGCCGTTGACGCGCACCGTGTTGTAGATCTGGTCGGCGTTCCAGGTCGTGAAGTGCGTGACCGTGCCTTCGTAGTACTGGTTGGGCGCGGTGCCCTGCAGGCTCGCGCTGCCCTCTTCCACCCACAGGCCGGTGGCCGTGTTGTAGAAGAACAGCGGCACCGTCGGCGGCAGCGCGGCGCTGCGCGACGACGGCGCGATGCGCACGGTGGCGCTCACGCCCTGCGCGAGCTGCAGCGGGGCGCCGTCCGCATCGACGAAGCTGGCGTCGAGCGCGCCGAAGCTCTCCATCGCCGCCGGCTCGCCGCTGGTGGCCGCGAGGTAGTTGCCGGGCATCAGGTTGACGTTGGTCGCGGGTGCGATCGGCGTGAGGCGGCCGGTGACCTGGCCGGTGGGCGTGCTGCCGTCGGCGCGGCGCAGCGCGTTGGCGGGCAGGCGCACCATGGCGGTCGAGCCCGGCACCGCGAGGTCGCGCGCGGCGCCCGGGTTGAAGGTGTCGCTGAACGCCACCGGCAGCATCGGAATGTTGATGACGGTGCTGGCTTCGGCCGGCGCGAGCGCGGCGGTCGAACGGCTCTGCGGTGCGAAGCCGTTCTTCTCGTAGCTCAGCAGCACCGAGGCGCCGTTGGTGATGCCCTCGAGCGTGTAGGAGCCATCGTCCGCGGTCGTGGCACTGACGCCGCCGGCCGTGACCTTGACCTGCGCGATGCCGGCGCCGTCGAGCGCATTGGTCACGCGGCCCGTGACCTTCGCATCCTTGCGTGCGGGCGTGCCGGGACCGCCAGGGCCGCCCGGGTCACCCGGGTCACCGCCGTTCTGGCCGGGCGGCAGGAACCCGAAGCCCGAGCCTCCGCCCCCGCCGCCGCACGCGGCAACAGCCAATGCGACCGCCACGGCGGCCACTGCAAATTTGAATCTCATGGGTTCTCTCCCCCTCTGTAGCAACTGGTCGATGAATGCGGCTGCAATGCAGCGGCGTCGGATTCCGATGCGCGGCATCGCAGGCCATGCATCGAAGGGGACCGAGCGTATGCATCGCGGATCGCATCCAACAGTGCCAAAAGTCATGCGCATGCAACGGGCGTTGCATGCGACAAGGGGAAGTGAATACGGAAGACTTCGCGGCATGCGTGCATCGCCGCGCGCAGGCAATGCAACCCGATTGCGCTAAGCGTTCCAGTCGATCAGGCCGGTGCCGCTCCAATGGCCGAACGACGTGAGATCGAGCTTGGGCCGTGCGATGCGGCGCCAGGTCGCGACCATGTTCATCACGCGGATGTCGTCGAACACGACCAGCGCATGCGCGGGCAAGTTCAGCGTGGCGAGGTTGTCGAGCATCCTTGCCTCGGTGTGGCCGTCCTTGGGTCCGTCGACGAAGACCAGGTCGGCCGCCTCGAACAGCGCGCGATGCGCCTCGATGCCGCCGGGCGCGGAGATGTCGTGCAGCACCTGGCGCACGCGCCCCTGCTCGAAATCGCCGGGCGCGAGCCAGGTCTGTTCGAAGCCGTGCCAGGGATGCAGGTCGAAGGTGGTCACGCTGCCGCCCGCGGGCAATTCCTGCGCGAGCGCGAGCGTGCCCATGCCGGTGAAGGTGCCGATCTCGACGACGCGCATCGGCTTCAGCGTGCGCACCAACGCGGCGAGCAGGCGGTAGTGCTCGCCGGGCCAGGTGTCGAACCAGTGCGGCTCGCTCGAGGTGCGGCCGTCGTAGACGCTCAGCGCGATCTCGCGCGCGGCCGAGGCGGCGCGCAGCGCGATGTCGAGCAGGCGCGCGCTGGGCCGCGCGGGCTCGTCATCGAGGCTCGCGATGACCGAGATCTCCTTGTGGCGCGCCGGTACCTCGGCGAGTCGGCGCTGGAGTTCGTCGAAGGTCATGGTGCGGGCCCGATGCAAGAAAAGCGCAGTCTAGGCCCCGCTGCGCGGCTTCACGGCGCGGGCGTCAAACGAATCCGCTCCACCGTTTCCTTTTCCACGGCCGCGCGGCTGTAGACCAGCGGCACGTACTTGCCTTCGAGCCACAGCGGCGCGAGGTCGCGGTAGTTGGGGCTGTCGGGGTTGCCCGACTGGCCCGGCGTGTTGATGACGCGCGAGGCATCCCAGTTGCCCACGTCGAGCACCATGCGGAAGGACGCACCCGAGGTCAGCCGATAGTCGCTCGCGCGGTAGCTCGCGGCCATCGGCGTGAAGGCCGAGCCCGACATCGGCCAGTCGCCCACGTCGAGCTTCCTGCGCGTGGCCGCATCGACGATGCCGCCGAGCGGATGGCGGAACTCGGCACGGTGCAGCGCGCCCCACTTCCAGGCCGCGGGGTCGGGGCCGAGCTTGTTGCTCAGTTCCTGCATGGCGGGCGCGATGGTCTGCACCAGGATCGCATCGCGCTGCGCGTTGCTGACCCAGCCGAACGGGTTCTCGAGCAGCAGGACCATGCGCGTGTTGTCGCCCGGCAGCGCGTACTGCATGGCCGACTCGCCCGCGCCGGCCTTGAGCACGGCCTGGCGCAGCGGCTTGCTGCTCCACACCTCGTAGAGCGCGGCGGCCGCGCTGTCGCGGTCCATGGTGCCGTCCCAGCCCTGCAGCAGCGCGAGGCCGGCCGCGGTCTGCGCATCGCTGCTGCCCAGCCCCGCGAGCAGCTTGAGCAGGCGCTGCGCCGGCGTGGCGACGATGTCGTTCTGCATGCGCTGCGAATCCTCGAGCGTGAAACGCTGGCCCGCGGCCACCTTGCCCGCGAACAACTCCTTCAGGCGCCGCGCGCGCGCCGCGTCGCTCCATTCGTAGCCGATGCCCTTCTTCGCGGCCGGATGCTCGCTCGGGATGTTGTTCTCGTTCGCGGTCACCACGTAGCCGCGCGCGGGATTGAACTCGGAGGGCAGCTCGTCGCCGTTGCGAAAGCCCGACCACTCGTAGCGGCCGTCGCCCGGCACCGGCATCAGGCCATCCCAGTTCGGGCGGATCGGCGTGAGGCCGCCGGGAATCCAGCCGATGTTGCCGTTGCGGTCTGCATAGACCTGGTTCTCGCCGGGCGCGCCCCAGCGGTTCATGGCGGCGCGGAACTGGTCCCAGTTCTGCGCGCGCATGTAGTCCATCGAACCGAAGTACGGCGCCATGCCGGGCTCGAGCCAGGCCGCGCGCAACGCATAGGCGCGGCGCTTGCCGGGCTCCGACAGCAGCACCGGCCCGTGGCGCGTGAAGCTGTTGACCAGCTCGCGCGGCACGCGCTCGCCCTTGACCGCGATGCGCTCGGTCACGCGCACCATCGGCTCCCAGCGGCCCTGGTAGCGGTACTCGTTGGGATTGCGCGGATTGAGCTGGTAGACGTAGAGGTCCTCCTGGTCCATGTAGAAGCGCGTGAGGCCGAAGGCGATGGTGCCGTTGTGGCCGATCGACAGGCCCGGCAGGAAGGGCTCGCCGGCACCGATGGCATCCATGCCCGGCGCGCTCAGGTGCGTCATGTAGCGCAGGCTCGGCGCGCCGTGCGCGCGGTGCGGATCGTTCGCGAGGATCGGCCGGCCGGTGGCGCTGAGCTTGGGCGCGATCACCCAGTTGTTGCTGCCGTAGGCGGCCGTGGGGTCGCCTTGATCTGCCTTGTCGGCCTGTGCCTCGTCGCCTGCCTGCGACACCGCGAAGCTGCCGGGGCCCGCGCCCTGCTGCGGCAACGGCGTGTTGGCCTTGGTGAACTGCGGTGCCTCGGTGGCGCGCAGATAGGCCGCGCGCAGCTCGGCGGCGGGCACGGTGCAGGGATCGAGCCCGGGCGGCACGCGCGGGTTGACGGGCGGGTCGAGCTCGCGTCGCAGCCAGTCGGCCTTGATGCCGGGGCCGCCCGCGCAGTAGGCACGCGCGCGTTCGATCTCGGAGGTGAGGTTGAGCGTGAGGCCATGGTGGCGGATGCGCACCACGTCCTCGGGCGACCAGGTCGCGGGCTGGTAGCCGAGCAGCCTGAACTCCGGCGGCAGCAGGTCGGGCTGCGCGCGCACCTGCGCCACGTAGGCATTGACGCCGGCCGTGAAGGCCTCGGCCACGCGCTTGGCGTCAGAGCCGTAGGCCAACCACTCGCGGTACATGTCGCCGCGATAGAGCACGGCGCGCGCGGCGCGGTCGCTCTCGACCCAGGCGGGACCGAAGTCCTGCGCCATCTCGCCGAGGCCGCGCTTGCGCCACAGGTCCATCTGCCAGAGCCGATCGCGCGCCGCGATGAAGCCCTGCGCGACGAAGGCGTCGTAGAGCGTGCCCGCGTAGAGGTGCGGCACGCCCCAGCGGTCGACCAGCACCTCGGCCGGCTTCTCGAGGCCCGGCACGGCGAAGGACGAGGGCGCGCGTGGCGGCGTGCTCGCCGACGGCGGCGCTTCGGCGGGCGGTCCAGAAGCGCAGCCCGCGAGCGCGAGCAGCACGGCCAGCGGCACGAGCCTCGGGGCGAGGGAACCGGAACGGGGGGATGCGATGCGCCGCGCGACGGGGCGCGGGCTGGGCGTGCGCTTCATGGATCTCGTCTCCTTCTTTTTATGGGCCGGCCCACGGTAATCGCTTTCGCACGCGCGTGGGTTACAACGCGTGACGAGGGCGCTTGTAGACTCGTGCGGCCATGCCACCCGCCCTCCTGTCGCGCCGCGACCTCCTGCTCGCGGCGCTCGCTGCCTCTTCAGGCCTCGCGCCCGCCTGGGCCCTGCCGCCGCGCACGCTGCAGTTCCCGCGCGACTTCGGCAGCCATCCCGAGCTGCGCACCGAGTGGTGGTACATCACGGGCCATGCGCAGGCCGAGGGCGATCGCGCCTTCGGCTTCCAGGTCACCTTCTTCCGCTCGCGCGTCGACGCCACGCAGGGCATGCGCTCGAAGTTCGCGGCGCAGCAGCTGGTGTTCGCGCACGCGGCCGTCACCGACCTCGAGGGCCGCGCGCTGCGACACGACCAGCGCATCGCGCGCGCGGGCCTCGGCGGGGCTTCGGCCAGCGAAACCGACACCGCGCTGCGTTTGCGCGACTGGTCGCTGCTGCGCGCCGCGGACGGCTACACGGCGCGCATTCCCGCCAGCGGCTTCACGCTCGAGCTGCGCTTCGCGCCCACCCAGCCGGTGCTGCTGCAGGGCCGCGCGGGCCTCTCGCGCAAGGGGCCCGACGAGGCCCAGGCCAGCTACTACTACAGCGAACCGCAGCTCGCGGCGCAGGGCCGCATCGTGCTCGACGGCCGGCCCTTCGCGGTGCGCGGCAAGGCCTGGCTCGACCACGAATGGAGCGAGGCGCTGCTGCACCCCGAGGCCGTGGGCTGGGACTGGATCGGCATGAACCTCGACGACGGCGGCGCGCTCACGGCCTTCCACCTGCGCCGCGCCGACGGCAGCGCGCTGTGGTCGGGCGGTTCGTTCCGCGCGGGCGACGGCACGCTGCGCGTGTTCGGACCCGACGAGGTGCGCTTCGAGGCCGGCCGCTCCTGGAACAGCCCGCGCACGCAGGCGCGCTACCCCGTGCAGTGGCGCGTGCGCACGCCCGCGGGCGAGTTCGAGGTGCGCGCGCTGCTCGACGACCAGGAACTCGACAGCCGCGGCTCGACCGGCGGCGTGTACTGGGAAGGCCTGAGCGACCTGCTCGACGGCCAGGGCAAGCGCCTGGGGCGCGGCTACCTGGAGATGACGGGGTACGTGGCGCCGCTGAAGCTCTAGGCGAGCGCCCGACCCCGCGCCTTCATCGGGCCTTGCGCCGATCGATGAAGGCGATGATCTCGCCCATGATCCCCTTGCGGAAGGCGAGCACGCAGATCACGAAGATCAGGCCCGTGACCATGGTCACCGACTCGCCCAGCGTGTTGAACCAGTCGATGGTGGTGATGCGCGCGAGCAGGTTGCCCAGCTCGCCGATCTTGTTCTCCAGCAGCACGACCACGGCCGAGCCCACCAGCGGACCCGACAAGGTGCCCAGCCCGCCCACCAGCGTCATCAGGATCACCTGGCCCGAGGCCGTCCAGTGCACGTCCGACAGGGTCGCGAAGCCCAGCACCAGCGTCTTGAGCGAACCCGCCAGGCCCGACAGCGCCGCCGAGATCACGAAGGCCAGCAGCTTGAAGCGCGCCACGTCGTAGCCCAGCGACAGCGCGCGCGGCTCGTTCTCCTTGATGCCCTTGAGCACCTGCCCGAACGGCGAGTGGATGGTGCGCACGATCAGCAGGAAGGCGGCCGCCACGATCGCCAGCGCGACGTAGTACATCGTCAGGTCGTTGCTCAGGTCGAGCAGGCCGAACAGCTTGCCGCGCGGCACGCCCTGCAGCCCGTCCTCGCCGCCGGTGAACTTCGCCTGCAGCGCGACGAAGAACATCATCTGCGCCAGCGCCAGGGTGATCATCGCGAAGTAGATGCCCTGGCGCCGGATGGCCAGCACGCCGAACAGCCAGCCCAGCAGCGCGCCCACCAGCGTGCCCGCGATCAGGCCCAGCTCGGGCGTGAGGCCCCAGACCTTGATCGCATGGCCGGCCACGTAGGCCGAGCCGCCGAGGAAGGCCGCATGGCCGAAGGACAGGAGCCCGGTGAAGCCCAGCAGCAGGTTGAAGGCCGAGGCGAACAGCGCGAAGCACAGCAGCTTCATCACGAACACCGGGTAGGCGCCGAAGAACGGCGCCAGCACCAGCGCGACGAGCAGCAGGCCGTAGAAGACGGTGGAGATCTTTTTCATGTTCATGCCGCCTGCTCTCACTTCTCTTTGCCGAACAGGCCGGCAGGACGCACCAGCAGCACGATGACCATGATCACGAACACGACGGTGGACGAGGCCTCGGGATAGAAGACCTTGGTGAAGCCCTCGATCACGCCCAGCCCCAGCCCGGTGAGGATGGCGCCCATGATCGAGCCCATGCCGCCGATCACGACGACGGCGAACACCACGATGATCAGGTTCTGGCCCATCAGCGGCGAGACCTGGATCACCGGCGCGGCCAGCACGCCCGCGAAGGCCGCCAGGCCCGCGCCGAAGGCATAGGTCAGCGTGATCATCAGCGGCACGTTGACGCCGAAGGCCTCCACCAGGCGCGGGTTCTCGGTGCCCGCGCGCAGGTAGGCGCCGATGCGGGTCTTCTCGATCACGAACCAGGTGGCGATGCACACGACCAGCGAGGCCACGACCACCCAGGCGCGGTAGTTGGGCAGCACCATGAAGCCCAGGTCGGTGGCGCTCGACAGCGCCTCCGGCGCGTCGTAGGCCAGGCCCGAGACGCCGTAGATGGAGCGGAACACGCCCTCGATGAGCAGCGTGAGGCCCAGGGTGAGCAGCAGGCCGTAGAGGTGGTCGAGCTTGTAGATCCAGCGCAGCAGCAGCCGCTCGATCAGCACGCCGAACAGACCGATGACGATGGGTGCGGCGATCAGCATCACCCAGTAGTTGATGCCGAAATATTCCATCGCCATCCAGGTGAGCACCGCGCCGAGCATGAACAGCGCGCCGTGCGCGAAGTTGATGACGTTGAGCAGGCCGAAGATGACGGCCAGCCCGAGGCTCAGGATGGCATAGAAGGAGCCGTTGACCAGCCCCAGGAGGAGCTGGCTCAACAAGGCGGGAAGGGAAATGGTCATAGGGGATTCAGCAGGCGCGGGCCCGAGCGGGCCCGCGGGGGTCGGTCATTTCCAGAGCGCGCACTTGCTCTCGGCCTTGGTCGTGAAGACCTGGTCGCCCGGCAGCTTGGCCACGACCTTGTAGTAGTCCCAGGGCTGGCGCGACTCGGACGGCGCCTTGACCTGCATCAGGTACATGTCGTGCACGAAGCGGCCGTCGGCACGCACGGTGCCCTTGGCGTAGAAGTCGTCGATGGGCATCTTCTTGATCTGCTCCATCACCTTGTCGGCATCGGTGGTCTTGGCCGCCTGCACCGCCTTCAGGTAGGTCATGGTGGCCGAGTAGTCGGCGGCCTGGATGTCGGTGGGCATGCGCTTGGTCTTGTCGAAGAACTTGCGGCCGAAGGCGCGCGTGCGTTCGTCGAGGTTCCAGTCCCAACTGGTGGTGAGCAGCAGGCCCTCGGTGTTCTTCAGGCCCAGGCTGTGGATGTCGGTGATGAACACCAGCAGGCCGGCCATCTTCATCGACTTGGTGATGCCGAATTCCTTGGCCGCCTTGATCGCGTTGATGGTGTCGCCGCCCGCGTTGGCAAGACCCAGGATCTGCGCTTTGGAGTTCTGCGCCTGCAGCAGGAAGGACGAGAAGTCGGAGGCGTTGAGCGGATGTTTGACGCCGCCGACCACGGTGCCGCCCTTCTCCTTCACCACCTTCGCTGTGTCGGCCTCGAGCGCGGCACCGAAGGCGTAGTCGGCGGTCAGGAAGAACCAGTTCTTGCCGCCCTGCTCCACCACGGCGCCGCCGGTGCCCTTGGCGAGCGCGACGGTGTCGTAGGCGTAGTGCACGGTGTAGGGGCTGCACTGCTCGTTGGTGAGCGCCGAGGTACCGGCGCCGTTGACCACGAACACGCGCTTCTTCTCCTGCGCCACCTTGGCCATCGCGAGACCCGTGCCCGAGTTGGTGCCGCCGAACAGCATGGTCAGGCCCTGCGTGTCGATCCACTCGCGCGCCTTCGAGGCCGCGATGTCGGCCTTGTTCTGGTGGTCGGCGGTCAAGAGCTCGATCGGCAGGCCGTTGACCTTGCCGCCGAAGTCGTCGATGGCCATCTGGATCGCCACCGCGCCATTCTTGCCCTCCACGTCGGCGTAGAGACTGGACATGTCGGTGACGAAACCGATCTTGACCTTGTCCTGCGCCTGGGCGGCGCCCGCCGCCACGAAGGCAGTGGCGAGCAGACAGGCGGAAGCGATGGCGCTGCGTTTCATGGTGGTGATCCTCGTGGTGGTCTCGTGTTCTTCGGCGGGGCGGTCTCAGGCGCTCTTCACTTCCAGAGCGCGCACTTGGTTTCGGCCTTGGTCGTGAAGACCTGGTCGCCCGGCAGGGTCTTGAGCACCTTCAGGTAGTCCCAGGGCTTCTTCGACTCGGCCGGCGACTTCGCTTCCACCAGGTACATGTCGTGGATGAAGCTGCCGTCGGCGCGGATCTGGCCCTTGCCGTAGAAGTCGTCGATCTTCATGCTCTTGAGCTGCGCCATCACCTTGTCGGAATCGGTGGTCTTGGCGGCGGCCACGGCCTTCAGGTAGGTCATCGTGGCCGAGTAGTCGGCGGCCTGCACGTCGGTCGGCATGCGCTTGGTCTTCTCGAAGAAGCGGTTGGCGAACTTGCGCGTGTCGTCGTTGAGGTCCCAGTACCAGCTCGTGGTGTGCAGCAGGCCTTCGGTGTTCTTGAGACCCAGGCTGTGGATGTCGCTGAGGAACACCAGCAGGCCGGCGGTCTTCATCGTCTTGTTGATGCCGAATTCCTTGGCCGCCTTGATCGCGTTGATGGTGTCGCCGCCGGCGTTGGCCAGGCCGAGGATCTGCGCCTTCGAGTTCTGCGCCTGCAGCAGGAAGGACGAGAAGTCCGAGGCATTGAGCGGATGGCGCACCGAGCCCACCACCGAGCCGCCCTTCTCCTTCACCACCTTGGTGGTGTCGGCTTCGAGCGCATGGCCGAAGGCGTAGTCGGCCGTCAGGAAGAACCAGCTCTTGCCGCCGCGGTCGACCACCGCCGCGCCCGTGCCCTTGGCCAGCGCGACCGTGTCGTAGGCGTAGTGGATGGTGTAGGGGCTGCACTGCTCGTTGGTCAGCACCGAGCTGCCCGCGCCGTTGTTGAAGTACACGCGCTTCTTCTCTTCGGCCACCTTGGCCGTGGCCAGCGCCACGCCCGAGTTGGTGCCGCCGAAGACCATGGTCACGCCGGCGGTGTCGATCCATTCGCGCGCCTTCGAGGCGGCGATGTCGGCCTTGTTCTGGTGGTCGGCGGTCAGCAGCTCGATCGGCTGGCCCAGCACCTTGCCGCCGAAGTCGTCGATGGCCATCTGGATGGCGGTGGCGCCACCCTTGCCTTCGAGGTCGGCGTACAGGCTCGACAGGTCGGTGACGAAACCGATCTTGACCTTTTCCTGGGCCTGCGCGCCGGTGGCTGCGAGGGCGAGGACGGCGATGGCACCTGCGATGAGGCCGAGTTTCTTTTGCATGCGAAGTCTCCTGAAAGAATCTTTGTGAGATGAGGACGGGAACGTCGGGGTCTTGTGGACGGAAGGGGAAAGGGATTCAGACGCCCAGCAGCTCGTTGAGCACGGGCATCTTGGCTTCGAGTTCCGCGGCGCCGAACTTTTCGACGATGCGGCCGTGCTCCATCACGTAGAAGCGATCGGCCAGCGGCGCCGCGAAGCGGAAGTTCTGCTCCACCATCACGATGGTGTAGCCCTTGGAACGCAGCGTGGTGATCATGCGAGCGAGCGCCTGCACGATCACCGGCGCCAGGCCTTCGGAGATCTCGTCGAGCAACAGCAGCTTGGCGCCCGTGCGCAGGATGCGCGCCACGGCCAGCATCTGCTGCTCGCCACCCGATAGCCGCGTGCCTTGACTGTGGCGGCGCTCCGCCAGGTTCGGGAACATCGCGTAGATCTCGTCGACCGACATGCCCTGCCCCGCGCCTTTCAGCTCCGGCGGCAGCATCAGGTTCTCCTCGCACGACAGGCTCGCGAAGATGCCCCGCTCCTCGGGGCAATAGCCGATGCCCAGGTGCGCGATGCGGTGCGTGGGCATCGCGATCGTCTCGCGGCCATTGACCTCGATGCTGCCCTTGCGCGCGCCGGTCAGGCCCATGATCGCGCGCAGCGTGGTGGTGCGGCCCGCGCCATTGCGTCCCAGCAGCGTCACGACCTCGCCGGGCTGCACGACCATGTCGACGCCATGCAGCACATGCGATTCGCCGTACCAGGCCTGCAGGCCCTTGATCTCGAGTGCGGCGGTCATCAGTGAGCCCCTTGCAGTTGGCCGTCCGTGGTGCCCATGTAGGCCTCCATGACCTGCGGGTTCTTCGAGACCTCGGCGTAGGGCCCCTCGGCCAGCACCGCGCCACGCTGCAGCACGGTGATGGTGTCGGCAATGGTCGAGACCACGCTCATGTTGTGCTCGACCATCAGGATGGTGCGGCCCGCCGACACGCGCTTGATCAGCTCGGCCACGCGGTGCACGTCCTCGTGGCCCATGCCCTGCGTGGGCTCGTCCAGCAGCATCAGCTCGGGCTCCATCGCGAGCGTGGTCGCGATCTCGAGCGCGCGCTTGCGGCCATAGGGCAGGTTCACGGTCTGCTCTTCGGCGAGTTCTTCGAGGCCCACCTCCGCGAGCAGCTCGCGCGCCCGGGCGTTGAGCGGCTCGAGCGACTTCTCGCTCTTCCAGAAGTGGTACGAGGTGCCCAGGCGGCGCTGCAGCCCCAGGCGCACGTTCTCCAGCAGCGTGAGGTGCGGGAACACGGCCGAGATCTGGAACGAGCGGATGATGCCGCGCCGCGCGATCTGCGCGGGGCGCTCGCCCGTGATGTCCTGGCCGTTGAACAGGATCGTGCCGCTGGTGGGCTCGAGGAACTTCGTGAGCAGGTTGAAGCAGGTCGTCTTGCCTGCGCCGTTGGGGCCGATGAGCGCGTGGATCGAACCGCGCACGACCGAGAGATTGACCTTGCTGACCGCGGTGAAACCCTTGAATTCCTTGGTGAGCTGGCGTGTTTCGAGAATGACGTCGCTCATCTCGCGAAGCCGCCCGGGTAGTGACCGAAAAAGTCTGTCATGCGTTTGTTCTCACAGCGCCACCATCGAGCGCGGACCGATTGTTGGGGGGCGCCTCTCGCTTGCATACTGGGGCAAATGCCTATGCTGCAGTGCAACCTTCTCGAACGGTGACGCATGTCCGGCATGCATGCCATCGGCACACTGTCGCCGCAACGACAAAGCATGTGCACCGCAGCATGGCGCGCGCACGCGATCGCTGCTTTTTCGCGCGCACTTCCGAACTACATCGCGGCTGCATCGCCCGCGGTCCATCGGCAACAGGCAGGTGGCTTCGGCCCGCGCGCGCCGACCTTCGCGATTCGCACAAGTCTTGTGCGGCGGCGCATCTACACCGGCACGCCCGTGCTTCGTACGCTTCGGTCTTCTTCAGTCACACAGAGAAGTCCATGCAGCATCCCAGCATCCGCACGCTCACCGGCGCGCAGCCGACCACCCGCCTCGATCCCGCCACCACGGCGCTGATCGCGATCGACTTCCAGAACGAGTACTTCGACGGCCGCATGCCGATCCCCGATGGCCTTCCGGCATTGCGCCAGGCCCGGCGGCTGATCGAGGCGGCGGACCGGCATGCGATGCCGGTGTTCCATGTGCAGCACCTCGCGCCCGCCGACAGCCCGATCTTCGCGCAGGGCAGCGCGGCCTTCGACATCCATTCCGAGCTGCGCCCCGACGCGCGGCACGCGGTGCTGACGAAGGCGACGCCGAGCGCCTTCGCGGGCACCTCGCTCGACACCGAGCTGCAGGCACGCGGCATCCGCACCTTGATCCTCACCGGCCTCATGACCCACATGTGCGTGTCGGCCACCGCCTTCGATGCCGCGCCGCGCGGCTACCAGAACCTGATCGCGGGCGATGCCTGCGCGACGCGCGACCTCGACCTGGAGGACGGCGGCGTGCTCGGCCATCGCGAACTGCATCGTGCGGCGCTGCGCGGCGTGTCGGACGTGGTGGCCGAGGTGCGCTCGACCGATGAGCTGCTGCGGCTGCTCGATCAGCCGGCGCTGTAACGCTCCGCCGCGAAATCGACGAAGGCGCGCACCTTGGGCGACAGGTGCCGGTTCTGCGGATAGAGCGCATAGAGGTTCAACGCCGGCTGGCTGAAGTCCGGCAGCACGCGCACCAGCTCGCCGCGCGCGAGGTGGTCGCGCAGCAGGAAGGCCGGCGAGAGCGCGAGCCCGGTGCCGGCCAGCGCGGCCGTGCGCAGCACGATCCCGCTGTTGGCCTGCAAGCGGCCGCCGACCTCGACCGTGTGCACGCTGCCGTCGCGCGCCGTGAAGCTCGGCTGCCCCGCCTTGCCCGCGAGCGAGTAGTTGAGGCACTCGTGCGCCGCGAGGTCCGCGGGCACGACCGGCGTGCCGCGCCGCCGCAGGTAGTCGGGCGAGGCCACCCACCACTCCTCGAAGCTGGCGAGCCGCTTGACGACCAGCGTCGAGTCCGACAGCCCATAGGCCAGCCGCAGGCCCACGTCGAAGCCCTCCTCGATCAGGTCGACGAAGCGGTCGTTGCACACCAGGTCGACCCTGAGCTGCGGATG
This sequence comes from Variovorax sp. GW821-FHT10D07, assembly GCF_059415325.1. NCBI lineage: Bacteria > Pseudomonadati > Pseudomonadota > Betaproteobacteria > Burkholderiales > Comamonadaceae > Variovorax > Variovorax sp. GW821-FHT10D07. Next base: position 258,049 of record NZ_JBWKMZ010000005.1, on the reverse strand, counting down.
CGCTTCGAGAAAAGCCGGCAGCCATTGCGCGAGCGCCTCGAGCCCGAAGGACATCGGCGCGTTGATGCGCAGCAGGCCCGTGGGCTCGACCTGGTGCCGTGCGACGGCCAGCGCCGCAGCCTCGAGCTGGTCGAGGATCTGGCGGCTGTGCTGGTAGTAGGTCTGGCCGGCCTCGGTGAGCGCGAAGCGGCGCGTGGTGCGGTTGAGCAGCTGCACGCCGAGCGCGGCCTCGAGCTGCTTGACCTGGCGCGAGACGACGGTGTGCGAGACATCCATGGCCTCGGCCGCGGCCGTGAAGCCGCCGGCCTCGACCACGGCGCGAAATGCCTTCAAGGCGGCGAACTGATCCATGCGCGCGACTGTATGCGAACGAAACCCCCAGGCCTCTTGCGAAACCTGGGGGTCCGTGGGTGATGCGGTGAAAGCGGGCTCAGTGCGCGCCGGCCGCCGCGTCGCTGCCCGCGCCGCCCGATTGCGGCCGTGCGAACCACACCAGCGGAATCAGCAGCAGGAACAGCACGGCCGATGCATAGAAGATGTCGTTCGAGGCCAGCATGAAGGACTGCTGGTCGACCAGGCGATTGATCTGGCCCATTACCTGCTCGGTGCTGAAGCCGTTGCTCGCGAGGCCGGACATCGCGCTGGTGGCGGCGATGTTGCCCTGGTTGATCGACTCCGCGAGCTGCGCGTGGTGCAGCGTCGCGCGGTTCTCCCACAGCGTGGTGGCGATCGAGGTGCCCATGGCGCCGGCCGTGATGCGCAGGAAGTTCGACAGGCCCGAGGCGGCCGGGATGCGGTCGGGCGTGAGGCCCGAGAGCGTGACCGTCACCAGCGGGATGAAGAAGAACGCCATCGCGATGCCCTGGATGAAGGTCGGGATCATGATGGTCCCGAAATCGGCCTGGGTGTTGAAGTTCGACCGCATCCACAGCACCAGCGCAAACACCAGGAACGAGAAGGTGGCGTAGCGGCGCGGGTCGACCTTGGCGATGGTCAGCCCCACCACCGGCGACAGGAAGATCGCCAGCAGCCCCACCGGCGCCATCACCATGCCGGCCTGGGTCGCGGTGTAGCCCATCCACTGCTGCAGCCACAGCGGCAGCAGCACCACGTTGCCGAAGAACAGGCCGTAGGCCACCGCGGTGGCGACCGCGCCCGACCAGAAGTTGCGGCGCTTGAACAGCGACAGGTCGACCACCGGATGCTTCTCGGTCAGCTCCCAGATCAGGAAGAAGGCGAAGCCGACGACGGCCACCACCGCGAGCGTGACGATCTGCGCCGAGTGGAACCAGTCGAGCTCCTTGCCCTTGTCGAGCATGAGCTGCAGCGCGCCGACCCAGATCACCAGCAACGCGAGGCCGATGGCGTCGATCGGTACCTTGTGGGTCAGGCTCTCGCGCTTGCGGTACAGCACCCAGGTGATGGCCGCGGCGACGATGCCCACCGGGATGTTGATGTAGAAGATCCAGGGCCAGGAGATGTTGTCGGTGATCCAGCCGCCGAGCAGCGGCCCCATCACGGGCGCGACCAGCGTGGTCATCGACCACATGGCCATCGCGAGGCCGGCCTTGGCGCGCGGATAGCTCGACAGCAGCAGCGTCTGCGACAGCGGGATCATCGGTCCCGCGACGAAGCCCTGCAACGCGCGGAACGCGATCAGCGTGGTCATGTTCGGCGCCAGGCCGCACAGCAGCGAGCTGATCATGAACAGGATCACGCTCGCCACGAACAGGCGGACCTGGCCGAAGCGCTGCGTCATGAAGCCGGTGAGCGGCACCGCGATGGCATTGGCCACCGCGAAGCTGGTGATGACCCAGGTGCCTTGCGTGGTGCTCACGCCAAGGTCGCCCGAGATGGCCGGCAGCGACACGTTCGCGATCGACGAATCGAGCACGTTCATGAAGGTGGCGGCCGAAAGCGCGATCGTCCCCCACACGCGGGCGGAGCCCTCGAGCGGAGGCGGTGCGACGTAGGCGGGTGCGGCGGCGGTGGCCATGGTTCAGCGCGACAGCGGTCGGAACGAAAGCGCCGTGGCGATCAACCGGGCTGGCCTTGTGCGGGGATCTGCGCGGCCGAGGCCGGCGAGATCGCGGGCGCGGCGCGGTTGGCGGGCACCGAGGGCACGTGCACCGCCTTGGCGGTCGCGCTGTTGCCGAGGTTGGCGGCCACGATGCGGTCGACCTCGGCGTCGGCGCCGCGATCGAGCTGGCTGTAGACCTGCGTCTGCGTGAGCGCGGCGGCGCGCGGCGCGTCGGCCAGCATCTTGCCGGCCTTCTGCGTGATGTCGACCTCGACGTCCATCGACAGGCCGATGCGCAGCGGGTTGGCCTTGAGCTGCTCGGCATCGAGCGCGATGCGCACCGGCACGCGCTGCACCACCTTGATCCAGTTGCCGGTGGCGTTCTGCGCGGGCAGCAGCGCGAACGCGCTGCCGGTGCCCACGCCGAGGCCGGCGACCTTGCCCGTGTACTCGACCTTCTTGCCGTAGACGTCGGCGGTGAGCTTCACCGGCTGGTCGATGCGGATGTTGCGCAGCTGCACTTCCTTGAAGTTGGCGTCGACCCACAGCTGGTTGAGCGGCACGATCGACATCATCGGCGTGCCGGCCGCGACGCGCTGGCCGAGCTGCACGGTGCGCTTGGCGACGTAGCCGTCGACCGGCGCGGGCATGGCGACGCGCTGCGTGGCGAGGTAGGCCTCGCGCACCTTGGCGGCGGCGGCCAGCACGCTCGGGTGCTCGGCCACGCTGGTGCCCTCGGTCAGCGACTGGTTGCTGGCGAGCTGCTCGCGCGCGGCGATCACGCCGGCCTGCGCCGCGGCCAGCGCGCTCTTGGCGTTGGCGAGCGTGGTCTCGGCATGGTTGAGTTCTTCCTTCGACACCGCGCCGTTGCCCGACAGCGCGCGGCGGCGCTGCAGGTCGTCCTGGGCCTTGGCGATGTCGCTCTGCGCCTTGACGATGTCGCTCTGGCGCAGCGTGACCTGCGCGGCCAGCGAGCCGTTGTTGGCGTACAGCGTGCGGGTCTGGCGCACGGTCTGCGCGAGCGCGGCCTCGGCCTGTTCGAGCGCGACCTTGGCATCGGCCGGGTCGAGCTGCACCAGCGGCTGGCCGGCCTTCACGTAGTCGGTGTCGTCGGCGTTGATCGCCATCACGGTGCCGCCGATCTGCGGCGTGATCTGGATCACGTTGCCCTGCACGTAGGCGTTGTCGGTGTCCTCGTAGTGGCTGGCCACCAGCCATTCGTAGAGGCCCCAGCCGCCGCCGACCACGACCACCGCGGCGGTGAGCGCGGTGAGTGCGCGGCGGCGCTTGCCGTTGCCTGCTTCGGGGACCGCGGCGGAGGAAGGAGCAGCGGTGGTCTGTGTGTTGTTGTCGCTCATGATGGTCTTTCCGGATTCGAAAGAGAGATTCAGTGGGTCGCGGCCGACGGGGTCGCGGATGCCGTGGTGGTGGCGCCGGAAGCGGCGCTCGCGGTGTTCGACGGCGGCTGCCAGCCGCCGCCGAGCGCCCGCGCCAGCGCGACCTGGGTGTCGAGCGCGCGCGCGGCGAGGTCGACGGCGAGCCGGCGCTGCGCCAGCACCGAGGTCTCGGCGGTCAGCACGTTGAGGTAGTTGCCGAGGCCCGCGCGGTAGCGCTGCACGGCGATGTCGTAGGCGCCCTCGGCGGCCGTCTGCGCGGCGCGCTGTTCGGCCTGCTGGCGCGCGATCGACTGGATGCTGGTGACCTGGTCGGCCGCGTCGCGCACGGCGTCGATCACGGTGGCGTTGTAGCTCTCGACCGCGGCATCGAGGTCGGCCGACTTGCCGCGCAGGTTGGCGCGCAGCTGGCCGCCCTCGAAGATCGGCAGGTGGATCGCCGGACCCACGCCCCACTGCTCGCTGCCCGACTTCAGCAGCTTGCCGAAGCCCAGGCTCTGGAAGCCGACGAAGGCCGTGAGGTTGACGTTGGGATAGAACAGCGTCTTGGCATTGGCCACGTCGCTGGTGGCGGCCTCGACGCGCCAGCGCGCGGCCGCGATGTCGGCGCGGCGGCCCAGCAGGTCGGCCGGAATGGAGGCTTGCAGGCCGATCGGCTTGACGCCCGCGATCAGCGGCGGCTTGAGCGCGTCGCTGGCGCCGGGCTGGCCCACGAGCGCGTCGAGCGCGTGTTTGGCGATCGCGATCTGCTCGTTGAGCGCCTCGATCTGCTGGCGCGCCTCGGGCAGGCCGCCTTCGCTCTGGCGCAGTTCGAGCCGGGTGTCGAGGCCGGCCGACACGCGGTCGCGCACCAGCTTCAGGGTTTCGTCGCGCTGCGCAAGCGTGCGCTGCGCCACCGCGAGCTGGTCGTTGAGGCGCGCCCACTGGAAGTAGCTGCGCGCCACGTTGCTCGCGAGCAGCACGCGGGCCGCGTCGGCATCGGCGGCGGCCGCATTGGCGGCGCCGATCGCGGCGTCGAGCGCGGTGCGGTTCTTGCCGAAGAAGTCGAGCTCCCAGCTCGCGCCGAGCTGCAGCAGGCCGACGTTCTGGATCGAGCCGCCCAGCGGTTCGGGGTAGATGTAGTTGGTGTTGAACTTCTGGCGCGTGGCGTCGAAGTCGAGCCCGACCTGGGGCTTGAGCGCCGCGCCCGCGACGCCGGCGTTGGCCTGCGCGCGCGCGAGGCGGGCCTGCGCGACCTGCAGGTTGGGGTTGCCGGCCACGGCCTGGTCGACCAGGCCGTTGAGCTGCGCGTCGCCGAAGGCCAGCCACCATTGGCTGTCGAGGGCGGGAGCGGCGGCCTTGTCGGCCGAGGCGATGCCCAGCGAGCCGGCATCGCGCAGCTTGGCATGGCCGCCGATGCCGGCCATGTCGGCACAGCCGGCCAGCGCGACCACCAGCAGCGCGGCGGCGACGACGGGGGTGCGGCGCAGGGCACGCACGGCGAATGAATCAGTCATTTTTTCCTCCACGGGCCGCGAGGGCCTGTGCGTTGTCGAGGATGCGGCGCAAGTAGGACTTGAGCTGCCCCCATTCATCGGCGGTGAAGTCCGCCAGCAATTCGTTCTGCACGCGGCTCAGGACGTGGGGCACTTCCTTGGCGGCCGCGCGGCCTTCGTCGGTGAGCTCGATGTTGACCACGCGCCGGTCTTCGAGCGAACGCACGCGCCGGCACAGGCCCTTGGCTTCGAGCCGGTCGAGCAGGCGCGTCATGGCGCCGGTGTCGAGCTCGCAGGCGCGCGCCAGTTCGGCCACCGTGGTGGCCGCGCCGATGTGCAGCTTGTAGAGCGGCACCCACTGCGGATAGGTCGGGCTGCCGGGCTCGCACATGCGGGTTTCCACCGACTGCGCCACCGTCGTGACGATCCGGCGCATCAGGTAGCCGATGCTTTCCTCGGTCGAATACGACTCCGCCCGGTAGAAATCGGGCGCACGACGCACCTCGTCCGGTGCAACCGGAGCGTCATCGGGAGCAGTGGCATCGTTCATGGCCCGAATATTAGCTGCCATGGCAATTATTGTCAAGGCGACCTTTGTGAAGGCAAAGGTTCTCTCGCTAGAATCGCGGCCCATGGCATCCTCCCCCTCGCCGGCCTCCACGGCCAAGGGCTCGCCCCGATCGCTGTCGGGACTGGGCCCTTTTCTTCGTCCCTACCGTGTGCAGATCACGCTGGCCGCCGTCTTCCTGGTCATGGCGGCGGTCACGACGCTGATCTTCCCGATGGCCCTGCGCAGCCTGATCGACGGCGGTCTGGTCAACCCCGACAAGGGCGCCCAGACGATGGCGCTGCGCGAGCACTTCGGCGCCTTGTTCGCGGTCGCGGTCGCGCTCGGGCTGTTCTCGGCGGCGCGCTTCTACACGGTGAGCTGGCTCGGCGAGCGCGTCACGGCCGACCTGCGCAACGCGGTCTACAGCCGGGTGCTGCGCCAGAGCCCGGTGTTCTTCGAGACCACCCAGACCGGCGAGGTGCTGTCGCGCCTGACGGCCGACACGACGCTGGTGCAGACGGTGGTCGGCTCCTCGCTGAGCATGGGCCTGCGCAACGCGGTGATGGGCGTGGGCGCGCTCGCGATGCTGATCTGGACCAATCCCTACGTGATGGTGCAGGTGCTCGGCCTGCTGGTGGTGGTGGTGCTGCCGAGCATGTGGTTCGGCCGCCGCGTGCGCCGGCTGTCGCGCGCCAGCCAGGATCGCGTGGCCGACTCGAGCGCGATCGCGGCCGAGGTGCTGAACGCGATCCCCGTGGTGCAGAGCTACACCGCCGAGGACCGCGAGGCCGGCCGCTTCGAGGGCTCGACCGAGAGCGCGTTCCGCACCGCCGTGCGCCGCACCAAGGCGCGCTCGGTGCTGGTCGCCTTCATCATCATCGCGACCTCGGCGGCGCTGCTGTGGGGCCTGTACCAAGGCACGCAGGCGGTGCTGCGCGGCGACATCACGGCCGGCCACCTGGGCCAGACCGTGGTCTACGTGGCGATCCTCGCGAGCGCCACCGCGGTGCTCGGCGAGGTCTACGGCGACCTGCTGCGCGCCGCCGGCGCCACCGAGCGCCTGATGGAGCTGCTGCATGCGCCCGCGGCCATCGTCTCGCCCGCCGCGCCGGTGCGCTCGCCCGTGCCCGCCGCGGGCAGCGCGATCGTGTTCGACAGGATCACCTTCCACTACCCCTCGCGGCCCGACACGCCGGCGCTGCGGGACTTCTCGCTGGCCGTGACGCCGGGCGAGACGGTGGCGCTGGTCGGCTCGAGCGGCGCCGGCAAGAGCACCGTGTTCCAGCTGCTGCTGCGCTACTACGACCCGCAGTCGGGCCAGCTGCTGCTCGACGACGCGCCGCTGGCCTCGCTGGCGCTGCACGACCTGCGCACGCGCATCGGCCTGGTGCCGCAGGACGCCGTGATCTTCTCGGCCAGCGCGCTCGAGAACATCCGCTACGGCCGGCCCGAGGCCAGCGTCGAGGAGGTGCACGCGGCCGCCCGCGCCGCCTTCGCGCACGACTTCCTGCAGGCGCTGCCGCAGGGCTACGACACCTTCCTAGGCGAACGCGGCGTGCGGCTGTCGGGTGGCCAGCGCCAGCGCATCGCGATCGCGCGCGCAATGCTCAAGAACCCACCGCTGCTGCTGCTCGACGAGGCCACGAGCGCGCTCGACGCCGAGAGCGAACGCATGGTGCAGGCCGCGCTCGAATCGGCGATGGAAGGCCGCACGACGGTGGTGATCGCGCACCGGCTGGCCACGGTGCAGAAGGCCGACCGCATCGTCGTGCTCGACCACGGCGGCATCGTCGAACAGGGCACGCATGCGGCGCTGGTGGCGCAGGGCGGCGTCTATGCGCGGCTGGCGGCGCTGCAGTTCACGAGCTGAGAGCGACCCGGGTCCCGGAAAGCAAAAAGGAGAGCCGAGGCTCTCCTTTTTTATTGCAGGGTTTCCTTGAGCCCCGCCGGGATCGGCAGCGGCATCACCGCGATCCCCTCGTCGAGCAGCGCCTCGGTCTGCTCGGGCGTGGCCTGGCCGCGGATGCCGCGCTCCTTGGTCTCGCCATAGTGCATGCGGCGGGCCTCGTCGGCGAAGCGGTCGCCGACGTCCTCGGTCTTGGCCAGCACCTCGCGCACGGCGCGCATCCAGCGCGCCTCGGGCGACATCTCGGCCGGCAGGTGGGCAGGCGCCGATGCGGCCGCCGGGTTCGAGCGCTCGGCCTCGGGCGCCTTCGCGTTGCCGAGGTTCAGGCGCGGCGCGCTCAGCAGCTTGACGATCGCGGTGTCGGCGCAGACCGGGCACTCGACCAGTCCGCGCGCGAGCTGGCTCTCGAAGTCCTCATTGGACCCGAACCAGCCTTCGAAGCCGTGGCCGTGCGCGCATTGGAGATCGAGGACCTTCATGCGCGCGATTATCCCTGGGCCGAGTCGCCCTGCCAGTCGAGGGCCCATGCGCCCGAGCCCGTGTTCTGCAGCCACAGCGCGCAGGCCAGGGTCTTGGCGTCGGTGACCGAGCCGTCGCGGCACCAGCCCAGAAGCTCTTCGGGCGTGGCGGTGAACACGTCGAGGAATTCGCCGTGGTCGAGCTGGCGCTCGCCGAGCGAGAGGCCGCGCGCGAAGTAGATGTGGATGATCTCGGTCGAATAGCCCACGGCCAGGTGCATCGCGCCGGCACGCGCCCATTCGCGCGCGCGGTAGCCGGTTTCCTCGAGCAGCTCACGCTGGCCGCAGACCAGCGGATCCTCGCCCGCGTCGAGCTTGCCCGCGGGAAACTCGATCATCACCCGGCCCACCGGGTAGCGGAACTGGCGCTCGAGCACCACGCGGCCATCGTCGAGCAGCGGGATCACCACCACCGCGCCCGGATGCACGACGTACTCGCGCGTGGCGCTGTGGCCATCGGGCAGCTTCACGGTGTCGCGGCGGACTTCGAGGAAGTTGCCCTTGGCAAGCGATTCGCGCGAGGTGAGTTCTTCGCGCAGGTGCGCGTCTGCGGGGATGCTGGATGTCATGGTCCGCTCCGTGGTCGGGTGGGTGGCGCGCTCAGTGCCGATGCTTCATCAGGTAGCGCCAGGTGAAGCCCGGGAAGGCCAGCACGATGAACAGCGCGCCGGTCACCGCATAGAACTCCCAGCCCTGCGTGGCGATCTGCCCTGCCCTGCGTTCGAACAGCAGGCCGATGCCGCCGGCCAGGAAGTACAGCACCACCAGCTCGCCGAAGCGCATGGCCAGCGTCTTGCGCATGCCGATCGCCACGGCGCCGAACAGCCGGTCGTTGAGGAACGGCAGGTTGGCCGCCAGCAGGGCCAGCAGCAACACCACCCAGACCGAAGCCGTCTGCGACACCTTGTGCGGGCCCTGGCGCGCGGCGCGTCAGTTCGCCAGCGTGGCGACGATGGCCTTGGCGCACAGCGTCATCAGGCCGCCCGGCACGATGCCGAGGATCAGGATCAGCGCCCCGTTGATCGTCAGCACGGTGCGCACGTCGCGCGGCGCCGACACGGTGCTGGCCGTGACCGGTGCGTCGAAGTACATGACCTTGACCACGCGCAGGTAGTAGAAGGCGCCCACCAGCGACATCAGCACCGCGAACACGGCCAGGCCGATGTAGAGGGCCTGGCCCGAGGCGATCAGCGCCTGCAGCACCGCCAGCTTGGCATAGAAGCCGACCAGCGGCGGAATGCCCGCGAGCGAGAACATGGTGATCGCCATCACGCCGGCATACAGCGGGCTGCGCTGGTTGAGGCCGGCCAGGTCGGTGATCTCCTCGCTCTCGAAGCCTTCGCGCGCCAAGAGCAGGATGGTGCCGAAGCTCGCCAGCGTCGTGAGCACGTAGGTCACGATGTAGAACATCGAGGCGCTGTAGGCGAACTGGGCGTTGTAGGTGTTGCCGTTGACCACGCCGGCCACCAGGCCGAGCAGCACGAAGCCCATCTGCGAGATGGTCGAGTAGGCCAGCATGCGCTTGAGGTTGGTCTGCGCGATGGCGGCCAGGTTGCCGACCAGCAGCGAGGCGATGGCCAGCAGCGCGAGCATCTGCTGCCAGTCGATCGCCAGCGGCAGCAGGCCTTCGACCAGCAGGCGGATGATGATCGCGAAGGCCGCGAGCTCGGGCGCGGCGCCGATCATCAGCGTGATCGCCGTGGGCGCGCCCTGGTAGACGTCGGGCACCCACATGTGGAAGGGAGCGGCACCGACCTTGAACGCCAGGCCGGCCACGATGAACACCAGGCCGAACACCAGCACCTGGTGGTTGACCTTCCCGCTCGCGATGGCCTTGAACACCTCGTTCACGTCGAGCGAACCGGTGGCGCCGTACATCATCGACAGGCCGTAGAGCAGGAAGCCGCTGGCCATGGCGCCGAGCACGAAGTACTTCATGGCGGCTTCGCTGGCGACCGCGTTGTCGCGGCGCAGCGCCACCAGCGCGTAGCTCGAGAGCGTCAGCAGTTCGAGGCCCAGGTAGATCAGCAGGAAGTTGCTGCCCGACATCATCACGAACATGCCCAGCAGCGCGAACATGCCCAGCGTGAACATCTCGCCGCCGCGCAGCATGTCGCGGTCGGCCGCGTAGGGACGGCCGTAGACCAGCGTGACCATCAGCGCCAGCGAGGCGAAGCACTTGAGCCAGTTGCCCATCGGGTCGCTCACGACCATGTTGCCGAAGCCGTAGATGGTCTTGCCGCCGCTCGCGGCCATGCCGGTCATCGCGGCCACCACGGCCAGCGTGATCAAGGTCAGGACGTAGGTGCGGGTGCGGCGCGCGCTGGTGTCCGACAGGTCGACCAGCGCGATGATGCAGGCCATGACCAGCAACACGATTTCAGGGTAGATCGTGACCCAGCTGAGTTTGTCAATCATCTCGTTCTCTTCTTCAGCCAGCCATCAGGAGGGGATCTTCGACACCGCGACATGACGCAGCAGCTGGGTCACGGAGGCGTCCATCACGTCGGTGAAGGGCTTGGGGAACAGGCCCATCCACAGCACCGCGATCGCCAGCAGCGCCAGCATCACGAACTCGCGCGCATTGATGTCGCTGAGTTCCTTCACGTGGTCGTTGCCGACCGGGCCGAGGTAGACGCGCTTGTACATCCACAGCGTGTAGGCGGCGCCGAAGATCAGCGCGGTGGCCGAGGCCAGGCCGATCCAGAAGTTGGCCTTGACCGCGCCCAGGATCACCATCCACTCGCCGACGAAACCGGCGGTGCCCGGCAGGCCGCAGTTGGCCATCGCGAACAGCAGCATGAAGGCGGCGAACTTGGGCATGGTGTTGACCACGCCGCCGTAGTCGGCGATCTGGCGCGAATGCACGCGGTCGTAGAGCACGCCGATGCCGAGGAACATGGCGCCCGACACGAAGCCGTGGGCGATCATCTGCACGATGCCGCCGGACACGCCGAGTTCGTTGAAGATGAAGAAGCCGAGCGTCACGAAGCCCATGTGGGCGACCGACGAATAGGCCACGAGCTTCTTCATGTCCTGCTGCACCATCGCGACCAGGCCGACGTAGATCACGGCGATCAGCGACAGCGCGATCATGAGCCAGGCCCATTCGTGCGCGGCATCGGGCGCGATCGGCATCGAGAAGCGCAGGAAGCCGTAGGCACCGAGCTTCAGCATGATCGCGGCCAGCACGGCGGAACCGCCGGTCGGGGCCTCGACGTGCACGTCGGGCAACCAGGTGTGGACCGGCCACATCGGCACCTTGACCGCGAAGGCCGCGAAGAAGGCGAAGAACAGCAGCGTCTGGGCGTGGCCGCTCAGCGGCAGCTTGTGCCAGGTCAGGATGTCGAAGCTGCCGCCCGAGGTGTTGTACAGGTAGATCAGCGCCACCAGCATCAAGAGCGAGCCGAGCAGCGTGTAGAGGAAGAACTTGAAGGCCGCGTAGATCTTGTTCGGGCCGCCCCAGATGCCGATGATCAGGTACATCGGGATCAGCGTGGCTTCGAAGAAGACGTAGAACAGCAGGCCGTCGATGGCCGAGAACACGCCGATCATCAGGCCCGACAGGATCAGGAACGCGCCCATGTACTGGTTGACGCGCTCGGTGATCACTTCCCAGGCCGAGATCACCACGATGATGGTGATGAAGGCGGTCAGCAGCACGAACCACACCGACAGGCCGTCGACGCCCAGGTTGTAGTTGATGTTGAAGCGCTCGATCCAGGGCGCCTTCTCCACGAATTGCATCGCGGCGCTGCCGTTCTGGAACCGCGAGATCAGCGGCAGCGTGACCAGGAAGCTCACGATCGACCCGACGAGCGCCACCCAGCGCACGCCCTTGGCGTGCTCGTCGCGACCGAACGCCAGCAGCACGGCACCGAATGCGATCGGCACCCAGATGGCAAGGCTCAACAAACCCATTTTTCTTTTACTCCAGCGCTTTGCGGCTTAGCGTTTGAACCAGACGAAGTACGTCATCAGGACGAAGATCCCGAGCAGCATCGCGAAGGCGTAGTGGTAGATGTAGCCCGACTGCAGCCAGCGGACCACGCCAGAGATGCGGCCCACCAGCTTCCACGAGCCATTGACGACCGCGCCGTCGATCAGTGCCTGATCGCCGCCCTTCCACAGGCCCATGCCCAGGGCGCGAGCGCCGCGCGCGATGATGTTCTCGTTGATCCAGTCGAGGTAGTACTTGTTCTCGAGCAGGCGGTACACGGGGCCGAAGGCGCGCTTGATCGCGGCCGGCAGCGCCGGGTTGACCATGTACATGTAGTAGGACAGCGCCACGCCCGCGAGCGCGAGCCAGAACGGCATGGTCTGCAGGCCGTGGATGGCCATCGCGCCGGCACCGTGGAAGGCCTCTTCGAGCTCCTTCATGGCGTGGTGCTTCGTGGCGTCGACGAAGATCGCGTCCTTGAAGAATTCGCCGTAGAGCATCGGGTGGATCGTCAGGTAGCCGATGACCACCGAGGGGATCGCGAGCAGCACCAGTGGCAGCCACACCACCCAGGGCGATTCGTGCGGCTTGTGGTCGTCGTGACCGTGGCCATGGCCGTGGTCGTCGTGCGCGTGATGATCGTCGTGGTGCGCGTCGGGGTTCTGGTCGTAGCGTTCCTTGCCGTGGAAGACCAGGAAGTACATGCGGAACGAATAGAAGGCCGTGACGAACACGCCGATCAACACCGCGTAGTAGGCGAAGTTCGCGCCCCACAGATGGCTTTCCTTCACCGCCTCGATGATGCTGTCCTTCGAGTAGAAGCCCGAGAACAGCGGCGTGCCGATCAGCGCCAGCGAGCCCAGCAGCGAGGTGATCCAGGTGATCGGCATGTACTTGCGCACGCCGCCCATCCAGCGGATGTCCTGGTTGTGGTGCATGCCGATGATCACCGAGCCGGCACCGAGGAACAGCAGCGCCTTGAAGAAGGCGTGGGTCATCAGGTGGAACACCGCGACCGAGTAGGCCGAGGCACCGAGCGCCACCGTCATGTAGCCCAGCTGCGACAGCGTGGAGTACGCCACCACGCGCTTGATGTCGTTCTGGATGATGCCGAGGAAGCCCATGAACAGCGCGGTGATGGCGCCGATCACGAGGATGAAGCTCAGGGCCGTGTCGCTCAGTTCGAACAGCGGCGACATGCGCGCCACCATGAAGATGCCGGCCGTCACCATGGTCGCCGCGTGGATCAGCGCCGAGATCGGGGTCGGGCCTTCCATCGAGTCGGGCAGCCACACGTGCAGCGGGAACTGCGCGCTCTTGCCCATCGCGCCGATGAACAGGCAGATGCAGATCACGGTGATCAGCATCCAGTCGGTGCCCGGGAAGGTGATGCCGCCGAGCGTGCCGGCCTTGGCGAAGGCTTCGGTGTAGTTGAGCGTGCCGGCGTAGGCCGCGATCAGGCCGATGCCGAGGATGAAGCCGAAGTCGCCCACGCGGTTGACCAGGAAGGCCTTCATGTTGGCGAAGATCGCGGTCGGCTTGTTGAACCAGAAGCCGATCAGCAGGTACGACACCAGGCCCACCGCTTCCCAGCCGAAGAACAGCTGCAGCATGTTGTTGCTCATGACGAGCATCAGCATGGAGAAGGTGAACAGCGAGATGTACGAGAAGAAGCGGTTGTAGCCCTCGTCCTCTTCCATGTAGCCGATGGTGTAGATGTGGACCATCAGCGACACGAAGGTCACGACGCACATCATCATCGCGGTGAGGCCGTCGACCATGAAGCCGACTTCCATCTTGAGGCCGCCGACGACCATCCATTCGTAGAGGGTCTGGTTGAAGCGGGCGCCGTCGACGATGACCGACTTGAGCGTCAGTGCCGAGATGACGAAGGCCACGAACACGCCGAGGATGGTCAGCGAGTGCGTGATCTTGCGGCCGATGTGGTTGCCGCCGAACTTGGTGCCGAAGATGCCGGCCAGGACCGCCCCGACCAGGGGGGCCATCGGAACGGCCAGCAGCGTGGATGCAGAAAGGGTTGCGCTCATTCTGGTGTCAGCCTTGGATCAGCCCTTGAGCGAGTTGAGTTCGTCGACGTTGATGCTCGACTTGTTGCGGAACAGCAGCACCAGCAGCGCGAGGCCGATGGCCGACTCGGCCGCGGCCACCGTCAGGATGAAGAACACGAAGATCTGTCCGTGCATGTCGCCCAGGAAGTGCGAGAAGGCGACGAAGTTCATGTTGACCGCGAGCAGCATCAGCTCGATGGCCATCAGCAGCACGATCAGGTTCTTGCGGTTCAGGAAGATGCCGATCACCGACAGCGCGAACAGCATCGCGCCCAGCGAGAGGAAGTGTCCGAGGGTGAGCGTCATGCCTTGTTCTCCTTTGCTGCCGTCGCGGCCGCTTCGGCCGGGGCTTCCACCACGGGCTCCGCCGCGCGGGTGACCGGCATCTGCACCACGCGCACGCGGTCGCGCGCCTTCACGCGCACCTGGTCGGCCGGGTCGACGTACTTGCTGTCCTTGCGGGTGCGCAGGGTCAGGGCGATGGCGGCGATGATGGCCACCAGCAGGATGACGGCCGCGATTTCCAGCGGATAGAGGTATTCGGAATACAGCAGCTTGCCCAGCTCGAGCGTGTTGGAGCTGTTGGCCGCCGCCACCGCGCGCGGTGCCTCGCCGAGGCGGAAGCCGCCCATCAGCACCGCCGCCATTTCGAGCGCGATGAGCGCGCCGACGGCCGCGGCCAGAGGGAAGTGCTTCCAGAAGCCCTGCCGCAGGCTGTCGACGTTGATGTCGAGCATCATCACGACGAACAGGAACAGCACCATCACCGCGCCCACGTAGACCAGCACGAGCGAGATCGCGAGGAACTCGGCGCGCAGCAGCAGCCAGATGGCCGAAGCCTGGAAGAAGGCCAGCACGAGGTACAGCGCCGCGTACACGGGGTTGCGGGCGGTGATGACGCGGAACGATGCGAACAGCAGCACCGCGGCAAACAGATAGAACAGACCGGTCTTGACGTCCATGAGTTCGAATTCGTAGGGTTCAGGCCAGGCCGGGTCAGCGGTACTTGGCGTCAGCCGCCTTGTTCGCCGCGATTTCTTTTTCGTAACGGTCGCCCACGGCCAGCAGCATGTCCTTGGTGAAGTACAGGTCGCCGCGCTTTTCGCCGTGGTATTCGAAGATGTGGGTTTCCACGATCGAGTCGACCGGGCAGCTCTCTTCGCAGAAGCCGCAGAAGATGCACTTCGTCAGGTCGATGTCGTAGCGCGTGGTGCGGCGCGAGCCGTCGTCGCGCACATCGGATTCGATGGTGATCGCGAGCGCCGGGCACACGGCCTCGCAGAGCTTGCAGGCGATGCAGCGTTCCTCGCCGTTCTCGTAGCGGCGCAGCGCATGCAGGCCGCGGAAGCGCGGCGACAGCGGCGTCTTCTCTTCGGGGAACTGCACCGTGATCTTGCGGCTGAAGGCGTACTTGCCCGTGATGGCCAGGCCCTTGAACAGCTCGAACAGCATGAAGCTGCCGAGGAAGTCCTTGAGCGAGAACGGCGCGGACGGGGTTGCGGTGTGCGCAGACATGGTGTTGGCGCTTCCAGTTATTTCCAGATGTTGAACGGCGTCTGCATCCAGCCACCGACCACGACCAGCCACACGAGGGTGACGGGAATGAAGATCTTCCAGCCCAGACGCATGATCTGGTCATAGCGGAAGCGCGGGAACGTCGAGCGCACCCACAGGAACATGGTGACCACGCAGAAGGTCTTCGCGCCGAGCCAGATCCAGCCCGGGATGAAGCTCAGGAACTCGAACGGGGGCAGCCAGCCGCCGAGGAACAGCACGACGGTCAGGATCGAGACCAGCCACATGTTCGCGTATTCGGCCAGGAAGAACATCGCGAAGCTCATGCCCGAGTACTCGATCATGTGGCCCGCGACGATTTCCGATTCGCCTTCCACCACGTCGAAGGGGTGGCGGTTGGTCTCGGCCAGGCCCGAGATGAAGTAGACGACGAAGATCGGCAGCAGCGGCAGCCAGTTCCACGACAGGAAGCCGACGCCGAGGTTGGCGAACATGCCCTTGCCCTGCACGTTCACGATCTCGCTCATGTTCAGGCTGCCGGTGACCATCAGCACCACGACGAAGCAGAAGCCCATCGCGATTTCGTAGCTCACCATCTGGGCCGAGGCGCGCAGCGCGCCCAGGAAGGCGTACTTCGAGTTCGAGGCCCAGCCCGCGATGATCACGCCGTAGACCTCGAGCGAGGTGATGGCCATCACGAACAGCAGGCCGGCGTTGATGTTGGCAAGCGCGACGTCGGGACCGAAGGGAATCACGGCCCAGGCGGCGAGCGCCGGCATGATGGTCATGATCGGGCCGAGCAGAAACAGGCCCTTGTTGGCGACCGTCGGAACGATGATTTCCTTGGTCATCAGCTTGAGCGCGTCGGCGATCGGCTGCAGCAGGCCCAGCGGCCCGATGCGGTTCGGGCCCACGCGGATCTGCGTGAAGCCGATGGCCTTGCGTTCCCACAGCGTGAGGTAGGCCACCGCCAGCATCAGCGGGATGACCACGACGATGATCTTGATCAGCGTCCAGATGACGGGCCAGACCACGCCGGTCCACCAGCCGGCGGCGACGAGACCCTGGCCGAAGCCGTGAATGGCGTCGATCATGCCGACACCTCCTCGGCCTGCACGCTGGCGGGCGCGGCACCGATGCCGTGGCCCGCGTTGCGTGCGTCGGCGGTCAGTTGCAGCGACGGCGCGCGGCGCACGATCGAATCGAGCTGGTAGATGCTCGCGACCACGGGCGCGGGCGCACCGTTGGCGGCCACGGCGGCAGCGCTTGTGGCGTTGCGCAGCGCATCGGCCGGCAGCGCGCCGTTGTCGCCCACCGTGCGCAGCACGTCGGCGGTGGACTCGAACGAGAAGCCTTGCAGGCCCAGCAGGTTGGCGAGCACGCGCAGCACCTTCCAGGCCGGACGGGCTTCGCCCTGCGGCTTCACCACGGCGTGGAAGCTCTGCAGGCGGCCTTCGGCATTGACGAAGCTGCCGGGCGTTTCGGTGAACGGCGCGATCGGCAGCAGCACGTCGCTGAATTCGAGGTTGGCCTTGAACGGGCTCAGCGTGACCACCATCTGCGCATTGCCGATGGTGTCGGCCGCGGCGGCGCCGGCGGCCGAGTCGAACACCGGCTCGGTGTTCAGCAGCAGCACGGCCTTGAGGCCGGAGCCGGCGGCGAGCATCTGGCCGGCGTGGAGGCCGCCGTTCTTCGGGAACGCGCCCACGAGTTGCGCGCCCACGGTGTTGGCGGCTTCGGTCAGGTAGCCGACGCTGGCGCCGGTCTGCGCGCCGATCCAGTTGGCCAGCGCGAGCAGGCTGCCGGCCTGCGCATGGTGCGCGGCGGCGTTGCCCAGCAGGATGGCCTTGCGCTCGCCGCTCAGCAGCGACGCGGCGATGGCCTGCGCGGTGGCGTCGGGCTCGTTGGCGGGTGCCAGCGGCGCGGCGGCGCCGGTGGACTGGCCCACCACGGTCGCGATCGCGGCCAGCACTTCGATCCATTGACCGGCATCGACGATGGCGGCCTGCGCGGGCTGGATGGCCCAGGCTTCGGCGTCGGCCATCAGCTTCTTCGAGGTCAGCACGCTGAGCGCGGCGCCCTTGCGCACGGCCTGGCGGATGCGCTGCGCGAACAGCGGATGGTCCTTGCGCAGGTTCGAACCGACGACGAAGGCGCGCTGCAGCTGCGTCAGCGAGGCGATCGAGGTGCCGAGCCAGCGGATGCCTTCGAAGGCCGTGAATTCGGCGTTGCGCAGGCGGTAGTCAATGTTGTCGCTGCCGAGCTCACGCGTGAGCAGTGCGGCGAGCTGCAGCTCCTCGAGCGTGCTGTGCGGGCTGACCAGCGTGCCGATGCTCTGCGCGCCATGGTCGGCCTTGATCTGCTTGAGGCCGTTGGCCACGTACTCGAGCGCGGTCTGCCAGTCGACCTGCTGCCATTGGCCGCCCTGCTTGAGCATGGGCTGCGTCAGGCGCTCGGTCCCGTTGAGCGCTTCGTACGAGAAGCGGTCGCGGTCGGCGATCCAGCATTCGTTGACGTCTTCGTTCTCGAGCGGCACCACGCGCATCACGCGGTTGTTCTTGACCTGGACGATCAGGTTGGCACCGGTGGAGTCGTGCGGGCTCACCGACTTGCGGCGCGACAGTTCCCAGGTGCGGGCGCTGTAGCGGAACGGCTTGCTCGTGAGCGCGCCGACCGGGCAGATGTCGATCATGTTGCCCGAGAGCTCGGAGTCGACCGAGTCGCCGAGGAAGGTCTCGATCTCGGAGTGCTCGCCGCGGTGCGACATGCCGAGCTCCATCACGCCGGCCACTTCCTGGCCGAAGCGGACGCAGCGCGTGCAGTGGATGCAGCGGCTCATCTCTTCCATGCTGATCAGCGGGCCCACGTCCTTGTGGAACACGACGCGCTTTTCTTCCTCGTAGCGCGAGGAGGAACCGCCGTAGCCCACGGCCAGGTCCTGCAGCTGGCACTCGCCGCCCTGGTCGCAGATCGGGCAGTCCAGCGGGTGGTTGATCAGCAGGAACTCCATGACCGACTGCTGGGCCTTGATCGCCTTCTCGCTCTTGGTGCGAACGATCATGCCCTGCGTGACGGGCGTGGCGCAGGCCGGCATCGGCTTGGGCGCCTTTTCGACGTCGACCAGGCACATGCGGCAGTTGGCCGCGATGCTGAGCTTCTTGTGATAGCAGAAGTGCGGGATGTAGGTGCCGGCCTTGTCGGCAGCATGCATGACCATGCTGCCTTCGGCCACTTCGACCTTCTTGCCGTCGAGTTCGATTTCAACCATATGTCTTTCTCGCGCTCAGGCCTGGACCGTTGCCTTCGGGACGTAGCCCGGGATCAAGGCTTCGAACTCGTGGCGGAAGTGCTTGATCATGGCGCGCACCGGCATGGCCGCCGCGTCGCCGAGGGCGCAGATGGTGCGGCCCATGATGTCGCCGGCGACGGAGTCCAGCAACTGCAGGTCGCTGGGCTTGCCCTGGCCGTTGTGGATGCGGTCGACCACGCGGTAGAGCCAGCCCGTGCCTTCGCGGCACGGCGTGCACTGGCCGCAGGATTCGTGCATGTAGAAGTACGAGAGGCGCTTGAGCGACTCGACCATCGAGCGGCTGTCGTCCATCACGATCACCGCGCCCGAACCCAGCATGGAGCCGGCCTTCGAGATGGAGTCGTAGTCCATCGTGCACTGCATCATGATGTCGGCCGGCAGCACCGGTGCCGACGAGCCGCCGGGGATCACGGCCTTGAGCGTGCGGCCCTTGCGCACGCCGCCGGCCAGTTCGAGCAGCTTGGAGAACGGCGTGCCCATCGGCACTTCGTAGTTGCCCGGCAGTTCGACGTCGCCGCTGACCGAGTAGATCTTGGTGCCGCCGTTGTTCGGCTTGCCGCACTCGAGGTAGGCCGGGCCGCCGTTGCGGATGATCCAGGGCACCGCCGCGAAGGTCTCGGTGTTGTTGATGGTGGTCGGCTTGCCGTACAGGCCGAAGCTGGCCGGGAACGGCGGCTTGAAGCGCGGCTGGCCCTTCTTGCCCTCGAGCGATTCGAGCAGCGCGGTTTCCTCGCCGCAGATGTAGGCGCCGAAGCCGTGGGCGGCGTGCAACTGGAAGTTGTACGTGCTGCCCATGATCTTGTCGCCGAGATAACCGGCGGCGCGCGCCTCCTCGAGGGCTTCCTCGAAGCGGTCGTAGCTCTGGAAGATCTCGCCGTGGATGTAGTTGTAGCCCACGCTGATGCCCATCGCGTAAGCGGCGATGGCCATGCCTTCGATCACGATGTGCGGGTTGAACTGCAGGATGTCGCGGTCCTTGCAGGTACCCGGCTCGCCTTCGTCCGAATTGCAGACCAGGTACTTCTGGCCCGGGAACTGGCGCGGCATGAAGCTCCACTTCAGGCCGGTCGGGAAACCGGCGCCGCCACGGCCGCGCAGGCCCGAGGCCTTGACTTCGGCGATCACCTGGTCGGGCGTCAGGCCCTCGGTGAGGATCTTGCGCAGCGCCTGGTAGCCGCCGCGCGCCTCGTAGTCGGCGAGGTGCCAGTTGGTGCCGTCGAGGCCGGCATAGATCTGCGCGCCGATGTGGCGGTCATGGAAGCAGGTCTGCACGCCGGTGGCGCGGAACTGCGAAAGAACCTGATCGGGCGTCATCACGAAGCCTCCCCGGAGGTTGCACTGCGCAGGCCATCGACGAGCTGATCGAGCTTGTCGTTGCTCATGAAGCTGCACATCGTGCGGTCGTTGACCAGCATCACCGGCGAATCGGCGCAGGCGCCCAGGCATTCGCTCTGCTGCAGCGTGAACAGGCCGTCGGCCGTGGTCTCGCCCATCTTGATGCCGAGCTTCTTCTCGAGATGCACGAGGGCGGTGACGCCATCGCGCAGCTGGCACGGCAGATTGGTGCAGACGTTGAGCTTGTACTTGCCCACCGGATGCTGGTTGTACATGTTGTAGAAGGTCGTGACCTCGTGCACCGCGATCGGCGCCATGCCGAGGTACTCGGCAATCTCGCGCTCGCGCTGGGTGCTCACGAAGCCCTCGTCCTGCTGCACGATCGCCAGGCAGGCCATCACGGCCGACTGCTTGCCGGCCTCGGGGTACTTGGCCACCTCGCGCGCGAAGCGTTCGAGGGTCGCAGGCTTCAGCGGCGCCGAAGGCGCCGCGTGAGTGTCATGGGTAGAGGAAGTCATTCGCTCTTTCTCACCTGTCGATTTCGCCGAACACGATGTCCATCGTGCCGATCACCGCGACAGCGTCGGCGATCATGTGACCGCGCGACATTTCGTCGAGGGCGGCGAGGTGCGGGAAGCCAGGGGCGCGGATCTTCAGGCGGTACGGCTTGTTGGCGCCGTCGCTCACGAGATAGATGCCGAACTCGCCCTTCGGATGCTCGACGGCGGCATAGGCCTCGCCTTCGGGCACGTGGAAGCCTTCGGTGAAGAGCTTGAAATGGTGGATCAGCTCCTCCATGTTCGCCTTCATCGATTCGCGCGCGGGCGCGGCGACCTTGTGGTTGTCGGTGATCACCGGGCCGGGGTTGGCGCGCAGCCAGGCCGAGCACTGCTGGATGATCTTGTTGGCCTGGCGCATCTCCTCGACGCGCACCAGGTAGCGGTCGTAGCAGTCGCCCGTCTTGCCGAGCGGAATGTCGAACTGCATCCGGTCGTAGACGTCGTAGGGCTGCTTCTTGCGCAGGTCCCATTCGACGCCCGAGCCACGCAGCATCGGGCCGGTGAAGCCGAGGTTCAGCGCACGCTCCGGCGTGACCACGCCGATGCCCACGGTGCGCTGCTTCCAGATGCGGTTGTCGGTGAGCAGCGTCTCGTACTCGTCGACCATCTTCGGGAAGCGCTTGCAGAAATCGTCGACGAAGTCGAGCAGCGAGCCCTGGCGGTTCTCGTTGAGCTTCTCGATCGCCTTCGCGTTCTTGATCTTGCTGACCTTGTACTGCGGCATCACGTCCGGCAGATCGCGGTACACGCCGCCCGGACGGAAGTAGGCCGCGTGCATGCGCGCGCCCGACACCGCCTCGTACATGTCGAACAGGTCTTCGCGTTCGCGGAAGCAGTAGATGAGCATGTTCATCGCACCGCAATCGAGGCCGTGCGCGCCGAGCCACAGCAGGTGGTTCAGCAGCCGGGTGATCTCGGCGAACATGACGCGGATGTACTGCGCGCGGATCGGCACCTCGAGGCCCATCATCTTCTCGATGGCGAGGCAGTAGGCGTGCTCGTTGGACATCATCGACACGTAGTCGAGACGGTCCATGTAGGGCAGCGACTGGATGAAGGTGCGCGATTCGGCGAGCTTTTCGGTCGCGCGGTGCAGCAGGCCGATGTGCGGATCGGCGCGCTGGATCACTTCGCCGTCGAGCTCGAGCACCAGGCGCAGCACGCCGTGCGCGGCCGGATGCTGGGGACCGAAGTTGAGGGTGTAGTTCTTGATTTCGGCCATGTCAGTGGAGTCCGCCGCCGTAGTTGTCTTCGCGGATCACGCGCGGCGTGATCTCGCGCGGCTCGATCGATACCGGCTGGTAGACCACGCGCTTCTGTTCTTCGTCGTAGCGCATCTCGACGTGACCCGACACCGGGAAGTCCTTGCGGAACGGATGGCCAATGAAGCCGTAGTCGGTCAGGATGCGGCGCAGGTCGTCGTGACCCTCGAACACGATGCCGTAGAGGTCGAAGGCTTCGCGCTCGAACCAGGTTGCCGCGTTCCACACGGGCTGCAGCGAATCCACCACCGGCAGGTCCTCGCTGGGCGCGAACACCCGCAGGCGCACGCGCTGGTTGAGGCTCACCGACAGCAGGTGCGAGACGACGCCGTAGCGTTCGCCTTCCCACTCGCCTTCGCGGTAGTCGGAATAGTCCATGCCGCAGAGGTCGATCAGCTGCTCGAAGCGGCAACCCGGCGCATCGCGCAGCAGCAGCGCCGCGTCGATGTAGTTCGCGGCACTCACCACCACGGTCACCTCGCCGAGCGCGACGGTCACGCTCCTGGCCTTGTCGCCCAGGGTCTGCACCAGAGTCGCCTGCAGCGCCTCCGGAGAAATTGCAAAGTCGGTCATCTCGGCAATTCCTCAGGCACGCGCAATGGTGTTGGTGCGGCGGATCTTCTGCTGCAGCTGGATGATCCCGTAGAGCAGCGCTTCAGCGGTGGGCGGGCAGCCCGGCACGTAGACGTCGACCGGAACGATCCGGTCGCAGCCGCGCACCACCGAATAGCTGTAGTGGTAGTAGCCGCCGCCGTTGGCGCACGAACCCATCGAGAGCACCCAGCGAGGCTCGGGCATCTGGTCGTAGACCTTGCGCAGCGCCGGCGCCATCTTGTTGCACAGCGTGCCGGCCACGATCATCAGATCGGACTGACGCGGGCTCGGGCGGAACAGCATGCCGAAACGGTCGATGTCGTAGCGGGCTGCGCCGGCGTGCATCATTTCGACCGCACAGCAGGCCAGACCGAACGTCATCGGCCACAGAGATCCGGTCTTCGCCCAGTTCACCACCGAGTCGTAGGTGGTCGTGACGAAGCCTTCCTTGAGAACGCCTTCAATGGCCATCGTGTAGCTTCCTTATTCCCAGTCGAGCGCGCCTTTTTTCCACTCGTAGGCGAAGCCCACGACGAGGATGGCGAGAAAGATCATCATGGCCCAGAAGCCGACAGCACCGATCTCCTTGAGCGCAATGGCCCATGGGAAGAGAAAGGCAATCTCCAGATCGAACAGGATGAAGAGAATGGCAACCAGGTAATAGCGCACGTCGAACTTCATGCGCGCATCCTCGAAGGCCTCGAAGCCGCACTCGTAAGGTGCGTTCTTGGCTGCGTCAGGCCGATTGGGGCCGAGGATGTATCCGATGACCTGTGGAGCGACGCCTACGCCGACCCCGACCAGAATGAACAAAAGGACGGGAAGGTAGGAATCGAGGTTCATCGGGAGCTTTCACCGCTTGCCACCGACAGAAGCACCTTCATGAGGCGTCCTGTCGGTGAGATTTGGTGCGGTCGGCGAGACTCGAACTCGCACAGCTTTCGCCACTACCCCCTCAAGATAGCGTGTCTACCAATTTCACCACGACCGCGGTTTTTTCTGTTCGGATGGCATGAGGTTCCTACGAAGAGGTTTGGCTTTCCGAACAGCTTTAGAGTTTACCCTGAAATGAAGCCATTTCTTACGGGTCACTCTGAAAACATCAGAGTTACTTGCTGGGAATCTGTCCCGCACCAGCCGCGGGCGCGCTCGCGGGTGCCGCAGCAGGTGCCGCGCCCGACTGGCCCGAAGGAATCTGGCCTGCCGCGCCCGAAGCCGGCGTGGCCGGCACGCCGATGGCTGCGCGCTCCAGCAGGCTGCCGCCGCCCGTGGGGCGTGCATGGCTGAAGTAGGCCAGCAGCAGCGTGCAGGCGAAGAACACCGCGGCCAGCACGGCCGTGGTGCGCGAGAGGAAGTTCGCGCTGCCGCTGGCGCCGAACAGGCTGCCGGCGCTGCCGCTGCCGAAGGCCGCGCCCATGTCGGCGCCCTTGCCGTGCTGGATCAGGATCAGCCCGATCATCACCAGCGCCGACAGCATCTGCACGCCGACCAGAAGGTTGAGGACCACGTTCATTCGTTCTTACTCCTAATTGATGCCTGCCCTGCCCGCTTCAGCGGGCGGCGGCGGAAATGATCTGCAAAAAGTCGGGGGCCTTCAGGGAAGCGCCGCCGATCAGGCCGCCGTCGATGTCGGCTTGCGCCAACAGTTCGGCCGCGTTGGCGGCATTCATGCTGCCGCCGTAGAGGATCTTGATGCCGGCCGCGTGCTCGCTCGCGGCATGGTGCAGTTGCGCACGCAGCACCGCGTGCACCGCCTGCGCCTGCTCGGGCGTGGCGGTCTTGCCGGTGCCGATGGCCCACACGGGTTCGTAGGCGACCACGATCTCGCTGATGCAGTGGCCGTTCACGTGGATGACGGCCGCCAGCTGGCGCTTCACCACTTCCTCGGTCTGGCCCGCCTCGCGCTGCGCCAGCGTCTCGCCGACGCAGACGATCGGCGTGATGCCGTTGGCCAGCGCGGCCGCAGCCTTCGCGGCCACGGCGTCGTCGGTCTCGCCGTGGTACTGGCGGCGCTCCGAATGGCCGACGATGGCATAGCGCACACCGAAGTCCTTCAGCATCGCCGCCGACTGCTCGCCCGTGAAGGCGCCCTGCGCCTGCGCGGAAATGTCCTGCGCGCCCAGCGCCATCGGCGAACCCGCCAGCAGCGACTGCAGTTGCGCGAAATACGGCGCGGGCGCGCACAGCGCGATGTCGCACGCGGGCGCATTCGCCGCGAGCCCCTGCCGCAGCGCCGTCACCAGCGCCTCGTTGGCAGCCAGGCTGCCATTCATCTTCCAGTTCCCTGCGATCAGTTTCTTGTGGGTCGTCATCGTGCTCGTCTCGTCACCAGGTCAGCACGATCTTGCCGATGTGCTGATTCGATTCCATCAACGCATGCGCCTGCGCCGCACCGCTGGGCTCGCCGGCCGCCGCGAAGGTGCTGTGGATCACCGGCTTGACCGCGCCGCTCTCGAGCAGCGGCCACACCTTCTCGCGCAGCGCCTTGGCGATCGCACCCTTGAATGCCACCGGCCGCGGACGCAGCGTCGACCCCGTGATCGTGAGCCGCTTGCGCAGCACCAGACCCGCGTTGATCTGGCTCTTGACGCCGCCCTGCACCGCGATGATCACCAGCCGGCCGTCCTCGGCCAGGCATTCGACCTCGCGCGCCACGTAGTCGCCCGCGACCATGTCGAGGATGACGTCCACGCCCTTGCCGCCCGTCAGCGACTTCGCCACTTCGACGAAATCGGCCGTGCGGTAGTTGATCGCGTGGTCGGCGCCGAGTTTCAGGCAGGCCTCGCACTTGTCGTCGCTGCCGGCCGTGACGATCACGGTCGCGCCCAGCGCCTTGGCGATCTGGATCGCCGTGACGCCGATGCCGCTCGAGCCGCCCTGGATCAGCAGGGTTTCGCCCTTTTGCAGGCGGCCGCGCTCGAACACGTTGCTCCAGACGGTGAAGAAGGTCTCGGGCAGCGAAGCCGCCTCGACGTCGCTCCAGCCCTTGGGCACCGGCAAGCACTGCGCCACGGGCGCCACGCACAGCTGGGCATAGCCGCCGCCGGCGATCAGCGCGCAGACGCGGTCGCCGATCGCGAAGCCCGCCTCGGCCAATGCCGCGGCATCGCCCGACACGATCTCGCCGGCCACTTCGAGGCCCGGCAGGTCGGAAGCGCCGGGCGGCACCGGATAGTGGCCCATGCGCTGCAGCACGTCGGGGCGGTTGACACCGCTGGCCGACACGCGGATCAGCAACTCGCCCGCGCCGGCGACCGGATCGGGACGATCCGTGACGCGCAGCACCTCGGGGGCGCCGTACGAAGCGATTTCAATGGCTTTCATGGTCTCCTGGCCTCCAGCCGCCCGTGCGACGGGCGCATTCAGCAATCGGAAAGGCAAAGGCGGCGCGCGGCGCATGCCGCGGCCGCCATGGCCTTCTTACTCCTGCGACTCGCGCGGAGCCTGCGGCTGCTGCGACTCGCCGGCCGGAGCCTGGTCGTTGCGCGGCTGCTGCTGGTCGTTGTTGAAGCGCGGAGCGCGCTCGCCACGGTCGCCGCCGCGATCACCGCGATCGCCGCGATCACCACCACGGTCGCCGCGGTCACGGCGCTCGCCGCCACGGTCACCACGGTCTTCGCGCGGCGGGCGCTCGCTGTATTCCATGCCGGCCGGACGCTCGGTCAGCGCCTTCATCGACAGCTTGACGCGACCCTTGTCGTCGGTCTCGAGGACCTTGACCTTCACGATCTGGCCTTCGCTCAGGTAGTCGGTCACCTTCTCGACGCGTTCGTGCGCGATCTGGCTGATGTGCAGCAGGCCGTCCTTGCCGGGCAGCAGGTTGATCAGCGCGCCGAAGTCCAGGATCTTGGTGACCGGGCCTTCGTAGATCTTGCCGATCTCGACCTCGGCCGTGATCTGCTCGATGCGCTTCTTGGCCTCTTCGGCCTTGGCCGGATCGGTCGACGCGATGGTGATGGTGCCGTCTTCGTCGATGTTGATCTGCGTGCCGGTTTCTTCCTGCAGGCCGCGGATGACCGCGCCGCCCTTGCCGATCACGTCGCGGATCTTCTCGGGATTGATCTTCAGCGTGGTCAGGCGCGGTGCGAACTGCGACACGTCGGCCTTGGCCTCGCCCATCGCTTCCTGCATCTTGCCCAGGATGTGCATGCGCGCTTCCTTGGCCTGCGCCAGCGCCACCTGCATGATTTCCTTGGTGATGCCCTGGATCTTGATGTCCATCTGCAGCGCGGTGATGCCGTTGGTCGTGCCGGCCACCTTGAAGTCCATGTCGCCGAGGTGGTCCTCGTCGCCCAGGATGTCGGTCAGCACCGCGAAGCGGTTGTCTTCCTTGATCAGGCCCATGGCGATGCCGGCCACGTGGGCCTTCATCGGCACGCCGGCGTCCATCATCGAGAGGCAGCCGCCGCAGACCGAAGCCATCGACGAGGAGCCGTTCGACTCGGTGATCTCCGACACCACGCGCACGGTGTAGGGAAATTCTTCCTTGTTCGGCAGCACGGCGACGAGCGCGCGCTTGGCGAGGCGGCCGTGGCCGACTTCACGGCGCTTGGTCGAGCCCATGCGGCCGACTTCACCGGTGGCGAAGGGAGGCATGTTGTAGTGGAACAGGAAGCGGTCTTCGAACTCGCCGGCCAGCGCGTCGATGCGCTGCGCGTCGCGTTCGGTACCCAGCGTGGTCACGACCAGCGCCTGGGTCTCGCCGCGCGTGAACAGCGCCGAGCCGTGGGTGCGCGGCAGCACCGAGTTGCGGATCTCGATCGGGCGCACGGTGCGCGTGTCGCGGCCGTCGATGCGCGGCTCGCCTTGCAGGATCTGGCTGCGCACGATGCGCGCCTCGATCGCGAACAGCAGGTCGCTGACCTTACCCGCGTCGAATGCGGCGCCTTCGGCCTTCAGGGCCTCGTAGACGCTGGCATTGGCTTCGCGCAGGGCCTGGGTGCGGGCCTGCTTGCTGCGGATCTGGTAGACGGCGCGCAGCTTCTCTTCGGCCAGGCCGTTGACCTTGGCGATGAAGTCCTCGTCCTTGGCTTCGGGCGCCCAGGTGCCTTCCTTGAGCCACAGCGGCTTGCCGGCTTCGCGCACCAGTTCGTGGATGGCGTTGATCGCCAGCTTGCCCTGCTCGTGGCCGAAGACCACGGCGCCGAGCATGATGTCTTCGGCCAGCTGCTGGGCTTCGGACTCGACCATCAGCACGGCGGCTTCGGTGCCGGCCACGACGAGGTCCATCTGCGAATCCTTGCGCGCGGTCTGGCCCGGGTTCAGCACGTATTGGCCGTTGATGTAGCCCACGCGCGCGGCGCCGATCGGGCCGTCGAACGGAATGCCCGAGACCGACAGGGCGGCGCTCACGGCGATCATCGCGGCGATGTCGGCGTCGACTTCGGGGTTCAGCGACACGGTGTGGATCACCACGTGCACTTCGTTGAGGAAGCCCTCGGGGAACAGCGGACGGATCGGGCGGTCGATCAGGCGGCTGGTCAGGGTTTCGTGCTCGCTGGGCTTGGCTTCGCGCTTGAAGAAGCTGCCGGGGATCTTGCCGGCGGCATAGGTCTTCTCGATGTAGTCGACGGTCAGCGGGAAGAAGTCCTGGCCCGGCTTGGCGGTCTTGGAAGCGACCACGGTGGCCAGCACGACGGTGCCGTCGATGTCGACCAGCACGGCGCCCGTGGCCTGGCGGGCGATTTCGCCCGTTTCCATGACGACGGTCTTGTCGCCCCATTGGAAGGACTTGGTGACTTTGTTGAAGAGGCTCATGTTTGCTCCTGTTTTAGTAGCAGATCATCGAAGATCCGCACGGCTCGGAGGGCTTTTTCAGAACACGATGCCATTCCAGCGAAGCTCGATTCGAACTTCCCTGGAATGACACAGCTTCGCTCTGTAGGGCACCCCGAAAGTGGTTCGCGAAGTAAAAAACGCCTGAGCTAGCGGACTAACCCAGGCGTTTTTTCATGCGATTCGGCTTACTTGCGCAGGCCCAGCTTGGCGATCAGCGCGGTGTAACGGTCGGCGTCCTTGGACTTCAGGTAGTCGAGCAGCTTGCGACGGCGGCTCACCATGCGCAGCAGGCCGCGACGGCCGTGGTGGTCCTTGGCGTGCGTCTTGAAGTGGGGGGTGAGCTCGTTGATGCGGGCGGTCAGCAGTGCGACTTGCACTTCGGGGCTGCCGGTGTCGTTGGCGGCGCGGGCGTTGTCCTTGACGACTTCGGCCTTGATGGAGGCTGCGATCATTGGTTTTTCCTTTGTTCCGGTGGTGTTTGACTTGCGGTGGGTGCTGGAACTGCGCTCACCGTGCGCCTTGCGGCATGCAAAGCCTTGGGATTATACATCGGCCGTCCTGGGCGCCCCTTCCCGGTGCCGCCCGTCGAGCGAGACCAGCGCCACCGCCCCCAGCACGCAGATCGCGCCGGCGATCTGGGGCCAGCCCACCGGTTCGCCGAGCCACCAGGCCGCGAGGGCCAGTGCCGACACCGGCATCAGCGCCGTGAACAGCGCCGCCTCGGCGCCGCTCAGCCGGGCCGCGCCCGCGTACCAGAGCAGGAAGCCCGCCACCGTCGGCACCAGCGCGTAGTAGGCCACACCGGTCAGCGCCGCGGCCGGCACGGGCTGCAGCCAGGCACGCTCCAGCAGCGCGGGCAGCAGCGACAGCAGCAGCCCCAGCGCGGTCATCGCGCTCGACTGCGCGAGCGGCGGCAGCGGCACGCGCAGCCGCTTGTTGAGCAGGATGAACAGCGATTCGAAGGCCACCGCACCCAGCACCAGCAGGTTGCCGAGCAGCGCGGCCGGCGTGCGCGCGCCGCCCTCCCCGCCCGGTCGCAGCGTGATCGCCAGCACGCCCAGGCTCGCGAGCACGATCCCGCCCAGCAGGTAGCGCCCGGGCCGCTCGCGCAGCGCGAGCACCGCCACCAGCGCGGCGATGGCCGGCAGGGTGCCGGCCACCACGCCCGCGTCGGCCGCCGGCGCCCAGCGCAGGCCCAGGATCAGCAGCACCGTGTAGCCCACGCTGCCCGCGGCCGCCTGGCACAGCAGCAGCCAGGCATCGTGCCGGTCCGGGCGCGGCCAGCGCACGCGCATCCACCGCATCAGTACCACGAACACCGGCAGCGCCAGCGCGAAGCGCAGCGCGGTCGCCGTGAACGGCGGCAGGCCGCTCGCGATCAGCTTGCTCGCGACCACCGTGCTGCCGACCGTGACCATCGCGAGCGCGCACAGCCACATCCCCTTGCTGCGTTCCGACATGCTTTTCGCCCTTCTTTCATTTGCAGAAAGAGCGAGCGTCTCCCGCCGGCGGCACGGCGGTCTTGAACGAAATTGCAGGACCGGCTCAGGCGCCGTGCGCGGCCGCGTATGCGCCAGGCGTGAAGCCCAAGAAACGGACGAAAGCCCGCGTCATGTGGCTCTGGTCGGCAAAGCCGGCGCCGGCCGCGGCATCGGCCAGCGCCCGGCCCTGCGCGATCAGCCGCCGCGCGCGCGACAACCGGCACTGCTGCAGCCAGGCATGCGGCGGCAGCCCGAAGGCGGCCGCGAAGCCGCGCAGCAGTTGCCAGCGACTCAGGCCGGCCTCGTGCGCGAGCTCGGCGAGCGTGGGCGCGGCCACGCAGTCGTCGGCGATGCGTGCCCGCGCGCGCTCCAGCGCCACGGAGGCGATGCGAGGCACGGGCTCCGGCGCCAGCGCGCCCGGTGCATCGCGCAGCAACTCGAGCACGCCCTGCTCGAGCGCCAGCGCATCGGCGCCCTCGGCCACGCCCGCGAACAGCCGCTCGACCCCGTGCCGCAGCGCCGGATCGTTGAGCACCGGCCGCGTCAGCTCGAGCCCGGGCGCGGCATCGGCCAGCAACGCGGGCGCCAGGTGCAGCATGCGCCAGGCGCGCGCCTCGCCGCGCAGCGCGACGCCGTCGTGCACCTCGCCGGGGTTGACCGTGATGACGTCCCCGCGCACCGCCTCGACCGCACCGCGGCCGCTGGCCGAGCGCTGGCCGCCGCGGTCGATCACGCCGATGCCGTAGACGTCGTGCATGTGGCGCGGAAAGCTGCGCGCCGATTCGGCCGCGATCGTCTGCAGGCCCGGCAGCGCCGAGCCGCGGACGCGCACGGCGTCGACGGGCACGGGCCTCGGCGTCATTCAGCCCTGCTTGGCGAGCCAGCCGCGCAGGCGCTCCACGCCCTGCACCAGCCGCTGCGGATCCTTCGAGGCGAAGCACCAGCGCAGCCAGCCCTGACCCTCGGGCGCGAAGGCATTGCCGGGCGCGAGCCCGAGCCCGGCCTCGACCACCAGCCGCTTCGCCACCTCGAAGGAATCGTCGAAACCCTCGAGCCGGAAGAAGGCATACATGCCGCCCTTGGCCGGTGCCACCTGCACGCCCGGCACGGCCGCGAGCAGCGGCACCAGCGTGTCGCGGCAGTGCTTGAGGTGCGCCACCACGCGCGGCGTGATCTCGGCCGTGTGCTCGATCGCCACCACCCCGGCGCGCTGCGTGAACACGCTCGCGCACGAGGTGTTGAACTCGATCAGCTTGCCGATGCCATCGACCAGCGCGGGCGGCAGCACCAGCCAGCCCAGGCGCCAGCCGGTCATCAGGAAGCTCTTCGAGAAGCTGTGCGTGACCACCAGCCGGTCGTCGGGCCGGGCGATGTCGAGGAAGCTCGGCGCGCAGCCGTTGGCCGTGGGCTCGAAGTACAGGCGCTCGTAGACCTCGTCCGCGAGGATCCAGGTGCCGGTCTCGCGGCAATGGTCGAGCACGGCCTGCTGCTCCTCGCGCGTCATCGTCCAGCCGGTCGGATTGTTCGGCGCGTTGACTATCAGCAGCTTGGTGGTCGACGTGACCGCCGCGCGCAGCGCCTGCAGGTCCAGCGTCCATTCGCCCTGCACCGGCACCAGCGGC
Organism: Variovorax sp. GW821-FHT10D07; assembly: GCF_059415325.1. Lineage (NCBI taxonomy): Bacteria > Pseudomonadati > Pseudomonadota > Betaproteobacteria > Burkholderiales > Comamonadaceae > Variovorax > Variovorax sp. GW821-FHT10D07. The sequence continues at coordinate 226,720 of NZ_JBWKMZ010000005.1, read as the reverse complement.
ACCGTGCGCACCGTCGCGCCGAGGATCGCGGGCTGTGCCGTGAGGTTGGGCCACACGGGCGTCACCGCGACCACCTCGTCGCCGGCATCGACCAGCGCCTGCACCGCGAGCATCAGCGCGCTCACGCCGCCCGAAGTGACGGCGATGCGCGAAGCATCGACCGCGGGATGCAGGCTGCTGGTGTAGCGCGCGATCGCCGCGCGCAGCTCGGGCAGGCCGAGGTTGTGGGCATAGAAGGTCTCGCCGCGCTGCAGCGAATCGATCGCCGCCTGGCGGATGACTTCGGGCGTGACCTCGTCGCTCTCGCCGAACCAGAAGGCGAGCACGTCGCTGCGGCCGAGGCCGGCATTGGCGACTTCGCGGATCTTGGAGGCTTCGAGGTTGTGGATGGCTTGGCGCATGCTGTGTTTTTCTTTCGTTGTCGTCGTGTCTTCGCTTCGTGCCTTCAGGGGCGCTTCATCTTGCACGAAGTCGGCAGCTCCGCGCGCTCGGGGGCAATGGTCTTGATCACGCGGAAGCCGTAGCCCGAGCCCTCGACGTCGAACTGCACGCCCGGACGGCCCTGCTTGTCCATCACGCCGACCACGAGCTGCTGCTGGAACTGGTGATCGGCCGCGCGCATGCGCCCGCGCTGGCCATACAGCGTGACGTCGGCCTGCTCGAGCGCGCGCGCCACCGCCACGGTGTCGGTGCTGCCCGCGCGCTCGAGCGCCTGCGCCAGCGACTCGATCAAGAGCTGCATGCGCATGTGGACGTAATCGTCCGCGGGCTTCGGAAAGCGCGTGCGGAAAGCGCGGTAGAAGGCCTCCGACTGCGGCGTCTGCACATTCGGCAACCAGTCGGCCACCGCGATCACGCGGCCGATGCCGGCATCGCCGATGGCCGCGGGCGCGCCCAGCGCATTGCCGTAGAAGGTGTAGAAGGTGCCGTTGAAGCCGGCCTCGCGCGCGGCCTTCACGAGCAGCGTGAGGTCGTTGCCCCAGTTGCCCGTGACCACCGCCTGCGCGCCGCTCGCGATGATCTTGCTGGCGTAGGGCGCGAAGTCCTTCACCTTGCCCAACGGATGCAGCTCGTCGCCGACGATCTCCACGTCGGGCCGCAGCGCGCCGAGCTGGCGCCGCGATTCGCGCAGCACCGCCTGGCCGAAGCTGTAGTCCTGTCCCAGCAGGTAGATGCGCTTGAGCGCGGCATCGTCCTTCACCACGTCCATCAGCGCGGCCACGCGCATGTCGGCATGGGCGTCGAAGCGGAAGTGCCAGAAGCTGCAGCGCTCGTTGGTCAGCGAGGGCTCGACCGCCGCGTAGTTGAGGAACAGCATGCGCCGCTGCGGGTCGCGCTCGTTGTTCTTGTCGATCGCATCGATCAGCGCCGCCGCGGTGGCCGAGGAGTTGCCCTGCAGCACGATGCGCGCGCCATCGTCGATCGCGGCGCGCAGCGCCGATAGCGCTTCCTCGTTCTGCCCCTTGCTGTCGTAGCGGTCGAGCTGCAGCGGCCGCGCGCCGCCCGGCAGCCTGATGCCGCCGCGCGCATTCACGCGCTCCACGGCCCACAGCAGGTTGCGGAACACCGCCTCGCCGGTGTTGGCGAACGGGCCGCTCATGCTCTCGATCAGCGCGAGGCGGATGGGTGCGGGCGGGGTCTGCGCGAGCGCCGCGAAGGGCCTCGCGCATAGCGACAGTGCCGCGAATTTCAAGGCCTGGCGGCGCTCGAAAAAGCTGGAATTCATTGACTTGAAACGCGCGCCGCTGGGCTCGGGGCCTGCTATCACTATGCAAGGGGTCGCGCTGATGCGCCAAGGGGCTGGATGCAAGGCGCCCGTGCGCAGCAAGGCTCATGCCTTGCAAGCGCGGGCAACGCCGCAGACGGCCCCTTGGCGCAGCAGCCCGGAGGGAAGCTCGCCAATGCCCGCCCCTCGGCGTTGCGCTCCTAGCGTGTGCGGACGCACACGCGTCGTCACGCGCCTTGACGGGCGGGCATTGGCGAGCTTCGCGACCCCTTGCATAGTGATAGCAGGCCCCCAGATGAGGTTTCAAGCGGCACTCAGGATTGAACGGCCGCGCAGTGTAAGGGACACACATTCCATGTCCCCATTGTGTTCATTCAGGAGTACTTCCATGTTTTTCGCACCCGCTCTCCGCGCCACCCGCTTCACCCCCCGCGCCCATGATCGCGCCTTCGAACGCTTCGTGAACGATGCCTTCGCCGGCACCGCGCGCCGCTCGCCGCTGGTCGAGCAGGACGACAAGAGCTGGACCCTGTCGCTAGACGTGCCCGGCTTCGCCCGTGAAGACCTGGGCATCGGCATCGAAGGCGCCGTGGTCCGCATCGAGAGCAAGGCCGACGCCAAGCGCCAGTTCAAGGCCGCCTACGAGCTGCCGCTGGACATCGACGCGGCTGCCAGCGAAGCCAAGCTCGAGAACGGCGTGCTGACCCTGAAGCTCGCCAAGGTGGTGCCGGTCAGCCAGGTCTCGCAGCTGCAGATCAACTGATCACAGACGCAACCGACCTGCGAAAAAGCCCGCGCAGCGACGAGCCGCGCGGGCTTTTTCATGGGCGCTCTCAGGCGGTGGCGGGCAGGTCCGCCGACAGCGAGGCCATCGGCCAGCGCGGCTTCACGTCGAAGGCATAGCGCTCGGTAGGCTGCGACAGCCCCGACTGCAGCCGCATCGCCGCGGCCATCGCGATCATCGCGCCGTTGTCGGTGCACAGGTGCAGCTCGGGGTAGTGCACGCGCACGCCACGCTTGGCGCAGGCCGCATTCAACTGCTCGCGCAGCATGCGGTTCGCGCCCACGCCACCGGCCACCACCAGCCGCTTGAGACCGGCCTGGTCGAGCGCGGCCAGCGATTTCTTCAGCAGCACCTCGACGATCGCCGCCTGCGTGGAAGCAGCGAGGTCGGGCTTGCGCGCCTCGAGCGCGTCGCCGAGCTTCTTGGCCTGCGTGAGCACGGCCGTCTTGAGGCCGGCGAAGGAGAAGTCGAGGTCGCCGCTGTGCAGCAGCGGGCGCGGCAGCTTGAAGGCCGCCGGATCGCCGCCCTCGGCCAGCTTGGCGAGCCAGGGGCCGCCGGGGTACGGCAGTCCCATGAGCTTGGCGCTCTTGTCGAAGGCCTCGCCGGCCGCGTCGTCGATGGTCTCGCCGAGCAGCTCGTAGCGGCCCACGCCGTCCACGCGCATGAGCTGGGTGTGGCCGCCCGAGACCAGCAGCGCCACGAAGGGGAACTCGGGCGGGTCGGCGCTCAGGAACGGCGACAGCAGGTGGCCCTCGAGGTGGTGCACGCCGAGCACCGGCTTGCCGAGCGCCGCGCCCAGCGCGCAGGCCACGCCCGCGCCCACGAGCAGCGCGCCCGCGAGGCCGGGGCCGCGCGTGTAGGCGACCACGTCGACCTCGGCCAGCGTGCGCCCGGCCTCGGCCATCACGGCATCGGTCAGCGGCAGCACGCGGCGGATGTGGTCGCGGCTCGCGAGTTCGGGCACCACGCCGCCATAGGCCTGGTGCATCGCGATCTGGCTGTGCAGCGCATGCGAGCGCAGCACCGGCAGCGCGTCGCCATGCGACTCGACCAGCGCCACGCCGGTCTCGTCGCAGGAGGATTCGATTCCTAGAAGCAGCATGGCCGCGAGTGTAGGCGGCGGGCGGTAGGGGGTGCTGGCGCGGGGGTACGGCACGGATGTTGCTGCTCGCCCGGCACCCCATGAAATCCGGACTGCACTTCCTGATCGCCGCGCGGCGCAGCGAGATCGACGCGCTCGAGCAGCTCGCGCGCACCAGCGAGCTGGTCGGCGCCGTCGGCCGGCTCGTGCATGCGCTGCAGCGCGAGCGCGGCCTGTCGAATGTCTTCCTGGCCTCGCGCGGCGCGCGCTTCCGCGACCAGCGCGATCCGCAGATCGCCGAGTGCGTGGCGCTCGAGCAGGCGGTGCGGCTGGGCTTCGACCGGCTCGAGGCCGAGGCGCAAGGCCGCGCGGGCGACGGCAACCACACGCGGCTGTTCAGCCGCATCGCCTGGGTGCTGCCGGGCCTCGATGGCCTGCCGGCCCTGCGCCGGCGCATCGGCGCGCTCGAACTGCAGCCCGCGCAGGCCACCGCGGCCTTCGCCAAGCTGGTCGCGGGGCTGCTGTCGGTGGTGTTCGAGGCCGCCGACGGCGCCACCGACCCCGAGATCTCGCGCCTGCTGGTGGCGCTGTTCAACTTCATGCAGGGCAAGGAGTTCGCGGGCCAGGAGCGCGCCCTCGGCGCCGCCGCCCTCGCCACGGGCCGCGTCGACGACGCGCAGCGGGCCCAGTGGCTGCACCTGGTCGAGTCGCAGGAGCGCTGCTTCCAGGTCTTCACCGAGTTCTCCAATCCCGCGCTGCTCGCGCTGTGGCGCCAGAGCCAGAGCGACAGCACCTTGGCCGGGCTCGAGCGCATGCGCCGCATCGGCACCGTGCATCCGGGCGCGGCGCCCGCGGGCGGCCTGCCCGACCCGCGGCTGAGCCAGGCCTGGTTCGACTGCTGCAGCGCGCGCATCGACGCCATGCGCACCGTCGAAGACCGGTTGGCCGATGACCTGCGGCTGCAGTGCGGCCACAAGACCGAACAGGCGCGGCGCGAGCTCGAGGACTACCGGCGCCTGCTCGACACCCTGGCGCCGCGCGACGACGGCGAGCGCTTCTTCGACGACGTGCTGGCGCCGGTACCGGCCGCCGCGCGTCTCGCCGCGCCCGAGGCCGCCACGCTCTACGGCCGCACGCTCGAGCGCTCGGTGCTCGACATGGTGCAGGCCCAGTCGCGCCGGCTGCAGGCCATGGGCGACGAGCTCGAGACCGTGCGCGCCTCGCTCAACGAGCGCAAGCTGGTCGAGCGCGCCAAGGGCCTGCTGATGGCGCACCGCCGGATGAGCGAGGAAGAGGCGCACAAGATGCTGCGCCAGACCGCGATGAACCAGAACCGCCGGCTGGTCGACGTGGCCGAGTCGGTGCTCGCGATGGCCGACTACCTGCCACGCTGATCGGTCCGCTCTGGTGCAGTGCACAACAACCGTGCCTTCTGAGGCGCCGGCCGCCCTTCCCCACCGAATCGAAGGCCCGGGCGCACCCATACGGCGCATCGAGCTAGCAAAGCCATAGCAAAACCACGCGCGCCGAGGCTGGCACGCGCTTTGCTCAAGACAGTGCATGAGGCCTTCGGGCCTCCAGGCAGAGGGCCCCCAATGGCGGGGGCCGTCCACCGACCCGGACAAAGGCGTCCTTATCCCGCGGGGCTGGCTCGTTTGCGAGCAGCCCCCTGCGGTGGTGAGGACGCCTTTTCGTTTTTGTCTTCCGCCTTTCTCTTCGCAGGAGTCCGCCCCATGTCCGATCCGCTGCAAACCAAACTGAGCCGGCGCCGCGTGCTGCAGGCCGCCGCCATCGGCGCCGTCGGGATCGATCCCGCGCTGCGCGCCGCCGTCTGGGCCCAGGGCTCCGACAAGCCCGAGAAGGAGGAAGTCAAGATCGGCTTCATCCCGCTGACCGACTGCGCCAGCGTGGTGATGGCCTCGGTGCTGGGTATCGACAAGAAGTACGGCGTGAAGATCGTGCCGAGCAAGGAGGCCAGTTGGGCCGGCGTGCGCGACAAGCTGGCCAACGGCGACCTCGACATGGCCCACGTGCTCTACGGCCTGGTCTACGGCATGCACCTCGGCCTGAGCGGCCCGAAGAAGGACATGGCCGTGCTCATGACCCTCAACAACAACGGCCAGGCGATCACGCTGTCGAAGAAGCTGGCCGACAAGGGCGCGGTCGACGCGGCCTCGCTCGCCAAGCTGATCGCCAGCGAGAAGCGCGAATACACCTTCGCCCAGACCTTCCCGACCGGCACCCACGCGATGTGGCTCTACTACTGGCTCGCCTCGGCCGGCATCGACCCGTTCAAGGACGTCAAGAACATCACCGTGCCGCCGCCGCAGATGGTGGCCAACATGCGCGTGGGCAACATGGACGGCTACTGCGTCGGCGAGCCCTGGGGCCAGCGCGCGATCATGGACGGCATCGGCATCACGGCCATCACCACGCAGGACATCTGGAAGGACCATCCCGAGAAGGTGCTCGGCACCACGGCCGAGTTCGCGAAGAAGTACCCGAACACCGCGCGCGCCGTGACCGCCGCCGTGCTCGAGGCCGGCAAGTGGATCGACACCGGCCTGCAGAACAAGAACAAGATGGCCGAGACCATCGCCGACAAGAGCTACGTCAACACCAGCGTGGACGCGATCAACCAGCGCATCCTGGGCCGCTATGTCAACGGCCTGGGCAAGAGCTGGGACGACCCCAACCACATGAAGTTCTACAACGGCGGCGCGGTCACCTTCCCCTACCTGTCGGACGGCATGTGGTTCCTCACGCAGCACAAGCGCTGGGGCCTGCTCAAGGAGCATCCCGACTATCTCAAGGTCGCCACCGAGATCAACCGCATCGACATCTACAAGCAGGCGGCCGCCGCCACGCAGACGCCGGTGCCCAAGGACCCGATGCGCAGCAGCAAGCTGTTCGACGGTTCGGTCTGGGACGGCAAGGACCCGAAGAAGTACGCCGAGTCCTTCAAGCTTCATGCATAGGGAGAACACCATGGTCAGCGCAGTCTTCCATTCGCCGCTCGAGGCGGTCGCAGCGCCCTCGGCTCCAGCCATCGCGGCCAAGCCCGCCGCCGCCACCGCGGCACCCGTTCGCCCCGTGCCCGCGCGCGAGCCCAAGGCGCGCACCCCGCTCGACCTGCGCGCCTTCTGGATGCGCGTGCTGCCGCCGCTCGCGGGCTTCGGCCTGCTGCTGCTGGTGTGGGAGATCGTGGCCATGCGCAGCACCACCGGCTTTCCCTCGCCGCTGGCGGTCTGGCAGCAGGCGCTCACAGTGTTCAGCGATCCCTTCTACAGCAAGGGACCCAACGACCAGGGCGTGGGCTGGAACGTGCTGTCCTCGCTGCAGCGCGTGGCGCTGGGCTTCGGCCTCGCGGCGCTGGTCGGCATTCCGGCCGGCTTCGCGATCGGGCGCTTCGAGTTCCTTTCGCGCATGTTCAATCCGCTGATCAGCCTGCTGCGCCCGGTCTCGCCGCTGGCCTGGCTGCCGATCGGCCTCTTGGTGTTCAAGGGCGCCAACCCGGCCGCGATCTGGACCATCTTCATCTGCTCGATCTGGCCGATGGTGATCAACACCGCCGTGGGCGTGCAGCGCGTGCCGAGCGACTACATGAACGTGGCCAAGGTGCTGAACCTCAGCGAATGGAAGATCCTCACCAAGATCCTGTTCCCCGCCGTGCTGCCCTACATGCTGACCGGCGTGCGGCTGGCCGTGGGCACCGCCTGGCTGGTGATCGTGGCGGCCGAGATGCTGACCGGCGGCGTGGGCATCGGCTTCTGGGTCTGGGACGAGTGGAACAACCTCAACGTCGCCAACATCATCATCGCGATCTTCGTGATCGGCATCGTCGGCCTGGTGCTCGAGTTCGCGCTGATCAAGCTCGCGACGGCCTTCACGTTCGAAGAGGTGAAATCATGATCGACGAATCGAAGTACATCGAGATCCACGGCGTCGAGCAAGCCTTCAAGACGCCCAAGGGCCGCTTCGTCGCGCTGCGCGACGTCCACCTCGGTGTGGCCAAGGGCGAGTTCATCACGCTGATCGGCCATTCGGGCTGCGGCAAGTCCACGCTGCTGAACCTGATCGCCGGCCTCACCACGCCCACCGCCGGCGCGCTGCTGTGCGCCAACAAGGAGATCAAGGGCCCGGGCCCCGAGCGCGCGGTGGTGTTCCAGAACCATTCGCTGCTGCCCTGGCTCACCTGCTTCGAGAACGTCTACCTCGCGGTCGAGCGCGTGTTCGCCGCCACCGAGAACAAGGCGCAGCTGCGCGCGCGCACCGACGCGGCGCTGGCGCTGGTCGGCCTCACGCCGGCGGCGCAGAAGCGCCCCGGCGAGATCTCGGGTGGCATGAAGCAGCGCGTGGGCATCGCGCGTGCGCTGTCGATGGAACCCAAGGTGCTGCTGATGGACGAGCCCTTCGGCGCGCTCGACGCCCTCACGCGCGCCAAGCTGCAGGACGAGCTGCTGGCGATCGTGCAGAAGACCCGCAGCACGGTCGTGATGGTCACGCACGACGTGGACGAGGCCGTGCTGCTGAGCGACCGCATCGTGATGCTGACCAACGGCCCGGCCGCCACCATCGGCGAGGTGCTCACGGTCGACATCCCCCGCCCGCGCAACCGCGTCGAGCTCGCGGAGGACCCGGCCTACGTGCATGCGCGCAAGGCCGTGATCGACTTCCTCTACACGCGCCAGGGGCACGTGGAGAAGGCCGCGGCCTGACTCGGGTGCGCGCCGGGCCGCCCGGCGCATGGGTGCGCACCAGCGCCTCGCCCGCTCGATATCCGCTCGGTCGCAGAAAGGCAGGGCCCCATGAAGAAGATGAAACTCGTGCTGATCGGCAACGGCATGGCCGGCGTGCGCACGCTCGAGGAGCTGCTGAAGATCGCGCCCGGCCTCTACGACATCACGGTGTTCGGCGCCGAGCCGCATCCCAACTACAACCGCATCATGCTGTCGCCGGTGCTCGCGGGCGAGCAGACGCTCGACGAGATCGTGCTCAACGGCTGGGACTGGTACCGCGACCATGGCATCGCGGTGCATGCCGGAAAGAAGGTGGTCGAGGTCGACCGCGTGAAGCGGATCGTGCGCGCCGACGACGGCACCGAGGCCGCCTACGACCGCCTGCTGGTCTGCACCGGCTCCACCCCCTTCATGCTGCCGGTGCCCGGCAAGGAGCTCGAGGGCGTGATCGCCTACCGCGACATCGCCGACACCGACTGCATGATCGAGACCGCGCGCACGCACCGCCATGCGGTGGTGATCGGCGGCGGCCTGCTGGGCCTCGAGGCCGCCAACGGCCTGATGCGGCGCGGCATGGAGGTGACCGTGGTGCACGTCATGCCCTGGCTCATGGAACGCCAGCTCGACGAGGCCGCGGCCCGGCTGCTGCAGCAGTCGCTCGAGGAACGCGGCCTGAAGTTCAGGATGGGCGCGCAGACGCAGGAACTGGTCGGCGGCGAGCAGGGCCGCGTCACCGCGATCCGCTTCAAGGACGGCAGCGAGGTCCCGGCCGACCTGGTCGTGATGGCCGTGGGCATCCGCCCCAACGTCGAGCTGGCCGAGCGCATGCGGCTGCACTGCCACCGCGGCATCGTGGTCACCGATACCCTGCAGACCGTGACCGACGCGCGCATCTACGCGGTCGGCGAATGCGCGGCGCACCGCGGCATCGCCTACGGCCTGGTGGCGCCGCTGTTCGAGCAGGCCAAGGTGGCGGCCAACCACCTCGCGCAGTTCGGCATCGGCCGCTACCAGGGCTCGCTGACCTCGACCAAGCTCAAGGTCACGGGCATCGACCTGTTCAGCGCGGGCGAGTTCATGGGCGGCGAAGGCACCGAGGAGATCGTGCTGAGCGATCCCTTCGGCGGCGTCTACAAGAAGCTGGTGCTCAAGGACGACAAGCTGGTGGGCGCCTGCCTCTACGGCGACACGGTGGACGGCAGCTGGTACTACGCGCTGGTGCGCGAGGGACGCAGCGTGCAGGAGATCCGCGACCGGCTGATGTTCGGTGAAGCCCTGGCCGGCGATGCCGGTGGCGAGGGCGAACCCAAGGCGGCCTCATGACCGACACCCGTTCCACCTGCCCCTACTGCGGTGTCGGCTGCGGCGTGATCATCGAGTCCGAGGGCGCGCAGATCACGGGCGTGCGCGGCGACCCCGATCACCCCGCCAACTTCGGCCGCCTCTGCACCAAGGGCTCGACCCTGCACCTGACGGCCAGCGCGCCGATCACGCGCCAGACGCGGCTGCTGCGCCCGATGCAGCGCGCGCGCCGCGGCGAGGCGCCGCAGCCGCTGGGCTGGGACGCGGCGCTCGACGATGCGGCCGGCCGCTTCGCCGGTATCGTGCAGGCGCACGGCGCCGACGCGGTCGGCTTCTACGTCTCGGGCCAGCTGCTGACCGAGGACTACTACGTCTTCAACAAGCTCGCCAAGGGCCTGGTCGGCACCAACAACATCGACACCAACTCGCGCCTGTGCATGAGCAGCGCGGTGGCCGGCTACAAGCAGACGCTGGGCGCCGACGCGCCGCCTGCCTGCTACGACGACCTGCGGCATGCGCAGTGCCTGTTCATCGTCGGCAGCAACACCGCCTGGGCCCATCCGATCCTGTTCAGGCGCATCGAGGACGCGAAGGCCGCCAACCCGGCGCTGAAGATCGTGGTGGCCGACCCGCGCCGCACCGACACGGTGGAGATCGCCGACCTGTTCCTGCCGCTGCAGCCAGGCACCGACGTGATGCTGTTCAACGGCATGCTGCACCTGATGCTGCGCGAAGGCTGGATCGCCGCCGACTACATCGCGGCCCATACCAGCGGCTTCGAGGCGCTGAAGGCCACGGTGGGCGACTGCACGCCCGAGACGGTGGCACGGGTCTGCGGCCTGTCGACCGCGCAGCTGTTCGAGGCGGCCCGGCTGTTCGCCACCTCGCCGGCCACGCTGAGCCTGTACTGCCAGGGCCTCAACCAGTCCTCGAGCGGCACCGCGAAGAATGCCGCGCTGATCAACCTGCACCTGGCCACGGGCCAGATCGGGCGCGCGGGCGCGGGGCCGTTCTCCCTGACCGGCCAGCCCAATGCGATGGGCGGGCGCGAGGTCGGCGGCCTCGCGAACCTGCTGAGCGCGCACCGCGATCTCGCGAACCCCGCGCACCGCGCCGAGGTGGCGGCGCTCTGGGGCGTGCCCTCGGTGCCCGCGCGGCCCGGCAAGACGGCGGTCGAGATGTTCCAGGCCGCGGCCGACGGCGAGATCCGCGCGCTGTGGATCGCCTGCACCAATCCGGCCCAGTCGATGCCCGATCAGGCCACGGTACGCCGCGCGCTCGAGCGCGCCGAGTTCGTGGTGGTGCAGGAAGCCTTCGCCACCACCGCCACCTGCGCCTACGCCGACCTGCTGCTGCCGGCCACCACCTGGGGCGAGAAGGAAGGCACGGTCACCAACAGCGAACGCCGCATCTCGCGCGTGCGCCCCGCCGTGCCGCCGGCCGGCGAGGCGCGCCACGACTGGTCGATCGCTGCCGAATTCGCGCGCCGGCTCGAGGCGAGGCTGGGCCGCGCGGCCACGCTGTTCGCCTACGAGAACGCCGAGTCGGTCTGGAACGAGCACCGCGAATCGACGCGCGGGCGCGACCTCGACATCACCGGCCTGAGCTGGACGATGCTCGAGCATGCCGGCCCGCAGCAATGGCCGCTGCGCGAGGGCGAAACGGTCGGCCGCGCCCGCCTCTACGAGGACGGCGTGTTCCCCACGCCCGACGGCCGCGCGCGCTTCGTCGACACCGTCTTCCGCCCGCTGGCCGAGCCGCGCGAGCCGCGCTGGCCGTTCTCGCTCAACACCGGCCGGCTGCGCGACCAGTGGCACGGCATGAGTCGCACCGGCAACGTCGGCCGGCTGTTCGGCCACGTGGCCGAGCCCGCGGTGCAGATGAATCCGCAGGACATGGCGCGGCGCGCGCTGCGCGAGGGCGACCTGGTGCACCTGAGCTCGCGGCGCGGCTCGATCCTGCTGCCCGCGCGCGCCAGCGAGGAGATTGCGCCCGACCAGGCCTTCGTCGCGATGCACTGGGGCGGCGAGTACCTGGGCGGTTCGTCCTCCACGGGTACGCCGCTCGCGGGCATCAACGCGCTGACCACGCCGGCCTACTGCCCAACTTCGAAGCAGCCCGAGCTCAAGCACGTGCCGGTCAAGATCCTCAAGGCCGAGCTGCCCTGGTCGCTGCTGGCCATGGCCTGGCTGCCCGACGACGACGCGCTGGCCGCGCGCCGCGCGCTGCAGGCGCTGATGGCGGCCTTCCCGTTCGCGGCCTGCGTGCCCTTCTCGGGCGCCGACGGCAGCCGCGGCGGCCTGCTGTTCCGCGCCGCCGCCCACGAGGCGCCCGACGACGCCCTGCTCTCGCGCATCGAGGGCCTGCTGGGCCTGCAGGCGCCCGACACCCTGCGCTATGCCGACCGCCGCCGCGGCCAGCGCCGCGCGGCGCGGCTGGCGCGCCGGGCCGACGGCGCGCGGCTCGAGGCCTTCCTTTTGGGCGGCGACACCAGCGCCGAGGCCTGGATCGCCACCGTGCTGCGCGAGGAGCTGCCGGCGCAGGACTACGGCCGGCTGCTGCTGTCGCCCGGCGCGCGCGCCCCGGTGGCGGTGCAGTCGCGCGGCAAGCCGGTCTGCACCTGCTTCAACGTGACCGACCTCGCGATCGAGCGCCAGCTGCGGCACTGCGACGGCTCGCCCGCGGAACGGCTGGCCGCGCTGCAGGGGGCGCTGAGATGCGGCACCAACTGCGGGTCGTGCATTCCCGAGCTCAAGCGGCGGGTGCGCTCGACGCCGGTGGAGGCGCTGGCGTGAGCCGTGCCCTGCCTTGCTCCTTCCCCCGCTGGGGGAAGGCGGGGATGGGGGCAGCGGGCCGTGCCATCGCCGGGCACGCATCCAGCGCCCGGCGCCCCCACCCCAACCCTCCCCCAGCGGGGGAGGGAGCACAAGCCCCCGTGCCCAGGACAGGCATAAGCGAACTCTCATTCCGGCATAAGCCTTGCGGGACAATCCGCCTACCCATGGGAATCAGCCACTACATCAAGGAAATCGGCCGGGGCGCGCGCGGCGCCCGGCCGCTGTCGCGCGAACAGGCCTGCGACCTGTTCGGCCAGGTGCTCGACGGCACCGTCACCGACCTCGAGATCGGCGGCTTCTGCCTCGCGATGCGCATCAAGGGCGAAACGCCCGAGGAGATGGCCGGCTTCCTCGATGCCACGCATGCGCGGCTGGTGCGCTTTCCCGCCACCGAACGCCCGCTGGTCGTGCTGCCCAGCTACAACGGCGCGCGCAAGCTGCCGGTGCTCACGCCGCTGCTGGCGCTGCTGCTGGCGCGCGAGGGCCTGCCGGTGCTGGTGCACGGCAGCGCCACCGAAACCGCGCGCGTGCTGGCCTCCAACGTGCTCGAGGCGCTGGGCATCGCGCCGCTGGCCGCGGTGCGCGAAATCGCCGCCGGCGAGGCCGCCTTCGCCGCCACCGAGCTGATGAGCCCGGGCCTCAAGCGGCTGCTCGACGTGCGCCGCGTGGTCGGCCTGCGCAACCCGGGCCACAGCGTGGTCAAGCTGATGCAGCCGGGCGCCGGTGCCTGCGTGGTGGTCGGCAGCTACACCCATCCCGAATACGCGCGCGTCATGGCCGACACCTTCGAGCTCACCGGCATGACGGCGCTGCTGTCGCGCGGCCTCGAGGGCGAGGTGGTGTCGGACCCGCGCCGCACGGCCCAGATCGACGGCTTCGTGCGCGGCGTGCGCACCGAACTGCAGGCCCAGCAGCCCGGCACCGACCCCGAGGTGCCCGGCCTGCCGAAGGACATCGACGTCGCGACCACGGCCGACTACACGCGCCGCGTGCTGGCGGGCGAGCTCCCCGTGCCCGAGGCGATCGCCACGCAGGTCCGGTACATCACGCAACTGGCATCCCACGCATGACAACGAACGCCCCCACCCCTTCCCTCATCGCCGGCCGCTGCACGCTGGTGGGCGCCGGCCCGGGCGACCCCGAGCTGCTGACCGTCAAGGCCGTGAAGGCGATCCAGGCCGCCACGGTGCTGCTGGTCGACGACCTCGTGAACGACGCCATCGTGCAGGCTTATGCCCGGCCCGATGCGCGCATCGTGCATGTGGGCAAGCGCGGCGGCTGCAAGAGCACGCCGCAGGCCTTCATCGAGCGGCTGATGATCACCGCGGTGCGCGAGGGCGAGACGGTGGTGCGGCTCAAGGGCGGCGACCCCTTCATCTTCGGCCGCGGCGGCGAGGAGGTCGAGCACCTGCGCGAGGCCGGCATCGAATGCGCGGTGGTCAACGGCATCACGGCCGGCCTCGCGGCCGTCACCGCGCTGGGCGTGCCGCTCACGCACCGCGACCATGCACAGGGCGTGGTGTTCGTCACCGGCCATGCCAAGACGGGTGCCGGCGCCGCCGACGATCCGACCGACTGGCGCACGCTGGCCGCGACCGCGCATGCAGCGCGGCTCACGCTGGTGATCTACATGGGCGTATCGGGCGCGGCCCGCATCGAGCGCGAGCTGCTGCACGGCCTGCCGGCCGGCACGCCGGTGGCCGTGATCCAGCATGCAAGCCTGCCGCAGCAGCGCCACGTCGCGACCACTTTGGGCCAATTGCAGCGCGGCATCGCCGAGGCCGGCCTCGCGAGCCCGGCCGTGATCGTGGTGGGGGACGTGCTGCGCGGCCTGGCCGCCGCCGGCCTGCCGGCGGACGCGGACCGCTTCGGCACCTGATCCCCACACGGGCCGTGCGCGCCGTACGCCCTAAGGCGTAGCGGCGAACCAGGCGGCCCGCGCGCCCGAGCGCGTGGCATGGATCGTGCTCGGCCACGGGCAATGAATGCCGTCGCCACGCCCGTCCCCGCCGCCATCGAGATCGTCGCGCTGAGCAAGCGCTACGCCCCGGGCACCCCGGCCGCCGTCGACCGGATCGACCTGCGCATCGCCAGCGGCAGCTACTGCTGCCTGCTCGGCCCCTCGGGCTGCGGCAAGAGCACCACGCTGCGCATGATCGCGGGCCACGAGTCGGTGACCAGCGGCGACATCCTGCTCGACAACCGCAACATCACCGACCTGCCGGCCGCCGCGCGCGGCACGGCGATGATGTTCCAGAGCTTCGCGCTGTTCCCGCACCTGTCGGCCACCGACAACGTGGCCTTCAGCCTCAAGATGAAGGGCGTGGCCAAGGCCGAGCGCCAGCAGCGCGCCAATGCGCTGCTCGAGCGCGTCGCGATGGGCCACCTGGCCGCGCGCAAGCCCGGCGAGCTCTCGGGCGGCCAGCAGCAGCGCGTGGCGCTGGCGCGCGCGCTGATCACCGAGCCGCGCGTGCTGCTGCTCGACGAGCCGCTGTCGGCGCTCGACCCCTTCCTGCGCATCCAGATGCGCGCCGAGCTGCGGCGCTGGCAGAAGGAGCTGGGCCTGACCTTCGTGCACGTCACGCACTCGCAGGAGGAGGCGATGGCGCTGGCCGACACCATGGTGGTGATGAACCACGGCGTGATCGAGCAGGTCGGTTCGCCGCACGCGGTCTACAACCATCCGGCCAGCGAATTCGTGGCGCGCTTCATGGGCGGACACAACGTGCTCGACACGCCCGCCGGCCCGATCGCGGTGCGCAACGACCGCATGCGGATCGCGCCGGCCGCCGAGACGGCCGAAGGCCTGGCCGCCACCGTGACCGACGTCGAATACCAGGGCACCTACGTGCTGCTGGGCCTCGCGCTCGACGCGGCCGCGCCCGGGCGCGCGAACGTCTCGGTGCAGCTCGGCGAGGCCGCCTTCCTCGCGCAGCCCTACGCGCTCGGCGAGGCCGTGCGGCTGTCGTGGGCCGACGCCGATGCGCGCGTGCTCGGGCCGGGCGCCAAGCCGCCGGGCGAACGCGCGCCGGAGCCCGCCGCCGCGCTGCGCGACGACACGGCCGCGCTCGCGATGACGCTCTGAGCCCCCTCTTTTCTTTCTTCCCTTCCGCGTTCCTCCCCTTTCTTTCAGGAGACTCAGCATGACCGACATCATCGACCCGACCCTCGGACTCAAGCGCCGCACCTTGCTGCAAGGCACGGCCGGCATCCTGGCCACGGGCATCGCGCCCTTCGTGCATGCGCAGGACAAGGTGGTGCTGCGCTACCTCGGCACGGCCGTGAACCAGGACAAGGCGATCGCCGAGAAGTTCAAGGCCGACACCGGCATCGAGATCCAGTACGTGGCCGTGACCACCGACGACGTGACCAAGCGCGCGGTGACGGCGCCCAACAGCTTCGACCTGATCGACACCGAGTTCTTCTCGCTCAAGAAGATCGTGCCGACCGGCAACCTCAAGGGCATCGACAGCAAGCGCGTGAAGAACGCCGACAAGATCACCTCGCTGTTCACCAAGGGCGAGGTCGCGGGCAAGAAGGTCGGCGACCAGGGCACGGCGCCCGTGAAGGTGATCTACCTCGAGGGCGAGAAGAGCAAGGCCTTCGCCAAGTCGGCCACGCAGTTCATGTCGCTGATCCCGACCACCTACAACGCCGACACGCTGGGCATCCGCCCCGACCTCATCAAGCGCCCGATCGGCTCCTGGGCCGAGCTGCTGAACCCCGAGTTCAAGGGCAAGACCGCGATCCTCAACATCCCCTCGATCGGCATCATGGACGCGGCGATGGTGGTGGAGGCCAAGGGCATCCACAAGTACGCCGACAAGGGCAACATGACCAAGGCCGAGATCGACCTCACGATCAAGACCTTGATCGAGGCCAAGAAGGCCGGCCAGTTCCGCGCGCTGTGGAAGGACTTCAACGAGTCGGTGAACCTGATGGCCTCGGGCGAGGTGGTGATCCAGTCGATGTGGTCGCCGGCCGTGACGGCCGTGCGCAGCAAGGGCATCGACTGCACCTTCCAGCCGCTCAAGGAAGGCTATCGCGCCTGGGCCTCGGGCTTCGGCCTGCCGGCCACGCTGTCGGGCAAGAAGCTCGACGCGGCCTACGAGTTCATCAACTGGTTCCTCGACGGTTGGGCCGGCGCCTACCTCAACCGCCAGGGCTACTACAGCGCGGTGCTCGACACGGCGAAGGCCAAGATGGAAGCCTACGAGTGGGCCTACTGGATGGAGGGCAAGCCCGCGGCGCAGGACATCAAGAGCCCGCAGGGCGACGTGATCGCCAAGGCCGGCGCGGTGCGCGACGGCGGCAGCTACGAGCAGCGCATGGGCGGCATCGCCTGCTGGAACGCGGTGATGGACGAGAACGAGTACATGGTGAGGAAGTGGAACGAGTTCGTCGCGGCCTGATCCCGTGAGTGCACCCACCGCCCGCGCGAACGCCGCCACCGAGCCGCTGCATGCCGTGAAGGCATGGTGGCAGGCGGCGCCGTTCGCGCTGGTGTTCCTGCTGTTCTTCCTGGTTCCGCTGGCGCTGGTGGCGATGGTGAGCCTGTGGAACTTCAACGAGTACGAGCTGATTCCGGCGTTCACGCTGCGCAACTACCTGAGCCTGTTCGAGGGCTGTTCGCGGCTGACTGACAACGGCGACCTCTGCGTGACGCTCAACACTTACCTGAGCACCTTCAAGTTCTGCCTGCTGGTCTGGGGCATCACGCTGCTGATCGGTTTCTCGGTGGCCTACTTCCTGGCCTTCCACGTGCGCTCTTCGACGATGCAGACGGTGCTGTTCGTGCTGTGCACGGTGCCGTTCTGGACCTCGAACGTGATCCGCATGATCTCGTGGGTGCCGCTTCTGGGCCGCAACGGGCTGGTGAACCAGGCGCTGATGGGCCTGGGGCTGGTGCAGCAGCCGGTGGAGTGGCTGCTGTTCTCCGACTTCTCGGTGGTGCTGGCCTTCGTGCACCTCTACACGATGTTCATGATCGTGCCGATCTTCAACAGCATGATGCGCATCGACCGCTCGCTGCTCGAGGCCGCGAACGACGCGGGCGCCTCGGGCTGGCAGACGCTGTGGAACGTGGTGGTGCCGCTGTCGCGCACCGGCATCCTGATCGGCTCGATCTTCGTCATCACCATCGTGATGGGCGACTTCGTGACCATCGGCGTGATGGGCGGCCAGCAGATCGCCTCGATCGGCAAGATCATCCAGGTGCAGACCTCGTACCTGCAGTTCCCGCTGGCGGCGGCCAACGCGATGATCCTGCTGGCCGTGGTGCTGATGATCATCTGGGGGCTGACGCGGCTGGTGGACATACGCAAGGAGCTCTAGGTGGTGTTCTTGCGTTGCCGATTTCGACCTGCGGGGCGCGCTCGCGCCGACGGGGTGCTCTGCTCCGCGAATGTCCCCCGGCCTTCGGCCTCCTCCTTGATTTCGCTGCGCAGAGCACCCCATCGACGCGAGCGAGGCACGGCCGTGATGACGGGCCAGGCTCCACGGTCGCGTCCAGATGCACGGGGTACCGGGTACTCCCCGCAGCGAAATCAAGGAGGAGCCCGAAGGGCGGGGGACATTCGCGGAGGGGAGTACCCGGTGCCCCGTGCATCCGCCCCGAAAAAAGACATGCCATGACCGACCACATCCGAGAAAAACGCCCTAAGGGCTTCTGGCCCCTGGCCACCGTCTTCGCCCTCTTCGTGCTGTTCCTCTACGGCCCGATGATCACGATCTTCGTGCTGAGCTTCCAGGGCCCCGAAGGCGGCCTGACCTTCCCGCTGCGGGGCGTCTCGCTGCACTGGTTTTACAAGCTCGCCGAGGGCCTGGGCACGGTCGACATCGGCGCCGCGTTCCGGCGTTCGCTCGCGCTGGGCGCCGTGGTCATGGGCTTCACCGTCGTGCTCTCGGTGCTCGCCGGCCTCGCGTTCCGCAAGAAGCTCGCGGGCGGCAACACCCTGTTCTTCGTCACGGTCGCGAGCCTGATCATGCCGTCGATCATCATCTCGCTGGGCATCGGCCTGCAGTTCCGGCTGCTCGACACCGGCATCAAGGCCCTGCTGACCGCCATGGACGCCACCACCCTGCTCGAGGGCTACGGCACCGCGCTCGGCCTGTTCAGCTCCGCCCTCGGCGCCCACCTCACCTGGACCCTGCCCTTCGGGTTGCTCATCATGTTCGCGGTCTTCAATCGCTTCAACCCGGCCTACGAGGAGGCCGCGCGCGACCTTGGCGCCACGCCCTGGCAGACCTTCCGCTTCGTCGTGCTGCCGCTGATCGGCCCCTCGATCGTGGGCATCGGCATGTTCGGCTTCACCCTCTCGTGGGACGAGATCGCGCGCACCTCGCAGGCCATCGGCGACGTCAACACCCTGCCGCTCGAGCTGCAGGGCCTGACCTCGACCGTGACCACCCCTTCGATCTATGCCCTCGGCACGGTGACGACCGTGGTGTCGCTGCTGGTCATGGCGGCGGCGCTGGGCGCGGCTGCGCTGCTGCGGCGGCGGTCGGTGCGGCAGCGCTGAGCACGGCGGGCCTCACCCGAAATAAGGGTGCTCGACCGGAAACAGCGCCCGCTTCACGAAGCTGCGCCACTGCGCCGGCGCGCGCGCACCCAGCACGACCAGGCCCGCGCTGTAGGCATGCGCGCGGTACTGCGGCGTCAATCCTTCGGCCGCCTGCTCGGCCTGGCGCGGATCCTTGCTGGTCTGCAGCACGGTCACGAAGGCGCGCAGGCGCTGCGCATCCTCGGGCGACATGTACTTGAGGAGCTCCAGCAGCCTGTCGACCGGCTGCCCGTGCCGGATGGCCAGGCCCACGCCGGGCATCAGCGCCTCGAAATCCTGCGCCGTCATCGCGCGTGAGGCCTCGAGCGCCTTCGCCACCTGCCTCTGGTTCGCCCCTTCCGACGCCCCGATGAACACCAGCAGGCGAACGGGCGGCGCGGTGCCCGCGTTCGCGATGCCGGAGGCCTTCTCGAGATTGCCGCGGCTCATCTCGAGATAGCCGAACGCCGAGCTGTCCGCGGGGATGCCCTTGCCGGAGTTCAGCATCTGCTGAATCTGCAGGAAGGTCGATTTGGCCGCCAGGTCGTCGAGCGACGCGCTCTCGCCCTGCTCGATGCGCCGGATGCGCGCCAGGTCGTCGACCGTGGCGGTGGTCAGCAATGGCGCCTTGGCTCCGGCCCGTTCGTAGGCACGGCGCGCCTCCGCCCAGGACTGCTCGCCGGCCCAGGCGTGACCGGCCGCGTAGGCGAACCAGGCACTGTCCGGATACTGCGCCGCGCCCTTCTTGAACGCCGCGTCCTTCTGCGCGCCATCGCTCATGCAGCGCACCACCAGGTAGGCGAGGTCCGCCTGCGCCGGATGCGCCTGGGCGAGCGCGCGATGCTGGGCGCAGACCCGCTCGCGGTCCGCGGGCGTGG
Source organism: Variovorax sp. GW821-FHT10D07 (assembly GCF_059415325.1). Lineage (NCBI taxonomy): Bacteria > Pseudomonadati > Pseudomonadota > Betaproteobacteria > Burkholderiales > Comamonadaceae > Variovorax > Variovorax sp. GW821-FHT10D07. Next base: position 206,831 of record NZ_JBWKMZ010000005.1, on the reverse strand, counting down.
CGGCCTGGTTCTGCTGTTCGCGCAGCGAGGCGATCTCGAGCGGCGCGCTCGCCAGCCGCGCGGCGACGATCCTCGCGCGGCTGTCGGGCGCGTGCTGGTCGGCCGCCGCGAACCATTCGAGCAGGTGGGCCGACTGTCCCGAATCCCAGCTGGCATGCACCTCGATGAGCGCCTTGCGCTCGTCATCGCCATCGACCATGGTCAGCACATTGCTCGCCGATCGTGTATCGGGTCCGCTGATGACCGAACGCGTGCCACCGCTGCTGCCCTTGCTGGTCGTGATCTGCCGGGGCGGCGGCTCGAACAGCGCGTCGGCCGACTGCGCCGACCAGCGCGGCGCGCCGAGCTTCCTTTCGGGCGGCGCGCTGCTCTGTCCATACACCGCCGTCCATGCCACCAGCGGCGCCGCGGCGGCCACGTTGTAGACGTAGTGCATGCCGATCAGTTCGGGGTTGGCCGAGAACGATTCGATCTGGCGCCCTTCGGTCGTGCGCGCGGCGATCTCGATCGTCTTGTCGGCCTCCACCTCGAAGTGCCGCTTGGCGCCCGGCGCGACCACCGCGCTGCGCCCGCCCACGCAGACTTCCACCTCGCGGTCGAGCCCGTTGTAGGCGATCACCGTGGCACTGCCGAGGGTGGTGCTGACGCCCATGAGCGCGGCGATCACGCCGCCCGCGACCACGAGGCGCGCGCCACCGGCCCACCAGCCGTCGGCGGTCTGGAATCTCGACCAGGCATCGAGCTTCTTCTGCCGCGGGCGCTCCTGCCCGTTCGTCAGCGTCGGGTAGCTTCCCTGCACCGCCGGCGCCGCCGGTGCCTCGCCCACGGCATCGGGCCGGCCCGATGCATCGGCCAGGCGCGCCTCGGTGCCCAGCAGTTGGTCGAGCGCGGCCCGGCGCAGCGCGCCGAGCGCCTCCACCATCGGGCGCACCCAGCTGTCGGAGGCGCGCAGCCACTCGTTGATGTTCTCGCGCGTCGGATAGCCGAAGCTGAATTCACCGATCATGGCCGCCCAGCTCTGGCTGCCCATCAGCGCGAGCGCCTGCGGCCCGACATCGATCGCCGGCGCGTCCTTCGCGATCTCGGCCATGCCGGTGAAGAGCGCGCTGGCATGCGCCAGCACGCGCTGCGCTTCGGCCTCGCTGGTCTTGCGCTTGGCGGTCACCATGGCGAAGGTGTTGAGCATCGCGGCCTGCAGGTCGACCAGGTTCGCCTCGGTGTGCTCGGCGTAGTGCAGCAGCCGCAGCTGCGCCAGCCAGCCGGCCTCCCACTCGGAGCCCAGTACCGCGGCCAGCGCGCGCAGCGTGGAGCGGCAGCGCCGGTCGTGGGCATCGAGATCGCGCTCGGCGGCCACGATGTCGCGGGCGACCTCTTCGATGGCGCCGGCGATGTCGCGCTTGCGGATGGCCTTGCCGCGATGTTCCAGGCGCGGGCCCTCGCTCCTCGCGATGCCGTCGCGCACGGCCTGCAGGGCGGCCCGCTCGTGCCGCAGCGCATCGAGCCGCTCGAGCATGCCCGACAGCGCTTCGGGATAGAGCCCCGGCAGCGCCGCCGCGGCCTCCGAAGCACCGATGCGGTCGAACAACTGCTCGGCCGTGTGCTGCGAACGCGTGACGGCCCGCCCGAGGTAGACGCCGCGATAGCGCCGCTTGTAGGACTCGCGGTCGTACTCGGCATGGAGCGTCTGCAACGCGGCCTCGCGCGTCGCCGTGGCCGGCGGCGGCACGATGTGGCTGATCAGCTGGCCGCAGATGCGCTCGCGGAAGGCCTGCGCGTCGTCGAACAGGTTCCACGCGGGGTCGGCACTGGCCTCGGCGGCGAGGTAGACCTTCTTCGCGTTCTCCTCGCGCTCGTGGCTGGCCGGGTGGGTTGCCCACATGCGCGAGACCGAAACCCGGTCGCGCTTGAAGATGCGGTGGGCGGCACGGTCGCCGGCCGACGCCGGCGGCACCCCGTAGTCCGGATCGTCGTAGATGACGCGCAGCTTGCGCAGCACCGCAGACTGCAGCTCGTACAGGTCGGGCACCGCCGTGCCCTTGTGCAGTTGCTGGTTGGCGAAGGCCAGCGTGCGGTCCCAGGCCGCGTCGGCCGACTGGATGCGGTAGAGCGCGTCGATGAGGGCGTCGCTGCCCGCCAGGCTCACGGACACCCGATCGGCCTGGAATTCCATCTCGCGCGACAACGCGCGATCGGCCAGCACCACCAGCCGGAACAAGGTGTCGACCACCGAGCGGATCGACCACACCAGCAGCGAGAACAGCCAGCCGACCCAAGCGATGCGCACGTCGGTGCGCGACAGGCCCTCGAGGAAGCGATCGAGCCCGTCGCGCTTGGCCACGATGTGGCCGGCGATCTGCTGCGCCAGGTACACCCAGCGCCCCACCGCCATGCTGCGCTGCGCGAAATGCCCGAACTCGTGCGCCAGCACGGCCTTGAACTCGGAGACGCTCAGCACGTTGAGCAGCGGCAGGCCGATCTCCAGGTTCTTCTTCGAGGGCAGGAAGAAGTTCAGCAGCGACAGGTCGTAGAAGACCGCCGCGTTGACGCGCGAGGACACGTAGACCCTGGCGGGCCGAGGTGCCCGCGCCTCGTCGGCCAGCCTGTAGAGGAAGGCGAACAGCCGCGGCTGCTCGGTGGCCGTGATCTCCGTCAGCCCGCCATGCTGCCCGCGCCGCACGAACACCAGCGCCTTCAGCATGAACACCGCGAGGAAGCCGGCGCCCAGGCCGACCGCGAGCAGCAGGAAGCCGTCGCGCGAACCATAGATCGCCGCGCGCATCGACAGATAGGCCTTCCAGGCGAGCCAGCCCGAGAACAGCAGGTAGGCGGCCACGAATCCCAGCAGCGCCAGCATGGCGAACCATGCATGGCGGCGGTAGGCCGGCGACGCTTTCGCAAGTTGACTCGCGGCCCCTCCCGGGCCCGCTGGATAGAGCGCATCCGACATGTGTTCCTCCCTCAGGTTTCTCTCTTGTTCGCCGCGGTGTTCGACACCCATCGATCCTTGCGACCGATAATCCTCAATCCTGGCAGATTCTTACATTTGCAAACAAAACATCAAGAGGGGAAACGTGCTCGAGAAACTCAACGAATTCACGGAGAGCCATGGCGAGCTGCGCCGCGGACGGGGGCTGGTCACCGGGACCATCGCGCTGAGCCTGGGCATCCTGTGTTTTCTCGGGGTGCTGGTGTTCCACTTTCCCCAGTACCTGAGCACGCCCGAGCTGCGCAAGAGCTACAACGTCGACGTGATGCGGCTGATCCTGCTGGCGGCGCTCGTCATCTCCGGCGGGCTCTCACTGGTCAACATCATCTTCAACCGCTCGCGCTGGCTGTCGTCGGCCGCGTTCCTGCTGGTGGCGGCCTCGGCCCTGCTCGGCGGCCACAAGGTCCCGGTCAACGACTTCGCCGACAACACCCCCTACATCGGCCTCGACTGGTTCATCCTCGACCTGCTCGGCTCCTCGCTGATCTTCATCTTCATCGAGAAGCTGTTCGCGCTGCGCAAGGACCAGCCCGTGTTCCGCGCCGAGTGGCAGACCGACTTCCACCACTTCGTGGTCAACCACATGATCGTGGGCTTCGTGCTGCTGGCCACCAACCTCATGGTGCACAAGCTGTTCGGCTGGGCCGCCAACGACGGCATCCGCGGCTGGGTCGGCAACCTGCCGTTCTGGGCCGGGCTGCTGCTGATCATCCTGGTGGCCGACCTGGTGCAGTACTGGACCCATCGCGCCTACCACGAGGTGCCCGTGCTGTGGCGGCTGCACGCGGTGCACCACAGCGTGAAGAGCATGGACTGGATGGCCGGCTCGCGCCAGCACATCCTCGAGCTGCTGATCACGCGCACCCTGGTGCTGGCGCCGATCTACGTGCTGGGCTTCAGCAAGGAAGTGATCGACGCCTACATCGTGGTGGTGGGCTTCCAGGCGGTGTTCAACCACTGCAACGTGAGCGTGCGGCTCGGCCCGCTGCGCTACGTGATCGTCACGCCCAACTTCCACCACTGGCACCACAGCCAGGACCAGGAAGCGCTCGACAAGAACTATGCGGCGCACTACGCCTTCCTCGACTACCTGTTCGGCACGGCCGTGAAGACCACCAAGCTGTGGCCCGAGAAGTACGGCGTGCTGGGCGACTACGTGCCCAACGGCTTCTTCAAGCAGTTGAAGTTCCCGTTCCTCTGGAAGGGCTGATGCGCGTGTTCCGCCAGACCTGCGCGGCCCTCGCTGCCGCGGGCGCCGCCCTGCTGCTCGGGGCCTGCGCCACCCGCCTCGACCTGCCCTCGCAAGACAGCGGCCTGCGCCTGCGGGTGCAGAGCTCGGTGATCGCGCCGGGCAATGGTGGCGAGCTGATCGCGGCCGATGCGCTGGAGCCCGGCGACATCCTGCTGACCTCGATCGCCACGGTGAACTCCTTCGGCATCCGGCTGGGCACCTTCTCGCCCGTGAGCCATGCGGTGCTCTACCTCGGCGACGGCCAGATCGCCGAGGCCGTGGGCACCGGCGTGCGCGCGCGGGCGCTGGCCGAGGTGGTCGACGAGGAACAGATGGTGGTGGCCTTCCGCGTGCCCGGCGTGGACGCGGCCGGCGCCGAACGCATGCGCGCCTGGGCGCTGTCGCAGGTCGGCGTGCGCTACAACACCGTGGGCGTGCTGCTCAACGCCCCCTTCGTGCTGAACCGCCGGCTGTGCGAGCTGCCGCTGATGCCGGGCGCGGTCAGCCACTACTGCATGAGCGGCATGGCCATGGTGCAGCTGGGCGCGAGCCGCGACGACCAGTTCTTCTGCTCGCAGTTCGTGCTCGAGGCCTACAACCAGGCCGGCCTGCCGATCACCAGCGCCGACCCACGCTGGGTCAGCCCGGCCGACCTGCTGCACATGCGCGAGGGCGACGTGCCCTCGATCGCCGCCACCCAGCCGCTGCGCTACGTGGGCCACCTCAAGTACAACCCGCCGCCGGTGCTGGCGGCCGACGGGCCATGAGCGCCGCGCCGGGCCGCCCCAAGCAAGCTCGCACCGCAGTGCGAAGCACGGAGGTACTTCAGTGAGCGAGGTCTCGCGTTTCGACGCCGTGGTGATCGGCGCCGGTGCCGCCGGCCTGTTCTGCGCGGGCGTGGCCGGCCAGCGTGGGCTCAGGGTGCTGCTGCTCGACCACAGCGAGAAGGTGGGCGAGAAGATCCGCATCTCGGGCGGCGGCCGCGCCAACTTCACCAACCGCGACCTCGACGTGCGCGCGCCGCAGCGCCATTTCATCGGCGAGAACCCGAATTTCTGCCGCTCGGCGCTTTCGCGCTATGCGCCGCAGCAGTTCGTCGAACTCGTGCAGAAGCACGGCATCGCCTTCCACGAGAAGCACAAGGGGCAGCTGTTCTGCGACGGCTCCTCGCAGCAGATCGTCGACATGCTGCTGGCCGAATGCGCGGCCGGCGGGGTCGAGCGCTGGCAGCCCTGCCGCATCGGGCAGATCACGTTTTCGGCCGAAAACGCAGATGGGACGAGCGTCGGCAGCTATCGAATCGAGAGCAGCCGCGGCCCGATCGAGACGCCGAAGATCGTGGTCGCCACCGGCGGCCTGTCGATTCCGCAGATCGGCGCCAGCGACTTCGGCTACCGCATCGCCGAGCAGTTCGGCCTGCGCATGGTCGCGCCGCGCCCGGCGCTGGTGCCGCTGACCTTCGGCGGCGAGGCCTGGGCGCCCTATGCCGAACTGGCCGGGCTGGCGCTGCCGGTGCGCATCGAGACCGGGGCCAAGAAGGAGAAGATGGCCTTCCTGGAGGACCTGCTGTTCACCCACCGCGGCCTCTCGGGCCCGGCCGTGCTGCAGATCTCGAGCTACTGGAAGCCCGGCGCGCCGCTCACGCTGGATTTCGCGCCCGGCGTGGACGTGGCCGCGGCCTTCGCCGAGGCCAAGCTGCGCTCGAGGAAGCGCATCGCCAACGAACTCGCCGCCCTGGTGCCCTCGCGGCTGGCCGATGCCTGGGTCGGCCAGGACGGCGCGCTGCAGCGGCCGATCAACGAGGCGGCCGACCGCGCGCTGGCCGCGCTGGCCGAGCGCATCGCGCGCTGGCAGATCGTGCCCTCGGGCACCGAGGGCTACAAGAAGGCCGAGGTCACGGCCGGCGGCGTCGACACGCGCGACCTGTCGTCCCAGACGATGGAATCGAAGCATCCGGGCCTGTATTTCATCGGCGAAGTGGTCGACGTGACCGGCTGGCTGGGCGGCTACAACTTCCAATGGGCCTGGGCGAGTGCCCACGCCTGCGCAAACGCGCTATAATCGCCGGCTAACTTTGGCCTTCCCTCAACGGCCACACACTTTTTCTTGTTGAGGAACCCCGGCCTGGGGCTCTCGATCCTCCCCCGGCCAAATTTCAAATCAACGATTCCTGATGACCACCATCCGCGTTAAAGAAAACGAGCCCTTCGACGTCGCCCTGCGCCGTTTCAAGCGCACCATCGAAAAGCTCGGCCTGCTGACCGACCTGCGCGCCCGCGAGTTCTACGAAAAGCCGACTGCCGAGCGCAAGCGCAAGAAGGCAGCCGCCGTGAAGCGCCATTACAAGCGCGTTCGCAGCATGCAGCTGCCCAAGAAGCTGTACTGACGCACCCTGGCACCGGAGACAGCGGCCGATTCGACAACCCGAACCCGCCGCCCTCCGCCCCGCCAACTGCCTTCCAGCCGCGCCAGGGAAACCTGCCGCGGCTTTGTTTTTTCCCGCAGGAGACCCCATGAGCCTCAAAGAACAGATCACCGAAGACATGAAGACCGCGATGCGCGCCAAGGACTCCGAGCGCCTGGGCACGATCCGGCTGCTGCTGGCCGCGCTCAAGCAGAAGGAAGTCGACGAGCGCGTCGAGCTCGACGACGCCATGGTCGTGGCCATCGTCGACAAGCTGGTGAAGCAGCGCAAGGACTCGGTCACCGCCTTCACCCAGGGCGGCCGCACCGACCTGGCCGACAAGGAAGCCGCCGAGATCAAGGTGCTCGAGGTCTACCTGCCGCAGCGCCTGGGCGCCGACGAGATCGCCGCCGAGGTCAAGGCCATCGTGGCCGAGCTCGGTGCCGCGGGCCCGGGCGACATGGGCAAGGTGATGGGCGCGGTCAAGACGCGCCTGGCCGGCAAGGCCGACATGGGCCTGGTGAGCGCCGCGGTCAAGGCCGCGCTGACCGGCGCCTGATCGCCATGACCGCCGGCACCGAGACCGCCGCGATCCCGAAGGCCTGCGCCTGCCTGGTCGACGCGCGCGGCCGGCTGCTGGTGTTCCGCCATCCCGAGGACGGCAACATGCAGCTGCCCAAGGGCACCATCGAACCGGGCGAATCGCCAGAGTTCGCGGTGCGGCGCGAGCTGCTCGAGGAATCGGGCATCGACCATGCCGGCGCGCTGGTCTCGCTGGGCACCCTGCAGCGCGACTGCGAGGCCGGCGTCGAGGGCAACACCCACCGCCATCCGCAGCTGTGGCACCTGTTCCTGATCCACGCCGAAGGGCCGCTGCCCGAGCACTTCGACCACGTGGCCATGGGCAGCCCCGAAGAGGACGGCCTGGTGTTCTCGTTCAGCTGGCTGGCGCCCGAGGATCCGATCGACGGCTACGCCCTGCCCTACCGCCAGGCCATCGAGCGCGTGCGCGCCGCGCAGGCCCTGGCAGCCGCCCAGCCCGTGGCCGCGGGCTGAACGACCCCCCGCGCGCTCATCCCATGGCCCGCACGGCCATGTAGGCGCCCAGCAGCCCCAGCCCGACCAGGAAGCAGCGCCTGAACACCGGCACCGGCAGCCGCTGGCGCAGCCAGGTGCCCAGCACCATCCCCACGATCGCCGGCACCAGCATCAGCGCCGAGCCGCCGAGCACCGCCAGCGGGTAGCCGCCGTTGCCCGCGAGCCCGATCGCCAGCACCACGGTCGAGGTGGTGAACGAGATGCCCATCGCCTGGATCAGCGCGTCGCGCTGGAAGCCCAGCGCCTGCAGGTAGGGCACGGCCGGCACCACGAACACCCCGGTCACTGCCGTCACCAGCCCGGTCGCGATGCCGACCAGCGGCCCGAGCCAGCGCTCGTGCGCGGGCGCCACCTTCAGTTGCCGCCCAGTCAGCCCCCACAGCGCATAGGCCACCAGCGCCACGCCGAGCGCCACCGAGGCCCAGGCGCCGGCCGGCACGCCCAGCCACCAGGCGCCGCCCAGCGTGCCCGCCACGATGCCGGCCTGCATGCCGCCGATGCGCCGCAGCACCGGCAGGAAAGTCGCGCGCGGCCCGGTCTGCCAGACGTTGGTCACCAGCGAGGGCACGATCAGCAGCGCCGCCGCCTGCACCGGCCGCATCCACAGCGCAAGCAGCCCCATCGACACCGTGGGCAGCCCGAGGCCGATCACGCCCTTGATCACGCCGGCCAGCAGGAAGACCGCCGCGGCGGCGATGCCATGCCCCGCGAGGCCGGCCAGTTCGTTCGAGAAGGAGGAAGACGTCATCGGCGCGCAGTCTGCCGGCCGTGGCGCCGGCCGGGAATCCGGCATTCGCGCAGCGAGCCTCAGGCACAGACTGAGGCCGGCGTGCTACCTTGCGGGCTCACCATGCGATTCGATCTCACCGACCTGCGGCTCTTCCTCCACGTCGTCGAGGCCGGCAGCCTGACCGCCGGCGCGCAGCGCTCGCACATGACGCTGGCCTCGGCCAGCCAGCGCGTGCGCGGCATGGAGGATGCGCTCGGCACCCCGCTGCTCACGCGCCATGCGCAGGGCGTGCGCCCCACCGAGGCCGGCCGCACCCTGCTGCACCATGCGCGCGTGGTGCTGCAGCAGATGGAGCGGCTGCGCGGCGAACTCGGCGAATACGGCCAGGGCCTCAAGGGCCATGTGCGCTTCCTCTGCGGCACCTCGGCGCTGACCGAGCACCTGCCCGAGGTGCTGGCGCGATTCCTGGCGCAGCATCCGCGGGTGTCGATCGACCTCGAGGAACGGCCCAGCCCCGACACCGTGGAGGCGCTGCGCGCCGGCCTGTGCGACATCGGCATCGTCTCCGACGCCATCGACACCGAGGGCCTCGAATGCCATCCGTTCCGGCGCGACGACCTGGTGCTGGTGATGCCGCGCGGCCATGCGCTGGCCGGGCGCCGGCGCGTGAAGCTGGCCGAGGTGGTCGACAGCGAGTTCGTCGGCCTGCCCGCCGACAGCGCGCTGCAGCAGCTCGTGACCATGCATGCGCGCGCGCTCGGGCGCCACCTGTCCTACCGCGTGCGGGTGCGCAACTTCGAGGCCGTGTGCCGCATGGTCGAGCAGGGCATCGGCGTGGGCATCCTGCCGCAGACCGCGGCCGCGCGCTGCGCGCGTTCGATGAAGATCGCGCGCGCCTCGCTGGCCGATGCCTGGGCCGAGCGCACCTTGATGGCCTGCGTGCGCAATTCCGAAGAGCTGCCGCTGAACGCGCGGCGCATGCTCGCCTACCTGCTGGAGCCGGTGGAGAAGCCTTAAGCCCCGCGCGTGACCGGCCGCCCCTGCGCCGCGCGCGCCGCCACGAAGGCCTCGAAGGCCTCGGCGCTGGTCTTGCGCGGGCGGTAGCCGAAGCGCTCCTTCAGCGCGGTGTTCGACAGCACCGGCCGGTAGCGCAAGAAGTCGAGCTGCTCGGGCCCGTAGCGGCTCACGCCGAGCGCCGAGCCCACTGACAGTGCCGTCTTCAGCACGCCCGCGGGAAAGTCGATGGTGCGCTTGCCCAGGCGCGCCGCGATCTCGTGGATCGGCAGCGCCCCATCGCCCGCGAGGTTGTAGCACCCGGCCGGCGCGCCGCCCTCGAGCGCATGGGCGATGGCGCCGGTCACGTCCTCGTCCCAGACGAAGACGAAGGGACTCGCGCTGCCGCGGATCGCGATCAGCCGCCGCTTCTCGAACAGCGCCGTGATCTGGTTGTCGACGCGCTCGCCGAGGATGGTGCCGATGCGCAGCACCGTCTGCGCCAGCGAGGGATGGCGCGCGCGCCAGTCGGCCAGCAGCTCCTCGACCTGGCGCTTGTGGTCGGCATAGGCGAACACCGCGTTGCCGCGCAGCGGCTGGCGCTCGTCGATCCAGGCCGGGTTGTCTGCGTGGTAGCCGTAGGCCGCGCCGCTCGACGACACCACGATGTGCGCGACCCGGTACATGGTGCAGGCCTTGAGCACGTTGCGCGTGCCGCCCACGTCGACCGAATGCTCGAAGTCGCGGTTCGAGTCCCTGCCCGGCGTGACGATCGAGGCCAGGTGCACCACGGTGTCGATGGCATGGTCGGCGAAGGCCTTGCCGATGCCGGCCTCGCGCACGTCCTGCGCCAGGTAGGCCACGCCCGGCAGCCGGCGCGCGGGCGGCACCTCGCGCACGTCGAGCGCCACCAGGCCCTCGAGCTGCCCATGGCCGAGCCGCGGCGCGAGCGCGGCCAGCACGCCGCGGCCCAGGAAGCCGTCGGCGCCCGTCACCAGCACGCGGCGCGCGGCGGCCGTCATGGCACGGCGGGCCGGCGGCCCCACCAGCTCGCGAGCGCGAGGCCCGCGATGATGTCCCAGAAGCCCCAGACGCCGGCCACCACCGCCATGCCGCCGAGCCCGCCGAAGAAGCTGAAGATCAGCACCAGCCCGAGCCCCGCGTTGCGGATGCCGACCTCGATCGCCACCGCGCGCCGGTCGTAGTCGGCCAGCCTCGACAGCCGCGCGCAGAGGTAGCCGGTGCCGAAGGCCAGTGCGTCGTGCAGCACCACGGCCAGCAGCACCAGCCCCACATAGTCGAGGAAGTAGCGCCAGTTGCCCGCGATCGCGCCGACGATGAAGGCGATCAGCGCGAGGAAGCTCAGGATCCGCGCCGGCTTCTTGATGCGCGCCGTGAGCCCCGGCAGCCGGTGCGCGCAGGCCACGCCGAGCACGAAGGGAATGCCGATGATCATCACGATGTGGCCCAGCATGTCGAGCGGATCGAGCGCGATGGTCTGGAGCAGCGGCGCGGCGGTCGGATGCAGCCCGCCCCAGAAGGCGAAGTTCAGCGGCATCAGCACGATCGACAGCGCGTTCGAGATCGCGGTCATCGACACCGACAGCGCCACGTTGCCGCCCGCGCGGTGCGTGAGGATCTGCGAGATGTTGCCTGGCGGGCAGCAGGCCACCAGGATCATGCCGAGCGCGATGCTCGGGGCCGGCTTCAGGACCAGCGTGAGCGCGAAGGTCACGGCCGGCAGCACGATGAACTGCGCGCCGATGCCCACCGCCATCGCGCCGGGCATGCGCGCCACGCGCTTGAAGTCCTCGATGCGCGTATCGAGCGCGATGCCGAACATCAGGAAGCCCAGCACCACGTTGAGCAGCACCAGCGAGGCCGGATTGAAGTGCAGGCGGATCTCGTCGACGGGCAGCATGGGGCGCGTGTCCTTTTTTCGTCAGCTCAGGAAGGATCGGCCAGCGCCGCCGAGGCGCCGCGCACCGCGGCGCGGTAGGTGTCCTTGTGCACGTAATAGGCCATGCGCTCGAGCTGCAGGTACTTGTAGCCGCCCGAGAGGTCGGGCGGCGGTCCCTTCGCGGCCGCGCGCAGCGCCGCGGCCTTGGGCGAGCCCGCCGCCTGCGCGCGCAGGTAGCGCGCCACCAGTTCGGCCTGCTCGTAGCGCCCCTGCCAGCCGATGCCGCTGGCCTCGATCATGCCGAGCACCGCGAGGTTCTCGAAGCGCGGCGAGAAGATGTTGAGGTGCAGCCGCGGCGCCATGCCCTGCCAGTCGAGCAGCGCGCGGTCGATGAACGGATAGTGCAGCGCATAGCCGGTGGCGGTGAGGATCAGGTCGTAGTCGTGCGTGCCGCCGTCCTTGAAGTAGACGGTGTGGCCGGCCAGCCGCTCGACGTCGGCGCGCACCGCGATGTCGCCATGGCCGATGTGGTGCAGGATCAGCGAATTGACGATCGGGTGCGACTCGTACATGCGGTAGTCGGGCTTCGGAAAGCCGAAGCGCGTGGGGTCGCCGGTGAACCACTGCAGCACCTTGGCGTCCAGCCGCTGCTTGAGCCATGGCGGCAGCGGCTTGCTGCCGCCGAGCGTGTCGGCCGGCTTGCCGAACACGTACTTGGGCACGAAGTAGTAGCCGCGCCGCACCGAGATGTCCACGCACTTCGCGTAGTGCACCGCGTCGACCGCGATGTCGCAGCCCGAGTTGCCCGCGCCCACGATCAGCACCCGCTTGCCCTTGAAGATCTCGGCATGCTTGTAGTCGCTGGTGTGCAGCAGCTCGCCCTCGAAGTGGCCGTCGAAACGCGGATGCTTGGGCTCCGACAGCGTGCCGTTGGCGATCACCACGCCCTTGAATTCGAAGGTCTCCACGCCCTCCTCGCCATCGCCGTCGGCCGGGCCCACGCTCACCTGCCAGGTGGTGTCGGGCGCGTCCGAGGTCGGCTCCACGCGCAGCACGCGCGTGCCGAAGCGGTAGTGCTCGCGCAGCCCGAAACGGGTGGCGAAGTCGCTGAAGTAGCGGCGCAGCTCGCGGTGGCTCGGGTAGTCGGCCACCGTGTCGGGCATCGGGAATTCGCTGAACTCGGTGGTCCTCTTGCTCGAGATCAGGTGCGCCGAGTGGTAGACCGTGGAGCGCGGGTTCGCGATGTCCCACAGCCCGCCCACGTCGCTGTGCGCCTCGAAACCCTGGAAGGGAATGCCGTGCTTCTGCAGGTTGCGGGCACCGGCGAGGCCCGAGGGGCCGGCGCCGATCAGCGCGATCTGTTCGTGGGTAGGCACTGTCACTGTCACGTTGGCGGCGAGCCTTCCTTCGGCGAGGGCGGTGATGAAAAAGGTGGCAGCCCGGGGATCGGCGTGGCGCCGGCCTCGCCCGCGCGCGGCTTGCGCGGCTGGCCGCGCAAGAGCCGGTCGTGCAGTGCCTCGGGCAGGCAAGCCAGCGCCTTCGAGAGCCAGCCGATGCGCCGCGGCAGCACGATGCGCTCGCGGCCCGCAGCCACCGCCGCGAGCGTGCGGCGCGCGGCCTCCTCGGGCTCGAGCAGCCCCGGCATCGCGAAGCGGTTGCCGGCGGTCAGCGCGGTGCGGATGTAGCCCGGGCTCACCGTGTGCACCCCGACGCCGGTGCCGCGCAGCTCGGCGCGCAGGCTCTCGAGGTAGCGGATCAGCCCGGCCTTGCTCGCGCAGTAGGCGCCGTTGCCCGGCATGCCGCGCCAGCCCGCGATGCTGGCCATGCCGACCAGCGCGCCGCGCGCCTCGCCGCGCATCGCGGCCACGAAGGGCTGGAAAGTGGTCGCGGCGCCCAGCAGGTTGATCTCGAGCATGCGGCGCAGCACCGCGAGGTCCTCGGCCTGCGCGGTGTCGAAGCCGCCGGCCACGCCCGCGTTGGCGATCACCAGGTCGGGCGTGCCGGCCCGGGCCATCCAGTCGGCGGCCATGGCCTGCATCGCCACCGTGTCGGCCACGTCGGGCGTGTAGACCGCGCAGCGCTCGGGCGCCAGCGCCTCGAGCGCGCGCAGCCGTTCGCGGTCGAGCCCCACCAGCGCCACCTGCGTGCCGTCGGCGATCAGCCCGCGCGCCAAGGCCTGGCCCAGGCCGCCACAGGCGCCCGTCAGCACGGCATTGCGAAAGCGAGGGGGCATCGGGGAAGCGCAGCTCGAAAAAAGATGCGCCCCAATGTAGCGGCGCGTTTTGCCGCGCCGCCCCGGCGTTTTCCCTTGCACGCCGGGCCGCGGGGGCCGGCGCCGCTCAAGCCTCGGCCGGAAACTCGATCTGGATCTTCACGTCCGTCGCCCGCCCCGCCGCGGCCTCCTCGAAGGCGCGGATGCCGTCCTCGAACGCGAAGGTGCGCGAGATGAAGGGCTTGACGTCGACCTGGCCCGAGGCGATCAGCGCGAGCGCGCGCGGGAAGATGTTGGCGTAGCGGAACACCGACTCGATGCGCAGCTCCTTGGCCTGGATCGCGACGATGTCGAAGGCCACCGGCGCCGGTGGAATGCCCACCAGCACCACGCAGCCGCCGGGGCAGGCGAGCTCGAAGATGCCCTCGAAGGCGCGCACGCTGCCGCTGGCCTCGAACACCGCGTTGGCGCCCCAGCCGTCGGTCAGCTCGCGCACCGCGTCGGCCAGCTTGCGCTCGCGGATGTTCACCGTGCTCACGGCCGGGTTGCCGGCGAACAGCGCGAGCTTCTCGGGCACCAGGTCGGCCAGGATCACGCGCGCCGCGCCGCCCGCGAGCGCGGCCAGCACGGTCATCGCGCCGATGGTGCCGGCGCCCACCACCACCGCCACGTCGCCGGGCTTGAGCGCGGCCTTCTTCGCGGCCTGCAGGCCGATCGCCAGCGGCTCGACGATCGCGCCCTCGGCGAAGCTCACGTTGTCGGGCAGGCGGAAGGTGAAGGCCGCCGGATGCACCACGTAGGGCGTGAGGCAGCCGTGGATCGGCGGCGTGGCCCAGAAGCGCACGGCCGGATCGAGGTTGTAGATGCCCTCGCGCACGGCGCGCGAGTCGAGCTGCGGAATGCCGGGCTCCATGCAGACCCGGTCGCCGGGCCGCAGGTGCGTGACCTCGCAGCCGACCTCGGCCACCGTGCCCGAGGCCTCGTGGCCGAGGATCATCGGCGCGTCGACCACGTAGGGCCCGATGCCGCCGTGCTGGTAGTAGTGGACGTCGCTGCCGCAGACGCCGACCGTGTGCATGCGGATCTTCACGTCGCGCGGACCGAAGGGCTGCGGCGGCAGCTCGATCTCGCGCAGCGCGAGTTCGTGGGCTTTCTCGAGGACAAGGGCTTTCATGGAGAACGGGTGTTTCTGAGGGGAAGTCGATGAAGGGGTTCAGTGCAGCGGCGCCACCGCGTCGCGCCGCAGCGAGCCGCCGGTCTGCGCGTCGAACAGGTGGAGCTGGGCCGCGTCGATGCCGAAGCGCACGCGCTCGCCGAGCCGCGGCGCGCGCGCCGAATGCACCAGCGCGGCGATCTCGCTGCCGGGTTCGTCACCGATGCTCACGAGCACCTCGTTGCCCAGGTACTCCACCAGCTGCACCTCGCCCACGAAGGCGCCCGCGTCGTCGGGCAGCGCCAGCAGGTGGGCCGGCCGGATGCCGAGCGTGACGCGCTCGCGCCCCTCGAGCGCGAAGCGGCGCGCATCCACGCGCACCGTGCCGCCGTGCCCGCGCAGCACGGCGCCGCCGTCTCCGTGCGCCACCGTCATCTCGAGCAGGTTCATCGGCGGCGTGCCGATGAAGCCGGCCACGAAGGCAGAGCGCGGGTTCTCGTAGATCTCGCGCGGCGAGCCCACCTGCTCGATGCGGCCGTCGCGCAGCAGCACGATGCGGTCGGCCAGGGTCATGGCCTCGTGCTGGTCGTGCGTGACGTAGACCGTGGTGGTGCGCAGCGTCTGGTGCAGCCGCGCGATCTCGACGCGCATGTGGTTGCGCAGCTTGGCGTCGAGGTTCGACAGCGGCTCGTCGAACAGGAACACCTTGGGCGTCTTGATCATCGCGCGCGCAATCGCCACGCGCTGCTGCTGGCCGCCCGAGAGCTCGGTCGGCCGGCGCTCGAGGTAGCGCTCCAGGCCCAGCGTGTCCGACACCTCCTTGACGCGGCGCGCGATCTCGCTCTTCGGCACCTTGAGGCGCTTGAGCCCGAAGGCGATGTTGTCGCGCACGCTCATGTGCGGATAGAGCGCGTAGTTCTGGAACACCATCGCGATGCCGCGCTCCTGCGGCGGCAGGTCGTTGACGCGCGTGCCGCCGATCAGCAGCTCGCCGCCGCTGATGTCCTCCAGGCCCGCGAGCATGCGCAGGATGGTCGACTTGCCGCAGCCCGAGGGGCCGAGGAAGACGACGAACTCGTTGTCCGAGACGTCGAGGTCGAACTGGTGCACCACCTGCGTGTCGCCGTAGCGCTTGATGATCTTGTGACAGCTGATTGCGGACATGTTGTTGCTTCTCTCGGAAAGGGGGGCGCGCGGTCTTCATGCGGCGTCGCGCTTGCGCTTGAAGGCCGCGTTGAGGAAGCCGCTGAGCACGCCGATCATCAGGAGCGGCGGCAGCGACAGCAGGATCACGGAGGCATTCAAGATGCCCCAGGGCACGTCGCGCCCGAGCTGGCTCAGCTCCGAGGCCACGATGGGCAGCGTCTTGGCGTCCGAGGTGGTCAGCATCAGCGCGATCAGGAACTCGTTCCACACCAGCACGAAGCCGAAGGCGATGGCACCGACCAGCGAGCGCGCGGCGATCGGCAGCGCCACCTTGAAGAAGATCGCGTAGGGACCGTAGCCGTCGACGCGGCCGGCCTCCTCCACCTCCCGGGGCACCGCCTTGAAGGCCGGGATCGCGAGCCAGATCACGGTCGACAGCGTGAGCAGCGTGTAGGTCACGATCAGCGCGATGCGCGTGTCGTAGAGCTCGAGCTGCAGCCAGATCACCATCAGCGGGATCGCCACCGCCACCGGCGGCAGAAAGCGCATCGACAGCACGAAGAACTGGATGTCGTCGGCGCGCCGCACCGGGTAGCGCGCCAGCGCATAGGCCGCGGGCAGGCCCAGCAGCGCGCCGATCAGCACCGCCGAGCCCACCACCACGAGCGAGTTGACGAGCCCCTGCGCGACCGCCTCGCGGCCCAGCACGTAGGCGTAGTTCTCGAGCGTGGGCGTGAAGAGGAACTTCGGCGTCGCCGAGACGATGTCGACCCGGTTCTTGAACGAGTTGAGGAAGGTCCAGAGCACCGGCACCAGCGCCGAGAGCGCGGCGGCGGCCAGCACCAGCCGCGCCACCAGGGTGCCGAGGCCCGGGCGCCGGCGCGCGGCCGGGCGGATGGCGGGCGCATCGCCGGCACGCAAGACGGGCGCGGCGGAAGTCGTGGCGGGGGTCATGCGGGCCGGGTCCATTTCCAGAGGTAGGTGAAGGCCACGGTCGAGGCCACCATCATCAGCACGGCCATGCTCGAGGCGTAGGAGATGCGGCCCGACTCGATGAAGCCCTGCGAGAAGGCGTACATGTCGAGGGTCTCGGTCGAGATGCCGGGGCCGCCGCGCGTCATCACGTAGATCAGGTCGAAGGCGCGCAGCGACTCGATCATCTTCACGAACGTCAGGCTGATCAGCGGCGCGCGCAGCATCGGCAGCGCGACGAAGGCGTAGACCTCCCAGGGCTTCGCATGGTCCATGCGCGCCGCCTCGAAGGGCTGCGGCGGCAGGGTCTCGAGCAGCTTGAGCACGATCACCGCGAAGAACAGGCCCCACTGCCAGACGTCGACGAAGGCCACCGTGAGCAGCGCCGTGAGCGGCTGCGCGAGCAGGTCCAGCGGCTCGCCGGTGATCGCCTTGTAGGGCCAGGTCAAGAGCCCGAACAGCGGATGGAAGGCGAACTTCCAGACGAAGGCGGCCGACACGCGCGGCAGCAGCACCGGCACGATGAACAGCATGCACAGCAGGTTGCGCCAGCGCGGCGTGGCGCTCTGGAACAGCAGCACGCCGAGCAGCACCGCGAGCCCCATGGTGGCGCTCACGGTCAGCAGCTCCCAGGTCAGCGAGACGCCGACCGAGTTGAGGAAGCGCCGGTCCGAGAACAGCTGCAGGTAGTTGGAGAACCACACCCAGCCGATGTCGGACTGGCCGAGCTCGCGGTCCTGCAGCGACACGGCGATGGCGAACACGGTGGGCACCAGCGCCAGCACCGCGAGCACGAGCAGGCCGGGGCCGATGAAGACGAGCGGCAGTCGGGTCTTGTGAAGGGTCATCGCAGGACTCGCAAGGAACGCGGGGCCGGGCGGCTCACTTGCGGCGCCGCGCGATCAGCTGCTTGGCGTAGCCGTCGAGCTCGTCGAGGCCGGCCTGGATGTCGGTGCGCGAACCGGTGATCAGCTCCTCGAGGATGATCCCCCAGCGGTCGCCGAGGTCGGGCCAGGCCGGGTCCTGCCAGAAGTTGACCGCGGTGAGCTTGCCGGTGTCGGCCAGCGCCTTGCCGAGGTCGGCGCCATAGCGCTTGGAGAACTCGGGACTGCCCAGCACGCTGGTGCGGTTCAGTTCGCCGAACTGGCCCTCGGCGAGACGGCGCTGCTCGTTCTTCTTCGAGGTGGCCCAGGCGATGAAGAGGCCGGCGCACTTCTTCGCCTCCTCGCTCTTGTTGGCCTTGGCGCCGATCGCCAGGCCGTGGCCGTAGCCGCCGCCGGTCAGCGGCGCGGGCGGCGTGGCATAGGCGATCTTGCCGATCACGGTCGACATCTTGGGATCGAGCGCGTTGCCCGCGAGCGGGGTCGACTCGACCAGCATCGCGACCTTGCCCGCGAGGAAGGCGCCGGTGGCCTCGTCCCAGCCGCCGGTCTTGGTGCCGGGCGCCGAGTACTTGAAGAGCTCGAGGTAGGTCTGCGTGGCCTTGAGCGCGGCGGGCGAGTCGAACACCGGCTTGTCGCCGTCGAACCACTGGCCGCCGTAGCCGCGGAAGTAGGGCATCCAGCGCCACACGTTGGCGCCCGAGCCGCGCTGGCCGCGCAGCGCCACGCCATAGACCCCGTTGGCCGGGTCGTTGAGCTTCTTCGCGGCGGCCACGAACTCCTCGAGCGTGGCCGGCGGCTTGATGCCGGCCTTCTCGAGCAGGTCCTTGCGGTAGACCATCAGGTCGCCGCCGCCGGTCAGCGGCGCGAACCAGGCCTCGCCCGCGTAGGTGGCGACCTTCTGGCGGCCGGGATCGAAGTCGGCGTAGTCGTAGTCGGCCGGGTAGTACTTCGCGAGCGGCACGATCCACTTCGACTGCGCGAACAGCGGCACGTTGGCCTCGTCCACGTAGTAGACGTGGTACTTGCCCACGGTCGAGGCATCGGCGCGCGTCTTGGTGCGGCGGTCGTTCTCGTTGAGGTTGTCGATGCTGAACGAGGCGCCGGCCAGGGTCTTGAACTCGTCCTTGTACTTTTCGAGCAGGGTCAGGCCGTCACGCGGCTGCGCCAGCACCCGCACGTCCTCCTTGCACGACGCGGCCTGCGCCAGTGCGGCACCGGCGGCACCGGCCGCCAGCAGCGCCACGAGCAGCGTGCGGACCCGGACGCGCCTCCCTGCGGATTCTTTGAACATCGCTTGTCTCCGTTGAACTTGTTGCGGATCGCCGGCCGAAGCCGGGGAACAAGCCCGCCGTGCCGGGCGCCCTTTTCGGGGGGCGGCGCGACAGCGACGGGACGGGGTGAAGCGTATGCAGCGGCTCAGCGGTGCCGCGTACCCCCCAACCGGGGTACTGGTACTTTCATGACCAGGCCGACTGGGGTTTTACCGGGGTCGTGGGCGGGTAGTGGACCGTGCGCAGCCCGAAGCGCTCCTGCGCCTGCTGGCGGTAGGCGCTGGGCGTCATGCCCTTGTGCTGCAGGAAGCGGCGGTTGAAGTTGGCGATGTTGAAGAAGCCGACCTCGTAGCAGATGTCGCTGACCAGGCGGTCCGAGGTCTGCAGCATCTGGCAGGCCTTGGCGATGCGCAGCCGGGTCACGAACTCGGTGAAGGTGCTGCCCATCTGGCGGTGGAAGTAGCGCGAGAAGCTGCTCTCGGCCATGTTCGCGATGGCGCTGACCGAGGCCAGCGAGATCTCCTCGGCCAGGTGCTCGTCGAGGTGGTCGAGCACGCGGCGCATGCGCGTGCTGGTGGCGGGGTCGCCGTCGGAGGGCTCGTCCTCGCTCGAGATCAGGCGCCAGTCCTCCCAGCGCGCGAGCTCGTGCAGCAGGCCGATGAACTCCGCCAGCCGCGCCATGCCCTCGTGCGCCTGCACGCGCTGGAAGCGCTCGCGCGCCACTTCGCCGATGCCGAAGAACTCGATGCCGCGGCGCGCGCGGTCGAGCATCGGCAGCACCGCGTCGATCTCGGGGAACAGCGCCGAGCCCTTGCGCAGCGGCTCCTCGCGGAAGTGGATCACCATGCTGCGGTCGGCGATGCCGTCGGCCGGCACGTCGTCGGAGATCCAGGTGTGCGGCAGCCGCGAACCCACCAGCGCCACGTAGCCGGGCTCGAAGCGGCCAATGTGGTTGCCCACGAAGGCCTGGCCGGTGGTGCGGTTGATGATCTGCAGCTCGTACTCGTCGTGGTAGTGCCAGCAGTCGAAGGGCCAGGGCACGCCGTGCTGCAGGCAGCGCACGGTGCCGCCGCCCGCGGGCTCGAAGCCCAGGCGCGGGTCGCGCAGCAGTTCGTGTTCGAGTTCGGGTTTGCGGGCGGCGCGCTGTGTTCTGCTCATTGTTGTCTCCCCGGGGATCGACGAGGCTCGAACCCCGGTGCCGCCGCCGCGGCGCCCGTGCCGCGTGGGCTCAGGCGCCAGCGACCTTCATGCGGTTGACCAGCAGCGAGCCCGTCGTCTTGGCGCCGAAAGTGTAAGCATCGGCCCCGATGGCTTCAATCCCCATCAGCATGTCCTTGAGGTTGCCGGCGATGGTGATCTCCTCCACCGGGAACGCGATGCGGCCCTTCTCGACCCAGAAGCCGCTGGCGCCGCGCGAGTAGTCGCCGGTCACGTAGTTCACGCCCTGCCCCATCAGCTCGATGACGAACAGGCCGGTGCCCAGCTTCTGCAGCATGGCGTCGAGGTCGTCGCCGGCCTGCGTGAGGCGCGAGCTCAGCACCAGGTTGTGCGAGCCGCCGGCATTGCCGGTGGTCTTCATGCCGAGCTTGCGCGCCGAGTAGGTCGAGAGGAAGTAGCCCTCGAGCCGGCCCGCGTCGACCACCTTGCGCGCCCGCGTGACCACGCCCTCGTCGTCGAAGGGCGAGCTGCCCTTGCCGCGCAGCACGTGCGGATCTTCGCTGACGTCGACGTGCGAAGGCAGCACCGGCTTGCCGAGCGAGTCGAGCAGGAAGGTGCTCTTGCGGTAGAGCGCGCCGCCGCTGGTGGCCTGCACCAGCCCGCCGAGCAGGCCCGCGGCCAGCGGCGACTCGAACAGCACCGGGCATTCCACCGTCTTGATCTTGCGCGACTTCAGGCGGCTCAGCGCGCGCTCGGCGGCATAGCGGCCCACGGCCTGCGGGCTCGCGAGCTCGTCGGCCGAGCGCATCGAGCTGTACCAGGCGTCGCGCTGCATGTTGTCGCCCTTGCCGGCGATCGGCGCCACCGAGATCGAGTGGCGCGAACTCGCGTAGCCGCCGCGGAAACCGTGGGTATGGGCGCTGAAGAAGTGGCTCTGCTGGGCCGAGACGCCCGCGCCCTCGCTGTTGGTGATGCGCTTGTCGGTCGACAGCGCGGCCGCCTCGCACTCGAGCGCCAGCTTGGCGGCCTGCTCGCTCGTGACCTCCCAGGGGTGGAACAGGTCGAGGTCGGGATGCTCCTTGGCGATGTCGGCCTCGTCGGGCAGGCCGCTGACCGGGTCCTCGGCCGTGAAGCGCGCGATGTCGTAGGCCGCCTGCACGGTCTGCGCGATGGCCGCCTCGGAGAAGTCGGAGGTGCTGGCATTGCCGCGCCGGTGGCCGACGTAGACGGTGACGCCCAGCGACTTGTCGCGGTTGCGCTCGACGTTCTCGAGTTCGCCCTTGCGCACCGAGACGCTGAGGCCGCAGCCCTCGGAAGCTTCGGCCCCCGCGTTGGTGGCCCCCAGCTTCTTGGCGTGGGCCAGGGCCGAATCGACCAGGTTTTCGAAGAAGGAGCGGCTGTAGGCGAAGCCGGAGTCGGCGCGCGAGGAAGAGGTCGTCATGTGGGTGGCTATGATACTTGCGCCCCCCGTTTCCCGTTTGGCACCGTTTTCCCCTCGGTCCCGCCGCGTTGCACCGCCGCGCGGCGCGGCACAGAATCCATCCCCATGTCCCGCAAACCCAAAAAAGGCTACTTCGTCCGCGGCCAGTTCGTCGCCGAAGGCAGCGAACTCGACCTGGAGCTCAAGCGCGAGCTCAAGGGCACCGACGATGCCAGCCGCACCGACCTCAAGCGCGAGAGCGCCGAACTGCAGAAGCTCGGCGAAGAGCTCATGACCCTGCGCGCCGCGCTGTTCGACGCGCTGCCGCTCGGCGAGAAGCTGGTCGAGGCGATCCACGAGGCCAAGCGCATCACCAATTTCGAGGGCAAGCGCCGCCAGATGCAGTTCATCGGCAAGCTGATGCGCAAGCTCGACGAGCCCACCATCGAGGCGATCCGCGCCGCGCTGGCCGAGCAGTCCAGCGGCCCGGCCGCCGAGACCGCGCTGCTGCACGAGGCCGAACGCTGGCGCGACCGCCTGATCGCCGACGACGATGCGCTCGGCGGCTGGATCGAGACCCACCCGGCCACCGATGCCCAGCAGCTGCGCGCCCTCGTGCGCCAGGCGCGCAAGGACATCAAGGCTGGCCCGGCCGGCGAGGCGCCGCGCCAGGGCAAGGCCTACCGCGAGGTGTTCCAGCTCGTGCGCGAGCAGCTCGCGGTGCATGGCGGCGACGACCATGCGGCGGCCGCGGCGGAACAGGGCCGGGAGGAGGATGCATGAGCGCCGCGCCGGGCCGCCCCAAGCAAGCTCGCACCGCAGTGCGAAGCACGGAGGTGTTTCAATGAGCGGTTTCGATCCGGTACGCATCGGCATCGTCTCGATCAGCGACCGCGCCTCGAGCGGCGCCTATGAAGACAAGGGCCTGCCCGCGCTGCAGGACTGGCTGCGCCGCGCGCTCAGGAATCCGATCGACTTCGAGCCCCGGCTCATTCCCGACGAAGCACCCGGCATCAGCGCCGCGCTGATCGAGCTGGTCGACGCCGGCTGCTCGCTGGTGCTGACCACCGGCGGCACCGGCCCCGCGCTGCGCGACGTGACGCCCGAGGCCACGCTGGCCGTGGCGCACAAGGAGATGCCGGGCTTCGGCGAGCAGATGCGCCAGATCAGCCTGCGCTTCGTGCCGACCGCGATCCTCTCGCGCCAGGTCGCGGTGATCCGCGACAAGAGCCTGATCATCAACCTGCCGGGCCAGCCCAAGTCGATCGCGGAAACGCTCGAAGGCCTGAAGGACGCCGAGGGCACGCAGCTCGTGCCCGGCATCTTCGCGGCCGTGCCCTACTGCATCGACCTGATCGGCGGGCCCTACCTCGAGACCGACGATTCGGTCTGCAAGGCCTTCCGGCCCAAATCGGCGATCCGGCCCGCGCGCTAGGGCTGGGCCGCCGCGCTTCGGGCCTCGACCTCCTTGAGGCAGGCCTGCACCGCGGCATTCGAAACCTGCTCGTAGCAGCGCGAGGCGGCCGCGCGCAGCTGCTTCTGCTGCTCGCGGCGCTGCTGCGCGTTGTCGATCTGCCAGGTCATGAGCCATTGCATGGCCAGCGCCAGCACGATGCCGAAGCCGATGGCGGCGCCGACCACCGTCGAGCGCCAGGTCCTCGTGGAGGGAGCGGAATCCGCGGGCGCCGCTGCCGCGTCGAAGGCCATCGGCGAATGCGCGGATGGGCTGGCCTTGCGGCGGCGCGGCGCGCGGGCGGCGGCCTCGATGGCGGGCGAATAAGACTGGCGGTGGCTGCGGCTCATCGGTCCTGTGTGCTGTGATTCGCGGCGGATTGTGCGCCATCCGCGAGTCACGAACCGCTCAGGCGCCGAAGCCGTGCGTCTCCCCCGCCTGCTCGCAAGGCACGCGCTCGGCCTGCACGGTCGAATGGTGGATGTCGAAGCGCTCGGCCAGCAGCGCGCGCAGCCGCTGCACCAGCGGCGCGAGGTCGTCGACACCGGGCGCGCTCACCACGTGCACGCTGAGGCTCACCTTGCCGCTGGACAGCGCCCACACGTGCAGGTCGTGCAGGCTGGCCACGCCCTCGCTCGCGAGCAGCGCGCGCTCGACCTCGGGCAGGTCGACCTCGTCGGGCACGCCCTCGAGCAGCACGTTGAGGCTCTCGCGCAGCAGGCGCCAGGTGCGCGGCAGCACCCACAGGCCGATGGCCACCGCGATCAGCGAATCGACCCAGGCCCAGCCGGTGTAGCGGATCGCCAGGGCGCCGACGATCACGCCCACCGAGCCGAGCATGTCGGCCCAGACCTCGAGGTAGGCGCCCTTGACGTTGAGGCTCTTGTCCTTGCCGCTGGCCAGCAGGCGCATGCCGATCAGGTTGACGACCAGCCCGCCCGCGGCCACCAGCAGCATCATGGTCGACTGGATCTCGGCCGGCGCCGCGATGCGCCGCCAGGCCTCGTAGAGCACGTAGATCGCCACCAGGAACAGCAGCACCGCGTTGAGCACCGCCGCGAGGATCTCGAAACGGTGGTAGCCGAAGGTGCGGCGCCGGTCGGCCGGCCGCTGGCCGATGCGGATGGCGGCCAGCGAGATCGCCAGCGCCACCGTGTCGGTGAACATGTGGGCGGCATCGGACAGCAGCGCGAGGCTGCCCGAGACCAGCCCGCCGACCACCTCCGCCACGAGGTAGGTCGAGGTCAGCAGCAGCGCCCAGCGCAGTGCCTTCTCGTTCGCGCCGGCGCCGTGCGAATGCTCATGGGCCATGGGATGCGGCTCGCGGTTCGGGGTCGATCGGCGCGCCCTGCTGCCGTTCGCGGGCTTCCTCCTCGGTCTCTTCCTCGTCGCGCCGGTGCGCGATGCGGTAGAGCAGCGGAAGCACCAGCAGCGTGAGCGCGGTCGAGGACAGGATACCGCCGATCACCACCGTGGCCAACGGCCGCTGCACCTCGGCGCCGGTGCCGGTGGCGATGGCCATCGGCACGAAGCCCAGCGAGGCCACCAGCGCGGTCATCAGCACCGGCCGCAGCCGGGTCAGCGCACCCTCGCGGATCGCGGCATCGAGCGGCAGGCCGCCCTCGCGCAGGTTGCGGATGAACGACAGCATCACCAGCCCGTTGAGCACCGCCACGCCCGACAGCGCGATGAAGCCCACCGCGGCCGAGATCGACAGCGGGATGTCGCGCAGCCACAGCGCCACGATGCCGCCGGTGAGCGCGAACGGGATGCCGGTGAAGACCAGCAGGCCGTCCTTGAGGTTGCCGAACATCGCGAACAGCAGCACGAACACCAGGAGCAGCGACACCGGCACCACGATCTGCAGCCGCTGGGTGGCCGACTCGAGGTTCTCGTACTGGCCGCCCCAGTCGGTCCAGTAGCCCACGGGAATGCGCACCGACTGCATCGCCTGCTCGGCCTCGGCCACGAAGGAGCCGAGGTCGCGCCCGCGCACGTTGGCGCTGACCACGATGCGGCGCTTGCCGTCCTCGCGGCTGATCTGGTTGGGACCGGGCGCGACCGACAGGGTGGCGACCTCGCCGAGCGGGATGAAGCTCAGGCGCTGGCCCTCGGGCGCGGCGCCGGTGGCGCCCTGCACCGTGCTGCCGGCGATGCCCGCGGGCGCCGCCGTGCCGCGCGGCAGCGCGATCGGCAGCCGCTGGATCGCCTCCAGGTCGGTGCGCAGGTTCTCGGGCAGGCGCACCACGATGCCGAAGCGCCGGTCGCCGTCGAACAGGATGCCCGCTTCGCGGCCGCCGACCGCGGTCGAGACCGCGTCCTGCACGTCGCCCACGTTGAGGCCGTAGCGCGCGGTCTTGCCGCGGTCGATCTCCACCGTGAGCATCGGCAGGCCCGTGGTCTGCTCGACCTTGACCTCGGCCGCGCCGCCGATGCCGTTGAGCACGCCGGCCACCTGCGCGGCGGTCTTCTCGAGCACCGCCATGTCGTCGCCGAAGATCTTCACCGCCACGTCGCTGCGCACGCCCGAGATCAGCTCGTTGAAGCGCAGCTGTATCGGTTGCGAGAACTCGTAGTTGTTGCCCGGCAGCTTCTCGACCTCCTCCTGCACCGCCACCAGCAGCTCGGCGCGGCTGCGCCGGGGCGTGGGCCAATCGCTCTCGGGCTTGAGCATGATGTAGCCGTCGGAGATGTTCGGCGGCATCGGGTCGGAAGCGATCTCGGCCGTGCCGGTGCGCGCGAACACGCGCTCGATCTCGGGGAATTTCGCCTTCAGCGTGCGCTCGAGCTGCTGCTGCATCTCGACCGACTGCGTGAGGCTGGTGCCCGGGATGCGCAGCGCCTGGATCGCGAAGTCGCCCTCGCTGAGGCTGGGCACGAACTCGGTGCCCAGGCGCGTGGCCAGCAGGCCCGACAGCACCACCGCCACCGAGGCCAGCGTGATCACCAGCGGCTTGGCGTTCATGACGCGCGCCAGCAGCGGCGCATAGGCGCGGCGCGCCCACGACATCAGCCGGTTCTCCTTCTCGCCGACCTTGCTGCCGATGAACAGCGCCACGGCCGCGGGAATGAAGGTGATCGACAGGATCATCGCGCCCAGCAGCGCGATCACCACGGTGAAGGCCATCGGGTGGAACAGCTTTCCCTCGACGCCGGTGAGCGCGAAGATCGGCAGGTACACGATCATGATGATCAGCTGGCCGAACAGCAGCGGCCGGCGCGCCTCCTGCGAGGCCGCGAAGACCTCGTGGAAGCGCTCGCTGCGCGTGAGCGGCCGGCCCTTGTGGGCCTGCGCATGGGCCAGGCGCCGCACGCAGTTCTCCACGATCACCACCGCGCCGTCGATGATGATGCCGAAGTCGAGCGCGCCCAGGCTCATGAGGTTGGCGCTGATGCGCTGGTTCACCATGCCGGTGAAGGTGAACAGCATCGACAGCGGGATCACCAGCGCGGTGATGATGGCCGCGCGGATGTTGCCGAGGAACAGGAACAGGATCGCGATCACCAGCACCGCGCCCTCGAGCAGGTTCTTCTTCACGGTGGCGATGGCCTTGTCGACCAGCACCGTGCGGTCGTACACCGTCACCGCCTTCACGCCCTCGGGCAGGGTGCGGTTGATCTCCTGCATCTTGCGGTCGACCGCCTGCGAGACGCTGCGGCTGTTCTCGCCGATCAGCATGAACACCGTGCCGAGCACCACCTCGCGGCCGTTGTCGGTGGCGGCGCCCGTGCGCAGCTCCTGGCCGATGCCGACCTGCGCCACGTCGGACACGCGCAGCGGCACGCCCTGCGCGTTGCCGAGGATCACGTTGCCGATGTCCTCGGCCGACTTCACCTGGCCCGGCGCGCGGATCAGGTACTGCTCGCCGCGCTTCTCGATGTAGCCCGCGCCCACGTTGGCGTTGTTGCGCTCGAGCGCGGTCACGATGTCGGTCATCGTGAGGCCGTGCGCGAGCAGCTTGGCGGGATCGGGCGCGATCTGGAACTCCTTGGCATAGCCGCCGATGGAGTTGATCTCGGTCACGCCCGGCACGTTGCGCAGCTGCGGCTTGATGATCCAGTCCTGGATCTCGCGCAGGTCGGTGGACGTGTAGGGCTGGCCATCGGGCCGCTTCGCGCCCTCCTCCGTCTCCACGGTCCAGAGGTAGATCTCGCCCAGGCCGGTGGAGATCGGCCCCACCACCGGCGAGATCCCCTCGGGCATCTTCTCGCGCGCCGACTGGATGCGCTCGTTGACGAGCTGGCGCGCGAAGTAGATGTCGGTGCCGTCCTTGAAGATCACGGTCACCTGCGACAGCCCGTAGCGCGACAGCGAACGCGTCTGCTGCAGGCCCGGCAGGCCGGCCATCACGGTCTCGATCGGGTAGGTCACGCGCTGTTCGGTCTCGAGCGGCGAGTAGCCGGGCGCGGCGGTGTTGATCTGCACCTGCACGTTGGTGATGTCGGGCACCGCATCGATGGGCAGCTTCTGGTAGCTGAACACGCCGAGCGCGGCCATGCCCAGCACCGCGAGCAGCACCAGCCAGCGCTGCTCGATGGCGAATCGGATCACACGTTCGAACATCGTGCGTCCTCAGTGGGTGTGGGTCGCAGAGGCCTTGCCCTGCTGCGACTTGACGACGAAGCTGCCCGCGGCGGCATAGGCCTGGCCCGGCTTCAGCCCGCCGGTGATCTCGATGCGCTGTCCGTCGCTGCGCCCGGTCTGCACCGCCTGCGGCAGGAAGCCGCCCGGCACGCGCAGGAACACGGTGGGCTTGTCCTCCACGCTCTGCACCGCCTCGGCCGACACCGTGACCGGCGCCTGCAGCTCGGAGGCCACCAGCTCGACATTGACGAACAGCCCCGGGCGCCACACGCGCTGCGGGTTGGTCAGCGTCACGCGCGCGGTCGCGGTGCGCGTCTGCGCGCCGAGCAGCGCGCCCACGTACGAGACCTTGCCCTGCGCCACCTGGTCGAAGGCGGTGGAACGGATGCGGACCGTCTCGCCGGTGCGCACCAGCGGCAGGTGCTGCGCCGGCACGCTGATCTCGGCCCAGACGGTGGACAGGTCGGACACGGTGAAGACGTTGGCGTCTTCCTTGACCGATTCGCCGAGCGAGATGTGCTTCTCGACCACCAGCCCGTCGAAGGGCGCGCGCAGCTCGTAGCGGCCCAGCGAGCCGCCGCCCGAGCCCGGCACGGCGCCGAGCGCCAGCAGCTTCTGGTTCGCGTTGGCGACCGCGATCTGCGCCTCCTGCATCAGCTGCTGCGCCTGCAGGTAGTCCTGCTGCGGCGAGATCTTCTCCTCCCACAGCTTCTTCTCGCGCTCGTAGGTGCTGCGCGCCAGCTCGAGCCGGCGCTGCGCCGACTGCAGCTCGCTGCGCTGCTCCGACAGCGCCGGGCTCGAGATCACCGCCAGCACCTGGCCGCGCTTGACCTCCTGCCCGAGGTTGGCGGGCACGCTGTCGACCACGCCCGGCACGCGCGGCACCACGTGCGCCGTGCGGTCCTCGTTGAAGCGGATCTCGCCCGGCAGCTGCAGCGCGGTGCGGATGTTCGCGGGGCCGGTGGTCTCGATCGCCACGCCGGCGGCCTTGATCTGGGCCTCGGTGAAGGCGATCCTGCGGTCCTCGCCCTCGTGCCCGCCGGCGGCGGCCTTGGGCTCGGCCTTGATCTCGCCCTTCGCTTCGCCCTTTGCTTCGCCCTTGGCCTCCTCCTTGGCCCCGTGCCCGTGGCCGTCATCGCCGGCCTCGGCCTTCTTCTCGCCCTTGCCCTCCTCCTCGTGGTGCTCGCCATCGGCATGGCCCTTCGCCTCCTCGTGGTCATGGCCATGGCCGGCGGCCTCCTTGCCGCTCTCGTGGTGCTCCTCGTCGGCATGCGCGGCCGACTCGGCGTGGCCGCCGGCGGGCTTCGACGGTCCTCCGGTGCGCAGGATCAGCGCGCCGACGGCCAGCCCCACGGCCAGCACGACGGCGATCGCGATCCATTGCTTGCGGCCCACGGCGGGCGCGGCGTTCTTGCGTTCTTGTTCGATGCTCATGGGAAACCTCAGCGGGTGACAGCGGAATGGGGGGTGGCGGCGGGAATGGCGGCCATGGGGGCCGGGGTGGCGAGGTCGTCGGACAGGCCCTCGGTGCCGAGCAGCCGGTCGAGTTCGCCCGCGGCGCGGTGCGCCTCGGCCAGCGCCAGCAGGTACTGCGCGCGCACCTGGAACAGCGTGCGCTGCGCATCGAGCGCCTCGAGGAAGCTGAACTTGCCGAGCTCGAAGCCCTTGGTGGCCGCGCGCCAGGCCTCGGCCGCGCCGGGCAGCGCGTCGCGCTGCAGGGTCTCGGCGGTGGCACGCGCCGAACGCAGCCGTTCGCTCGCCTGGGCCAGGTCGGCGCCCAGCTGCAGTTCGGCCGCGGCGAGCTCGTCGCGCGCCTTCTCCTCGCGGCTCAGGGCCTCGGCGAGGTTGCCGCGGTTGGTGTCGAAGATCGGCAGCGGCACCGACAGGCCCAGCACCACTTGGTCACGGCGCGAACTGCCGGCACCGCCCTCGCCCTCGGAGGCCGGCACGCGCTTGGCGCCCAGCGACACGGTCACGTCGGGAATGCGCTTGGCGCGCTCCAGCTCGGACAGCGCGCGCCGGCGCTCGACCTCGAGCCGCGCCTGGCGCAGCGCCGGTGCCTCGGCACGGCGCAGCGCCACCTCCTGCTCGCCCAGGGGCTGCGGCAGGCGGTCGACCGCGCCGTCGACCTGCGTGAAGCGCGGCGCCGGATTGCCCCACAGCGCCGCGAGTTGCTGGCGCGCCGTGCGCAGGGTGCCCTCGGCCTGCATCAGCTCGACGCGGATGCCGGCCTCGGCCACGCGCGAGCGGGTTTCCTCGAGCGGCGAGACCTTGCCGGCCGCCACGCGGTTGGCCGCGGCGCGCGTGGCCGCCTGCGCGAGGCCGACCGAGTCCTGCGCCAGCCGCAGCCGCTCCTGCGCCGAGAGCACCTCGAAGAACAGCGTGATCGCGGTGGCGCGCAGCTCGGCGCGCTTGGCCGCGAGCGCGGATTCGGCCTGGTCGCGTGCGCGTTCGGCCGCGCTCACGCGCGCCGCGCGCTTGCCGCCGAGCTCGATCGGCTGGCTCAGCTGGACCGTGGTGGTGCGGTTGTCGCGCCGCGTGTCCTCGAGCGTCACGTCGAGCGTGGGATTGGGCCAGGCGCCGGCCTGCACCAGCGCGCCATCGGTGGCCTCGCGCTCGCGCCGGGCCGCGAACAGGCCCGAGTTGGCCTGGAACGCCAGCGCGAGCGCGCTGCGCAGGGTCAGCGGGCCCGCGGGCTCGAGGCTGACGGAGGCCTGCGATGAGGCAGCAGAAGTGGAAGTGCCGGTCGCGGCCTGCTGCGTGGGCAGCGAAGGCTGGGCGAAGACCGGGGGTACCGCCAAGGCCAACACGGCCAGCGGCACGAAGAGCGTGCGCATCGGATTCTCCTGGGTTGCGAAACAACGAACGGGAAAATCCGGCGAGAGCTCAGTGCATGAACGGTGTCAGTGCGAAAAGGGAATGAAGGCGTGCTCTCGCCGGATCAGGCGGCGAGAGTCCATGCGGGGCGCACGGGCACTTCGGGGATGTGGGAGTCGAAGGACTCGGCGAGCACGGCGCGCGGGCCCTGCGGAACGAAGGCGATGCCGGGCACTTCGGCAGGCGCCGCCACCGCATGCTGCGCATGACCGAAGTGGCACAGGGCACAGTCGCCGATCGCGGGATTCGGCACGTTGCCGGCGTCCTTCGACGTACCCGCATCGGCGTGGCTGCGGTCTTCGGCCGCGTTGCCCGGATGCTCGTGGTGGCCCCAGTGCTGTGTCTGCGCGTCCTGCTCGTGCGCGCAATAGGCGGCCGACATCGCCCAGCTGTACTGGAGCGGAAGCAGGAACACCAGGAAGATCAACAGCCAGCGGCGCATGGGAGCGGGAGTATATCGACGGCACCTGCGGCACCGAGGCTTTCAAGACCCCACGGAACGCGGGTGCAGCGCACTGTACGACGCCTCGACAGGGCTTTGTCCGTCAAGCGGATTACGAATTTGTAACCCCCTGCGGAGCCCCTGTTTCATTACCATCCGGCGATGCGAATTCTTGTCATCGAGGACGAGCCCAAGCTGGGCGACTACCTCAAGAAAGGCCTGGAGGAGAACGGTTACGTCGTCGACATCGCGCGCGACGGCATCGAAGGCCGCTACCTGGCCACCGAGGGCGACTACGGCCTGATCCTGCTCGACGTGATGCTCCCGGGCATCGACGGATTCGCGGTGCTCAAGGCGATACGCCGCACCAAGAACGTCCCGGTGCTGGTGCTGACCGCGCGCGACAAGGTCGAGGACCGCGTCAACGGCCTGCAGCAGGGCGCCGACGACTACCTGGTCAAGCCTTTCTCGTTCTCGGAACTGCTCGCGCGCATCCAGGCCCTGCTGCGCCGCGGCCAGGCCCAAGACGCCACCGTGTTGCGTCTGGCCGATCTCGAGCTCGACCTCGCGAGCCGCAAGTGCCAGCGCGCGCGCAAGCGCGTCGACCTGACCTCGAAGGAATTCATGCTGCTGACGGTGCTGCTGCGCCGGCGCGGCCAGATCCTCTCGCGCACCACGCTGGCCGAGCAGGTGTGGGACATGAACTTCGACAGCGACACCAACGTGGTCGAGGTGGCGATCCGCCGGCTGCGCGGCAAGATCGACGATCCCTTCGAGGTGAAGCTGCTGCACACGGTGCGCGGCATGGGCTACGTGCTCGAAGACCGCTCCTGGGCCTGAGGGCCCGGTCCCCGCTCCCTTCTCTCCGGCGAGCATGCGTGCCCCCTCGATACGCCGCAGGCTCTCGCTCTGGTTCGCGGCCCAGACCTTCTTCGGCCTCAGCGTGGTGTGCCTCGCGGTCTACCTGGTCACGGCCTGGAACTTCGGCGCCAAGCAGGACACCGAGATCGCGCACAAGGCCGAGCTGGTGCAGCACCTGTTGGCCGAGGGCGAGAAGGCCGGCGATCTCTCGACCCTGCGGCACAAGCTCGAGGACTTCTTCTCGATGGAGGACGAGTTCAGCCTCTCCATCGTCACGGCCACGGGCGACACCATCTTCCGCTCCGCGCCGCCCACGGGCGGGCGCTGGGTGCGCAGCGACCGGCAGATGCCGTGGCGCGCGCCGGGCGCGCAGACTGCGCCGCTCACGGTCTCCATCGGCATCAGCGTGGCCAACGACGCGCGCCTGCTCGAGCGCCTGGCCTGGACCCTGCTGGGCGCGGTGCTGCTGGGCACGGCGCTGGTCTCGCTGACCGGCTTCTGGCTGGTGCGGCGCGGTCTGCGGCCGCTCAAGGCGCTGGCCGAGCGCACCGCGGCGATGGCGCCCGACCGGCCCAACGAGCCGATCGACGCGCTGGCCTTCGCCGAGGAGCTGCGGCCCTGGATCACGCAGTTCAACGCACTGCTGTTGCGTGTGCAGGGCGCCTACGTGCAGCTCGAATCCTTCAATGCCGACGTGGCGCACGAGCTGCGCACGCCGCTGGCCAACCTGATCGGCTCGACCGAGCTCGCGCTGACCCGGCCGCGCGGCAACGAGGAGCTGCAGGCCGTGCTGGCCTCCAACCTCGAGGAGATCGGCCGCCTCTCGGGCATCGTGACCGACATGCTGTTCCTCTCGCAGGCCGAGCGCGGCGGCGCGACGCGCTCGCGCGCGACCGTGAGCCTGGCGGCGCAGGCGGTGGACGTGATCGACTTCCACGACGCCATGCTCGAGGAGGCCGGGCTGCAGGCGCGCGTCGAAGGCGATGCCAGGGTCGATGTCGATGCGGCACTGGTGCGCCGCGCGCTGTCGAACCTGCTGGGCAATGCCATCCGCTTCGCGGCGCCGGGCTCGGCCATCGCGATCGAGATCGGGCCCGACACCGGCCCGGGCAGCCAGCGCGACGCGATCGCGCTGGTGCTCGTCAACCGCGGCGCCGCCATCGCGCCCGAGGTGCTGCCGCGGCTGTTCGAGCGCTTCTACCGCGCGGCCCCGGCGCGCGACGGCTCGGCCCGCCACCATGGGCTGGGCCTGGCTATCGTCGAGGCGATCGCGCGCATGCACGGCGGCCGCGTGTTCGCCTCCAGCCAGGACGGCACGACGCGCATCGGCTTCACGGTGCCAACGCACCCGTGATGCGCGGGCGTCCGGCCGCCGCGGGCCGCTGACGCCTTTCTTCTTCATCGCGCACGCAACGCCCGAGAACTTTGGGCTTCCTTCGCGGAACTGCGCGTACCTTTCGTCGGCCGAGCCGGGTTTATCCCGATACGGCGCAGGCGTTGCTCCCCCAAGAATCCGCCCTCAATAAAAAGCACGGACGTTCGTTTTATTAACCGGCACTCAAGGAGATGAGCATGAATGGATTTTTCGGTGGTCTGCTGCGCCGCCTGGCGCTTACGACGGTCTTCGCCCTGCTGGGCCCCCTGAGCCTTCTCGGCCTCGCGGCCCCCGCGCAGGCGCAGGACAACGCCACGCAGACCCGCTACCCGATCGTGCTCGTGCACGGCCTGTTCGGTTTCGATTCGCTGTTCGGCGTCGACTACTGGTACGGCATTCCCTCGGCACTGCAGCGCAGCGGCGCGCGCGTGTTCGTGGCACAGGTGTCGGCCGCCAACAGCACCGAGGTGCGCGGCGAGCAGCTGCTCGCGCAGGTGAAGAACATCATGGCGATCACCGGGGCCGCCAAGGTCAACCTGGTGGGCCATTCGCATGGCGGTCCGACCATCCGCTACGTGGCCGGCGTGGCGCCGCAGCTCGTGGCCTCGGTCACCTCGGTGGCCGGCCCGAACAAGGGCTCGCGCGTGGCCGACATCCTGCGCGGCACCGTGCCGGCCGGCTCGCTCAGCGAGACCGTGCTCAACGGCGCGGTGAATGCCTTCGTCGCGCTCATCAACCTCGGCTCGGGCGGCACCGGCCTGCCGCAGATGCCGGTGGCCGCGCTGAACTCGCTGACCGCGGCCGGCTCGGCCGACTTCACGCGCCGCTTCCCGCAGGCCGTGCCCACGGGCTGCGGCGACGGCGCCGAGGTGGTCGGTGGCGTGCGCTACTACTCGTGGACCGGCAAGCAGCCCGTGACCAACCTGCTCGATCCCAGCGACGCTTCGCTCGGCCTGCTGAGCCTGAGCTTCGGCGAGACCAACGACGGCCTGGTGGCCGTGTGCTCCTCGCGCCTGGGCAAGCACCTGGGCGACTACCGCCAGAACCACCTCGACGAGGTGAACCAGCTGCTCGGCGTGCGCGACTGGCTTGCGCCCGATCCGGTCGCGCTGTACCGCCAGCACGCCACCCGCCTCAAGCAGATCGGCCTGTGACGCGCCGCTGGCCCCTGGTTCTGGCCGCGGCCGCGGTGGTGGCGCTCGGCGGCTGGTGGTTCGGCGCGTCGGGCCCGGCGGACAGCGAGGCGCGCACAGGCGAGGCGACATCGGCCGGCCCCGCGCCGCTGCCGCAGGCACCCGCGGCCACCGAGCCCGCCGCCATCGCCGACAGCTTCCTCACGCCGCACCTGCGCGACCGCATCGAGGCGCTCTTGCTCGAGGCCGGCGAGGCCGCGAGCCCCGAGGACCTCAAGCGCCGCGTCGAGGCGCTGGTGCCCGCGCACTTCGCGCCGCACGAGGCGGCCCGTGCCCGCGCGCTGCTGGGCCGCTACGTCGACTACCGCGTGGCGCTCGGCGCGCTGCAGCTGCCGGCCGACCTCGGCGACCCGCGCGCGCTGCGCGACACGGTCGAGGCGCGCCGCCGGGTGCGCGAACAACACTTCATGCCCGACGAGTACCAGGCGCTGTTCGGTGCCGACGACGACTTCGACCGCTACAGCCTCGCGCGGCTCGAGATCGAGCGCAACACCGCCCTCACGCCCGCGCAGCGCCAGGCCGCGCTCGAGGACAACGAGCGCAGTCTCGGCGAGACGCAGCGCGCCCAGCGCGCCCAGACCGTGGCCCAGCTCCAGGTGGCCTCGCAGACCGCGGCGCTCGAGGCGCGTGGCGCCAGCGACCAGGAACGCTTCGCCGAACGCAGCGCGCAGTACGGCGCGCCGGCCGCGCAGCAGCTCGCGCAGCTCGACCGCGAGGAACGCGACTGGCAGGGACGGCTCGCGCAGTACGCGGCGCTGCAGTCGGGCAAGGCCGATGCGCAGTCGCTCGAGCAGATGAAGCAGCAGCTCTTCACGCCCGAGGAACGGCTGCGGCTGGAAGCGGCGCTGCAGTTGCGCGCGCAGGCGGCGGCCGCGGCGCCGTCGATGACACCGCGCTAGGGCACGCTAGGCGCTTTCGCGCGCGACGACGAACTCGGCGCCCGGCGCCGCGCTGCGCACCGTCAGTTGCCAGCCATGCGCGAGCGCGATCTCCTGGCAGATCGCGAGCCCCAGGCCCGAGCCTTCGTCGCGCCGTCCGGCGCCGCGCCAGAAGCGCTCGAAGACTTTCGGCAACTCGGTGGCGCTCAGCCCGGGTCCCTGGTCGCACACCGAGATTCGCTGCTCATCGGCCACCAGCCGCACCGTCGCGTTCGGCGGCGAATGCTGGATCGCGTTCTCGAGCAGGTTCTTCAGCAGCGTGAACAGCGCGCCGCGATCGGCGCGCCAGCCGAGCGACTCGGAGGCCACGCGCAGGTCGAGCCGCACCTGGCGGCGCTCGGCCAGGCGGGCCAGGTAGTCGCCCACCTCGTCCACCAGCGCGGCCAGGTGCACCAGGCCGATCTCGTAGTTGCGCAGCTCGGTGGCCTCGGCCAGGTGCAGCAGCTGGTTCACGTGCCGCGCCATCTGGTCGACGTCGCGCAGCAGGGCCTCGCGATCGAAGCCGGCATCGCCCGCGCCATGCAGCTCGATCTGGGCGCGGATCAGCGCCAGCGGGGTCTTGAGCTCGTGCGCCACCGTGCCGAGGAAATCCTGCTGCGCGACATAGCCGCGCTCGAGCCGGTCGAGCGCGCGGTTGAAGGCCTCGATCAGCGGCAGCATCTCGGACGGCAGCCCGCGCACCTCGAGCCGCGCATCGAGCGTGCGCGGCGTGATGCAGGCGGCGCTGTCGGACGCCGCGCGCAGCGGCCGCAGCATGCGGCCGAGCGTGAAGTACATGGCGACGGCGAACACCAGCACCGAGGCCAGGCTCGCGAACAGCATGCCCTGCCCCAGCGCCGGCAGGCCGACGGCGCGCTCCATGACCTCGATGAAGCGCCGGCTGATCGCCACCTGCACGTACCAGCGCCGGCCGCCATGCTCGATGGCCTCGGTCGCGACCCGCATCGGCAGGCCGTCCGCCACCGCGTCGAAGGAGCGGCCTTCCGGCTCGAAGCTGCCGTTGTCCGCGCGCAGCGTCGCCAGGCCCTGCCCCGCGGGCAGCACGACCCGGCCCGCCGCGTCGAGCACGCGCACCGAGGTCTCGCGGCCCAGGCCCGCATAGAGCCACATCGTGAGGCGGGATTCGTCCAGGCCCACCGGCTGCCCGGCCGCGTCGAAGCGCAGCGCGCGAGCGATCAGGCGCGCATGGTTGGCGATGCTCTCGTTGAACACCTGGCCGCGCAGCGCGAACGCCACGGCACCGCCCGCGGCGATCAGCACGATGCACACGAGCACGCCCGCCACGTAGGTGACCAGCAGGCGCGTGCCGAGGCTACGCGGCATCGCGAAGCGCATAGCCGTGGCCTCTCACGTTGGCGATCTGCAAGCGCGAGTCCACGGCCTGCAGCTTCCTGCGCAGCCGGTGCAGGGCCACGTCGAGCGCATTGGGCGTGACCGCTTCCGACAGGCCCCAGGCGGCCGACTCGAGCGCGCCGCGCCGCACGGTCTGCCCGCCGGCGCGCACCAGGCACAGCATGATCTGCAGCTCGGCCGGCGCCAGCGTGACCGCCTCGGGGCCGCAGGCCAGCGTGCCGCTGTCGGGCTGGATGCGGATGTCGCCATGGGCCGGCGACAGGCTCTGCAGCTGCACCGGCCGGCGCAGCAGCGCGCGCACGCGCGCCACCAGTTCCTCCATCGAGAAGGGCTTGGCCAGGTAGTCGTCGGCGCCGGACTCGAGGCCATCGACGCGGTCGTGCAGCGCATCGCGCGAGGTCAGCATCAGGCACGGCGTGCGCGTGCCGGCCGCGCGCAGCCGGCGCACCAGCTCCAGGCCGTCGCCATCGGGCAGGCCGCGGTCGACCACCAGCGCCGCATAGGCGGTGTCGCGCAGCGCATGCGCGGCGCTGTCGATGCGGCCGAAGACATCGGCCTCGATGCCCGCGCCCGACAGCGCCTTGCAGACCAGCGCGGCCATGCGTTCGTGGTCTTCGATCAGCGCGATCCGGTTCATGCGCCCGAGGATGCCTCAGAAACGGTAGAGATAGCCGACCGAGGCCGAACCCAGGCTCGAGCGGTTCACCAGCGGGCTGTTCTTGATCTGCTTGCCCAGCTGGGTGGAGCCGACGTCGAGGAACACCGACTGGTGGCGGTCGATCGCATAGCCCACGCGCAGGCCGATCTCGGTGTTGACGCTCGAGCGGCCCAGGTAGAGCGGACGCCCGATGCGGACCTCCTGCGCGCGCACGCCGTAGTAGTAGTCCACGTACTTGTCGTCGACCCACACGGCCTCGAGGCGCGGCGTGAAGGTGAAGCGGCCGGCGCGGAAGTCGCGCTGCATGCCCAGGCGCAGGTGCTGACCCTTGCTCTTGCCCGAGGCATCGCCAAGCCATTCGAGCGAGACGTCGGCCAGCTCGTTGCGCCAGACGAGGCCGGCGCCGAGCCAGATGCTGCCCTTGCGCTCTTCCATGCCCGAGAGCACGGGCGCATCGTCGGGCTTGTAGCCGCCCAGGCCGTAGCGGGCGCGCAGGCCGAAGGACAGCGAGGAGCGGCCGCCCAGCTCGAGCGCCGGCAGCTTGAGTTCCGCGCCGGTGCCGAACACGCGCACATGGCGGTTCTCGAAGTAGACCAGCGGCAGGCCCTGCGACTTGTTGCCGGCGTCGGTGTAGGGCTGCTGCCTGACGCCGGCAGCGAGGCCCAGGCCCCAGCGGGCGCGGTCGTCGGACGGGGCGGCGGAAGGCTCGGCGAGCGGCTGTTCGAGGGCCGTGTCCTGCGCCCAGGCGGGCACGGCCCACGGGGTCAGCGACAGGCCCGCGAGCACGGGCAGGCAACGGGAGAAGGAAGAGAGCGAGGAAGCACGCGGCATGGCGGAGCCAATCGGGTTGTCAGGGAAGCCCGGATGCTCGATGCGGCAGTCTTACCGCGGTCTTACCGGCCCGCGTCCGTACGGTAAGCCCGCGGAAAGACGGGCGGGCCGAGGATGCGCGCCTCTTCGAACCGGAGCCGCCGATGCCCATGCTTTTGTTGAACCCACACCCGGCTGCGCGATGCAGCACGCCGCGCTGATGCCCGCGCCCTGGGTGCCCTCGCCCTGGTCCGCGCGCAAGGCGCCGGCGCGCGTGCCCCCGGCCGCACCGGCGCCCCCGCCTGCGCCTAGGACTCCACGCGCGCCGCCTCGGCTGCGCGCGCCTTGCGCCCCATCACGAGGTTGATCAGCGGCCCCGTCATCGCCGTGGTCGCCAGCGCCATCACCAGCAGCATGGTGAAGAGCTCGGGGCCGATCAGGCCGACGTCGAGGCCGATCTTGATGACGATCAGCTCCATCAGCCCGCGCGCGTTCATCAGCGCGCCGGTCGCGAGGCTGTCGCGCCAGCCGTAGCCGGCCAGGCGCGCGCCGATCGCGCCGCCGGCCAGCTTGCCGATGCTGGCGACCGCGACGATCAGCAGCAGCGCGCCGATGCCCGCGCCCGAGAAGGCGCTGGCCGTGGTGCCCAGCCCCGCGAGCGCGAAGAACAGCGGCATCAGCAGCACGATCGAGAGCGGCTCGATGCGCTCTTGCAGCGAGCGCAGCAGGCGGTCGTCGCGCGGCAGGCAGGCACCGAACAGGAAGGCGCCGAACACCGCGTGCAGGTGCAGCCATTCGGTGAGCAGGGCCGAGACCAGCAGGCCGATCATCAGCGAGGCCAGCACCGTGGTCGAGGGCTCGCCGTCGGGCGCGCGGGTGCGCAGCAGCCAGGCATAGGCCGGCTTCAGGCCGAGGAACAAAAAGGCGAACAGCGCCACCGCGCCGCCGCCGGTGCGCAGCAGCCCGAGGTAGCCCTCGCCCGCGCCGGCCAGCGCCACCACGAAGGCCAGCAGCACCCAGGCGAAGACATCGACCACCGCGGCCGCGCCCAGCGAGAGCTGGCCGAAGGGGGTGCGCGTCAGGCCGCGGTCCTTGAGGATGCGCGCCATCACGGGGAACGCGGTGATCGACAGCGCCGCCGCGATGAACAGCGCGAAGGGCCAGAAGCCCACGCCGGCCGGTGCCAGCGAAGGATGCAGCGCGGGCGCGATCGCCAGGCCCAGGCCCAGCGGCGCGATCACGCTGGCGATACCGACCCAGCCGGCCGACTTGAGCTGCGCCTTCACGCCCTGCGAGGCGCGCAGCTCGAGGCCGACCACGAACATGAACAGCACCAGCCCCACGGTGGCGAGCGCCGACAGGCCGCCCAGCGACTCCTTCGCGAAGATCTGGCCATGCAGCGAGGGGAACAGCGCGCCCATGACGGCCGGCCCCAGCATCAGGCCGGCGGCCATCTCGCCGACCACGCCCGGTTGGCCGAGGTGGCGCAGCACCCATCCGCAGACGCGGGCCGTGCCGAGGATGACGATCAGTTGCAGCAGCAGCGTCGTGGCGGACATGGCCGGATGTTAAGTCCCGCCGCGCTCGGCCTCGGTCCACAGCGCGGCCATGGCGCGCAGCAGCGACTCCTCGACCACCGGCTTGAACAGCACCGGCACGCCCGACTCGCGCACGCGCTGCAGCCGCGGCGGCGCGGTCTCGCCGGTCACCAGCAGCAGCGGCAGCCGGCCGCCCTGGCTCCGGCGCAGGCGCAGCCCGGCATCGAGGCCGTCGGAGCCGTCGGCCAGCCGGTAGTCGCACAGCAGCAGGTCGTAGGGCCGGCCCTCGGCGCCGGCGCGCGCCAGCGCCTGCGCGGCGGCGGCCTCGTCGGCCACCGCGTGCAGGTCGATCGCGTGCTGGCGCAGCAGGCCGGTCATGGCATCGCGGATGTCGGCCTCGTCGTCGACCAGCAGCACGCGGCGCGGCATCGGTTCCATGCGCGGCATCGGCGCGCGCGGCCCGAACGAAGGCGCGGGCGTGAAGGACTGGCGCCACGGCGGCGCGGCCGCGGCGGCGGGCGCGCAGGCCTCGTCGCGCGCCGGCGCGGCGGGCACCACCACGCGCACGTGCGTGCCGCGGCCCAGGCGCGAATGCACCTGCACCGGATGACCGAGCAGGCGCGACAGACGCTGCACGATCGCCAGCCCGATGCCGAGCCCGCGCGAGCGGTCGCGGCCCGGGTTGTCGATCTGGTAGAACTCCTCGAAGATCCGGCCCGACTGCTCGGGCGCGATGCCGATGCCGGTGTCGCGCACTTCGATCCACACCACCTCGCCGCGGTCGCGCGCGATCACCGTCACCCCGCCGCGCCAGGTGTACTTGAGCGCGTTGTCCATCAGGTTCGACAGCATGCGGTGCAGCAGTTGCGGATCGCTGCGCACCCACAGGCCGCTGGCGCGCACGCGCAGCTGCAGCTGGCGCTGCTCGGCCTGGGCCGAGAAGGTGTGGTTGAGCGGCAGGAACAGCGCATCGAGCGGCACCGCGTCGAGCGCCGGCGCGACCACGCCGGCATCGAGCCGCGAGACGTCGAGCATGGTGTCGAGCGAATGGCCCAGCGCATGCACCGCGCGCATCAGCCGCTCGGCGTTGCGGCCCTCGGGGCGGTTGCGCAGCTCGTTCTCGAGCGCGGCACCGAACAGCGCGATGGCATGCAGCGGCTGGCGCAGGTCGTGGCTGGCGGTGCCGAGGAAGCGGCTCTTCTCCTGGCTCGCGCGCTCGGTGGCCACCACCTGCTCGCCCAGGCGCGCGGCCAGCACCTCGTTGCGAAAGCGCAGCCGCAGCGCCTCGTCGAGCACGCGGTG
The DNA here is from genome assembly GCF_059415325.1 of Variovorax sp. GW821-FHT10D07. NCBI lineage: Bacteria > Pseudomonadati > Pseudomonadota > Betaproteobacteria > Burkholderiales > Comamonadaceae > Variovorax > Variovorax sp. GW821-FHT10D07. Next base: position 165,888 of record NZ_JBWKMZ010000005.1, on the reverse strand, counting down.
CTGGCGCGTCGCGATGCGCAAGGTCAGCACGAGGTGCACCGCGCCGAAGACCGCGAGGAACAGGTGCACGCCGTCGCCCTGCCAGGCCAGCGCGAGCACCAGCCCCGCCATCATCGGGATGCCGTAGCCGAACAAGGCGGGCTTGAGCGAGCACAGCGACTGCATCGAGCGGGTCCAGCCGCTCATGATGACCACCACCAGCAGCGTGGTCGTCACCAGGTCGTCGCGCGCCATGAAGAAGGCCGGCACCGGCGCCGCGACGACGCTCAGCAGCGTGACCTGCGCGGCATAGCGGCGCGCCCAGGTCGCGCTCATGGCATCGGGGATGCCGGCATGCCAGCGCGGCGCCAGCAGCACCGCGAGATCGGTGGCGACCACCAGCCCCAGCCACAGCAGCGCGAGGATCGAGCTGCGCTCGAAGGTCGCGACGCCGAGCGCGATCGCGAAGCCGATGTGGGTGGCGACCGAGACGTTGCGCGAGGCATAGAACGACGCCAGGTGCTCGCGCAGCACACGCTGCGCGAGGGCACGGTCGAGGGGCTCGCCGTTCGGATCGCGGGCTGCGGCGCTGGTCATCGGGGCGATTCTGGGGACCGACCCCGGCGCTCGGAAGTGCCCTAAGTCATGGGACGAACCAGCGGTCGGCCCACTGGTTGAGCGGCTTCAGCCGCCGCACCAGCTCGGCGCCCGACTCGGTCAGCGCATAGCCCGCGTCGACCAGCGCCACGATTTCGGTGGCGCGCAATTCCTTCAGGCGATCGTTGAGCACCGAGGGCGACATCTCGCCGCAGCTGGTGCGCAGCGCGCGAAAGCTCTGCGGCTGGCCGTCGCGCAGCTCCCACAGCACGCGCAGGGTGCCCTTGCGGCCGAGCTGCTCGAGCAGCCGCATGACGGGACGGCGGTGCACCGTGGGGGCTTCGGCGGGATCGTTCTCTTGCATGGTTCGGCGGGCGAGTCGCGTGCGTTACTGCGCTACGCATTTCGTAGCGATAGACTGGATCATCGCTACGGATTTCGTAGCGATTTCAAGCCATTCTATGCAAGGAGTCCCCATGACTGCAGAGACCGCGCCCCGCATCCCGCCGCTCGAGGCGCCCTACCCCGAAGGCATCGCCGAACTGCTCACGCGCATGACGCCACCGCAGGCCCCCGAGGTGCTGAGCCTGTTCCGGGTGATGGCCGTGAATCCCCGGCTCGCCGAGCGCACGCTCGAGCTGGGCCGCCACTTCCTCGGCCGCAAGGCCTCGATCTCGCTGCGCGAGCGCGAGCTCGTGATCCTGCGCGTGTGTGCGCGCTGCGGCGCCGAGTACGAATGGGGCGTGCACTGGAGCGGCTTCGCCGACGCGGCCGGCCTCGGCGAGGCCGAGCGGCGCGCGACCGCCGAGCGCGATGCGGACCTGGGCGCGCTGCAGCCGCGCGACGCCCTGCTGCTGCGCATGGTCGACCAGCTGCACGACACGGGCGACATCGACGATGCGCTGTGGCTCGCTCTCGGCGAGCACTGGGACCATGCGCAGTGCCTCGAGCTGATGATGCTCGCGGGCTGGTACCACGCGGTGAGCTACGTCTGCAACGCGGCGCGCGTGCCGCTCGAGCGCTGGGGCGCGCGCTGGTAGCTCAGGCGTTGTTCTTCTCGGCGCGCATCAGGCGCAGCCCGTTCGCCACCACCAGCAGGCTCGCGCCCATGTCGGCGAACACGGCCATCCACATGGTCGCGCTGCCGAACACCGCGAGCACGAAGAACACGCCCTTGATGCCGAGCGCCAGCGTGATGTTCTGCCACAGCACCGCATGCGCGCGGCGCGACAGCCGGATGGTCTCGGGAATGCGGCGCAGGTCGTCGTTCATGATGACCACGTCGGCGGCTTCCATCGCGGTGTCGGTGCCGGCGCCGCCCATCGCGAAGCCGATGTCGGCCTGCGCGAGCGCGGGCGCGTCGTTGATGCCGTCGCCGGTCATGGCGGCCATGCCGTAGCGCTGCTGCATCGCCTTCACGGCATCGAGCTTCTCCTCGGGCAGCAGGTTGCCGCGCACGTCCTCGATGCCGGCATGCGCGCCGATGGTCCGGGCGGTGGCGGCGTTGTCGCCGGTCAGCATCACCGGCACCACGCCGAGCGCGCGCAGTTCGGCGACCGCGGCCTGCGACGAGGGCTTGATGGTGTCGGCCACCGCGAACAGCGCGAGCACCGCCTGTTCCGAGGCCAGCAGGGTGACGGTGCGGCCGGCTTCCTCGTGGCGCTTCAGCGCGGCCTCGATCGCGGGCGTGCACAGGCCACGTTCCTCGATCAGCCGGTGGTTGGCCAGCGCATAGCGTTGGCCGCCGTGCACGGCTTCCACGCCACGGCCGGGCAGCGCGGCGAAGTCCTGCACCTCCTCGAGCGCATGGTCGACCGACTTCAGTCCCTCGGCGATGGCCTTGGACACCGGGTGGTCGGAGCGCCCCGCGATGCTGGCCGCGATGGCGAGCACGGCCGCGTCGCCGCCGGCCGTGGCGCCGAGCACCTCGGACTCGACCAGCCTGGGCTTGCCCTCGGTGATGGTGCCGGTCTTGTCGAGTGCCACCGCCTTGAGCTTGCGCGCCTCCTCGAGGTAGGTGCCGCCCTTGATCAGGATGCCGCGCCGCGCGGCCGAGGCCAGCGCGCTCACCACCGTCACCGGCGTGGAGATCACCAGCGCGCAGGGGCAGGCGATGACCAGCAGCACCAGCGCCTTGTAGATCGCCTCGAGCCAGGTCCAGCCCATGGCCCAGGGCGTGAACAGCGCGATGGCCAGCGCGATCGCGAACACGGCCGGCGTGTAGATCGCGGCGAAGCGGTCGACGAAGCGCTGCGTGGGCGCGCGCGTGCCCTGCGCCTCCTCCACCGCGTGGATGATGCGCGCCAGCGTGGTGTTGGCGGCCACCGCGGTGACGCGGAACTCGAGCCCCGCGGTCTGGTTGATGGTGCCGGCGAAGACGGTGTCGCCCACGGTCTTGTCGACCGGGATGCTCTCGCCCGTGACCGGCGCCTGGTCGATCGCGCTGCTGCCGGCCGTGACCACGCCGTCGAGCGCCACGCGCTCGCCGGGGCGGATGCGCACCACCGCGCCCAGCGGCACCTCGCTCGCGGCCACGGTCTGCCAGCCGCCATCGGGCTGGCGCACCTCGGCCTGCTCGGGCGCCAGCGCCAGCAGGCTCTGGATCGCGTTGCGCGCGCGGTCCACGGCGCGCGCCTCGATCAGCTCGGCGATCGCATAGAGCGCCATCACCATCGCGGCCTCGGGCCACTGGCCGATGAAGAAGGCGCCGGTCACGGCCACCGCCATCAGCGCATTGATGTTGAGCCGGCCGCGCACCAGCGCCGCGAAGCCCTTCTTGTAGGTGTCGAGGCCCGCGAGCGCGATGGCCGCGAGCGCGAGCCCCATCTCGAAGACCATGAAGCCCCGGCCCTCGAGCGCGAGGAAGGAGACGGACTCGGCGCCGATGGCGAGCACCAGCGCCGCGACCAGGCGCGCGAGGCCGGCGCTCTTCCAGCCCGCGGGCTCGATGCTGCGCGCCGCCCCCGGCGCGGGCGCGGCCACCGGCTCGGGCTTGAAGCCGGCCTTGCGGATCGCCGCCAGGGCCTCGGCCAGCGCCGCTGCGTCGGCGGTGATCGCCATCGTGCGTTCGCCGAGCCGGAAGCGCAGCGCGCCGATGCCGGCCACGGGCTCGAGCGCGCGGCGGATCTCGGACTCCTCGACCGCGCAGTCCATGGTGGGAATGCGGAACAGCGTCGCGCCTTTGGGCAGGTCGGCCGGCTCCGGCGCCGACACGAAGGCCGACACCGAGGCCGAGCCGCAGCCCGTGTGGCTGCAGCAGGCGTCGTGCGCGGGCGGCGCGGCCGCGGACGCATGGCCGTGATCGTGCGCGTGGCCATGGTCGTGGCCGTGCGCGTCGGCGGGCGCCGTGCCCCCCCGAATATCCCTGTCGAGCGTGTTCTGGTTCGTCATGGGCTCGATTGAAAACCCTGAAGCAGGTGTAGAGTCAAACGCAGTTCCCCCACCCGCTGGCGGGGCTTCGCCGACCACCACGGCCCGGCCCGCCCGCCAGCCCTTCATCCATCTGCCGCATCATGAAAATCGGTGATCTGGCCAAGGCCGCGAACACGCCCGTCGAGACCATCCGCTACTACGAGCGCGAAGGCCTGCTGCCCGCGCCCGCGCGCACCGAGGGCAACTACCGCATCTACGGCGAGGACCACGCGCAGCGCCTGGGCTTCGTGCGCCGCTGCCGCTCGCTCGACATGACGCTCGACGAGATCCGCAGCCTGCTGAAATTCCGCGATGCGCCGCAGGAGGACTGCGGCGAGGTCAACCAGCTGCTCGACGACCACATCGGCCACGTGGCGGCGCGCATCGCCGAGCTGCGCACGCTCGAGAAGCAGTTGAAGGCGCTGCGCCAGCAATGCGGCGGCGCCGATTCGGCCCAGCCCTGCGGGATCATCCAGGAGCTCGACGCGGTCGCGCTCGAGCCCGAGGGCTTCGGCCAGCACGCGGGCCACGTGCACGGCGCGCTGCACGCGCCCGCGCGGCGCTAGCGCTCGCGCGCGAAGCCTCCGAAGAACGCGGCCGCGTTCCGTTCGAGGCTGTCGAGGTGGTAGCCGCCCTCCTGCACGATCAGGGTCGGCAGCTTCAACCCGCCGATCGCCTCGCCCAGGCGGGCGAAGCCCGGCGTGGTCACCGCGACGCGCGACTGCGGATCCTCGTGGTAGATGTCGAAGCCCAGCGCCAGCACCAGCGCATCGGGCTGGTAGCGCCGCAGCGCGCGGGCCGCCGCGTCGAGCCGGTCGAAGAACAGCGCCTCGCTGGCGCCATGGGGCATCGGCAGGTTGAGGTTGAAGCCCAGGCCGGCACCGGCGCCGCACTCGTCCTCGTGGCCCGCGACCACCGGGTAGAAATTGGTCGGGTCGCCATGGATCGAGACGTAGAGCACGTCGGCGCGCTCGTAGAAGATCTCCTGCACGCCCTGGCCGTGGTGCATGTCGGTGTCGAGCACCGCCACGCGCGCATGCTGCGCGCGCAGCGCCTGCGCCGCGATGGCTGCGTTGTTCAGGTAGCAGAAGCCGCCGGCGCCCTCGGCGCGCGCATGGTGGCCGGGCGGGCGGCACAGCGCATAGGCCTCGCGCTCGCCCGCCAGCAGCGCCTGCGCGCCGGCCAGCGCCGACTGCGCGGACCCGTAAGCCGAGCGCCAGGTCTGCGCGCCCACGGGGCAGCTGCCGTCGGTCAGGTAGCGCGCGGCCTGCGCGAGCACGCCGCGCAGCGCGTTGCCTTCGCGCACGTAGATGTTCGACATCACCTCGTCGCCCCAGTCGGGGCCCACGGCCCGCCACTCGGCATGGGCCTCCTCGAGGAAGCGCAGGTAGTTCATGCCATGCACGGCCGCGAGCGGCGCGGTGCCGTGGTCGGCGGGCTCGCGCACCTCGAAGCCCAGCGCGCGCACGGCTCGCAGCAGCCGCAGCGCGCGCTCGGGCACCTCCTGCGGCGTGCGCATGCGGCCGCGCGAGAGGTAGCTCTGCGGATGGTGCTTCAGTTGCTCGGGATGGAAGTAGGTCAGCATCGGAATCGGGTCGGTGTCGTTGCGGGATCAGTGCTCGGGCGCGCCGGCATCGGCGCGGCGGTGCTTGAGCGCATCGAGCGCCACCACGCAGAGCAGCGACACGCCGGCCAGGCCCGTGAAGAAGACGGCCAGCGGCCACCACTGGCCGACGAAGCGGTGCGCCAGGTAGGTGCCCACCAGCGGCGTCAGGCCGCCCGCGATCGCGCCGCAGACGTGGTAGCCGATCGAGATCGCCGAGTAGCGCACGCGCGTCGGGAACACGCCGCTCACGAAGCCCGCGATCACCGAATAGAAGCTCGACAGGCAGACCACCGCGAGCGCGATGCCCAGCACCATCGACGGCACGCTGGCGCCCTGCACCAGCAGGAACATCGGATAGGGCGAGAGCATCGCGAGGAAGGCGCTGAGCTTGAGGAAGCGCGCGCCGCCGATCTTCTCGGCCAGCAGCGCGGCCAGCGGCTGCGCCACGAACTGGATGATCGCGACCAGGAACAGGCAGTCGAGGATCACCGACTTCGTCACGCCCAGGTAGGTGGTCGTGTAGGCGATCATGAAGGTGTTGGTGAAGTACACGCCGGCCACGCCGAGCGTGTTGGCGCCGATGCACAGCGCCACCAGCAGTCCCGAGGAACGGAACACCTCGGCAATGGGCAGCTTCACCGTGAGCCGCGAGCGCTTCTCCTGTTCGAACTCGGGCGACTCGTGCACGCCGAGGCGGATGCAGGCGCCCACCAGCAGCAGCACGGCGCTGGCCAGGAACGGCAGGCGCCAGCCCCACGAGAGGAAGTCGGCCGGGTCCATGGTCGAGACCAGGCGGAACGCGACCAGCGAGAGGATCAGCCCGGCCGGGCTGCCGAGCTGCGCGAACGAGGCGAAGAAGGTGCGGCGGCCCTTGGGCGCGTGTTCGCCGGCCATCAGCACCGCCCCGCCCCATTCGCCGCCGACCGCGATGCCCTGCACGACGCGCAGCACGATCAGCAGCACCGGCGCCAGCACGCCGATCTGGCCGTAGGTGGGCAGCAGGCCGATGCAGACGGTGGCGATGCCCATCATCACGATGGTGGCCATCAGCGCCTTCTTGCGGCCGATCCGGTCGCCGATGTGGCCGAAGACCACGGCGCCCAGCGGTCGCGCGAAGAAGCCGACGGCGAAGGTGCCGAACGAGGCCATCGTGCTCAGAAACGGGTCCTGCGAGGGGAAGTACAGCGCGCCGAAGACCAGCGCGGCGGCCGTGGCGTAGATGTAGAAGTCGTACCACTCGATCATGGTTCCGACGAAGGCCGCGGCCGCCGCGCGGGCGGGTTGACGGACCGGGGCGGCGGACGGCATCGAGGCCGCCGGGTTGGCTGTGTTCAAGGTGTCTCCTCCGGGTGCCGCGGCGAAGGCCGCAGGCGAGCCCGGACTATCGTCAGCGCCCAAATATCAGTCAAATTTCTGTTTTTTATTTTTCACATAAGTTGAGCTAATCTTGAAGGCGGAGAACCCCCGCCCATGACCTCGCCCACCCTCGACAAGGCCCGCTTCCTCAACGACCGGCTCGACTGGAACCTGCTGCGCACCTTCCTCGTGATCGTGCAGGAGCGCGGCGTGAGCCGGGCCGCCGCGCGCCTGCACGTCACGCAGCCCGCGGTAAGCCAGGCGCTCAAGCGGCTCGAGGAGTCGCTGGATTGCCGCCTGATCCAGCGCCACGGCGCGCGCTTCGAGCCCACGCGCGCGGGCGAGGAGGTGTTTCGCATCGCGAGCGACATCTACGGCCACGTGTCGCGGCTGGAGAGCGAGCTCGACGAGCGGCGCGACGAGGTCGCGGGCTCGGTGCGGCTGCTGTCGCTCAGCCGCATGCAGTCGGCCGTCTACGACCAGTTCCTGGCCGACTTCCACCAGACCTATCCGCGCATCGAACTGCAGATCGAGGTCATGCGCTCCTCGGACATCATCTCCTCGCTGCTGCAGAAGACCGCGACCGTCGGCCTCGGGCTGTGCCGCGCGCCCGACGAGCGGCTGAACCTGCGCTGCTTCATGCGCCAGCGCTATGCGATCTTCTGCGGCCGCCACCACCGGCTGTTCGGCCGCCACGGGCTGACGACGAACGACCTGCTGGCCGAGAACTTCGTCTCCTTCACCAGCGACCAGCTCGGCGACAGCCTCTCGCCGCTCACGGTGTTCCGCGACACGCGCGGCTTCACGGGCCGCATCGTGGCCGCCTCGTCGAGCCTGGACGAGGTGCGGCGCATGATCTTCGCGGGCTTCGGCATCGGCTGCCTGCCCGAGCACATCGTGCGCGAGGACCTCGCGCAGCAGCGCCTGTGGCGCCTGCCGCCCGACGAGGGCGTGACCGACGTCGACATCCAGCTGATGTGGCTGCGCGCGCGCAAGATGAACGCCGCGGAGCAGGCCTTCCTCGAGGCCATGGAGCGCACGATGCAGCGCTACTCGCTGACCGAGCGGCTGAGCATGGTGCCGGGCTGAAGGCCCGGCCCGGCGCTCATTCGCAGAGCTTGATCCAGCGCTGGAGCCGACCCGCCACGCGCGCGGTGTTGAGCCGGGCGACCGAGCCTTCCATGTCCTCGCCGCCCTCGACCTGGCACAGCAGCACCACCTCTTCGCGTGCGACGCCGGTGCCGAAGAATCCCTCGCCATCGAGCTGTGCCATCGCGGCGATGCAGGCCTCGAAGAGGCCGTCGTGCAGCACGTCGAAATCGACGCCGCAGGGCAGGTCCTCGCGATGGCAGGCCAGGATCATGCGGTAGGCGATGTCGAAGAACTCGCCGCCATCGTCGTGGGACCACTCGCCGGAGCTCCAGATCTCGCTCTCGTCCTCCATCTCGCCCGGTTCGCCCAGGGCGAGGTCGCTGGCGGCATGCACGATGGTCATCGCGCTCTCGTCGCTGCCCAGCGCGAAAAGCCGGAAGGTCCGCTCGGGCTCGGCCGCGCGAATGGCCCCGAAGGCGCGGCGCGCGCCCTCGCGAATCTCGTCCGTGAGCAGCGCGAAGTCGACGCGGGCCGGGTCGTGGATGCCCTGGCGCACCCGCACGTAGCCCTGGGCCTCGATCTCGCGGCCGCGCTGCGCCAGGGCCTCCTCGGCGGCCTGGGGACTGGCGAACTCGGCGACGCTGGAGCGCCCCCAGGTCTGCACCTTGCCGCTCGCGGCCCACAGCGAATTGCCGAACTGGCGCAGCTCGTGGAAGTCTGTGGGCCGCTCGTCCTCGAAACGATGGAACAGCGCCCAGCTCACGTCACTTCCCCACCAGCTGCGTGAGCTTCTCGGCCTCGAAGCACTCGTCGCGCGCCGCGTCGCCGGGCACGCAGTCCTTGGTGCCGGGATGGGCCGAGAGCTTCTCGATCGCCTGCCACAGCAGCGCGATCTGGTGCTCCTGGCTCGAGGCGTTGTCGATCAGGCCGCGCATCGCCTGGCTCAGCGGGTCGTCGTCCTGCGTGATGCCGTAGGCGCTGAATTTCTGCGGCACGGTCACGTCGGCGCTCTCGCCGGCCTTCGAGGGGATGATGCGCGCCGGGATGCCGACCGCGGTCGCGCCGGCCGGCACCGGCTTGATGACCACCGCGTTGCTGCCGATCTTGGCGCCGTCGCCCACCACGAAGCCGCCCAGCACCTTGGCGCCGGCGCTCACCACCACGTTGCGGCCCAGCGTCGGATGGCGCTTGGTCCCCTTGTAGAGCGAGGTGCCGCCCAGGGTCACGCCCTGGTAGATGGTGCAGCCGTCGCCGACCTCGGCGGTCTCGCCGATCACCACGCCCATGGCGTGGTCGAAGAACACCTCGCGGCCGATCTTGGCGGCCGGGTGGATCTCGATGCCGGTGAGCCAGCGCGCCATGTGCGCGATGAAACGCGCGGGCCACTTGAAGCCATGGTTCCAACAGGCATGCGCCCAGCGATGCAGCACCACGGCATGCAGGCCCGGATAGACCGTGAGCACCTCCCAGGCGCTGCGCGCGGCCGGGTCGCGTTCGAGGATGCACCGGATGTCGGCGCGCAGGCGAGAGAACATCGCTGCCTTCGGATATTTTGGTTATGACGATGGGGGCCGCGCAGTCTATAGCCGGCCCTCATCGCGTACGGGCGATGGGGTTTTAGGTCCGCTCAGCGCCGGATCTTGCCGGCCGCAGCCTCGCTCATCGCCTTGGCGATGCCGCGCAGGATGTGGATCTCCTCGGCCGTGGGCTGGGCCCGGTTGAACAGCTGCTGCAGCCGCGGCATCAGCTTCTTGGGCGCCTCGGGGTCGAGAAAGCCCACCTCCACCAGCGAGCGCTCCCAGTGCTCGAGCATGCCGGCCACGGCCTGGGCATCGGCCGCCGGCGGCGGCGCCACCGCGTCGCGCACCTCGAAGCCGCCGAGCGCGAGCCGCCATTCGTAGGCGATCACCTGGATCGCGGCGCCGAGGTTGAGCGAGCCGAAGTTCGGGTCGGTGGGAATGCTCAGGGCGACATGGCAGCGGTAGACGTCCTCGTTGCGCATGCCGAAGCGCTCGGAGCCGAACAGGAAGGCCACGTGCGCCTCGCCCTGCGCGGCCAGCGCTCCGAGGTGCTCGCGCGGGGTGCGCGTGGGCGGGCCGAAGTCGCGCGGCACCATCGCGGTGGCGCACAGGTGGGTCACGCCGTCGAGGGCCTCGTCGAGCGTCTCGACGATGCGCGCATTGGCCAGCACGTCGAGCGCGCCGCTCGCGCGCTGGATGGTTTCCTCGCGCCGCAGCACGTTGGCCCAGCGCGGCGCCACCAGCACGAGTTCGCCGAAACCCATGGTCTTCATGGCGCGGGCGGCGGCGCCCACGTTGCCGGCGTGGCTGGTCTGGATCAGGATGAAACGGGTGCGCATGAAAAGGGGTGGGGAGACAGGGACCGGCCGAGCCGTTAAAATCCCCCGATTCTCGCCGCCCGCATCGCCGGGCCGGTTTCCGGGTCCTTCAGGGTCCCACCCCCAGTTCTTCCAGTCAGTCAGGAACGACAGCCGTGGCCACCCGGGCCTTTGCCGGGTCCGCGCAGGCGTTCCGCTCACGCTCACAATTCAGAATGTCGTCCCCCAACCTGCATCCCATGCTCAACGTGGCCGTGAAGGCCGCTCGCGCCGCCGGCGCCATCATCAACCGCGCCGCGCTCGACGTCGAGGCCGTGCGCATCTCCCAGAAGCATGTGAACGATTTCGTCACCGAGATCGACCACGCGAGCGAGCAGGCCATCATCGAAACGCTTCTCACGGCGTATCCGGGGCACGGCATCCTGGCCGAGGAATCGGGCTCCGAGCACGGCGCCAAGGATTCCGACTACGTCTGGATCATCGATCCGCTCGACGGCACCACCAACTTCATCCACGGCTTCCCGTTCTACTGCGTGTCGATCGCGCTGTCGGTGCGCGGCAAGATCGAGCAGGCCGTGGTCTACGACCCCACGCGCAACGACCTGTTCACCGCCACCAAGGGCCGCGGCGCCTATGTCAACGACCGCCGCATCCGCGTGTCCAAGCGCACCCGGCTGTCCGAATCGCTGGTGGCCACCGGCTTCCCGTTCCGCACCGGCGACAACTTCAAGCAGTACCTGGCCATCATGGCCGACCTGATGCCGCGCATGGCCGGCCTGCGCCGCCCCGGCGCCGCCGCGCTCGACCTCGCCTACGTGGCGGCCGGCTTCACCGATGCCTTCTTCGAGACCGGCCTCAACCCCTGGGACGTGGCGGCCGGCTCGCTGCTGGTGACCGAGGCCGGCGGCCTGATCGGCAACTTCACGGGCGAGCCCGACTTCATCGACCAGCGCGAATGCCTGGCCGGCGCGCCGCGCATCTACGGCCAGCTGGTGCCGCTCTTGGCCAAGTACTCGAAGTTCGCGAGCGTCGACGACAAGCTGCGCGCCAGCGACCGCGTGCGCGCGATCGCCGCCGCGAGCAAGCCCCAGACCGAGGGCTCGGACTACATCTACGCGCGCAGCACCGTGACCGAGATGGGCCCGGCCGAGGACGACCAGAACGCGGAGGCACCCGCCGCCACCGCCGCCCCGGCCAAGCGCAAGCTCACCCGCATCCGCCGCGACGCCCCCGCCGCCACCGGCCCGTTCGAGGGCGACGCTTCCGCCAAGTGATGGCAGGGGCCCGCGCCATCGGCGGCGAGACCCAGGCCTCGGTGCTGCAGCAGCGCCTGCGCGCCGCGCTGCGCATCGCGCTGAGCCACTACGTCGCCAGCGGCCTCACGGTCGCGCTCGGCCTGCTGTTCATCTCGGGCGGCGTGCATTTCTGGCTCGGCACCATCGCGGCCTCCTCGGCCGCGGTCGGCGTGATCGTCACCGCGCCGCCCGACCTGCCGGGCCCGCGCCGCGGCAAGTTCTGGCAGATGCTGCCGGCGCCGCTGATCGGGCTGCCGCTGTTTTTCGCCGTGCAGCTGCTGCACGCCGCGCCGATCCGGCTCGGCCTGCTGCTGGTGCCGGCCACCTTCTTCGCCTTCCTGGCCATGGCCTGGGGCAAGCGCGGCATCCCGATCGCGATCGCCGTGATGTTCTCGATGATCTTCTCGATGGCCACGCCCACGCCGCACGGCATGGCCGAAGCCATCGAGCGCACCTGGCACTTCGGCCTCGGCGCCGGGCTGTACGTGGTGTGGTCGGTGCTCGCCAACCTGATCCTCAACACGCGCTTTCGCGTGCAGTCGGTGGCCGACGTGCTGTATTCGCTGGCCGCGCTGATGCGCACCGAGGCCAGCCAGTTCACGCCCAAGGACGAGACCGGCGACGTGCGCGAGACCCCCGCGCCGATGCTGGGCCGCCTGCTGCGCGAGCAGGCCGCGCTGGCCGACCAGCTGCAGGCCACGCGCGACATCGTGCTCGAGTCGCCGCGCACGCCGCGCCGCCAGCGGCTGGCCGCGATGCTGGTGATCGTGCTCGAGATGCGCGACCAGCTGCTCGCGAGCGAGCTCGACCTCGATGCCCTCAAGACCCACCCCGCCCATGCCGATGCGCTGGTCGAGATGCGCTGCGTGCTCGAGGAACTGGCCGAGGACACCATCGCGCTGGCCGACGCGCTGCTCATGGGCCGCCACCCGCACCTCGTGGCCGACCGCCGGCCGCGCCTCGCGGCGATCCACGTCGACGGCGAGGATTCGGCCGGCCACCCGCATCCCATGCTGCCCGGCCCCAACGCCGCCATGCTCGCGCGTGGCCTCGCGAGCCGCATCGGCCACATCAACGACGAGGTGCTGCGCCTGTCGGCCATGGCGCGCGGCGACGCCGAGCCCAACCTCGCCGTGGTGCGCGCCAACTGGCAGATGTTCGTGAGCCCCACCGACTGGTCGTGGCGCCCCTTCTTCACCCTGTGGCGCTGGGACGCGCCGCCGCTGCGCCACGCGATCCGCGCCGCGCTCGCGATCGCGGCCGGCTACGCGGTCGCGGTGTCGATGCCCTGGGGCTCGCACGATTACTGGATCCTGCTGACCATCGTGGTGGTGCTGCGCGGCAGCCTCTCGCAGACGCTGGAGCGGCGCAACCACCGCGTGGCCGGCACCCTGCTGGGCTGCGTGCTCGCGGTCGGGCTGCTGTCGGCGCACCTCTCGGCGCTCGGGCTGCTGGCCGTGCTCACCGTGGCGCAGGCCATCGCCCACAGCTTCGCGGTGCGGCGCTACCTGATCACCGCGGTGGCCGCCACCGTGCTGGGCCTGCTGCAGGCCCACATGCTCAACACCGGCGCGGCACCGCTGTTCGCGCTGTTCGAGCGCATCGCCGACACGCTGATCGGCGCCGCGCTCGCCTGGGCCTTCTGCTACGTGCTGCCCTCGTGGGAGCGCGGCCAGATCCCGGCGCTGGTGGCGCGCGTGCTGACCGCGCAGGCACGCCATGCGCGGCTCGCGCTCGGCCTGGGCCAATTGCAGACCGTCGACAGCAGCCCCGAGCTCGAATGGCGGCTGGCGCGCCGCGAGGCCTTCGACAGCCTCTCGGCACTGGTGCAGGCCACGCAGCGTTCGCTGTCCGAACCGCGCGCGGTGCAGCCGCCGGTCGAGCCGCTCGAGCACCTGCAGGCCCACAGCTACCAGCTGCTGGCGCAGCTCAGCGCGGTCAAGTCGATGCTGGTGCTGCGGCGCGACCGCCTCACGCCCGGCGAGGTCGAGGGGCCGCTCGCGCGCACCACGCAGCGCATCGAGGCCGCGATCGGCGCGGTGCCCACCTCGGGGCCCTCGCAGCCCGAGAGCACGGCCTCCACCGCCGTCGGCGGCCCGATCCCGCTGCCCGATCCCTTCGACAACGACATCAGTCCCTGGCTGCTGCGCCGGCTCGACCTGGCGACCGCGCTGTCGACCCAATTGCGAGACGATGCGGCCCGGATCCTCCAGGCATTGAACGAACAGGAAGCTTCGGGACTCGCATCGGCATGACCCTGTTGCAATCCATCCTCTCCCATCCCTGGTTCGGCACCTGGCTGGCCGCCGTCATCGCTATTCCCGTCGCCCTCGCCGTGCACCGCATCGGCGGCATGGTGCTCAAGCGCATCACGCGCCCCGCGCCCGCCATCCATGCCATGGTGCTGGCCTGCCATGCGCCCGCGCGCGTGGTGCTGCCGCTGATCGCGCTGCAGATGGTGTGGCAGGCCACGCCCGAAGACCTGCGCTACATCGCGAGCGTGCGCCACCTCAACGGCCTGCTGCTGATCGCGGCCACCACCTGGCTCGCGCTCAAGGCCATCGGCGGCTTCGCCGACGGCGTGCTCGCGCAGCATCCGTCGGACGTGGCCGACAACCTGCAGGCGCGCCGCGTGCTCACGCAGACCCGCGTGCTCGCGCGCACCGCCATGACCGTGGTGGTGGTGGCCGGCGGCGCGATGATGCTCATGACCTTCCCGGGCGCGCGCCAGGTCGGCGCCAGCCTGCTGGCCTCGGCCGGCGTGATCGGCATCGTGGCCGGCCTCGCGGCCAAGCCGGTGTTCAGCAACCTCATCGCCGGCCTGCAGCTCGCGCTCGCGCAGCCGATCCGCATCGACGACGTGCTCGTGGTCGAGGGCGAATGGGGCCGCGTCGAGGAGATCACCGGCACCTTCGTCGTGCTCAAGATCTGGGACGAGCGCCGGCTGATCCTGCCGCTGACCTACTTCATCGAGAAGCCGTTCCAGAACTGGACCCGCCATTCGTCGCAGATCCTCGGCTCGGTGTTCGTCTATGCCGACTACGGCATGCCGCTGGCACCGCTGCGCGCCGAGGTCGAGCGCATCGTGAAGGCCTCGCCCGAATGGGACGGCCGCTTCTTCAACCTGCGCGTGACCGACGCCACCGAACGCACCATGCAGATCCGCGTGCTGTGCACCGCCGCCACCTCGGGCCTGGCCTTCGACCTGCGCTGCAACGTGCGCGAGGGGCTGATCGACTTCATGCAGCGCGAGTACCCGCAGCACCTGCCGAAGGTGCGCGTGGGCAACGACCATCCGGCCGAGCGCGAGCCCGGGCCGCTGCAGCCGCAGGCCGTGGCCTGAGCGGCCTCCTTCGTCCCGAGCGTGCCGCGTTGAAGCCCGATCCCGAACCCAGAGGCCCGCTGGTACGCGCCCTGCTCTATGCCTTCGCCGTGCTGTGCCTGGTGCTCGGGCTCATCGGCGTGGTGGTGCCGGGCATGCCGACCACCGTCTTCATCCTGCTGGCCGCCTGGGCCGCGGCGCGCAGCTCGCCGCGGCTGCATGCCTGGCTGCTCGGCCACCGCATCTTCGGGCCGCTGCTGCACAACTGGGCCCACGGCCGCACCGTGAGCCGGCGCGCCAAGTGGAGCGCCACCGTCACCATGGCGCTGTGCGCCGTGATCATCTCGTACACCGCGCACCGGGCCTGGACCGCTGTGCTCGCGATCGGCTGCATGGCGGTGGTGCTGGCCTGGCTGTGGTCGCGGCCGCTGCCGCCGCCCTGATCGGCGTACGCCGCGGGCTCAGGGCCGCAGCGGTGGCCATGCGAGGTTCGTGAACGCCCGCAGCAGCCACTCGACGGGCCCGTAGGCGAAGCGCCCCATCCACCAGCGGCTCAGCGGCAGCTGGCAACTGAAGATCGCGAAGGCGATTCCCATCGCCGCGAGCGGCGGCGTCGCGCCGATCCAGCGCAGCCCGTAGGCCAGGAACAGCCACGCGCACACGGCCGACTGCAGCAGGTAGTTCGACAGCGCCATGCGCCCCGCGGGCGCGAGCCAGCCTTCGAGCACGCGGCCGCGCGGCGTGCGGAACAGCAGCACCAGCGCGCAGGCATAGGCGGCGCTCAGGAACGGTGCCGTGAGCAGCGTGGCCGAGAGCCCGAGGAAGTCGCGCACCGAGCCATCGACGCGCATCGCCGACTGGGCATAGAAGGCCGCGCCCGGCAGTCCCACCACCAGACCCCAGGCCAGCATGCGCCGGAACAGCGGCAGGTGCGCGCCGGTATCGGCCAGCAGCGCATGCCGCCCCGCGACGAAGCCCGCGAAGAACATCGCGAGCGCCGTCGGTGCCTGCACCAGCGCCGTGAGCCACCAGATCTGCGACAGCTCGCGCAGGTGCTGCACGATGACCGTCATCGGCGTGCCGCGGTAGGCCGCCAACGCGGAGACGGCTTCCGCATAGGCGCTGCGCAGGTCCATCGGGCCGCCGCCCAGCGCGAACGACAGCAGCGCGCTGAAGGCCGCCCACAGCAGCGCGGTGCCCACCACCAGCGCGATGCCGGCGCCCAGCAGGAAGCGGTCGCCGCGCCGGTGCAGCATCAGCAGCACCATGCCGATCACGCCATAGGTCGTGAGGATGTCGCCCTGGTAGAGCAGCACCCCGTGCGCCACGCCCAGCAGCCACAGCCCCAGCAGCCGGCGCGCCATGCGCGGCGCGAACGCGCGGCCTGCGCGCTGCGCGGCCTCCTTCTGCAGCAGGAAGCTGTAGCCGAACAGGAACGAGAACAGCAGGTAGAACTTGGTCTCGAAGACGAAGGTGCGCACGAACACCGCGAGCCGCTCGGGCAGCGAGTTCGCGAGCGGATCGGGCAGCCCCATGCCGTAGTAGGTCGAGGCGAAGGTCGCGATGTTGACCACCAGGATGCCCAGCAGCGCGAAGCCGCGCAATGCATCGACCGTGGTCTGGCGCTGCGGCGCATGAGGCGCGGGTGGCGCGGGCGGTGAGGAAGGCGCTTCGGCCTCGTCCATTCCCTGCATGCGGCGCTCAGGCCACTGGCGCGCGCTTCGGGTCGGTCACCGGGCAGTGGCCATGCACCTCGAGCAGCCGCACCAGGTCCTCGGAGCTGCGCGCCTTGGCCCAGTCGCGTTCGGTGTCCGTGATGCCCACCACGTGCAGGAAATCGAACTTGCCCGAGTCGAGCTGCGCCGTCGCCGGATAGTGCTTCGGCTGCGCCAGCAGCACGTGGCGCAGCGCCGACGCGGCCTTCTGCCCGATCGGCCCGCCCAGCGGGATGCGGTCGCCGTAGTCCAGCGGCGGCTTGTCCTCGCCGAAGCGGCCATGCGCGAGCAGCACGTTGTAGGCCAGCAGCTTCTGCAGCAGCTTGATCGGCCAGGTCTCGCCGGCCTGCGACGGCACCTCGAGCACCAGTTCGGAGCCGATCCACGAGTAGTCCTCGGGGTCGTAGTCGGCGGGCTCGCCCTCCCAGGGCGTCGATCCGCCCGAGGTCACGTAGAGCCAGGAGTTGCGCACGGGCGTCGGCTCGAACTCGAACACGCCCAGGTGCAGCCAGCGCGGATCGATGTCCTGCGCGCCCAGCGCCGAGAAGTCATCGGCGCCCAGCACGAAGATGCCCTTGCGCTTCTCGCCGAAGAGCTGCGGATAGAGCACTTCCTCGCGGTATTTCCAGACTTCTTCCATCGAGCTCATCGGGCTGCTCCTCGTGGTTTGCCGACCGGGTCTCGGTCTCGGGCCATTCTGCCCCGCGTCCAAGACAGAAAGTGACTCAGGCCGTCGCGCCGGTGGCCTTTAACGGCCGGTCGACCAGCGTGTCGGCGAAGGTGCCGAACCAGCAGACGCGGCCGTACTGGCTGAACGAATAGAGCCCCACCGTGTGGGGATCGCGCTCGAAGCCGGCCGGCAGCGGATGCGGCACGACGCGCCGTTGCAGGTGGCTCTTGATCAGGTAGTCCACTTGCCGAACCGCGAGCTCCTCGTTGCCGGCCGATGCCCACACACGCGGGATCCTCAGCCGTCCCTCGCCCATCTCGAACTCGGCCACGAAAGCCAGCGCGGCCGTCCAGCTGCGCGCGAAATAGAGGCGGCCGCCGTAGAGATAGATGTCCCACTTCTCCTCCATGGCCGAGGCCTTGAACAGCACGCCTTCGGTCGGAGACTCCTTCGAGTCGTAGGCCAGGCTGCATTCCAGTGCTACGGGCTGCGCGGGAAGCTGGCCGATGTGGGCCGAACCCGGGTCCGTCCGCCCGGCCGAGAACTGGGCCGCGATGCCCGGGTCCTTCGTGGTGGAGATCATCGACCGCGCGAAGGCCGCGCAGTCGTAGCCCTCGAAGACGAACGGATTCGCTGGATCGTCGGCGGACAGCAGCCGCACCGCCTCGTCGGGCGGGGCGGGGGCCTGGGGCGCCGCCGCTGCCGGCGCTGGGGTTGGTGTGGGCGCCTGCGTGGTTACCGCCGCCGGTCGCGCGCCGAACAGCGCCTTGATCTTCTCGAACATGATGTCCTCTTCTCTCGTTGGATCCCGGTGCCCGGTCTCAACGCACCGCGTGCCTGCCCCGGTCCGCCTTCGGCAGCACCGCCTGCGCCACCATGCGCTCGGCCCGCTCCTGCAAGCGATGCAGCGCCGCATCGAAGCGCTCGGCCTCGCCGGCATCGAGCGCGCCCATCAGCTCGCCGTTGATCGCCGTCACGAGCGGAAAGAGCGCGTCGTACAGCGCCTGCCCGCTGTCGGTGAGCCGCAGCTGCACATGGCGCCGATCGCCCGCGCGCGCCACGCGCGAAAGCAGTTTCTTTTCGACCAGCGAGCCCACGGCCTTCGAGGTGCGCGCGCGGTCGAGCTGCGCATGCTCGGCCAGTTGCGAGGAGCCGAGCTCGCCGCGGCTCGCGAGCGTGGCGATCAGCCGCCATTCGCGGCGCGTGATGCCGAAGCGGCCCTCGCACAGGCGGATCACCATGCTGCCGGCCACCGCGAGCAGGCGCGAGAGGCGGTAGAGCAGCAGGTCGTCGAGCGGGCGGCGCGGCAACGCGAGGCTGGCGTCCTCGGCCGCCTTGATGGTGGCCTTGGCCGTCTTGCGAGCGGTCGCTTTCACGGGCACATCGATGGGCTGGGGCATCGCGCTCGGGTTAATCCGGGGAATGGTTGATTTGATCAATCGACTGTAGCGTCTCCAGAATCGTCCGCAGCCGCGGGACCACGCCCCGCCGACCCGGCGCCTTTCGGAGACTTCGCCCCATGCCTTCCCGCCCCTCGCACGCTTCCCACCTGCCCGCCCCCGGCCGCCGCCGGCTGGTCGCCGCGCTCGGCGGCCTCGCGCTCGCGCCCGCGCTGTCGCGCGCCCAGGGTTTCGCGCCGGGCCAGCCGATCAAGGTGCTGATCGGCGTGCCCGCGGGCGGCACGCAGGACGTGCTCACGCGCGCCATCGCGCACGAGGTGCGCGACAGCCTCGGCCCGCTGATCATCGACAACCGCTCGGGCGCGGCCGGCCGCATCGCGGTCGAGACGGTCAAGACCGCGGCGCCCGACGGCCACACGCTGCTGCTGGGCACGGCCGGCATGATGACCATGTTCCCGAGCGCCTACCGCAACCTCTCGTACGACCCGATTAAGGACTTCGTGCCGATCCTCAACGCGGCGCGCTTCGAGCTCGCGCTGGTGCTCAACAAGGACGTGCCCGCGAACACGCTGCCCGAGTTCATCGCCTGGGCCAGGGCGCAGGGCGACAAGGCCAGCTTCGCCTCGTACGGCGCCGGCACGCCCTCGCACTTCCTCGGCGAGATGCTCAACCGCGCGGCCGGGCTGAAGATGGTGCACGTGCCCTACCGCGGCTCCACGCCCGCGCGGCAGGACGTGATGGGCGGCACCGTGCCGGTCTACTTCGACACCGTGGGCGGCGCGCAGCAGATGCTGCCCTCGGGCCGCGTCAAGGTGCTGGCCACCAGCGGCGAGAAGCGCTCGCCGCTGATGCCCAACCTGCCGAGCTTCGTCGAGGCCGGCTACAAGGACGTGGTCGCCACCGCCTGGTTCGCCTACTACGCGCCGCTCAAGACGCCGCAGCCCGTGGTCGAGAAGCTGCGCGCCGAGTTCGCGCGCGCCGTCAACAAGCGCGAGGTGCGCCAGATGCTGCTGCAGAACGGCATGTACCCGGTGGCCGACACGGGCGACGCGCTCGTGAAGACCATGCGCGAGGACACGGCACGCTGGGCCGGCATCATGAAGGCCGTGAATTTCCAGGCCAACGACTGAACCCCATTACATGAAACGCAAGGAGGAACCCATGCAACCCACGCACCCGATCACCCGCCGCCTCGCCGGCCTGATGGCCATCGCCGGCCTCATGACGGCTCTGACGGCCCTGACGGCCACCGGCGCCGCCGCGCAGGCGCTCGACGGCCCGCTGCACATCGTCGTCGGCTATGCGCCCGGCGGCGCCACCGACCGCGTCGCGCGCATCGTCGGCGACAAGCTCGCGCCCAAGCTCGGCGTGCCGGTCATCGTCGACAACAAGCCCGGCGCGGGCGGTCGCCTCGCGGCGCAGCAGGCCAGGGCCACGCCCGCGAACCAGAACGTGCTGATGCTCGCCAACCCCGCCGTGATGGTGGTGGCGCCGCTGGTGTTCAAGGACAACGGCTACGACCCCGAGCGCGACTTCGTGCCGGTCTCGCACGTCAACGACTACGACTTCGCGCTCGCCGTATCGCCCACGCTGCCGGTGCGCGAGCTCAACCACCTGCTGGCCTGGATGCGCGCCAATCCCAAGCAGGCCAACGTCGGCGTGCCGGCCACCGGCAGCCTGCCGCACTTCTTCGGCCTCATGGTCGGCGAGAAGGCCAAGGTCCAGACCCAGGTCATCGGCTACCGCGGCTCGGCGCCGCTGCTCAACGACCTGATCGGCGGCCAGGTGCCGATCGCGGTCGACACCGAGGACGTGGTGATCCCGCAGCACGAGGGCGGCAAGCTGCGCATCCTCGCGATCTCGGGCGCCAAGCGCTCGCCCTTCGCGCCCTCGGTGCCCACCTTCAAGGAAGCCGGCCTCGACCTCTCGGCCAGCGGCTGGAACACCTTCTTCGCGCCCGCCACCATGCCGCGCGAGAAGGTCGAGCGCCTCGCCACCGCGATCCGCGAGGTGATGCAGGACCCCGACACGGTGCGCAAGTTCACCGACTCGAAGATGACGCCGGTGGTCAGCACCCCGGCGCAGACCGCCGCGATGCTCAAGGCCTACCGGCTGCAATGGGGTCCGGTGGTGCAGAAATCGGGCTACCAGCCCTGACCTTTTTCCCGGCCCTGCAGGCCCTCGAGACACCATGACAAGACCCAACATCATCTTCATCGTCGCCGACGACCTCGGCTATGCCGACCTCGGCTGCTACGGCGGCCGCGACGCCGTCTTCGGCCCGGTCTCGCCGGTGCTCGACGGCCTGGCCGCCAAGGGCCTCAAGCTCACGCAGGGCTACGCGAACTCGCCCGTGTGCTCGCCCACGCGCTTCGCGATGATCACCGCGCGCTACCAGTACCGGCTGCGCGGCGCGGCCGAGGAGCCGATCAACAGCAAGAGCCGCGGCAGCAGCACGCTGGGCCTGCCGGTCGACCATCCCACCCTGCCCTCGCTGCTCAAGGACAGCGGCTACCGCACCGCGCTGATCGGCAAGTGGCACCTCGGCTATCCGCCGAGCTTCGGCCCGCTGCGCTCGGGCTACGAGGAGTTCTTCGGCCCGATGTCGGGCGGGGTCGACTACTTCACCCACTGCGACTCGAGCGGCCGCCACGACCTCTGGTACGGCGAGGAGGACAAGCAGGAAGAGGGCTACCTCACCGACATCCTCTCGAAGCGCGCCGTCGACTTCGTCGAGCGCATGGCGCAACAGCCCTCGGAAGAGGCCAAGCCCTTCTTCCTGAGCCTGCACTACACCGCGCCGCACTGGCCGTGGGAAACGCGCGACGATGCCGACAAGGCGCCGCTGGTGAAGGACAACCTGTTCGACCTCGCGGGCGGCAACATCCACGTCTACCGCCGCATGATCCATCACATGGACGAGGGCATCGGCTGGATCATGGCCGCGCTCGAGAAGCACGGCATGGCCGAGAACACGCTGGTGGTCTTCACCAGCGACAACGGCGGCGAACGCTTCTCCGACAACTGGCCGCTGGTCGGCGGCAAGATGGACCTGACCGAAGGCGGCATCCGCGTGCCATGGATCGCCCACTGGCCCGCCGTCATCGCGCCCGGCGGCGAGAGCGCCCAGCACTGCCTGACCATGGACTGGTCGGCCACCATGCTCGACGCGGCCGGCGTGCAGGCCGACCCGGCCTATCCGCTCGACGGCGTCTCGCTGATGCCCGTGCTGAAAGACGCGAAGCACGGCTTCCGCCGCCCGCTGCACTGGCGCATGAACCACCGCGGCCAGCAGGCGCTGCGCGACGGCGACTGGAAGTACCTGAAGGTCGACGGCAACGAGTACCTGTTCAACATCCCGTCCGACGAGCGCGAGCGCGCCAACCGCGCGAAGCAGGAGCCCGAACGGCTGGCGGCGATGCGCGAGGACTGGCTGGCCTGGAACGCGACCATGCCGCCGATTCCGGAGGATGCGACGGTGAGCCTGGGGTATTCGGTGAAGGACATGCCGCAGCGCTGAGCGCTGCGCGCTTCGATTTGTCCCGGTTGTCGTAGTCCCGCTACGACAACTCGGACAAATTCAAATGCGGGTCCGAGGCCACGCCCGCTACTCGCTCCCGGCGTCGCCGCGCGCGCTGGACATCCCCAGGCTCCACAACCGCAGCGCCACGTGGATCTCCAGCGCCCGGCTCGCGCTGCCCCAGTGCCCCAGCAGTTCCTCCACGCTCGCGAGCCGCTGGCGCACGGTGTTCACATGGATGCCCATGCGCGCCGCGGTGGTCTTCGCGTTCTGGTTGCAGTCGAAGTAGGCCAGCAGGGTCGACGTGAGTTCCGCGCCGCGCTTGCGATCATGGCTCGTGAGCGCGCCGATGGTGGCGTCGAGGAAGGTGTTGAGGCTGCCCTGGTCGTGGGTCTCGAACAGCACCGAATAGAGCGCCATCTCGTTCTGCCCGACGATGGCGCCGCGCATGCCAAGCCGCCCCAGCACGGGCAGCGCGCGGCGCAGCGCGGCATACAGCGCGGGCATCTCGGCCGGCGACTGCACCGGACGCGACAGCACGCCGCGGTAGGCATCGCCGAGCTCGCGCCGCGCGAAGGCGGTGACGGCCTCCAGCACGTCCTGCGCGCGGGTCGCGGCGCAGACGATGGCGAGGGCGCCGTCGACCTCGTCGAACACCTGCTCGGACATCGGCGCGCCGGCGCGCAGGCGCCGGGCCCAGAAGCCGGGCCGGGGCTCGGCCATCTCGACCACCATCAGCGAGATCGGCTGCGACAGGTCGAGCCCGAAGCGCTCGGCGCGGTCGCGCGTGAGCGCGGGCTCGTCCTGGCGCGGCGAGATCAGGGTGCGCAGCAGCGCCGCCACCTCGCGGCTCTTGCCGGCCTCCACGCGCTCCTGTGACAGCAGCACGATGCCGATGATGCTGGAGCTGCGCTCGAAGGTGCGCAGCGAGGTCTCGCGCAGGTCCTGGTGCCGGAACAGCAGCACGGCGCCCAGCACCTCGTTGCCGCCGAGCACCGCGATGGCGCGGCACAGCTCGCCGTCGCGCTCGTAGGCCACCACCGAGCGGCCAGCCTGCCGGCTCTCGCGCAGCGCCTTCGCGAGCGCGGCGCTGTGTTCGTCGTTCGGTGCATAAGCGTCGGCCGCCGTGCCCTCGTAGCCCGGCGCCAGCGCGCGGCCGATGACCTGGTGGGCCTCGTCGAGCACCAGCACGCCGCCGTTGAGCAGTTGCGCGATCGACTCGCACAGCGCGCCCAGCGACGCGCCCTTGGCCAGCAGCGAGGTCAGCTGCTCGTGCGCCTCGGCCGCGCCCTGCACGTCGCGCACATGCCGCTCGAGTTCGCCGCGCGCCTGGTCGGCATGCGCGAGCGCATCCTTCGCCTCCGCGAAGGCCTTGGCGTTCTCGATCGCGACCGCCGCATGCGCGGCCAGCGTGCAGAGGATCGACACGTTGAGCGCGGTGTGCGTGCGGTGGTAGCGGTCGGCCACGAACAGCAGGCCGATCACCTCGTCGTCGCGCATCAGCGGCGCGCCCACCAGCGCGGCCACGCCCTCGTCGCGGAAGATGTCGTCGAGCGTGGGGTCGTGCACGAAGCGGTTGTCGTGCAGGTAGTCGGGCGTGAAGAAGGGCAGCCGCGTGCTCATCACGATGCCCGCGATGCCGAGGTTGCGGCCCACGGTCATGCGGCCGGTGCGGTCCGAGATCGCGCCGTCGGCCACCACCACCTGGAACGCGCCGGTCGCGGTGTCGTAGACCGTGAGCCAGCACAGGTGCGAGCCCATCAGGTGGCGCGCGCGCTTCACGATGGTCTTGAGCAGGCCCGTGAGGTCGAGCCGGCCCGAGAGGTCCTGCGCCGATTCGATCACGGCGAGCATGCCGCGCTCGCGCTGCTCGTGCAGCTCGAGCCGGTTGCGCAGCGCCATCGCCATGCGCACCAGCTCGACCAGGCTGGACTTGCGCCGCAATGCATCGGGCAGGGCCTCCACGGCCGCGAGCCGGCCGGCGAATTCTTCCGCGGGCGCATTCCGGTGCAGCAGGCCGATCAGTTCGGCGGCGATCTCGTCGGCCGCCTGCTCGCTCGCATCGCGCGAGGAGCCCGCCGCGCGCGGTCGTTCGGTGGACAGGGATGACATAGGGCCGCGAAGGCTAGCAGAACGATGCGGCCATGCCCATGGGTCCGATCCCTCTCCCCTGGCGCCGCGATGGCGATCGCGAACACCGCATCACATCGACAGGGGGTTGCCAGTGTGCGCGACGCACATAGTTTTGACGCGGGGCTTTCAAGACACTGCCGATGAAGCGAGAGCGCCATGGCGCCCGCATGGACACAACGAGACACCACAGGAACCCATGAGCATCATCGATTCACTGCGGCCCGCGCCGGGCCTGCGGGTGCTGATCAGCGCGGGCGCGTCCGGCATCGGCGCGGCCATCGCGCTGGCCTTTCGCGAGACCGGCGCGCGCGTGCATGTCTGCGACATCGACCGCCTCGCGCTCGACCGCATGGCACGCGAGGCGCCCGAGATCACCTCGAGCATGGCCGACGCCTCGGTGCCCGAGGACGTGGCGCGCGTGTTCGACGACGTGGAAGGCGCGCTCGGCGGGCTCGACGTGCTGATCAACAACGTCGGCATCGCCGGCCCCACCGGCGCGCTGCAGGACCTGCAGCGCGGCGACTGGGAGCGCACGGTGGCTGTCAACCTGCACAGCCAGTTCTATTTCGCGCAGCGCGCGATCCCGCTGCTCAAGCGCTCGCAGGCCAACCCTAGCCTGATCGCGATGAGCTCGGTCGCGGGCCGGCTCGGTTATCCGTTCCGCACGCCCTATGCATCGACCAAGTGGGCCATCGTCGGCCTCATGAAGTCGCTGGCCATCGAGCTCGGCCCGCATGGCGTGCGCGTCAACGCGATCCTGCCGGGCACGGTCGAGGGCGAGCGCATGAACAGCGTGATCGGCGCGCGCGCCGCCACCGCGGGCGTGTCGGTCGAGGCCATGCGCGCCGAGTACCTGCAGAAGATCTCGCTGCGCCGCATGGTCACGCTCGACGACGTGGCGGCGATGGCGCTGTTCCTCTGTTCGAGCGCGGCCCGCAACCTCACGGGCCAGGCGATCAGCGTCGACGGGAACATGGAATACCTCTGAACGCCGACGAGCGGCCCACCCCTTTTTTTCAAGAAGCATGGAGACATCAATGCGCACATCCCCCTTCCCCCTCTCGTTCAACGCCGCCGCGTCGGCCCTGGCCTGCTCGCTGGCCCTGCTGTCGGCCGGCGCCTCCGCCGCGCCCGTGAAGATCGGCGTGCTCGAGACGCTGTCGGGCCCGCAGGCCTCGTCGGGCCAGGCCTACCGCACGGCCGTGCGCTTCGCGATCGACCAGATCAACGCGGCCGGCGGCTGGAACGGCGAGCCGGTGCAGCTGCTCGAGTACGACAACCAGGGCGGCCCCGCGGGCGCGGCCGACAAGCTCAAGGCGGCCGCGGCCGACGGCGTGCAGCTGATCGTGCAGGGCGCCTCCTCGGCCATCGGCGGCCAGATCACCGAGGACATCCGCAAGTACAACCTGCGCAATCCCGGCAAGGAGATGATCTACATCAACGTGGGCGCCGAGGCGCTGGAGCTCACGGGCGAGAAGTGCAACTTCCACCACTTCCGCTTCAGCGGCGACGCGCAGATCCGCACCAAGGCCCTGGTCAGCGCGATGAAGCAGGCCAACGCACTCGGCACCCGCGTCTATGCGATCAACCAGAACTACTCCTGGGGCCAGGACATGGAGCGCGCCATCGTCGACAACGCATCGGCCGGCGGCTACCAGGTGGTGGAGAAGACCCTGCACGACGTCAACAAGGTGCAGGACTTCGCGCCCTACGTGGCGAAGATCAGCGCCGCCAAGGCCGACTCGGTGCTCACCGGCAACTGGTCGAACGACCTGCTGCTGCTGATGAAAGCCTCGAAGTCGGCCGGCCTCAAGGTGCGCTTCGGCACGGTGTTCCTCGATCAGCCCGGCAACATCGCGAACGCGGGCGATCTCGCGGTCGGCCATTTCGTGGCCCACACCTTCAACGCCGAAGCCGCCGGTGCCGAGGGCGAGCGCTTCGTGGCCGACTACAAGGCCAAGACCGGCCACGCGCCGGCCTTCATCGAGCCGCAGACCGTGTTCGGCATGGCGATGGTGGCCGATGCGCTCAAGCGCACCAAGCCCGAGAACGGCGCGCTCAACGTCAATGCGCTGGCCCGCGCGATCGAGACCGCGAAGATCAAGACCCCGATGGGCGAGATGAGCATGCGCGCGGCCGACCACCAGGCGCTGCTGCCGATGGTGGTGTCGACCGTGACCAAGGACGCGCGCTACAAGGCCGACGACACCGACATGGGCTTCAAGCCGGTGAAGCGCTTCACGGCCGAGGAAGCCTCGACGCCCGCGCAGTCGAGCTGCGCGATGAAGCGTCCGGGCTGAGCGCCCGCGCGCTCCTCTCCCCGGGGCCGCGCCGCGCGGCCCCGTTCCCTGAATCCCCTCCCCGGCGGGACGCGCGCGTCCCGCCGGCGCAGCCTCGGCTGCTCGCAAGGACACCCATGGACCAGCTCATCGTCTCGCTCATGAACGGCATCGTCTACGGACTGCTGCTGTTCATGGTGTCGGCCGGCCTCACGCTCATCTTCGGAATGATGGGCGTGCTCAATTTCGCGCATGCCTCGTTCTACATGCTGGGCGCCTACTTCGCCTACACGCTGCAGGGCACCATCGGCTTCTGGGCCGCCGTGATCGCCGCGCCGATCCTGGTCGGCCTGATCGGCGTGGTGGTCGAGCGCTTCTTCCTGCGCCGCGTGCACCACCACGGCCATGCGCACGAACTGCTGCTGACCTTCGGCCTGTCGTTCATCATCGCCGAGACCATCAAGCTGTTCTTCGGCAACTTCCCGGTCGACTACCGCATCCCGCCCACGCTCGACGTGCCGGCCTTCGCCATCGGCGGCGCGCAGTACCCGGCCTACCGCCTGCTGATGGGCGGCATCGCGATCGCGATGTTCGTGGCCATCTACCTGCTGCTCACGCGCACCCGCGTCGGCATCGTGGTGCGCTCTGCGATCTACAAGCCGCGCATGGCCGAGGCGCTGGGCCACAACGTGCCGCTGGTGTTCATGGGCGTGTTCGGCGTCGGCGCCGGCCTCGCGGGCCTGGCGGGCGCGGTGGCCGGTGCCTTCTACACCACCAACCCCAACATGGCGCTCGAGCTCGGCGTGATGGTGTTCGTGGTGGTGGTGGTCGGCGGCCTCGGTTCGCTGGGCGGCGCGATGCTGGCCTCGCTGCTGATCGGCGTCATCACCTCGCTGGCCGTGGGCATCGACCGCAGCCTGGCCGACCTGTTCGCGCTGGTCGGCGCTGGCGACTGGGCGCGCGGCGTCGGCGGGCTGATGACGCTCAAGCTCTCGAGCCTGTCGGCCACCATTCCGTTCGCGCTGATGCTGCTGATTCTGCTGGTGCGCCCGAGCGGGCTGATGGGCGAGAAGAACTGAGCGGGAGGGCCGAAACGATGAAGACCACCCTCTCCCTGCTCGCCGCCGGCGTCGCGCTGCTGCTGGCCCTGCCCTTCCTGCTGTCGCAGGGGCTGCTCAACGCGGCCATCCAGATGCTGATCGCCGCGCTGTTCGCCAGCGCCTACAACCTGCTGTGCGGCCAGGCCGGCATGCTGTCCTTCGGCCATGCGGCCTACTTCGGCGTCGGCGCCTTCGGCACCGTGCATGCGATGAACGCGCTCGGCGGAGCCGGCCTGCTGCCCACCCCACTGATGCCGCTGGCCGGCGCGGTCTGCGGCCTGGCCATCGGCGGCATCGCGGGCTGGTTCGCCACCCAGCGCAGCGGCACCTACTTCGCGATGATCACGCTGGCCATCGCCGAGCTGATCCATTCGCTGGCGCCGCACCTCAAGGGCCTGTTCGGCGGCGAGGCCGGCGTGTCGACCATGCGCATGCCCGCCTGGGGCTTCGGCTTCGGCACGACCACCGAGGTCTACTACCTCACGCTGGGCTGGGTGCTGCTGTCGCTCGCGCTGCTCTACCTCTACACCCGCACGCCGCTGGGCCGGCTGACCTGCGGCCTGCGCGAGAACAGCCACCGGCTGCGCTTCCTCGGCTACAACGTGCACGGCCTCGGCGTGCTGGTGTTCGCGGTCTCGGCCATGTTCTCGGGCATCGCGG
Source organism: Variovorax sp. GW821-FHT10D07 (assembly GCF_059415325.1). Taxonomy (NCBI): domain Bacteria; kingdom Pseudomonadati; phylum Pseudomonadota; class Betaproteobacteria; order Burkholderiales; family Comamonadaceae; genus Variovorax; species Variovorax sp. GW821-FHT10D07. Next base: position 137,415 of record NZ_JBWKMZ010000005.1, on the reverse strand, counting down.
GCGGGCTGCAGGTGGTGTCGAACGAATCGGCGAACTACGTGGTGTTCGATCCCGCGCTGTCGGCCGCGGTGGTGCTCAACACCTACATCGGCGGCGTGCAGGTGTTCCTGGGCCCGGCGCTGGGCGCCGCGCTCATGACCTTCTTCGGCTACGCCGTGTCGGACCTCACGCGCTCGTGGCTGCTCTACCAGGGCATCCTGTTCGTGCTGGTGATGATGTTCATGCCGGCCGGCCTCGCGGGCCTGGTGGGCACCACCGCGCGGCTGCGCCAGCGCTTCGGCTTGGCCCCGCTGCTGCCGGTGGCGGCGCTGTCGATCGGCGCGGCGCTGCTGCTGAGCTTCGGCGGCGCCTTCGCGATCGAGATGCTGCAGCGCGCCTTCTCGCAGGACTACCGCTCGCTCGCCAACCTGCAACCGGGTGGCGGCTGGCCGCCGATCCAGTTCCTGGGTCGCGCCTGGCTGCCGCTGTCGTTCGCGACCTGGGCCGTGCCGCTCGCGCTGCTCGCCGTCGGCGGGCTGCTCGCGCGCTTCGCGCGGCAACGGCTGCGAACCCTGGCCCAGCGCGAAGCCGACGGCCCCACCGCGGCGCAGGCCGCGCCCCTCACCGAGCGCACCGGAGGCGCCGCATGAACGACCCGATCCTGAGCATCCGCGGCCTGCGCAAGTCCTTCGGCCCCACCGAGATCATGCGCGGCGTCGACCTCGACCTGCTGGGCGCCGAGCGCCATGCGCTGATCGGCCCCAATGGCGCGGGCAAGTCCACGCTGTTCCACCTGATCTCGGGCCAGCTCGCGCCGACGGCCGGCAGCATCCACTTCGACGGCCAGTCGATCGCCGGGCGCACGCCGCAGGCCATCAACCGGCTCGGGCTCGCGCGCTCGTTCCAGATCACCAACATCTTTCCCAAGCTCACCGTGTTCGAGAACATCCGCCTCGCGGTCATGCGCCGCCATGGGCTGCAGTACGTCTTCTGGCGCTTCATCGACCGCGACCGCGCCATCCGCGAGGAGACCGAGCGGCTGCTCGAGCTGGTGCGCCTGCAGGCGCGCGCCGCGACGATCGCGGGCGAGATGGCCTATTCGGAACAGCGCTCGCTCGAGATCGCGATGACGCTGGCCTCCGACCCCAAGGTGATCCTGCTCGACGAGCCGATGGCCGGCATGTCGACCGAGGAGACGCACTACACGGCCGAGCTGATCCGCGAGGTCACGAAGGGCCGCGCGCTGATGATCGTGGAGCACGACATGGACGTGGTGTTCTCGCTGAGCGACCGCATCAGCGTGCTGGTCTACGGCCAGGTGATCGCCACCGGCACGCCGCAGGAGATCCGCGCCAATGCCAGCGTGAAAGAGGCCTACCTCGGCGAGGAGGTGGCGGCATGAACACCGGCGACACGCTGCTGAGCGTCGAGGACCTCCACGTCCACTACGGCAAGAGCCACGTGCTGCATGGCGTCGACCTGCGCGTCGGACGCAACGAGGTCATCAGCCTGCTCGGACGCAACGGCTCGGGCCGCTCCACCACCATGAAGGCCATCATGGGCCTGGTGCCGCCATCCGCGGGCAGCATCCGGCTGCGCGAGCGCGAACTGGCCGGCGCGCGGCCCTATGCCGTGTGCCGCGCCGGCATCGGCTACGTGCCCGAGGAGCGCGAGGTGTTCGCCAACCTCACGGTCGACGAGAACCTGCGCATGGGCGAGCAGCGTGCCGTGCCCGGCGCGCACCGCTGGACCGTCGAGCAGATGTTCGACTACTTCCCGCGTCTCAAGGAGCGCCGCAACACCAAGGCCGGCAGCATGTCGGGCGGCGAGCAGCAGATGCTGACCATGTGCCGCTCGCTGCTGGGCAATCCGCTCCTGATGCTGATCGACGAGCCCACCGAGGGCCTGGCGCCCAAGATCGTGGCCCAAGTCGGCGAATGCATCGTCGACATGCACCGCAAGGGGCTGTCGGTGGTGCTGGTCGAGCAGAAGCTCGCGATCGCGCTCAAGGTCTCGACCCGGGTCTGCGTGATGGGCCACGGCCGCATCGTGTTCGAGGGCACGCCGCAGGCGCTCAAGGCCGACCAGCAACTCGTCTCGGAGTGGCTCGCGGTCTGACGCGGCGCCACCCATCCTTCATCCCTTCCACACATCCCATGGCAAGCACCCAAGACAAAGTCATCATTTCCTGCGCGGTCACCGGCTCGGTCCATACGCCGAGCATGTCCGAGCACCTGCCGCTCACGCCCGACCAGATCGCCGAGCAGGCGATAGCAGCGGCCGAGGCCGGCGCGGCCATCCTCCACCTGCATGCGCGCGATCCCGTCGATGGCCGCCCCTCGGCCGACCCCAAGGTCTTCGACCAGTTCGTGCCGCGCATCAAGGCCGCCACCGATGCGGTGATCAACATCACCACCGGCGGCAGCACGCGCATGACGCTGGCCGAGCGGCTGGCCTACCCGTTGCAGGCCAAGCCCGAGATGTGCTCGCTCAACATGGGCTCGATGAACTTCTCGATCCACACGGCGGCGCGGCGCATCCCGGAGTGGAAGCACGACTGGGAGCAGCCCTATGTCGAGGGCATGGAGGACCTGATCTTCCGCAACACCTTCCGCGACATCAAGCACATCCTGCAGGTGCTCGGCGAGGACTGCGGCACGCGCTTCGAATTCGAGTGCTACGACGTCGGCCATCTCTACAACCTCGCGCACTTCGTCGACGAGGGCCTCGTCAAGGGCCCGCTGTTCATCCAGAGCATCTACGGCATCCTCGGCGGCCTCGGGCCCGATCCCGAGAACCTCGTGACCATGCGCGCCACCGCCGACCGGCTGTTCGGCCGCGACGGCTACCGCTTCTCGATCCTCGGCGCGGGCCGCCACCAGATGCCGCTCTTGACCATGGGCGCGGTGATGGGCGGCAACGTGCGCGTGGGCCTCGAGGACAGCCTCTACCTCGCCCGCGGCCAGCTCGCGAAGTCCTGCGCCGAGCAGGTGCGCAAGATCCGCCGGATCCTCGAGGAGCTCTCGCTCGAGATCGCGAGCCCCGACGAGGCGCGCGCGATGCTGGGCCTCAAGGGCAGGGACGCGGTCGCGTTCTGAGCCCCGCTCCTCTTTTTTTCTTCATTCATCGGGAACAGCAATGAACAAGACACTGGACGGCCGCGTGGCCATCGTCACCGGCGCGGGCAGCGGCCTCGGCCGCGCCCATGCGCTGGCGCTCGCACGCCACGGTGCGCGCGTGGTGGTCAACGACGTGGCCGGCGCGCATGAAGGATCGCCGGGCCGCGCCGTGGCCGACGAGATCGTGCGCGCGGGCGGCAGCGCCATCGCGGACGGCGGCGACGTCACCGACTTCGCGGCCATGGAGACGATGGCCGCGCGCGCCGTGGCCGAATGGGGCCGCGTCGACATCCTCGTCAACAACGCCGGCGTGCTGCGCGACAGGAGCTTCTCGAAGATGACGCTCGAGGACTTCCGCCGCGTGATGGACGTGCACCTGATGGGCAGCGTACATGCCGTGAAGGCCGTGTGGGAGACCATGCGCGCGCAGCGCTATGGCCGCATCGTGATGACCACCTCTTCCTCGGGCCTGTACGGCAACTTCGGCCAGTCGAACTACAGCGCGGCCAAGATGGCGCTGGTCGGCCTGATGCAGACCCTCGCGCTCGAGGGCGAGCGGCAGGACATCCGCGTGAACTGCCTCGCGCCCACCGCCGCCACCGCCATGACCGAGGGCGTACTGCCGCCCGAGGCGCTGGCGCGGCTGCAGCCCGACTACGTGAGCCCCGGGCTGGTCGCGCTGGTGGGCGAGAACGCGCCCACGCGCACCATCCTGCTCGCGGGCGCGGGCAGCTTCGAGAGCGCCCACCTCACGATGACGCGCGGCATCTTCATCGACGGCAGCGCCGACACCGCGGCCGAGGTCGCGGCGCGCATGGACGAGATCCGCGACCGCGCCGACGAGCGCGTGCCGGGCACGGGCTTCGAGCAGTACCAGTGGGAGCTTTCGAAGGCCGGCTTCGAGGTACCGCTGCCGCACTGAAGGCCGCCGCTCAGGGTTTACGCGGCATGGGCCGCGCACACAGGAACGCGGCCTGCTGTGTCCGGCCCGCACATTGGATTCGGGACCCGCGCGCGAGAGACTGTGCCGCGTCCCAACACCAACGACATCGGAGACCCATGACATCCAGCCATCGCGACATCGTCCTGGCCGTCGCCGCCTGCATCGCCGTCAGCGCCACGCTCGTGGGCTGCGGCGGAGGCGGTGGCGGCAACGGCTTCCTGCTGCCCATCTCGGGCAACCCGCCGCCCGCGCCGCCGCCCCCACCCCCCGCTCCGCCGCCATCGAGCGCCGCGCTGAGCTGCGAGCAGCTGCCGGGCTTGAGCGTGCCGGCCGCGGCCATCGGCCTGCCGACCTCGGGCGCCACCGTCACGGCCACCAAGACCGTGCCGGCCGCCGGCACCGGCGTGGCCGCGCTGCCCGAGTACTGCGAGGTGTCGGGCAAGATTTCGCCGGTCGACGCCAGCGCGCCCGACATCCGCTTCACCGTGGCCCTGCCCACGAGCTGGAACCGCAAGGTCGTGATGTTCGGCGGCGGCGGCTTCAACGGCAGCATTCCCAGCGTCAAGGGCAACGTGCCCAACGGCCCGGTCGACCAGCCCGTGCCGCTGGCCCGCGGCTATGCCACCTTCGCGAGCGACTCGGGCCACCAGGCCAATGCGCTCGGCTCGCAGGACGGCCGCTTCGGCCTCAGCGACGAGGCCGTGCGCAACTTCGGCGGCGATGCGCTCAAGAAGACGCACGACGCCGCGCTCGCGATCGTCCAGGCACGCTACGCGGCCAGCCCCTCGAAGTCCTACTTCGCGGGTGGCTCCACCGGCGGGCGCGAGGCCGTCACCGCCATCCAGCGCTGGCCCGCCGACTGGGACGGCGCGATCGCCTGGTACCCGGCCTGGAACGACGCCGCCGCGCTGCTCGGCGGCCACCGCATGAGCCGCGCCCTGGCGCAGCCCGGCGCCTACCCCAACGCCGCCAAGCGCGAGCTGCTCTACAACGCCGCCATGGAGGCCTGCGACGCGCTCGACGGCGTGGCCGACGGCCTGATCAGCAACCAGACCCTGTGCAACGCGCGCTTCGATCCGGCCACCGCCATGCTCAAGGGCGCGCCCGTGCGCTGCGCGGGCGGCGCCGACACCGGCAACAGCTGCCTGTCGGATGCGCAGATCGCGGCCATGAAGAGCATCAACACCGCGACCAACTTCCGCTTCGCGCTGGCCAGCGGCGAGACCCAGTACCCGGGCTACAACATCTGGGGCGCCGATCCCGGCATCAGCACCTGGACCTCGCCGCTCGAGCCCACCGTGACTTTCCTGGCCTTCGGCAGCACGCAGCCCACGCGGCCGATGCCGGCCAACGCGCCCTACATCAGCGTGCTGACCGACCAGTGGATCAAGTACTCGGTGACGCGCGACGCGAATTTCGATTCGCTCTCGCTCGACCCCGAGGACCCGGGCCCCTGGGCCAGCCGCATCAGCGCGCTGAGCACCCAGCTCGACGCCAGCACCGACATCTCGGCCTTCAAGGCCCGCGGCGGCAAGCTGCTGCTCGCCCACGGCCTCGCCGACGTGCTCGTGAGCACGCGCGCCACCGAGCAGTACTACCAGCGCCTGCAGTCGCGCTGGGGCCCGTCGGAGGTCGACGGCTTCGTGCGCTACTACGAGGTCGCGGGCCTGGGCCATGCGGTCAGCAGCGTGTTCAACGCCACCTGGGACTCGCTCACCGCGCTCGAGGGCTGGGTCGAGAAGGGCACCGCGCCGAGCAACCAGGTCACGACCGACACCGCCGGCGTGCCGGGCCGCACGCGGCCGCTGTGCGACTACCCGAAGTGGCCGCAGTACAAGGGGTCGGGGGACGTCAATCTGGCGGGGTCGTTCCAGTGCGTGAATTGAGGCGCTGAGGCTCCAAAAGGAAATGGCCCGATGTCGGGCCATTTCTGCGTGGAAGCGGTGGTCGGCTTCAGTAGATGCTCATGATCGAGAACGCATACAGGTCGCCGCAAAGAACGCCCTGGCATTGCGCGGAAGCCGAGTAGATGACCTTCTGCACCGGCTCCGACGAACCCGGGCCCGTGACCCTGTCGGTCCCCGAGGCGTAGTTGTCGATGAAGAAAGCCCTGCCGCGGCTCGCGTTGTCCTTCAACTGGGCCAGGAATGCCGACGCATCGGCGGGGCGATCGACGATCCAGTAGGTGAATTTCGGCGTCTGCGCCTTGTCCTTCACGTAGAAGGCCTTCGCCTCGCCGCTCTTCAGGAAGGCGATGAAGTTGAACCTGTATCCCCTCGCGCCCTGCGCATTCAACTGCGCGATGAAGTCGGCGTCCTTTCCAGCCCTCGGCAGCATCTCGTACTGGAAGGCACCGTTGCCGGCATTCTCATACACGCTCTGGATGTTGAAGCGGCCGTCCGGCAGCGGTGCGAAATGCACTTGCCCGACGTATCGATTGCCCTGCGCGCCCTTCGCGTTGAGCTGCGCCAGGAAGCCATCCAGGCTCACCGGATCGTTGTTGGGATCGGTATTGGAATTGTTCCTTCGCAAGCTCGTTTCCAGCGTGTAGCTGTACCAGGCGCTCACCGCGCTGTTGCGCACCACCGCCCCGTCGTTGAGCAGCTTGAAGCCATGGGCGCCCCTGGCATTGATCTGCGTGAGGTAGTCGTCCTGCGACAGCCCCACATCCAGGAATTCGTAGATGTATTTGTCCGTCGCCTTGGTGTCCTTCGACAGCACATGCCTCGGGTCGTTCTTGAAGTTGGGCGAGGTGACCCAGCGGAATCCCTTGCTTCCTTCCGCATTCAGCGCGGCGAGCAGCTTCACCGGATCGAATTCGTTGGTCAGCAGCTCGAAGTCCAGCGACAGGGCCGGCAGAACGGGATCCTGGGGCACCGGGTCGGGATTGGCTGCCGGTGGCGGCGTGACCGCGATCGGCGCGATCGGGAAACCGCCGCCTCCTCCACCACCGCCGCCGCCTCCACATGCGGTCAACGTGGCAAGCAGCGCGATGCCTAGCGCGCGGTACGTGTTGTTCCTCATCCTCTTCTCCTCTTGGTTGTTTTGCAAAGTGCTTTGGGGGGCATCCCCGGGGTCGCATCAACCCCGAGGGACGCACTGCGCGTCAGACAGACAGCTCCGCGAACGCGCTTCGGGAAGCGTCAGGACGGGCGCTTGTTACTTGAACCGAGCCGCAAATATCGGCCCGTTGCCACGGTTTTCCACAGGCTCCATCCAGGTCGCTGCAATGGAGCCATCCGCTTGCACATCCAGCGAGGTGGTTGCCGCTGCTGCGGCTCCCGTGGCGCCTACGCGAACGGTGGCGCGCCATCCTTCACCGGCCACGTAGCGCCTGGCGAACGTGCCCTCCTCTGCTCCGCCGCTACCCGATTTGTAAACGCCCCACAGCGCCATCAAGTTGCCATTGCGGTCTGCCACCAGGCTGGGGAAGCGATTCTGAAAATAGGTGCCATTCGCCGTACTGACGGTCGTGGTCGCCTCCCAACCCACGCCGGGCGTATACCGGCGATGAACGAGATCGCTGCGGTAGTTGGAAACGTCTTGCTGCTGCCAGATTGCATGGAAGTTGCCCGCACCGTCGACTGTCAGCACCTGATTCATGGCATCGCCCACATCGTCGTTCTCCAGCAGGGCCGGCGAAGTCCAACTGCCGCCCGGTGTTGCGAGAGCGCTCCACCACAGGTCGAAGCGATACCACGTGCCCGAGGGAACAAAAGCGTTCCACAGCGCCATCACCTGACCCGAGCCGGAAACGGCGAGCCTCGGAGCGTAGGGATCGCCCCGTCGAGCAGCACCCAGCGAAACCGCAGGCTGCCAGCCGCTGCCGACTTGATAGCGCGCGACCCAGACCGGCGATTCGCTGGCCCTTTGAACCCACAGCACATAGGCATTGCCTGCGGCATCCACGGCCACCTGCGGCTGCTCGGCCTGATCGTAGATGCCGATGTTGGCCGAACTGCCCACTCTGACCGGTGCCTGCCAACCGCCGGCCGGCGTGAAGCGGGAGGCCCAGATATCCGAATTGCCGTATTCCGTTTCCCCCTTGCCCCAGACAGCAAAGGCATTTCCTTCGGTGTCGATCGCGAGCGACGCGCCAAAGCCTGTGTTGCGAGTGCGGTCCAGTCGTATCGGCGCTTGCCATCCGGTTCCTTTCACGAAGCGTGATGACCACACCTCAGCGCCTGTTTGATCCAATTGCATCCAGATGGCCAAGCCATTGCCTTGGCTGTCGAAGCGGATCTGCGGAACCAGGGCCTGGTAATTTCCGGGCGTGCTCAATCTGCTGGAATCACCCCAATCACCACTCGCGTTCTGCACCGCAGTGCGGATCTGGAAAGCACCTGCGACCTGGCTAGCCCAGATCGCCACCGTATTTCCTTGACCATCCTGGACCGCAACGAGATTGCCAGGGTTGGTCGTCGCCGCTTCAAGCTCATGCGGGGCGTCCCAACTCCCATCGGCCGTCCGAAACGACCAGGACTTCTCCGCGGCCAGGCTGTTGCCCGCCAGGTCCTTCAGGCCCGTCCCCGCCGTCACCGTGTAATTGGCCAACAGGTCCAGCGCCTTCGTCGGAGCGAAGGAAATCTTGTTTTTCGTGGCGTCGTAATTCAACGAGCCTGGAACTGCAACCCCCAAACGGGTAATGCGCAGATTGCTGTCGGTCACCGTCGTTGCCAGCAAGGCTTCGCTCAAGGTGGCCGATATCTCGGTGTTGCGGGGAACGTCGGTACTGGTCGTGGGATTGAAAGCCACGACGCTTGGCGGTGTCGTGTCGGCTGCAGGCGCCGGTGCGGGCGCGGGTGCCGGGGAAGGTGCCGGTGCAGGTGCCGGGAATGGCGGAAAAGCCCCGCCGCCTCCGCCACCACCACCGCCGCAGGCAGAAAGCAACGTCGCCACGCAGGCGATCGCCAATGACTTCTTCAACATGAAGGCTCCTCTTTTTTAATTCGAAAACCGCGCCTCCCTCTCCGGAGCGCGTCGCGAATGGTAATCGCGTAAGTCCACGTCATTAATCCGATGTGTGCAGATCAGCGGATTTTTCTTATCTATTGCAAGCCGCCTGTTTGCAATAAACAACCAAATGGCGGCCGAGCGGCAAACCCGGATTGACGTTGCCCGGGCGGCGAGGTCTGGGTCGACGCGCGATTCAGCCCGGCCGCTTGAAGCACTCCCGCGCCGCCTCCACCGCCGCGCGGCAGGCGCAACCCTCGATGTGGTCGTTGACCAGCCCCATCGCCTGCATGAGCGCATAGAGCGTGGTCGGGCCGACATAGGTCCAGCCGCGCTGCTTCAATTCCTTCGACATGCGTTCCGACGCCGGCGTGGTCGGGTTGGCGCGGTAGTAGGCGATGTCGACCACGGCCGGCCGATCCTTCGGCGCGGGCTCGAAGCGCCAGAACCATGCCCCCAGCGAGCCGGCCTCGGCGATCAGTTCCTGCGCGCGCTTCGCGTTGTTGATCGCCGAGACGATCTTCGCGCGGTTGCGCACGATGCCGGCATCGGCCATCAGCCGCTCGATGTCCTTCTCGCCGAAGGCCGCCACCTTGTCGATCTCGAAGTCGGCGAAGGCCGCGCGAAAGGCCTCGCGCTTGCGCAGGATGGTGATCCAGGCCATGCCCGACTGGAAACCCTCGAGGCAGATCTTCTCGAACAGCGCGCGATCGTCGCCGACCGGGCGGCCCCACTCGTGGGCGTGGTAATCGGGCATCTGCGGGTGCCAGGCGCAATGGCGCTGGCCGTCGGCGGACTGGATCAGGCCGTCGTCGGCGGCGGGGGAGGCATCGGGTGCGAGGTCCATGGGGGTGGCATTGTCGCGAAGTGCGCTCGCGCGTGCCTCGCCGGTTCCGGTCTTTCTATTCACCCCGGCTCGCGCGCCACCGTTCGGCCACGTCGCGCATCGCCCACGCACCCACCGAGGCCATGAAGCCATCGGCCGCACGCAACTGATCCGCCGCGATCCATTCGTCGGGCTGATGCGCCTGCGCGATGAAGCCCGGCCCGCACACCACCGTCGGAATGCCGGCCTGCTGGAAGAAGCCCGCCTCGGTGCCGAAGGGCAATTCGGCTTCGGGCCACAGCGCGCCGAGCGTGCGCGCGATCGAGACCGCTGGCTCGTTGCCCCGCGCCGACAACGCGGGCACGCCCGCGACCTGCTCGGCCTCGACCTTCACGCCCGCGGGCAGGGCCGCGAGGATGCGGTGCACCGCAGTGCGCACGCGCTCGGCCGCGGCTTCGTCCTCGGGGCGGAATTCCCACAGCACCTCGCAGCAACCGGGCACGATGTTGATCGCGCTGCCGCCATCGATGCGCCCGACATTGAGCGTGGCCCGCTGCCCTTGCCGATCGAGGCTGCGGCGCAGCCGCGCCAGACGCGTGACCAGATGCGCCGCGGGTTCGATCGCGCTGGCGCCGAGCGAGGGATCGCTCGAATGCGCGGCCAGCCCGCTGAACAGCGCGCGATGGCCGAAGAAGCCGCGGTGCCGCACGCCGATGCTCATGCCGGTGGGCTCGCCGACGATCGCGAGCGCGGGCGCCTGCACGCGCGCCTTGAGGCTGTCGACGAGGCGCGGCACGCCGAGGCAGCCGATCTCCTCGTCGTACGAGAACGCGAGATGGATCGGGCGCTTCAACCTGTCGCGCTGCCATGCGGGCACGGCCGACAGGCAGGCCGCGATGAAGCCCTTCATGTCCGCCGCACCACGGCCATGGAAGCGGCCCTCGCGCTCGACCAGCGCGAAGGGCTCGGAGCGCCACGACTGTCCCGCCACCGGCACCACGTCGCTGTGCCCCGACAACACCATGCCGCCCGCCGCATCGGGACCGATGCGCGCGAGCAGGTTGGCCTTGCGGCCATCGTCGCTGCGCACGAGGTGCACATCCGCGCCGTGGGCCGCGAGGTAGTCGGCCACCCAGTCGATCAGGTCGAGGTTGGAGCGCTGCGAGGTGGTGTCGAAGGCGACCAGCGCGCGCAGGATCTCGACCGTGGTCATGCCGGCCCTATCCGGCCAGGCCGATGCGGATGCGCCGGTTGTGCTGCCCCTTGTTCTCGATCTTCAGGATGCGCAGCGGCGCCGACTGCGAGGTCTTCGTCAGGTGGGTGCCGCCGCAGGCCTGCCGGTCGAGGCCCGCGATCTCGATGATGCGCGTCATGCCGTCGTCCTGGCGCGGCGGCGCGACCGAGCGGCTGCGCAGCAGGCCGGGCTCGCGCGCGAGTGCGGCCGCATCGAGGTACAGCACGTTGACCGGCAGGCCGTCGCCGATCAGCGTGTTGAGTTCGGGTTCGAGCGCGCGCAGCGCGTTGTTGTCGGCCGCGGGCAGGTCGAAGTCGATGCGCGCCGTGCCGTCGGCCGCCATCTGCACGCCGGTCACCAGCGAGCCCTCGAAGCGCTGGTAGACCAGCGCATTGAGGATGTGCAGGCCCGTGTGCAGCTGGCTCATCAGGAAGCGGAACGCGGGGTCGACGTTCGCAACGACACGCTCGCCGGACTCGGGAGCGATCTCGCCCTCGGCGAGGCAGTGCCAGGCGTTGGCGCCTTCCGTCTCGATGCGCTCCACACGCAATTCGCTGCCCTTCCATTGCAGCGTGCCGCGATCGCTCAGCTGGCCGCCACCGCCCGGATAGAAATACGAGCGGTCGAGCAGCACGGCGTTGGGGCGGCGCGCAATCACGCCGGCTTCGAAGTGCAGGCAATCGGGGTCTAGATGGCAGAGATAGGGTGACATCGGATCTTCGGTCTGACGGAGGGACTAGGAAAATCGCCGCGCGGTCACGATGCCGATCAGGATGATCGCGCCGCCGGCGAACTCGGTGAGGCTCAGGTACTCGTGGAACAGCCAGCCACCGAGCACCGTCGCGATCACGGGCTGCACCAGCAGCGTGATCGAGGACAGCGCCGCGGGCAGCTTGGCCAGCGCATAGGCGATCAGTCCTTGCCCGCCCACGTGCGACACCAGCGCCAGTGCGAGCAGCATCAGCACGCCATGCAACGTGTGCGGCAGCAGCGATTCGCCGCGCAGCAACGCGACCGGCAGCAGCAGGACCAGCGTGCCGAGGCTGCTCCAGGCCATCACGCTCATGGTGCGGTGGTTGGAGCGCACGAGGCTGACCGCGAGCAGGTAGCTGCCGTAGAACACCGCCGACAGCAGGCCCAGCAGATTGCCGGCCATGCGGCCCGAGCCGAAGTCGAGCCGGTGGCCGATCAGGAGGAAGGCGCCGGCCAGCGCGCACAGCATGCCGGCGAGAAAGCCGCGCTTGAATTTCTTGCCGAGGAAGAGCCGCGCCCCGAGCACCACGAAGATCGGCGCAAGGTTCGCGAGCAGGTTCGCATTGGCCAGCGTGGTCAGGGTCATCGACCAGTGGTAGAGCGCGAGGTTGCCCGAGAAGATGAAGCCGACCAGCACCAGCTTGACCGGAAACGCCGACGCGGCCCGGGGCGCCGGTTCGGCGCGCGCCGCCAGTGCATCGAGCAGGAAGAAGACCGGGATCGCGAGCGCCACGCGGTAGACCGCGCTGGCCGTGGGCTGCAGCTCGCTGTGGCGCAGGAACACGCCGCCCAACGCCAGCGCGGCCGCGCCGAGCAGCAGCGCGGCAAAGGAGAGGAACTGGCCGCGGGTGGCGGCGGGAAGCGCGAGGGTCGTGGTCATGGAGCGTGCCGTGGCGAAAAGGCCGAAGCCGTGGCACGCATCCTGGCCGGCGTTCGCGCCGGCGTATTGGCGAAAATTGCGGGAAGCGCTCAGCCCTTGCGGGCGTGCACGTACTGCAACGGCGTCATGCCGAAGGTGCGCTTGAAGTGCCGCGTGAGCGCGCTCTGGTCGTAGAAGCCGCTCGCGATCGCCGCATCGGTCAGCGGCCGGCCCGCCGCGAGATGGCCGATGGCGGCCCGGATCCGCAACTGCGTGAGGTACGCATGGGGCGTGAGGCCGATCGTGCGGTTGAAGGCGCCGATCAGCTGGAACGGCGTGAGGTCGGCAACGGCCGCCATCCGTTCGAGGTTCAGGTTCTCGGCATAGGCGTCGTGCAGCAGTTCGAGCACCGGCGCGAGCACGCGTGCGCCTCCGGGCATCGGCAGCGCGCGCTGCCCGGCAAGGGCATGGCGCTCGAACAGCGTGCCGAAGCCCTGCACGAACAACTCCTGCCGGCGCAGCGAATCACCGGGCAGGCCGTCGCCGTCGAAGGCATGGTGCAGCGCGAGGAAGCTGTCGACGAGCTGCGGATCATCGAGCGTGTTCGATGCGAAGTAGCGAGTCTGGTCCAGACCCAGCGAGTTCATCAGATGCCTGATGCACGCATCGGCCAGATAGAAGGAGCGATAGCGCCAGCGCTCGCTGCCCGCCATGCGCCCCGAATGCGGCTCGGCCGGATTGAAGACCAGCAGCGAGCGCGGCTGCGCGATGCCGGTGCGGCCCCGGCTCGTGAACTCGGAGCCACCTGCCTCGGTGACCGCGATCACGAAGGAGTAGTGCACATGCGGCGCGTACTCGTGGGTCCTGAAGTCCGCATGCAGCAGGTCCATGCCCGGCAGGTCGGGGGCATGCCAGTAGCGCGAGGTGTTCAGGGGATCGAGCTTGGCCATCTGCGCGAGATTCGATCACCTCCGGCGAAGAAAGTCGAGACGCGGGCCCATGTCCCGGCATCAGAAGCTGGCGTTGAGATTGAACCCCAGCGCCACCTTGGCGGTGCGATAGCCTTGCGGCTTGCGGATGGGCGCGCCGGCGAAGAAGTCGTAGCTCAGCCGGGCCCACTGGCCGCGCACGCCGACGACCGCGCCCGCCAGGCTGCGGCCCAGGAGATCGACGGTCGAGCGTCCGCCCACATGACCGTAGTCCATGCCCGCGTAGAGTTCAACGCCGCTCGGGCCGTCGCCCCAGGGGATGGCCCAGCCGATGTCATTGCGGATGAGCCAGCCGCGCTCGCCCATCAGGCTGGTCTCTCCGTCGAAACCGCGCACCGTGTAGCGCCCGCCGATCGCGAAGCGATCCTGCGGCGTCAGCGGCGTGCGATTCCATTGGGCGCGCACCAGGCCCGAATAGCGCAGCCTCTGTTCGCCGAGCTTGAACGGAGCGCTGAGGCCGATCTCGGCCGTGTAGAGCTTCAGCCGCGAAGTGCCTTCGCCGAACTCCTCCTCCGGCGCGGTGCGCGAGCCGAAGCCGCCGGTGCCGCGCTTGTAGGCCAGCGTACCGTCGAGTGTCGCCTCGCCGATGAACTCCTTGTGGTTCAGGCTGGCCTCCCAGCCGCCCACCACGCGGTGCTGCACCTCGACCTCGGTGGCGTCGACGAAGTTGCGCGACTCGCGACGCCAGCCCTTGATCGCCAGCGTGGTCTTGCGCTGCTGGTCGCGGTAGATCAGGCGCGAGAGCTTGATCTCGGCGTTGTTGGTCTTGCCGGCGTAGATGTAGTCCTGGCTCAGGCCGGCCACGGTCTGGTGGTACTGGCTGTTGGAGGCCGTGAAGGCCAGCATCCAATAGCCATGGGGCAGCGAGTAGTGCACCGTCTGGCCTTCGGTGCCGTAGCGCGGCTCCGAAAGGAAGTGGCCGTTGATGCTGTGGTTGGCGTTGAGGTAGAAGAGATCGTTGAGTCCCAGGGGGTTGTCCAGCGACAAGGTGACACCGGCCTGGTTGCGGCCCGTGGCCTCGGTGCCGCTGTCGTCGAGGTTGAAGCTCAGGCGCCATATCCTCGACTGGACGTACTTGACGACGAGGTCGCTGTCGCCGGGCTTGGCGTTGGGCGCGGTCGAAGGCTCGATCTGGATGTCGGCTTCGGCGGTAGGGGTGCGCTTGAGGTTCTCGAGCCCCTGCTCGATGTCGCGCAGATTCAGCAGTTCGCCGACGCGCGCGGGGATCGCGGTGGCCAGCAGGGCGCCCCCGCCGAGCAGAGTCGACGAGGAATCCGGTGTGAGGCGGATGGCGGCGATGCGGCCGGGCACGAGCGACAGCGTCAGGGTGCCGGTGGAAAGGTCTTGCGGCGCGGCCAGCACACGGCTGGTGACGAAGCCGCGCGCGATGACGGCCCGCTGCGCGCGCGCGAGCACGACGTTGACGCCGGCCGTGCCGAGGCAGCGGCCCAGCGGCGGGTCGTTGTCCTCGGGGCCGGACAGGTCGGCGATGGCCCACTGGAAGCGTTCGGACTGCTCGCCCGCCAGCAGCACACGATCGATGCGAAAGCACGGAGCCTCGGCCTCGGGGATGCGTTGCGTGGGCGCTGGAGGAGCCGCCTGCGAACGCTGGTCGACGCTGCGTTCGTTCTGCTCGCGCAGGGCGCGTTCACGCTCCTGCTGACGCTGCTGCTCGACGAAGGGTTGCGGCGTGGCAGCGAGCTGCGCGGAAGCGAGCAAGGGCAAGGTGGCGGCCACCGCCGCCGACAGATGCTTCTTCATGGCGATGGCGCTCAGCGCGCGGGTGCCGGGCAACCGGGGACGGGCCTGGACGCCACCGGTTGAGGCGCGTCGGGGTCTGTCGCGTCCATCACCGCGAGGCGGCAGGACATGCCTTTGCCCCAGATGAACTCCACCGCGTAGGCGCGGTCCGCCTGAGGCGTGAAGCGCACGACCTCCGGTCCGCAACTGCCGTGCTGAAAGGCGATGTTCGCGCCGCCCGTGCTCCATTTACCGATGCCGCGAACCTGGATCGGCTGCCCCGGCGTCGCCTCGTGAACCAGGAAGGGCTCGGCTCCCGAGCCCACGCGCGTGGCCCGCGCGATCCACGGATAGACGACGCCGTGGCCCGCACTTGCCGCGGCGCCCAGGTGCTGGAAGCCCTCGCAAGGCGCCTCGGCGGTGCTGACTGCGTACTGGGCCGCGGCCGATGCGGCAGCGACGCCGGGTGTGCGCAAGACAAGCTTCGCGCTGCCGGGCTCGACGCTTTTCAGTTCGTAGTAGCCGTTGTTGGTGCGGACGTCTTCCAGCGCGGCTTCTGGGTTGATTTGCGAATAGGTACAGCCACCGACCGCCATCGAAGTCAAGCACATTGCCATCGCGGCAAGCCCAACACTCCATTTAGATTTTTTCATTCTGCTCCCTGTAAAAATCGAAACCTGATCCCTGGCCCGCACGCGGGCGAGAACGGTTTTCTCAAGATATCGCCCCGTTAGGGATTCTTTTCATCCTTGTATCGGTAGAACCTCGACTCGGAACGAAGTGTCGATTCCTCCCAACTGTTCGTCGGGGCCCCATCGATCGAGGTGAGTTAGTCGCAGAACGCTCGCCATTCCACCGACCGGCGAGCGCTGCGGTCTACCCACAGGTCATGGCGCATGCCGCCGCAGTCTGGGCCGAGAAATTCGGCTCGGTCCAGCAGCGACATATCAAGCCATGGATCCGAAGCCAGGCGCTCTACCGTTGCCGACTCGAACAATTCTGGGAGATCCGGACGAACGTAAGGATAGCCCTCCTCCAATTTCTCAACGCCAATGCTGAACAGCGCCTCGCGCCGGTCGTACATCTCGCCCATTTCCTGTTTCGTGAATCATCCCCGCTCTCTCAAACGCCAACTCAACGCCAATCAGGTCAAGCATTTTCAAAAACCACTTGACAATCCTTTAGGGAGACAACTCGCCCATTGGACAGCACAATATCCTCTCCTTCAATTTTCCCCAGCAAAATTCCAAGGATTTCCGCCCTCTCTCGAATAACCCGCCTCCACCCCGAAACATCTCCGCGATATCCAATTGCATGAAATATCGACATGTCAGGAAAAACAATACGAACCCCTTGAGTGCTTGCACCTCCACTCTTAGCGCCGGCATTGCCATCGAATTTAGTCAATTCATCAAATTGATGATGCACCGAGTCATTTCCGCTATCCTGAAAATAAATAAACTCTTTGCCCACAACATCAACTTGACCGGGAATATTCCCCTCTCTTCCAATTGGACCGCCAAGAATCTTTTCCATTTCTGTCGCCATATATATCCTTTTAAGATTATCTAGTCGGAGTAATCACAAAACGAAAATTAGAGATGCCAGCATCATTAAACCGACCGGTATAATACCGCGCCAAATCTATGCTATTGGTATGATAAACAACGCCACCATCAAAGGCAGCCGTATATTTCGCAGCTTGGTCAATCATTTTTTGCTGCTCTACCAAGGCCCACGACTGACCACCTTCCGGACTGTTGGGGTTTCTAAGAGAACTCGCCCAATCGTCCACAAACTTCGCCTCCACCGCTATATCTCTTCCAGCAACTGTGGTGACGGTGTCCGCAATTCCATTAACTTGCTGCCCGTTGACGATGGCGGTAAATTTTCGCTGTTGAAATGATGTCGGCCCGTACATTCCACGAACGCCCACTTCATAACTTTGGGCAGCATCGATTGCGCGAACACCCGTTACGTTAACTGGCGCCGTAGTAACAGGGCTACTCGGACCACTCCCCGACGACCCACCGCCTGCCCCCGTAGCCCCAGTTCCTCCAGAGGTATGTGACGACGAATACGTCAAGTTGTCTGGAACATATTGCCCAGAGCGAACGGGCACTCCTGGTACCAAGCAAAGCATTACCCCACACGGCACAGCGATTGGCGGCGTCACAACCGCCGTCCCACCGGTACCCGGACTCGAGCCGTCTTGGAGATCGGGCGGCAGGTCAGGATTGGGGCCGGATTGGGCTTGAAGTGCCAGCCCGATTTCCTTCTCGGCCATTGCCACCAGGTTCTTGGCGCCACGATAGGCACTCAGCGAATCCTTGCTGACCGCATTCCGAACCCTTCCTCCGATATCCCCCACCTGGTCCCATTGGGTGTATGTAAACAGGCCGGTTCTTTGCAGTTCCTCTTTCTCGGCGGTGTAGGTGGCTCCGCGCAGTTGCGACTGCAGCGTCTGGGTGCCTTCGGGGTCGTTGGGGTCGAGATCGGCCGCGCAGCGGATGAGGGCACAGGCGGCGTCATCCAGCCTGGCCTGTTCCTCCTTTGAGCGGCCCTTCTTGAGTTCCGCCAGCTTTCGGATTTCGCTCTCTCGCAGTTGCCGGTTGTTGATATCGATGCTCAAACCACTGGCGGCTCCGGATGCTCCCCCGACCGTTGCCCCGACGGCAGCGGCAGTCACGGCACTCAGGGCTTGTTTGACCGGAGAGGACAGCCCCAATTCGTCGATCGCCGGCCCCAGGCTTCCCATCAATGTCGAGCTCAGACCGGCGCCGAGCGTACCGCCGACGCCCCCGCTCAGCGCTGCAGCAGCTGCGTGCAGGGAAGCCCGCAAGGGCCCTCCCTCCTTCCAGTTGTCGTAGTTCTGCTGCTCCGTCAGGATGGTCCGGCTTGCCGCTTCAAACTGAGCCTGAGCCTGGGCCCGTTCAGTGGGGCTGGTGTCCGGATCGTTCAGTACTTTGCCGGCCGACTCGGCTACCCCCTTGGCGACCAGATACTTGGTCGTCTGGCGGCTTGCATAGACCCCGATCTCGCGCGCGACGTTGGTGTTGTAAGCCTGCGCGATCTGGGCTCGCGCCTGCGCATCCTTGAGAATCGTCTGCGTGTTCCAGTCCTTCACGAGCGTGCCCGTGCTGTTGTGATCGCCGGTGCGTACGCCCTGATCGCCCGCAATGCCGGAGATGCCCGACTTCGTCGTGCTGGTCTGATTTTTCCCGATATAACTGCTCACGCCCGCACCACCGGAGGGGCGCCTCAATGCGTTGATGTCCTCTTCGCTCATACCACGTTCGCGCAAGACCTGCCGATGGGATTGCTCGTCCCCCGCGAAGAAGCCCACTCCCCCACTGACCGAGTAGCTGCTGCCGCTGGACCGGCTTAGGTTCTGCAGGTCGCGCGTGGTTAGCGTGCCGCCGGTATCGAAACTGTTCTTCTTATCGTCAACAGCGGCCTGCGTGCTCTCGATCACGGCGCCCATGAGATTCGTGTCGCCCTTCACCTTCACGTCGAAGCCGCCATCCCCGGCCTTGATACCCGCCTGCACACTCGGACTGACGAAGACGCCGTCGGCCTTGGCCCCGGCTGCACCGCCACCCACCGTGGAAACCCCGCCGCAGAACGGCGGGATACACAGGTTCAGGCTCAAGCCCGAGCTGCCCTGGCGGGACCGACCCACGCTCACGTCCTGCAAGGACTCGATGTTCAGGTTGCGCCCCACATCGGCCACGATGCGGTTGGCCTCGATGATGCCGCCGCGCATGTTCAGGTCGCCGCCGCTGATGGCGTTGACAGCCTTGCCGCTGACGTTGGTGGCGTTGTAGCTGACATCGTTCTGGTTGTTCCCGCCCTTGCCGCTGTTCACACCCAATTGGATGCTGAATCCGTTTTGCGCACCGCCACCCAAGGTCACGCCGACGTTGGCGCCGCGGCTGGAATTCTGGCCAGCCGTCACGACCGTGTTCTGGCTCGCCCTAAGCGAGATGTCGTTGTCGGCCACGAGATTGACGGTATTGCCCCCAGTGATCGTGGAGCCAACAGCGCTGATGTTGGAGTTCTTGCCGTCGCCCGTGGCGACGACGTTGACGTTGTTTGCTCCCACGATGCCCGAGCCTACGGCTTGGGTGCTATTGGTGAAACTCGTGCTTTGGCTGCTGTTGCGGCTGACGTTCACGCTCACGCCATAGCTCAGCTTCGACCCGTTGGCCACGGTACTAAGCGCGTCATAGGTCTGCTTGCCGCTCATGGCCAGATTGATGGCGCCTAACGCCTTCGTCCGCCCGTCGCTTGTTTCGCCAATGGCCCTGATAGTGCTGGATGCGCCCTTGATGGTGTCGGTACCCATCCCCATGAAGTTCGCACTGCCGCCCACGATGGTGCTGGAACTCCTGTCCAGCGTGACGGACTGCGTGGTGTCGTACGCCTCGTTGATGACGACGTTCTTCGCGAGGATGTTGACGTCGCCGCCCGCCAGCGCACCGGCTTGCCCGGCGGCCAACACGCTGCTCGCGGTTTGCCGGTATTCATTGCCGGCCACCAGCGTCACGTTGCCTTGCAGGCTGGCCACCTGGCTGGCTTGCTGCGTCGTGCCCGTGGTCGCGTTGGCCTGCGAGCCCTTGACGTTGCCGATGGCCGGGTTGTACCACTGGCCGATCATCCCGGAACTGCTGCTGGCGTCGTAGCGGTTCTCCACACGGGTGCCTTGCGCACTCTCGATGCGCAGATCGCGCCCGGCCATCAGGGTGACGTCCTTGTCCGCGACGATCGTGGCGCCCTTCAGGCCGATGTCGCGTCCGCTCACGGCCTGCAGGCTGCCTGCCGAGATTTGGGTGCCGACGGTCTGGGTATCGACGCTGGCGCCGGCGCTGTTGCTGGACTTCTTGTTGCCGGCAATGGCCACGGCTGTCGGATCGCCGGCGAAGGTCGCGGCAGCGAGTGCCTGCCCGAAAACGGTGCCACTGCTGCGGCTTTGCGCCGCATGCAGTTCCACGGTGCTGCGACTTGCCGTGCTCAGGTTGATGTCCCGCCCCGCCGACAGGCTGGTGGCATCTTCGGAGCGAAGCTGCGCGGCCTGCAGGTTGACGTCGTTACCAGCCACCAACACCACGCTCTTTCCGCTCAGGCTGCTGGAAAGCACTTCGGTGGTGGTGGTGCTGTCGAAGGTGCTGGAGCTGCTCTTCCTGAACAGGCTCTTCGAAGACCTCTGCGTGGCGGTCGACACGCTGCTCGTCGCCTGGCCCGCCGAGACGTCTATGTCGTTGGTGGCGGTGGCCACCAGAGCACCGTCGGTGCTGGCCACCGCGCCCGCGCGAATACGAAGGTCGTTGTCGGCGGCGAGCCGCACATTGCCCTGCCCCTGCACGACTGAACCCACCTCCCGGCTCTCGGACGCGATGCCCGCGCCGTTGCGGCCCACGATCGCGATGCCATGGCCTTCGGTCACGGTGCTCAGGTCGATGTTGCGCCGGGCGTCCACGGACACATCGCCGGCGCTGACCAGGGCCGCCGCGACGAGGTTCGCGTCGCGGCCTGCGGAGGCGACGAGCGTACCGCCTGGGTTGGTCACATAGACGCCGGCCACGCGGTCGATGGCCGTGTTGCCAGCGGCTGTCGACGTCGTCGTCCGGATGTCGATGTCGCGCCCGGCCGTGAGCACCGCGGCGTCCCGCGCGGTGATGCTGCCGCCGATGTTGCTCAGGTCGTTGCGGGCGTTGATGCCGATGGCGCCGCCGTCGATCCGCCCACCCAGGTTGCCGACGTTTCCAGCGTCGATCCTGACCAGGCTGCGACCGGCGATGGTGCCGGTGTTCACCAGGTCGTCCTGGCCCTCGATGACGGTGGTGTCGGCGCTCAGCAGCGCCCCCGAACCATCGATGTCCCCGGGCCGCACCCGCACATAGACCTGCGGCACCAGTACGCGCTGGGTGCTGCCGTCGGGCAGCGTCACGGTCTGTTCGACCAGCCAGACGATGTCGCTGGTCAGTTGCGCCATCTGCGCCGCGCTCAGCGCGACACCAGGCCGCAACCCGTACTGCCTGGCGAAGGTCGCACCGGCATTCATCAGCGCGGTGTACTGGTCGTCGTCGTTGCTGAAGCCCTCCAGGTAGCGATAGCCCGTGAGCTCGGCCACCTGTTCGCGAATGAGCTTCTGCTCGTAGAAACCGTCGCCCAGGCGCTTGAGCGTGTTGTTCGGATCGAGGCCCAGGTTGTTCAGCAGGTAGTCGCTGCTGAGCCAGTTGCGGTAGTTCGCGAAGCGCGGGTCGGTCTCGATCAGGTAGCCGCCGCTCGTGCGCAGGCTGAACAGGCTGGCGTTGGGAATGCCCGTGCTCGGCGCGCTGGTGCGCACGACCATCGGAATGGTCCGGCTTGCGCCGGCCTGGGCGGAGGACGCTGTGCCCTGTGCCGATCCATTCGCGGCAACGGTCGTGGTGCCCACGCCGGCCTCCGTCGGCGCGGTGCCTCCAGGTCCGCTCGAGCCCGCCGAACTGCCCACGCTCCGACCATCGGTCTTGATCACCTCGCCCACGCTGGCGGCCACCTCGACGATGGCGCCAGGGCCGCTGCCACCGCTCACACCGCCCGTGCCGGCCGCGCCGCCCGTGGCGCCACCGACCGGTGCTGTCCCGGCGTCGTAGCCCGTGGTCGCGTTCAGGTTCGACTGGTACTTGTAGCCACCCAGCGAGATCGTCTGCGGTGGTATGACGATCGGTATGGGGACCGGCGTCTGCAACTGCCCTGTGTTGTCGATCACAGTGACCGAGCCGACGACAGAGCGCGTGCCCGACAGCTGGGAAGACTGGTAGCTGGTGGCGGTGATCGTTCCGCCGGCCAGCACCTGGCTGTTCTCGTTGTAGAGACGGCCGTCGACGTTCATGTTGCCGCCCGCGACGAGTCGCGCGGGAGCGGCGTCGGCCGCCGTGTCTTCCGTGGTCGTGGTGACGTTCTGCCAGATGCCATAGCCGCCGATGCCCACGAGTTCGCCGGTGTCCTTGCGGAAGACAAGGCCGTTGGCGGCATCGACGTTGACCTCGTCCAGGGTGTAGAGCGTCGTCCTGCCGATGCCGCTGCCCACGGGCGTCGTCGGCGCAATGCCTATGGCGCCGCCGGGCGTCACCGTGGGCGTGCCTTTGCGGATGTGCACATCGCGGTTGTTGACCTGCGCCATCGCGATGCGCATGTTGCCGATGGACTCGATGTCGGCACTGAGGTTGTCGAGCACGGCACCTTGCCCGGTGGCCTTGCGCTCGGCATCGAGCGCTCCACCGATGGACATGTTGCCCTGGCTGAAGATCAGTGCATGCTCGCGGTTGCGGATGTTCGCCGCGCCGATGTTCAGGTCGCCACGCGCCGCGATGGTCCCCGCCTTGGTCACGCCTGCGACCGTTTCGGCCGCGTTGTCGAGCGTACCGGCGCCGATGGAGACAGCATCGCCGTAGATGCGTCCGGTGCCGGTGTTGGTCAGCACGCCCGCATCGATCCGGGTCGTTCCCCGGCTGTCGATCAAGCCTCGGTTGGTGAGCGTTCCACTGGCCTGGACGACGGTGTGCTGCCCCGACATCTCCGCATTGGCGGTGTTGTCGATGGTGTTGCCGCCCACCGTGAGGGTCTGGCCCGCCAGCAGCTTGCCGTTGTTCGTGAGATGGCCGGTGGTGGTATAGCTGAGGTCTCCGTTGGCAGCCACCTCGCCGTTGTTGACGATGTCCTGTGTGAGCGCGAGGCGCAGGTCCTTGCCCGAGACGACCTTGCCGTCTCCGCTGAACGCGGCGGCATCGATCTTCAGGCCCTTGTCGGCCACCAGCGTGCCATCGGTGTTGATGAGATTGAGTGTCTTCGCGCCGGGATTCGCTGCATGAGGGTCGACGATGACGAGCGTGTCACCAGCCGAGATCAGGCCATTCCTGTTGCTGACCGTGCCGCTGCTGCCAATGGTGACGTCGACGTCGGCACGGATCGCTCCCCCGTCGTTGTCCAGGTTGATGGCATCGACAACGACGTTCCTGCCCTCGATGCCCTGATCCTGGCCCTGCGTGGTGGTGTTGATGACGGTGCCGGCTCTCAGCGTCGTCGTTGCGGCGGAGCGCACGAGGCCGCCCGAGTTCCGGACATCCGCGGCCTCGATTCTGAGATCGCCCACCGCCTGCGTCTTGCCGCCGCTGTTGTCGTAGGTGGCGCCATGGGTGACGACCGCGACGCTGGACTGGCCGAGAACGATGCCGCCCCGCGTGTTGTAAAAGTCCCCCGTGCTGGCCGCCAGCGCGTTCTTCGCGCCGATGAACCCGGCCGCATTGTCGAGCGCGCCGGTGTCGAGCGTGAGCGTGCTGGCGCTGACGATGCCACCCTGCTTGCTGCCATGGCCCGCGGCGTTGGTATTGCTCAGGCTTCGGCCATTCGTGTCGAGGGTCATCGCACCGCCGCTTTGCACCAGGCCGGCATCGTTGAGGAGCGTGCCGGAGCGAATGACCACCGTGGCGGTCGCGGCCATGGTGCCGTTCGCGCTGTTATCGAGCGTGTTGTCGTGCGTGTCGACGGACAAGGTCTTTCCGAAGACCTTGCCGCCCCGATTGACGAAGCCGTCAGTGCTCAGCGTGGTGCCGCCACCCGCCTGCAACATGCCGCCGACGTTGAGCGTCGGCCCGGTGGTCATCACGCTCAGGTTGCCGTTGACGGCCGCAGCCGTCCCCGCGCTGTTGTCCAGGCTGTCGGCCGTGAGCGTTGTGTTGCCATTGGCCGCGAGCGTGCCGCCGACGTTGGTGGCCACGCCCGACACAGTGGCATCGAGGTTGCCGATGGCCGTCAGGCTGCCCGCGTCGTTCGCGAGGCTGCCGGCCCGGACGGCAACGTCGCCGCCAGCGCCGATCGAGCCCTTGTCGCCGTTGTCGAGCAGGCCGCTCACGTTCACGGCGAGGCCGGCAGCCTGTGCCGCACGAATCGAGCCGCCCCGGTTGGACAGGCTGCCGGCCACGATGGTCGTGTCTCCATTGCTGGCGATGACGCCCGCATTGCCGTTGTCGAACGTACCGGCCACGGCGATATGCGTGGCATCGGTGCCGGTCTGGAGGATCTGGCCGCCGCGATTGTCCAGCGAGCCGGCGTCGATCGTGATCCGCTTGGCGCTGGTCGTGCCGCCGCCTTGGTCGAAGGCTCCCGACATTTCGACCGTCAGCGCGTTGTTCGTCGTGATCCGCCCGTTTTCGCCATCAAAGCTGCCGCCCGCGATGCCCAGCGCGCCGCTGCCTGCATGCTCGATGGCGCCCGCCTTGTTCGTGATCGCGCCGGCGCGCAGGCTGAGGTCGCGTCCGTTGCTGGCAAGGCGCCCGCCATCGTTGTTCAGCGTGCCACCCATGGCGATGGTGGTCGCCTCTAAGCCGGTCTGCACGATCTCGCCACCGTTGGTGTTGGCAAGGTTCGAAACATCGATCAGCAATCGGCCGGCATTGAGCAGGCCCGCATCGTTCACGAGCGCTTGCCCGGCGTTGCCGTTGGCGCGGATCGCCAGCGTGCCCGCGGTGAGTACCTTGGCCCTGCTGGTGGTGACGTCGCCTTGCGTTGCAACGAGCGCGATGCTCGCGGCACTGGCCTGGCTGTTCGAGAGGTCGACGCTCGCCCCTTGCAAGGTGGCGTTGCCGGCCGCGAGATGGGTTCCCGTTGCCACGAGCGCCCCGCTAACGCTCACCACGAGGCCTCCCGCCGCACCGAGCTTGCCGTCGCTCTGGATGCCGGCGCCGACCACCCCCGAGCTGCCGCCTTGCACGCTGCCAGCCGCGATGGTGGTGTTGTGTCCCGCGGTGATGTTGCCATCGTTGGCCAACAGCCCCGCCACCGCGACGGCGAGATTGTTGCCAGCGCGCAGGCTGCCTGCATTGGACAGGCTGCCCGCCTCGATGCGCAGGTCGGTCGCGCCCCCCGCGAAGCCCGAGCCATTGGCCAACGCACCGCTCACGTTCAAGCGGGTCGAGGCCTGCGTCGACTGGATGGCACCCTTGTCGTTGGCCAGCGAGCCCCCATCGAGTACGAGTTCCCGATCGGCGACCAACGTGCCCGAGGCGTTGTTCACCGCGCCCTGGACACTGGCCGTCAAGGAGTCCAGCGCGGACACCTTGCCGCCCGTGTTGTCCAGGCTTGCGGCGTTCAGCGTGACACGCCCGTTCGCGGCCATCGTGCCGCCGCGGTTGCTGATCTCGCCGCTCGTGGCGCTCGATACATCGCCAGCGACCGCGATGCGTCCGTTCTCGTTGTCGACACCGCCCGCTCGAAGCGCGGCGTTGCCGCCCGCGCTCATTTCGCCCTGGCGGTTGTTCACGAGGCCCGCCACCGCGACCACCAGGTCCGACGCCTGAGCCGCCCGCAGGATGCCGCTCCTGTTGCTCAGGCTCGCCGCGACGAGATCGAAGCCACCGTTGCTCGCCAACGTCCCGCCGCTGTTGTCGATGGCGCCGGAAGCCACGATCCGGGTGACTCCGTTGCCGGTCTGCACAATCTCGCCCTTGTTCGTATTGGCGATGTTCGAGACCCCGATCCGCAACCGGGCAGCACCGAGCTTGCCGGCGTCGTTGACGAGGGTTTGCGCGGCATTGCCGTTGGCGCCGATCGCCAGCGTGCCGGGAGTGGTCACCGCGGCGTTGGTAGTGACGACATTGCCCTGCGTGGCCGTGATCGTGATGTCGGCTGCATGGGTCTGGCTGCCGGAGAGATCGACGCTCGCCCCCTGGAGCACTGCATCGCCGGCCGCCAGGCTGGTGCCGTTGGCGACCAGCGCACCGGCGGCGGTCACGCGCAGATCGCCGGCTCCGCCGAGCTTGCCGTCTTCGCGGATGCCGGCGCCGAGCACAGCGGTGCCACTGCTCCGCACGCTGCCAGCCGCGATGGTGGCGTGCCGTCTCGCGGTCACGCTGCCATCGTTGGTCATCGCGCCGACGACCACGATATCGGCATCGTTGCCGCCGCGCAGGCTCCCTCCGTTGGTCAGCGAGCCCGAGCGGATGCCGAGGTCGCTGGCTGCCTGAATGCTGCCACCACCGCCGTTGTCCAGCACGTGAGTCACGCCGAGCCGCACGCCGGCCTGGGCGGACTGGATGCGGCCCTGCGTGTTGTCCAGCGAACCGGCATCGAGCGTCAGCGCCTCGTTGGAAGTCAGGATGCCACTGCTGTTGTTTATGGCACCCGCCACGGTCGCACCCAAGGCCCCTGCCGCGGAGATGCTTCCGCGCAGGTTGTCTGCCTTGCCACCGACCGTGAGGCTGGCATGCGTGGCGCTCGCCAATACGCCGTCGTTGTTGAGCAGGTCGTTGCTGGTCGCAATGTTCAACGCGCCTGCGTTCAGCTTGCCGCCCGTGTTGTCGAACCGACCGACGTTGGCGCTGAAGCTGTCGCTGACATGGAGTGTGCCGCCCGCGTTGCTGAAATCCGGGCCGATAACCGCCATGCTGGCCACCGAAAGCGCGCCACCCGCATTGCTGATCCGTGGGGTCTGCAACGCAATCGGTCCGCCAGCGTAGATCTTCCCGCCGTCGTTCAGGATGGCGCCCGTGGCCGTGAGGGCACCGGGCGAGGTGGGTATGAAGGGCGCTGGTGCTGGTGCTGACACGGGTGCAGCCGCAGCGCCACCGGAGTCGGAGCCATT
The DNA here is from genome assembly GCF_059415325.1 of Variovorax sp. GW821-FHT10D07. Classification (NCBI taxonomy): domain Bacteria; kingdom Pseudomonadati; phylum Pseudomonadota; class Betaproteobacteria; order Burkholderiales; family Comamonadaceae; genus Variovorax; species Variovorax sp. GW821-FHT10D07. Next base: position 110,397 of record NZ_JBWKMZ010000005.1, on the reverse strand, counting down.
GGCCGGCGCACCCGGTTCGGAGGTGCCGCCTGTGGTGCCGCCCGCGCCGCCATCCGCGCCGCCAGTCGTCGAGGCCGGCAACCGTTCGACACCGATCACGCCCCCGTTCGTGTTGGACAGCGTCGGCGAAGCGATCACAAGCCCTATGCCGCTGGTTTGCCGAATCGTCCCACCGCGGTTGTCGATATCGCCTGCCCCGGCGATTTCCACGCGCGTGCCTTCGAGCGTGCCGGTGTTCTCGAGCCGGCCCGTTGTCGTGACGACCAGTTGGCCGACGCTCGCACCGATGTTGCCGGCATTGCGCACGCCCAGGCCGGCCTCCGTGCCCTTCAGGAAGATGTGATGGGCGAACATCCCGCCGAGCCGGGAGACGTCCAGAGCAAAAGCGGGTGTCGCGCCCGCTCCAGTCGCCGGCGCGATCTGCGCATGATCGGCACCGATCTGGTTGGTGCCCGTCACCACCTTGAGCTCGCTGGCCCAGATGCCGGCGTTGACCTGCACGGCGCGCGCGAGAATGGCCGCATAGTCGGTTCTTCTTGCATCGAGGCCCGCGCCATCGATGCTCACGGTGCCGCCACGCACGACGAAGCTGTCGAGCCCACCGATCGCGTTGAACTGTGGCGTCCCTGTCGTCAACGTCGCCTTCGATGCGTTGATGAAGCCGCCGCCATCGACACTGATGCCCGCCGGGTTGGCGATGATGATCTCGGCGCGCTGGCCCGCGACTTCCAGATAGCCGCGAAGCAGGCTCGGATTGCCGCCGTTCACTTCGTTGACGATGATGCGCGCGGGCCCCGTGGCCAGGTTGGGATTTCCCTGCACGAAGCCGCCGAGCTGGGTCTGCACGTTCCCCCGGCTGTTGTTGAGGATGGCGCCGTTGGCACCGACGTTGAAGGCGTTGTAGACGTTGCGCGAGACGCCGGCGACGCTCGGAGTTCGTATGTTGACGAGCGGAACGCCATTGGGTGCGACCAGCACGGTGGGGCGCAGATTGCCGGGAACGTTGGGCGCTCCGACGATCTGGGACTGCGCCGATAGCGTCGCCAACATGCCGGCCAGCGCGATAGCGGCCAGCCTGGCGCCCCAGGTGCTCGCGCCCTCCGGTGCGCCGCAGGCCATGGTCGATGTGGCCTTGCTGGAGCCCTTGCCGGTGCTCCTGGCCGTCTCCTGCGTCACCATCCGCATGCCCCTGACGGCATTGAAGATGACGCGATGCAACTGGCGATTCATCTCTTGTGTCCTTCCCTGAATCAAACCCCCAGCGCTCTTTTGTCGGCGCATTCATCGGGGGTGCCGATTATCAGGATCGGAGCATTCTGGTAAAGCCACCGAGTTGCAAAAATGGCACTGATTGCTCAGAGAGATCGACTACTCTTCTAATGAATGTGAGCGAACCTTTATTGACTGACAGGAAAGCTGTCGTGAACACGTGCGATCGTACGCACGTCGCCCGGATGGAGGCGGCCGTCACTCGTTCCCGAACACCGGCTTTCGCTTCTCGATGAACGCCCGCACCGCTTCCCGGTGATCGCTCGTCATGTGCGCAATGGCCTGGTAGCCCGCCGACATCTCCAGCAGCGATTCGAGCGTGCTGCGCTCGCCCTCGCGCAGCAGCCGCTTGGTCATGCGCAGCACGCCGCCGGGGTTGGCGGCCACGCGCGCGGCGAGCTTCAGGCTCGCTTCCATCAATCGCTCGTGCGGCACCACGCGCGAGACCAGGCCGCAGGCCAGCGCTTCCTGCGCGTCGAGGGCATCGCCGGTGAAGGCCATCTCCGAGGCCTTCGACATGCCGACCACGCGCGGCAGCAGCCAGGCGCCGCCGTCGCCCGGCACGATGCCGACCTTGACGAAGCTCTCGGCGAAGGTGGCCTTCTCGGAGGCGACGCGCATGTCGCACATGCACGCGAGGTCGAGGCCGGCACCGACCGCGGGGCCGTTGACGGCGGCGATCACGGGCACGTCGAGGTTGTAGAGCGCCTTGGGCAGGCGCTGGATGCCGTTGCGGTACTCCTCGCGGATGACCTCGGGCGAGAGGCCCTCCTTTTCGTAGCGCTGCATGTCCTTGACGTTGCCGCCCGAGCTGAAGACGGGGTCGGCGCCGGTCAGCACGACGACGCGGATGCCGCGGTCGCGCGTGACCTGCGCGCAGGCCTGCACGATCTCCTCGACCGCGCTGTTGCCGGTGAGCGCATTGCGCGTCTGCGGCTGGCTCATGGTGAGCACGAGGATGGCGCCGTCGCGCTCGGATTTGAGGAAGCTGTCCATGGGGTGATGTCTCCGGATAAGGGCGGTCAGGCCGCGACGGGATCGGTGGCGGCGCGCAGCAGGTCGAGCGAGCACTCGAAGCGGCCGTCGACGAGCAAGGTGCCGATGAGATCGTGCCAGTGCGATTCGGCACCGACCGCCTGGCGCCAGGCATGCAGGCGGCGCGTGTAGACCTGCAGGTCGAACTCGGCCGTGAAGCCGATGGCGCCGTGGATGGAATGGCTCAGGGCCGCGACCTCGAGCGCGGCCTCGCTGGTGCGCGCCTTGGCGACGGCCACGCGCAGCGCATCGGGCGCGAACGCCTGCTCGCCGCCGGCGGTGCAGCCCATCTGCGCGGCCATGCGCGCGGCGAACACATGCTCGGCCATCACGCTGAGCTGGTGCTGGATCGCCTGGAACTTGCCGATGGCGCGGCCGAACTGCTGGCGCTCGTTGGCGTACTGCAGGGTGCATTCGAACACGGCCGACAGCGCGCCCGCGAGCTGGGCCGCAATCAGCCGTGCCTGGTGCAGGCGCAGGGCCTCGCCGCCCTCGAAGGAAGGCGCGGCCGCCAGCGCATCGGCCGGCCAGCGCAGGCCGGCATCGAGCGGCGCGACGGCCGGCGTGGCCTCGGCCCCATCGACGGGCAGCAGCAGGCAGCGCGACGGCGAACCCTCGACCTGCACCAGCACCCAGTCGGCGACGCGGCCGAAGACCACGCGCTCGCCATGCAGCGCGCCATCGGCTTGGAGCCGGCCCGTGGCCAGCGCGATGCTGCCGCCGGGGCGCCGCACGCCAGCCTGCGCGAGCAGGGCGCGCGCGGTCATGGTCTCGGCCAGCGGCACGGGCACGGCGAAGCGGCCGCAGAGTTCGAGCAGCGCGAAGGCGTCGGCCAGCGTGAGGCCCGCGCCGTCGTCCACCGATTCGGGCAGCAGCGCATTGGCGAAGCCCGAGCCCTCGATCGCTTCCCACAGCGCACCCGCCGGGCCGCCGGCCTCGATCTCGCGCACATGGCGCAGGGTGCAGCAGTCCTCGAGCAGCCCGCGCAGGGCGTCGGCGTAGATGTCTTCCATGCTTTGGTTCCTTATTGGCGCTGCGGGCTCAGCGCAGGCCGAGGCCGCGCGCGATCATTCCGCGCAGGATGTCGCGCGTGCCGCCACGCAGCGAGAACGAGGGCGCGACCTGGGTCACGTATTCAAGGGTGAGCAGCAGCTCGAGCGGCACGGGCGTGCCGTCGGCGCGGCCATAGAGGTCGTCGGCGATGGCGGCCGGGATCAATTGCTCGACGCCGGTGCCCAAGTCCTTGACCAGCGCGGCCTCGACCACCGGGCTGCCGCCCTCGGCCACCTTCCGGGTGACAGCGAGCGACATGGCGCGCAGCGGCGCGAGCTGGCCCATGATGCGGCCCGCCAGCCGCACCGCCGATGGCGTGCGGCCGGCCTCGGTGCGCACGAAGGCCAGCCACTCGTCGAACAGCACGATGCTCGAGAACAGGCGCTCGGGGCCGCTGCGCTCGAAGGCCAGCTCGGCCGTGACCTGCTCCCAGCCGTGGCCCTCCGCGCCGATGAGCGCATCGGCGGGCAGTTGCACGTTGTCGAAGAAGACCTCGCAGAAATGCGAGTCGCCCGAGAGGTCCTCGATCGGCCGCACGGTGACGCCGGGCAGCGAGAGGTCGACGATGAGCTGCGACAGCCCCTTGTGCCGGTCCTCGGGCTCGCCCGAGGTGCGCACCAGCGCGATCATGTACTGGCAGTGATGCGCATTGGTGGTCCAGATCTTCTGGCCGTTGAGCGTCCAGCCGTCGGCGCCCTTCACGGCGCGCGTGCGAACGCTCGCGAGGTCGGAGCCGGCGTTGGGCTCGCTCATGCCGATGCAGAAGAAGGATTCGCCGCGGCAGATGCGCGGCAGGTGGAAGCGCTTCTGCGCCTCGGTGCCGTACTTGAGGATCAGCGGGCCGCTCTGGCGGTCGGCGATCCAGTGCGAGCCGACGGGCGCGCCGAAGTTGAGGAACTCCTCCACCAGCACGTAGCGCGCGAAGGCGCTGCGGCCGCCACCGCCATACTCGGTCGGCAAGGTGATGCCGAGCCAGCCCCTGGCGCCGAGCGCGCGGCTGAAGGCGCCGTCGTGGCCCGACCAGGAACGCGCGCGCACGGGGGCCGGCACGTCCTTCAACGCATCGGCCAGGAAGGCCCGCACGGGCGCGCGCAGCGCCTCGTCCTCGGGCGGAATCGCCGTCATCGACAGCGAGCTCAGGGCTCCACTCATGCAATCACTCCTTGGTTCGTCAAGTCGCCGATCTGCTGCGCCGACAGGCCCATCAGATCGCCCAGCACTTCGCGCGTGTCCTGCCCGAGCGTGGGCGGCGCGCGCCGGTACTGCACGGGGGTCTGCGACAGCCGCAACGGACTGGCCACCAGCGGGATCTCGCCCGCCACCGGATGCGCCATGCGGATCTGCGTGCCGCGCGCCTTCACCTGCGGGTCCTCGAACACGTCGGCGATGGTGTTGATGGGACCGCAGGGTACGCCCACGCGCTCGAACAGCGCCACCCATTCGGCGGTGCCGCGCGTGGCCGTGATCTCGCGCATCAGCGCGATCAGCGCGATGCGGTTCGCGATGCGGTCGGCATTGGTGGCGAAGCGCGCATCGCTCGCCCATTCGGCCTGGCCCACGGCGCGGCAGAAGCTCGCGAACTGGCCGTCGTTGCCGATGGCCAGGATCATGTGGCCGTCGGCCGTGGGGAAGTCCTGGTAGGGCACGGTGTTGGGATGCGCGTTGCCCATGCGCTTCGGCTGGCCGCCGTAAAGGTGGTTCATGCCCTGGTTGGCGAGGCAGGCCACCTGCACGTCGAGCAGCGCGAGGTCGATGTGCTGACCCACGCCGCTGAGGTCGCGCGACTGCAGCGCGGCCAGGATGGCGGTGCTCGCATAGAGGCCGGTGAGGATGTCGGTCAGCGCCACGCCCACCTTGACCGGGCCGGCGCCCTCCTCGCCGTCGGCGCGGCCGGTGATGCTCATGAGGCCGCCCATGCCCTGCATCAGGAAGTCGTAGCCGGCGCGCTCGGCATAGGGGCCGGTCTGGCCGAAGCCGGTGATCGAGCAATACACCAGCCGCGGATTGAGCGCGAGCAGCGAGGCATGGTCGAGGCCGTACTGCGCGAGGCTGCCGACCTTGAAGTTCTCGATCAGCACGTCGCAGCGTTTGGCGAGATCGCGCACCAGCGCCTGGCCGGCGGCGGTGGTGAAGTCGATGGCCACCGACTTCTTGTTGCGGTTGGCGCACAGGTAGTACGCCGAGTCGCGCGTGTCGGCGCCCTCGCGGTCCTTGAGGAAGGGCGGGCCCCACAGGCGGGTGTCGTCGCCACGGCCGGGACGCTCGACCTTGATGACCTCGGCGCCCAGGTCGCCCAGCGTCTGGCTCGCCCAGGGGCCGGCCAGCACGCGCGAGAGATCGAGCACGCGGATGTGCGAGAGCGCGCCGGGCACGGGCGCATCGGCAACTGGCTTCTTCATCTCACTGCTGCTCGACACGGGCCGTCACCGCGATGCGCTTCCAGAGCTGGATCTCGGCGTTCTGGAAGTTGCGCATCTCCTCGGGGCCGCCCTGCATCACCTCGGCACCGATGCGCTCGTAGAACTCGCGCGTCTCGGGCATCTTCTCGATCTTCGTGAGCAGTGCTGCGAGCTTCTCGGTCTCGGCCTTCGGTGTCTTCGCCGACACCATGCCTGCCACCCAGGTGTAGGCCGTGAAGCCCGGCAGGCCGGCCTCGGCCGCCGTGGGCACCTCGGGCAGCGCGGGCACGCGCCGGTCGGAGGCCACGGCCAGCGCATGCACCTTGCCCGAGCGCGCGAGCTCCTGCACGCTGGTGATCTCGGCGAAGGCGAAGTTCACCGTGCCCGAGACCACCGCGATCACGGCCTCGGCCGCGCCCTTGAACGGCACGTGCGCGGTCTGTACCCTGGCCGCGTCGTTGAAGAGTTCCGACATCAGCTGGTAGCCGGCCGAACCCGCGCCGTAGTTGAGCACGCCGGGCTTGGCCTTGGCGCCCGCGATCAGCGCCGGCAGCGTCTTGTATTCGGAGTTGCCGGGCACCACGACCAGCGCGGGCGAACGCATCATCATCGTGAGCGGCGCGAGGTCGGCAACGGGGTCGTAGGGCAACTGCCTGAACAGCGCGACGTTGACCGCGAGCGTGGAGTTGCTGCCGACGAACACGGTGTAGCCGTCGGCCGGTGCAGCGAGCACGGCCTTCACGGCGATGAAGCCGTTGGCGCCGGGCTTGTTCTCGACCACCACGGGCTGGCCCGTGAGTTCGTTGAGCTTGCGCGCGAAGTAGCGCGCCGAGGTGTCGGTGCCGCTGCCCGGCGGGAAGGGCACGACGAACTTGATCGGCTTCGACGGAAAGTCCTGCGCGGCGGCCGGGGCGGCGCTGCCCAGCAGGCCCCAGCCGAGCAGCAGCGCGGGTGCGATGCCGAAGGCGCGGCGGCGCGCGGTGCGGGTCTTGCGTGGTGTGGTGCTCATGGTGCGTCTCCGGTCAATCGAGCGTCACGCCCGTGGCCTTGACCACGCCGGCCCAGCGCGCGAGCTCCTTGCGCACGTAGGCGCCGTACTCGGCGGGGGTCGAGCCCAGTGGCTCGGCGCCCTGCAGCGCGAGCCGTTCGCGCACGTCGCTCGCCTTCAGCGCCTTGACGATCTCGGCATTGAGCCGCTCGACCACCGGCGCGGGCGTGCCGGCGGGCACCATCACGCCCTGCCAGGCGCCGACCTCGAAGCCCGGCATGCCCGACTCGGCCAGCGTGGGCACATCGGGGAACAGCGACATGCGCTTGGCCGTGGTCACGGCGAGCATCTTCATGCGCTTGTCGCGCACGAAGGCCATCACCGAGTTGACGGTGTCGGTCATGAACTGGATCTGGCCGCCGACCAGGTCGACGTCGGCCGGCGCGCTGCCCTTGTAAGGCACGTGCGCGGCATCGATTCCGTTGGCCTGCACGAACTGGAAGGCACCCAGGTGCGTGACGTTGCCGTTGCCCGCCGAGCCGTACGAGAGCTTGCCGGGATGCGCCTTGGCGTAGGCCACGAATTCCTTGACGTTGCTGGCCGGCACCGAGGGATGGGTGACCAGCGCGAGCGGCACCACGGCCACCAGCGCGACGGGCGCGAAGTCCTTCTGCACGTCGTACGACACGCTCTTGTAGAGCGCGGGGCTCAGCGTGATCGAGGAGGTGTTGTAGAGCAGCGTGTAGCCGTCGGCCGGCGCCTTCGCCACCAGCTGCGCGCCGATGTTGCCGTTGGCGCCGCCGCGGTTGTCGACCAGCACGTTCTGGCCCAGCTGCTCCGAGAGCTTCTGCGCGAGCACGCGCGCCACCAGGTCGGTGGGGCCGCCCGGCGGGAAGGGCACGACCATGGTGATCGGCTTGCTCGGGTAGCTGCCGCCCTGCGCGAAGGCGGGAGCCGCCGACGCGACGAGGATGGCGGCCGCGGTGGCGAGCAGCAGCGATCGCCGCTGGGGCGGGCGCGCGGCGCCAGGGGTTCTGGAATGCATGGGCTTGTCTCCGATTTGTCGTTGGAACTGGGAACGGGTGGTGCGGCGGGATCGCGCTCTGCGAGCGCTCGCCCCGCCAGGGCTCAGGACGGGTCGCGGCCCGCGAGCAGCCGGCGCGCGTCGTAGTGCATGACGCACTGGCCGTGCTGGTTGAAGACGGTGATGCGCGAATCGACGATGGCGCGGCCGCCCTTCGAGGTCGGACGGATGCCGGTGACCTCGACCACCGCCTCGATGCGGTCGCCCACGCGCACCGGCGCATGGATCTTCTGCACCAGCTCGAGCATCGCGAGGCCGGTGCCCTGGATCATGGTCTGCAGGATGAAGCCCTCGATCAGCGTGTAAGTCAGCGCGGCCGGCACCGGGCGGCCGGCGATCGCGCCGGCCTCGTAGTCGGCGTCGATGAAGATCGCCTCGACCATGCCGGTCACGCCGATGAAGGCGACGAGGTCGGCCTCGGTGATGGTGCGGCGGAAGGTGCGCAGACGCTGGCCCAGCGCCAGGTCCTGCCAGACGAAGCCCTGGCCGAGGCGCGGCAGCGCGGCGTCCTCGGCGGTGAGGCGGGGCAAGGTGTCGGTCTTGTCGTTCATGCGGTTCTCGCTGCGTTGTTCAGGCGGAAGGGACGATCGCGGCGCCGTCGGCGATCAGCGCATCGACATGCGCGCCCGGCACGCCGGCCGCCACGAGGCTCTCGCGCGTGTGCTCGCCCAGGCGCGGCGGCATGCGCACGGGTGCGCGCTCGCCGTCGAAGCGCACCGGCACGCCCGGAAAGCGCAGCCGGCCCATGCGCGGGTCGTCGAGTTCGGCGAAGAAGCCGGTGGCCGCCAGGTGCGGGTCGCGCGGCAGGTCCTCGAGGCGGCTGACCGGCGCGGCCGGGATCTCGAGCCGCTCGCAGGTGGCGAGCCAGTGCGCGGTGCTGCCGCGCGCGACGAAGCCGCCGGCCAGCGCGAGCAGTTCGCCGATGTGCTGCGTGCGCGCGGCGATATCGGCGAAGCGCGGATCGTCGGCCAGCGCGGGCTCGCCCACCTCGGCGAAGAAGCGGCGCCAGTGCAGCGAGGTGTACGGCATCATGCAGATGTGGCCGTCGGCGGTGCGCCACGGGCGGCGCCAGGGCGTGAGCACGCGCGGATAGCCGGCCTCGGCCAGCGGCGGTTCGAAGTGGTTGCCGTAGAGGTGCTCCACGAGGTTGAAGGACACCATGGTCTCGAACATCGGGATCTCGACGAAGCCGCCCTGCCCCGTGCGCTCGCGCCGGAACAGCGCGGCCAGGATGGCCTGGGCCGCGACCAGCGCGCAGGTCTTGTCGGCCGCGATGGTGGGCAGGTAGCGCGCCTCGCCCGACTGCATCTGCATCAGCGAGGCCAGGCCCGACATGCCCTGGATCACGTCGTCGTAGGCCGGCCGGCCCGCGTAGGGGCCGTGCTGCGAGAAGCCGTGCAGGCCCGCGTAGACCAGGCGCGGGAAGCGCTCGATGAGCGTCTGTGGATCGATGCCGAGGCCACCGAGCTTCTGCGGCCGCATGCTGTGCATGAACACGTCGGCCTGCGCCACCAGCGCCATCAGCGCCTCGCGCGCGGCACTCTGCTTGAGGTCGAGCGCCACGCTCTTCTTGCTGCGGTTGCTGCCCAGGAACACGGCCGCCATGCCGGGCTCGGCCGCGGGGCCGGTGTGGCGCGTGGAATCGCCTTCGGGCGGCTCGACCTTGATCACCTCGGCGCCGTAGTCGGCCAGCGTCTGGCTGGCCAAGGGTCCGAACACCACGCTCGAGAGGTCGAGCACCTTCACGCCCTGCAGGGGAAGCATCGTCTGTTTGTCTCCTGCGCCGATTCTGCGAAGGGGACTGGATGCCGTCCAATATCAATTACCTGCTCTGTGATACCGTTTACAGATCATGGACACCCGCCAGCTGCGCCACTTCGTGGCCCTTGCCGAGACCCTCAACTTCCACCGCGCGGCCGAGCGGCTGCACATGGCGCAGCCGCCGCTGTCGGCCTCGATACGCCGGCTCGAGGAGCAGGTGGGCGTGCCGCTGTTCGTGCGCAACCGGCGCGGCACCGAGCTCACGCCCGCGGGCGCGGCGGCGCTCGAGGAGGCGCGGCGCGCGGTCTTCCATGCCGAGCAGTTCGCGCGCGCGGCGCAGGCCGCGTCGCGCGGCGAGGCCGGCATCCTGCGCGTGGGCTTCGTGGGCTCGGCCACCTATGCGCTGATGCCGCGCGTGCTGCCGCGCTTTCGCGCGCGCTATCCGGGCGTGCAGCTGCAGCTCGGCGAATCGACCACCGCGCGCATCGTCGAGATGGTCGAGGCCGGCGATGTCGACGTGGGCCTGGTGCGCTTCCCGATCGGGCGCGCCTGCCATGCGCGCATCTTCCCGGCCGAGCGCGACGTGTTCGTGGCCGCGATCGCGGCCGACCATCCGCTCGCGCGGCGGCGTCGCCTGGCGCTGGCCGACCTGGCCGACGAGCCCTTCGTGATGTACGGCGCGATGGAGGTACCGGGCCTGCATGCGGCGGCGTTGCTGGCCTGCCAGCAGGCGGGCTTCATCCCCAATGTGCAGCAGGAAGCGGTGCAGGTGCAGACGCTGATCAGCCTGGTCGAGAGCGGCCTGGGCGTGGCGCTGGTGCCCTCGGTCGCCACGCGCCACGTGGCGCGCAACGTCGTGTTCAAGCCGCTCTCGGGCGCGGGCGCGCAGGTCGTGATCGGCATCGCGCTCGCGCTGCCGCCGGGCGCGCAGACCTCGGCGGCGCAGCGCTTCCTCGAGAGCGTGCTCGAGCAGCCCGGCGCCTAGAAGCGCCGTGCCGTTGCACTCAGGACTTCTGCTTGAAGTCCAGCGCGCTCGTCAGGTCGCCCATTGCCGGCAGGCCGTTCTTCACCAGCGCCTTGTCGCGCTCGACCAGCCCCGGCAGCACCGGCAGCGACCAGCGGTGCGTGATGAAGCGCAGGGTCGAGGCGGTGTCGTACTGCGTCTTGTCGACGAAGCCCTTCTTCGCGAAGTCCGACACGATGAGCGCGGGGATGCGGGTGCCCGGGCCCCAGCGGTCGGCCTTGGGCACGCGCGCATGGTCGTAGAAGCCGCCGTTCTCGTCGTAGGTCACGACCACCAGCATGTGCTTCCACTGCGGGCTGGCCTTGAGCTTGGCGATCACGTCGGCGATGTGGGCGTCGCCGTCGGCCACGCTCGCATAGCCGGCGTGCTGGTTCAGGTTGCCCTGCGGCTTGTAGAAGCTCACGGCCGGCAGCGTGCCGTTGGCGGCGTCCTTCAGGAAGTCGGCGTCGAAGTCCTTGAGGTGGGCGGCGCGAGCATCGGGATGCTGCACCGGGTCGAAGGCGGCGTAGTAGTTGAAGGGCTGGTGGTGGAACTGGAAGTTCGGCGTCTGCGCGGCCGGCGGCACGGCTGCCGGGAACTTGCGGTCGCCCTCGGCGATGGCGGTGGTGCTGTTCCATGCGCCGCCGTACCAGGCCCAGCTCAGGCCCTTGGCGGTGAGCAGGTCGCCGATGGTGGCCTGGGTCTGCGGCGGGAGGGTGTTGGACTTGGTGGTGTCGGCGTAGTGATGGGTCGCGTCGTTCGCCGCCGGTGCGTTGTTGCTCGGCTGGTACGGCGGCTGCATGGTGTTGACCGCGTAGAAGTTGCCGGCGGCATCCTTCGGCGTCAGCGTGTTGTCGTTCTTGTAGGTGGGCGCACCGACGAGCACCGAACTCGGCGCGTTGTCGGCCGGGGTGAGGCGCACGAAATTGCCGTTGGCATCGGTATCGATGGCCGAGATGGTGGCCTTGGCCGGCGAGCTGTCGGCGTCGGCATTCGGATACAGCGGAGCGCAGGCGCACACCAGGTATTGGTGGTTCAGGAACGAGCCGCCGAACGCGCCCATGAAGAAGTTGTCGGCCAGCGTGTACTGTTTCGCCACCTGCCAGAGCTGCATCTTGCTGCCGTCGTAGTAACCCATGCTGAGGCCACCGGCGTCCGAATAGGCGCTGAACTTGTCGTTCTTGCCGCCATTGATCTGCATCTGGTTGTTGTAGAAGCGATGCACCAGGTCGCGCGTGATGATGCTCTGCGACACCACCGTGCCGGTGTTGTAGAAGCCCTTCGGGTCGTCGATCTGGAACATGCGGTTCGGCATGCCCACGGTCTTCCCCTGCTCGATCACCGTGGTCTGCCCGCTCGCTGTCACGCCAGTCCACACCGGCGGCAGGTTCGGCAGCGTCGCGCCATCGAAGTCCTTCTGCGGCTCGGCCGTGCTGGTCGACGACGTCGGGTTCACGCCCGGAATGCCGTTGGCGCCCGGGTACAGGCCATAGAGGTTGTCGAAGCCGCGGTTCTCGGCATAGATCACGACCACGTTGGTGATGTCGTCGAGCGCGAAGCGGTTGCGCAGTGCCGCGACGATGTCGCCGCCGCTGCCGGCCTCGGCCACGGCTTCGGCGATGCGTTCGATCGACTGGTCGATCTCGGTCTGCAGCGCGGTCTTGACCTTGGCATCTCCGACCTTGTTGTGGTCGGTCAGCAGCTGGCTTTCGCTCACGCCCAGGCGGGTAGCGAGCGCGGTGCGTGCGGCGGCGAGGTTGCCGCCGTTGGCATCCATCAGCGCGGCGAGCTCGGTGCTGATCGCATTGACCACGCCGTTCGCGCCGGCCGGTGCGCGGAACACCAGCGCCCGGGTCACGGCGCTCTCGACGCCGGTGTCGGGATCGAAGCGCTTGCTGCCGGTGCCGATCTCGGCCACCACGGCGCCCTGGCCCGCGAGCGTGAAGGCACCGTTGGCATCGGTGGCGGTGCTGGCTTCGCCGGCATCGCAACGGCCGTTGTTGTTGGCGTCGATGCAGACCTTGGCATTGCGGTAGTAGCTGCCCGTGACCACGCCCGCGGTGGTGGCGCCACCGAGGAAGGGGAAGAAGCCGCCGCCGTCCGAACCGCCGCCGCAGGCGACGACCAGCGCCGCCGCCGCGATGGCCGTGGGCCAGGGTTTGAAGTGGCTGACGAAGGTGCGCGCCGAGGCGAGCGCACCGCTGCTGCGAGTGGAGGCGGTCATCATGTGTGCTGTTATGAGGTGTGGATGAACCAGGGCGGAAGCCCGGCCGGGCGATGCTCCCGGGGGCAGATGACAGCGACGTTGCAGCGAAAGCTTTCAATTGCCTTCCTAATTCAGGGCTAAGAAATCTCCGGCCGGCATGTCATGGTTCTGACATGCGTCACTTCTAGCCTCGCCTGCGGCCCTGCCCTGCACGCGCCTCCTGCCCCGTTCCACGTGTTCCCGATGTCTCGTCTTCCTCGCCGTGCGGCCCTGCTGGCCGCGGCCGCCCTGCTCGTCGCGCTGCTCGGCGGCTGCGAGCGCGCGCCCACCACGAGCGCACCGACACCAGCACCAACGCCCGCCGAAGTCGCGCCGGTGCCCACGGTCTCCACCGAGCCCGCGCACCCGGCCTACCTCGACGCGCCCTATGCCGTGCTGCCGGGCCGCAAGCAGCCCACGCCGGCGCAGCTCGGCGAACTGGGCCGACGCATCTTCTTCGACGGCAGCCTCTCGGCTTCGGGCAAGGCCTCGTGCGCGAGCTGCCACGACCCGAAGCACGCCTGGGGACCGCCGAATGCCCTGTCGGTGCAACTGGCCGGCCCCGATGGCCGCACCGAGGGCCCGCGCGCGGTGCCTTCGCTGCGCTACCTGCAGACGCTGACCGCCTTCACCGAACACCACCACGACAACGACGGCGACGACAGCGTCGATGCCGGTCCCACCGGCGGGCGCATGTGGGACGGCCGCGCGGGCTCGGCCCACGAGCAGGCGGCACTGCCGCTGCTGTCGCCGGCCGAGATGGCCAACGCCTCGGTCGAGGACGTGGTGCGCAAGCTCGAACGCACGGCCTATGCGGGTGACATGCGCGCCGCCTTCGGCGACGAGGTGTTCGCGGATCCGAAGATGGCGTTTCGCGCAGCCGGACTAGCGCTCGAAGCGTTCCAGCAGTCGCCGACGGACTTCTACCCGTTCAGCAGCAAGTACGACGCCGCGCTGCGCGGCAAGGCGGCGCTCAGCCCCGCCGAGATGCGCGGCCTCGCCCTCTTCAACGCCGAGGACAAGGGCAACTGCGCTTCCTGCCACATCAGCGAGCGCACGCCCGACGGCGCCTTCCCGCTGTTCAGCGACTTCGGCCAGATCGCGCTGGGCGTGCCGCGCAACCGCAAGCTCGCGGCCAATGCCGACCCCGACTATCACGACATGGGCGTGTGCGGCCCGATCCGTACCGACATGAAGGACCATCCCGAGTACTGCGGCCTGTTCCGCACGCCCTCGTTGCGCAACGTGGCGGTGCGCCAGAGCTTCTTCCACAACGGCGTGTTCCATTCGCTCGAGGAAGTGATCCGCTTCTATGCGCAGCGCGACACGGCGCCGCAGCGCTGGTATGGGCGCGGCAAGGACGGCAAGGTGCACCCGTACGACGACCTGCCCGCGCAGTACCACGCCAACGTCAACACCGACCCGCCCTTCGGCCAGAAGCCCGGCGGCAAGCCGGCGCTCAGCGAGGCCGAGATCCGCGATGTGGCGGCCTTCCTGCGCACGCTGACCGATGCCGACCAGCACGACGCGCCCGATCCCGGCACGGTGCGCACGGCCGCGCGCAGGCCCTGAACGTCGGCATCCGCCTACACGCGCTGCCGCTTCGCCCGACAGCGGGCCGTCATGCGGCAGCGCATCATTCTCGGGTCGGATCGCCCGCCGCATGCGCGCCGACATCGCGAGCGCGCCAAGTCGGCCGCCCGGATTCCTCCCGACGGCGCCCTTGCGTGACGACATGCCCGACCTTCTTCCGAACGGCGATGCGCAGCCGCCATCGCCCCGTGCTCCGCCCGCTTCCCCGCCTGCTGTCCCCGCGGCCTCCACCGGCAGCCGGCGCTCCTCCGCCGTGAACTGGGCGCTGTCCACCTGGAGCGCCACCACCCTGGGCCCCGGCGGCCGACCGTCGGCCCCATCGATGGACAGCCTCATGGACGCCGCCATGCACGGCGTGCGCAACTCGCTGTCCGCGATCCGCCTCGGCGTGGACCTGCTGGCGCGGCGCGGCGACCTGAACGAGGCCGACGCGGTGCTCGAGCACATCGACAGCGCGGCCGTGCGCGCCCACGAGCAGGCCGAGGAGCTCGCGGACTTCTGCCGGCTCGCGGCCGGGCGGCCCATCGCCACGGTCGCGAAGCGCTTCCCGCTGCATCAGGTGGTCGGCGAGGCGATCGAGGCGCGGCGCTCCTCGCACGAGGCGATCGCGATCGAGCACGACCGGCTCGGCCATGGCGAGGGCTTCGGCGATCCGGCACGCATCGCGCAGTTCGTGCGGCTCGCGCTCGAGGAGCTCGCGCCGCGGGCGAAGTCCCGTTGCATCGTGGTCAGCGAGATCGACGGCGCGCGCTTCCGCATCGCCGTGCATGCGGGCGATGCGCCAGCACGGGACGCCATCGAAACGCCGGGCCAGCATCTGGCCCGCGCGCACCGCCAGGCACTGTTGCGTGCCATCGCGAACGCGCACCGCGGCGAACTGCGCCTCGTGGCCGGCGCGTCGATCGAGGGACGCTTCCGCGGGGACCGCTGACTATCATCGGTCTCCTTTCCGCCAAGGAGCACGCCGCGTGCCCCCTGCCAGCATCTGGATCGTCACGCCGCCCGGCTATGCCCACAGCGGTGCCTTCGAGGAGTTCGCGCTCGCGCTGAGCGAAGGCCTGCGCGAACTCGGCGTGGCCGCGCCGATCGTGCACCGCCGCCCCGAGGGCGAGACGATCGTGCTCGGCGCCAACCTGCTGCCCGCGATCGCCGACCGCCCGCCACGCCGCGCGATCCTGTTCAACCTCGAGCAGCTGTCGCCCGGCTCGCCCTGGTGGTCCGAGCGCTACCTCGACCTGCTGCGCCGCCGCCCGGTGTGGGACTACAGCGCGCGCAACGTGGCGCTGCTGCGTTCGATGGGCATCGCGGCCACGCTGTGCGAGGTGGGCCATGCCGATGCGTTGCGGCGCATCGTGCCGCGCGAGACGCAGGACATCGACGTGCTGTTCTACGGCTCGGTCAACGCCCGGCGGCGCGACGCACTGCGGGCCCTCGAGGACGCCGGGCTGCGCGTGGTCGCGCTGTTCGGCGTCTACGGCGCCGCGCGCGACGACTACATCGCGCGCAGCCGCATCGTGCTGAACCTGCACCACTACGAGGGCCGGCTGTTCGAGGTGGTGCGCGTGTCCTACCTGCTGGCCAATGGCTGCTGCGTGGTGTCGGAGACCGGCGACGATCCCGAGGCGGAACGCGCGTACGCGGGCGCCGTGGCCTTCACCTCGTACGACGGCATCGTGCCCACCTGCGTCGAGCTGCTGCGCGACGATGCGCGGCGGCGAGCGCTCGGCGCCAACGGGCTGGCGCTGATGCAGTCGCGGCGCCAGGCCGACGCCCTGCGCACCGCGATCGGCCAGATGCCGGGCGGCTTCGCGGGCCTGGGCGCGGGCTAGAAGTCGAAGCGCGCCGACACCTCGAAACTGCGTCCCGGCGCCAGCAGCACCTGGCTCACCGCGCGTCCGCCCCAGGTGGCGTAGAGCCGGTCGGTGAGGTTGCGCACGCGGAAGGTCAGCAGGGCAGGCTTCAGGCGGTAGCTGACGGCCGCGTCGACGGTGGTGTAGCCCTCGATGCGGATCTGGTTCGCGGTGTCGGTGAAGACGTGGCCGGCATGGTTGAGCGAGAGGAACCACTCGAAGTTCGAGTTGTCGGGCCGCCAGGTGGCGAACAGGTTGGCCACGTGGCGCGGCACGTTGGGCGGGGTGTTGCCCACGCGCGAGACGCCGCCGGCCTCCACCAGCGTGTCGAAGCGCGCATCGAGCGCCGCGAGATTGCCCGCCAGCGTGAGCTGGCGCGTGGGCCGCCATACGGCCGAGAGCTCGACGCCGCGCGAGGACTGGCGGCCGTTGTTGACGGTGTCGCCGGGCTTGTTGGGATCGCGCGAGAGCACGTTGTCGAGCTCAATCTTGTAGAGCGCGGCGGTCCACTCGAGCCGCGCCTCGGGCAGGCTGTGCTTGAAGCCGATCTCGGCCTGCTTGCCGCGCGACATCGGGAAGTTGGCATTCGACTGCGACAGCAGGAAGAACGAGCCCACGGGCACGGTGGCGTTGGTGTACTGCGCGTAGACGCTGGATTGTGGTGACAGGTCGTAGACCGCGCCGAGCCGGCCCGAGTCGGTGCGGTAGCTGGTGTCGAAGCGGCTGTAGCCGCCGGTGTTGAGGTCGGCGATGCCGCGCTGCACCTTGGTGCGGTCGTGGCGCCAGCCGCCCACCAGCGTGAGGCCAGGCAGCGGCTTGAGCGCATCCTCGACGAACACCGAACTCACGTCGACGCGCGAGGTGGTGTCGGTGCGGTTGCCCGCGCCGGTGGCGCTCAGGCGCGGATCGTCGCTGTAGAAGCCGGTGAAGGGCGCGAGCGCCGGCACGCGCAATGCGGCGGCGGTCGAGGCCTGGCCGTCGGAGAAGCGGCGCTGGCTGTCGAAGCGGGTGCCGCTGAGTTCGCCGCCGACCACGAAGCGGTTGTCCATGCCGCCGAAGGTGCCATGGTGGGTGGCGTCGAAGCGCTCGAGCCAGAAGTCCTGGTCGTGCGTGATCCGGGTCTGGTCGCGCGCGATGCTCGCGGGCGCGACGAATACGGCGCTCTCGGAGTTGCGGAACAGGCGCTGCGACTTGTTGGCCGCCACCGTGTTGCGCCACGACCAGTTGTCGCCGAGGCGGCCGCTCAGGCGCGCGCTGAGCCAGTAGGTCTCGGAGGTGTTCTCGTTGTCGAGCACGTTGTAGTTGATGCGCGCGATGCGCCGGTCGATCACGCGGCCGTCGGGCGTGCGCACCACGCCCGTGGGCTCGGTCGCGAACCAGGCCGGCACCAGCGGCGTACCCCAGTAGGCCTTGTTGTCGTCCTTCAGGTAGTCGAAGCTCAGGTCGAGCTTGACCGAGCCGCCGAGGTCGAAGGCCAGGCCGCTGGTGAAGTGGTCCATGCGCTCGCCGCTGCCCGGCACGTTGCCGGCGCGGCTGTCGTTGTGGCTGTAGTCGAGGCGGTAGGCGCCCGACTCTCCCACCGGCCCGCCGAAGCCCACGCCCAACCGCGTGGCGCCGAAGCTGCCGTAGCCGACCGACAGCTCGCGGTTCGGGTTGTTGCGGTCGGGCCGCTTGGTCACGAAGTTGACGACGCCGCCGATCGCGCCCTCGCCGTCGAGCACCGAGGCCGGGCCCTTGAGCACCTCGATGCGGTCGTAGTTCCAGGTGTCCTGCACGCGGTTGGTGACGCCCGCGCCCGAGGTGCGCACGCCGTCGTAGAGATAGAGCAGGCTGGTGAAGCCGCGCGTCGACAGCGTGGTCGGCGAGGACGGCGGCCCGCCGCCCGCGAGGCCGGTGACGCCGCGCAGCGCCTCGCTGAAGGTGCGCGCGCCGCGCTGCTGGATCAGGTCCTGCGACAGCACCTCGACCGAAGCCGGCGTCTCGCGCACCGTGAGGCCCAGGCGCGAGGCGCTGCCGCTGCTGCCCTCGAGGTGCAGGCCCTCGGCGTCGCGGTTGCCCTCGACCGTGATCGCGCCCAATGCCTGTTGCGCCTGTTGCGCCTGTTGCGCTTGTTGCGTCGGTTGTTCCTGTGCCTGCGCGCCCGCCATGGACAGCGCGGCGATGGCCGCGGCCACGCCCGACATCGTGTGTTTCATCTGAAATTCCCTCCGGAGATTGATCGTTCTTTGGCGTGCGTGCTCAGGCCACCGAGAAGCGGCGCAGCCGCCAGCCCGCGAGGCCGAACAGCAGCAGGCTCGGCAGCAGCAGTTGCAGCACGGCCGCCAGCGCACGGTCGCGCAGCTCGCGCGGCGATTCCTCGCGCCATGCAAAGCGGGGGATGCGGTCGAAGTCGGCCGGCATCAGCGCGCTGCGTTCCTCGATGCGCGGAAAGAAGAAGTGCTTCCACGCGAGATGAAAGCCCACCGTCTGCGCGACGAACTGCGCATGGCGCCGCGCGCCGGTGCCGGCCAGCCCGGTCATGCCCTCGTAGGCCACGGCCGCGGGCGACAGCGCGCCGAAGCGCTCGAGCAGCCGCTGCTGGCCCACGTGCTGGCGCTCGAAGCGCTCGAGCTCGGGTGCGATCGCCTCGTCGATCTCGCGCTCGATGCGGTAGTTGGCGAGGCCGCGCGCGCTGATCTCGATCTTGCCGTCGCGCGGCAGCAGCAGCGCGCCCTGGCCGACGTGCTTGTAGTCGGTGCTCAGCAGCTCGGCATGGCGCTTCATCGCCGCGGCCGTGAGCGTGCGCGTCTGGGTCGCGAGCTCGGTGCGCGAGGGCGCGGGGCTGGCCTGCGTGACCGCGAGGTTGAGCAGCACCGGCGCCACCAGCACCAGCAGCACCCACGCGATCATCAGCACCATGGCATTGGTGGCCGAGGGCGCGCCGAAGGCATTGACCGCCACCACCAGCGCGAACCAGAACAGCGCATAGGCGCCCACCAGCAGCGCCCACCAGAAGGTGACGGCGCCCGCGCCCGGCGCGGAAGGTGCGAAGCCCGCCTGCCGCGCCAGCAGCAGCACGCCCACGGGCAGCAGCACCGCGGGCACCAGCAGCGCGGCGGCGCGCACCGCGAGCTTGCCGGCCAGCAGCGTGCGCAGGCGCAGCGGTTGCGACAGCAGCAGGCGCAGCGTGCCGTTCTCGCGCTCGGCCGACAGCAGGTTGTAGCCGAGGACGAAGATCAGCAGCGGTAGCAGGTAGACCAGCACGAAGGCCAGGTCGAACTGGCCGCTCAGCAAGTACCAGGGGTTCTCGATGTCGCTCGGGTTCATGAAGGCCACGCGGCTCTGGTGCGTGACGCGGAACTGGCTCGGGAACAGGTCGCTGCGCCCGAGCGCGACCGGCCCGAGCGGCGCGCTCGGCAGGATCGCGTGCTGCGCGCCGTAGCTGCTGGCCATGCGCGAGGGATCGGCCGGGTTCTCGAACGGCGTGGGCTGGGCCCGGCCCGCGAGGATGGCCTCGAGCTGCGCACGCTGCGCCGCGCGGGTGTCGCGGTCGGCCTGGGCCACGGCCGCCTGCGCGCGGTCGCGCTGCGCGGTCTGCGCGAGGCCGTTGCCGAGCGCGTAGCCGACCAGCAGCAGGAACAGCAGGGCCACGGCCCAGACGCTGCGGTCGGCCAGCAGCAGGCGCAGCTCCTGGCGCATGACGGCGCGCAGCCGGAAGCCCTGGGGCGGGTTGACGATGGAGACGGACATGGCTTCCTCTTGCTTGGCTCTTTCTGAAAGGCGCGCTCAGGCCAGCGCGCGTTGGCGGCGCACGGCGACGGCCGCGAAGGCCGCGGCCAGCAGCAGGCCGGCGCACAGCACGGCCAGGCTGCGCAGCTGGTGGCGCAGGGCCCAGCCCACGCGCGGCGTCCGGTGCACGAACGGCGGCACCTTGGCCCACAGCTCGGGGCCCGACTGGTAGGCGAAGTGGCGGTCGCCGAGCGGATCGGCATGCGCGACCAGGTCCTCGCTCATCAGGTCCTGCAGCCGCCGGCGATGCAGCTCGGCCGCGGTGGTGAAGCTGCGGTGGTGCGCGAAGTCGGTGCCGGCCATGCCCATCGAGTAGCTGCGCATCGCGAGCAGGGGCAGCAGCAGGCCGCTCCATTCCTGCAGCCGCTGCTGGCGCTCCCAGGTGTCCCAGAGGCGGCCGTAGTGGCGGTCGTAGACCGGGTAGGAGGCCTGGTCGTCGAGCCGCAGCGCGATGCCCCACTGGCTGAGCGGCACGTCGCGGCCCCAGCGCTCGGTGGTGCCGAAGGCCTGCAGCCAGGTGCGGTCGGAGACCTGCTTGAGCTCGGCCTGCAGCGCCTGGTTGAACTCGAGCCGGGTCGGGCTCGGATAGGCCGCGCGCGCCGCCTCGGACAGCACGCGCGGCGCCATCACGGCCTGCGCCACCCACAGCGCGAGCAGCACGGTGATGGCCGCGCGCGAGGTGGCGCACAGCGCCGACACGCCGAGCACGACGAACACGAAAGCGCCGAGGTAGACCGCATAGCCCAGGCTCCAGGCCGCCAGCCGCAGCAGCGCATCGGCGCGCTCGCCGGGCGCGGCGCCCAGCCCCACCGCGAGCGCGGCGACCAGTGCGGCCGGCACCAGCAGCACCGCGAGCGAGGCCGCGAGCGCGAGCGCCTTGCCCGCCAGCAGGCGCAGCGGCGAGACGCCCAGGCTCAGGGTCTGGCGCAGGATGCCCTGCTCGCGCTCGCCCGCGAAGGCGTTGAAGCCCAACACGATCACCAGCAGCGGCCCGAGCACCTGCAGGATCCAGCCGACCGAGAGGTTGCCGAAGCGCTGCAGGCCGGTGGCGTCCTGCGCGGGATTGAACTTGACCTCGCTCTGGCGGTGCGCCTGCAGCCACACGGTGCTGCCGATGTAGGGATTGATGCCCGCGTCGACCATGGCCAGCGGCGCCTCTGGCTTGAAGGCATGCATGCCCTGGTGCGCGGCGTCGTGCGGATGGCGCCGGTCCTGCGCCAGCCAGTCGCGGTAGTCGAGCGCCTGCGCGGCCTGCTGCTCGGCGCGCGCCTCGCGCTGGTGCGCCCAGCCCACGCCGAGCGCGGTGAACAGCAGCACCAGCACCAGGCCGCCGGCCCACAGCAGGCGGCCGTCGCGCAGCCGTTCGGTGAATTCGCGGTTCGCGATCCAGCGCCACATGCTCAGGCCCTCATGTGCTGCAGGTACAGCGACTGCAGGTCGATGCGCGCGATCTGCTGCGCGCCCTCGAGGCTGTCGACGAGGCGGCCGCTCTTCATGATGCCGACGCGCGTGGCGGTCTGCTGCGCATGGAACAGGTCGTGCGTGGTGGTCAGCACGGCAACGCCCTGGTCGGCCGCGCGCCGCAGCAGCTCGGAGAACTCGCTGGCCGCATGCGGATCGAGGCCCGAGGTGGGCTCGTCGAGCAGCAGCGCCTTGGCCTCCTTGGCCAGCGCCACGGCGATCCACACCTTCTGGCGCATGCCCTTGGAATAGGCCGACACGCGCTTGTCGGCCGCCGCGTGGTCGAGGCCCACCGCCGTCATGAGCTCGAGCAGCCGTTCGCGCGGCAGCGCGCGACCCAGCGCGAGGCCGGCGAAGAAGCGCAGGTTCTCCAGGCCCGAGAGCGTGCCGTAGAGCGTGACGTGCTCGGGGATGTACGCCACGTCCTGCTTGGTCGCGAGCGGATGGCGCGTGACGTCGACGCCGTTGATCTCCACCGTGCCCGCGCTGGGCGCGATGAAGTGGAGGAACAGGTTGATGGTGGTGGTCTTGCCCGCGCCGTTGGCGCCGAGCAGGCAGTAGATGTCGCCCGCGCGGATGTCGAGGTCGAGGCGGTCGAGCGCGACATGGCTGCCGTATTGCTTGGTGAGGCCCTGTGCTCTGAGCATGGGAGGGTTCCGGTCGAAGAGAGGAAGCGGTGAAACGGCGCGCGCACGCCCGCATGCATCCGCGGTGGACGCGCGCAGGCTCACGCGCATGCGGGTGCATGCCGTGACGTTCGAAAAGGGGATTGGCTGGGCGCCGGGGGCCGGTGCCGTGGCGGATCGGGGAGGCGGCCGGATCGTCCGGGCCGCGGGTCTCAGGCGGTCAGCGGGCGCGCTTGTTCTTCGCGCCGCCCTGCCGCGCCTTGAAGCGCGGGTTGGACTTGCAGATCACGTAGGTGCGTCCGCGCCGGGTGACCACCTGGCAATCACGGTGCCGCTTCTTGGCTTCTTTGAGGGAGGACAGGACTTGCATGGCGTCGCGCTGTTGGATGGAAACCAGCAGTCTAAGTTATTGCGAATTCATTCGCAATAACTTTGTAAAGAAGAATGAGCACCCGCGCGGGTGCCTTGTTCAGTGCGATCGGCCGGCCGGTGCCGCCTTCGCCACGCAGGCCGCGCAGCTGCCGTGCAGGGTCACTTCGTGGCTCGCGACCTGGAAGCCCGGCGGCGCCAGGTCGTCCATCGGGCCCGGGCAGGCGTGCAGCAGGAACACCTGGCCGCACGACAGGCAATGGAAGTAGTGATGGTGGTGGTCGCCCGCGCGGCCCTGCCCCTTCTCGTGTTCGTGGGCGTGGTCGCCGTGCGCGTGCGGCTCTTCCCGGCACGAGACCTCGTAGCGCGCGGGCTCGCCGGGCAGCTCGACCTTGGCGATCTCGCCGTCCGCGAGCAGCGCCGACACCTGGCGGTAGACGGTCGACAGGCTGATCTCGGGCACGAGTTCGCGCGCATGCGCATGGATTTCGGGGGCGGTGAGCACGCGGCTGGCATCGCTGAAGGCCGAGAACACGGCGGCGCGCTGGCGGGTAAGACGTTCCATGGCCTCGATGGTAAGGCGGCGCGAACAACGCCTCGCGGTGCCCGGGGACTGCGGCGCAGGCTATCTAAATTGCCCCTGCCGGCGCCCCGGTCTTGCCTTTCTCCCCTCTTGACTCGTCGATTTAGATATATCTAAAATAATTTAGACACAAACAGATATCGATTCAGAAAGAGAGGCTCCCATGCGCCATTTCCACTTCGACCATTGCCACCGCACCCCGCGCGGCGAGCACGAGGACGGCCTCTCTGGTGGCCGGGGCCGCGGCGGACGCCACGGCTTCGGCGCCGGCCGGGTGTTCGGCCATGGCGGCCTGCGCTTCGTGCTGCTGCAGCTCATCGCCGACAAGCCCTCGCACGGCTACGAGCTCATCAAGCTGATCGAGGAACGCCTGGGCGGCAGCTATGCGCCGAGCCCCGGCGTGGTCTATCCCACGCTGACGCTGCTCGAGGAGCTGGGCCACCTCAGCGTCGAGAGCAGTGCCGAGGGCGGCGGCCGCAAGCGCTACACCCTCACCGACAGCGGGCGCGAGTACCTGGCGGCCAACCGCGAGACCGCCGAATCGATGATGGAACGCCTCAACGGCGGCGTCGACGGCGCCGGCGCGCGCGGCGGCCGGCCGCCGCAGGTCACGCGCGCCATCGAGAACCTCAAGCTCGCGATGCGCTTGCGCCTCTCGGGCACGCCCCTCACCGAACAACAAGCCCACGAATTCGCCGCGGTGCTCGACAGCGCCGCACAACAGATCGAACGTCTTTGAAAGTCAACCGCACATGACCGACTTCTCCACCGCCTCCCAACCCGACCGCCTGCCGCGCCGCGTGCGCCACGACCTGCGCTTTCGCCAGCTCACGGTGAAGAGCGTGCAGCGCGTCACGCCGCACCTTCTGCGCGTCGTGCTCACCGGCGACGAGCTCGAGGGCTTCCACAGCCCTGGCTTCGACGACCACGCCAAGCTGTTCTTCCCCGACCCGGCCACCGGCCGCCTGACCCTGCCGACCATGGGCCCCGAAGGCCCGGTCTGGCCCGAGGGCCGGCCCACCATGCGCGACTACACGCCGCGCCGCCACGACGCGGCCGCGAGGACGCTCGAGATCGACTTCGCGCTGCACGAGGCCGGCCCCGCCACGCAATGGGCCGAGAACGCCAGGCCCGGCGACCGCATCGGCGTGGGCGGCCCGCGCGGCTCGTTCATCGTGCCGACCGAGTTCGACTGGCACCTGCTGATCGGCGACGACACCGCGCTGCCCGCGATCTCGCGCCGGCTGGCCGAGCTGCCCGCGGGCGCGCGCGTGGTGGTGCTGGCCGAGGTCGACGGCCCCGAGGACGAGATCCCGTTCGAGACCCGGGCCGCGCTCACGCTGGTGTGGGTGCATCGCCGCGGCGTGTCGGCGGGCCTGAGCCCGATGCTGCTCGAGACGCTCAAGAAGCAGGCGCTGCCCGAGGGCGACTACCACGCCTGGGTCGGCTGCGAGACCGGCGTGGCGAAGGCGGTGCGCGCGCACCTGGTGAGCGAGCGCGGCGCCAACCCGAAGTGGATCCGGGCCTCGGGCTACTGGCGCCGCGGCACGGCCGCGACGCACGACGCGATCGAGGACTGAGCGGCCTCGCGCGCGGTGCCGCTCAGTGCGGCACTTCCGCCGGCCCCGAGGCCGCCGCGCGCTTCGGGCTGCGGATCAGCAGCAGCAGCGGGATCGCCACCAGCGTGATCACCATCATGATCGCGAAGTCGTCGAGGTAGCCGACCAGCGCGCCCTGCCGCGTGACCTCGGCGTTGAGCAGGGCCAGGCCCAACGGGTTGTCGGGCGACATCATCGAAGGCAGCGTGGCCAGCGCCGGATTGCCGGGCGCCACGGTGGTCGCGATCTGCGCATGGGCGGCGCTCGAGCCCTCGGTGAGCAGCGCCTGCACGATCGAGATGCCCACGCTGCTGCCGATGTTGCGCAGCAGGCTGAAGATCGGCGTGCCCTGGTTGCGCAGCCGCGGCGCCAGCGTGGCGAAGGTGGCGGTCGACAGCGGCACGAAGGTGAAGCCGATGCCCAGGCCCTGCACGAAGCCCGAGACGATGATCAGCGTGCTGTCCATCTGCAGCGTGATGCGCGTCATCTGGTAGAGCGAGAAGGCCGTGAGCCCGAAGCCCAGCGCCATGATGGCGCGCACGTCCACGCGCTGCACCAGCCGCCCCACCACCAGCATCGCGATCATGGTGCCGATGCCGCGCGGCGCCGTGACCTGCCCCGTGTAGACCACCGGATAGCCCATGAGCCCCTGCAGGAAGTTGGGCAGCAGCGCCATGGTCGCGTACAGGATCATCCCGACGATGAAGGCGAACAGCAGGCCGGTGACGAAGTTGCGGTCCTTGAGCAGGTCGCGGTCGAAGAAGGAGACGCCGCGCACGGTCCAGGTGTGGACCACGAAGAAGCAGAAGGCCACCAGCGAGGCCGCGGCCTCGAGCCGGATCTCCCACGAGTCGAACCAGTCGAGCTGCTCGCCGCGGTCGAGGAACAGCTGCAGCATGCCGATGGCGAGGCTCAGGGTCACGAAGCCGAAGATGTCGAGCTTCTCGCCCTGCGGCCGGCTCTCTGGCAGGTAGCGCGCGATGCCCCAGAAGGCGAAGACGCCCACCGGCAGGTTGATGAAGAAGACCCAGCGCCAGTCGAAGTTGTCGGTGAGCCAGCCGCCCAGCAGCGGCCCGAGGATCGGCCCGACCATGATGCCGGCGCCCCAGATCGCCATCGCCTGGCCGACCTTCTCGCGCGGGTTGATGTCCAGCAGCACCGCCTGCGACAGTGGCACCAGCGCCGCGCCGAAGATGCCCTGCAGCAGCCGCGCGCCGACGATGCCCACCAGCGAGGTCGCCAGGCCGCACAACGCGGAGGCGATGGTGAAGCCGATCACCGAGATGATGAACACGCGCCGCCGGCCCCAGTGACCACAGAGCCAGCCCGTGAGCGGCAGCGCGATCGCCGAGGCCACGATGTAGGAGGTCAGCACCCAGGTGATCTGGTCCTGCGAGGCCTGCAGGCTGCCCTGCATGTGCGGCAGCGCGACGTTGGCGATCGTGGTGTCGAGCGCCTGCATGATGGTCGCGAGCATGATCGAGACGGTGATCATCCCGCGGTGCGGCACCGCGGTTCCGGGCGCGGCGGTCATTTGCCCTCGCCCTCGGGGCCGTTGCCGCCCGTGATCTCGAGCAGGCTGCCGCGCACCTTGCCGAGCAGCGCCAGCAGCTGGGCGCGCTCGCCGGGCGCCAGCACCGCCATCACGCGCGCATTGAGCCCGTCGCTGAGATTGAGCGCGGCATCGAGCGCCTTCTCGGCGCTGGGCTGCAGGTGGATCAGCTTCACGCGGCGGTCGGTGGCGCTGGCCTCGCGGCGGATCCAGCCGGCCGCCTCCATGCGGTCGCACAGGCCGCCCACGGCCATCGGCGTGAGCTCCAGCCGCTGCGCGAGCTCGGCCTGCGACAGCGGCGCCTCCTCGCCTTCCATGGCCAGCACGCCGAGCAGCCGGCACTGGGCGCTGCTCAGGCCGATGCGCTCGCGCGCGAGGCGGTCGAAGGCCTCGCCGTAGCGCTTGGCCACGTCCTTCACGATGAAGCCGAAACGCTGGCTGAAGTCCCTTTTCATAAGGGACTTGATTATCTACATGTTTATTAGTTGGGCCTTAGCGGCCCGCTCTCAGAGCCAGCCCGCGCGCCGGAACCGGTAGTAGAGATAGCCGCAGGTGCCCGCGATCAGCGCCAGCGCCGTGGGGTACCCCCAGCGGAATTTCAGCTCGGGCATGAATTCGAAGTTCATGCCCCAGACGCCCGCGAAGGCGGTGCACACGGCAAAGATGCTGGCCCAGGCCGCGAGGCGCTTGGTGACCTCGCTCTCCTCGATCGTGACCATCGAGAGGTTGACCTGGATCGCGGTGGCCACCGTGTCGCGCATGGCGTCGATCGAGCCGTTGATGCGCCCCAGGTGGTCGCCCACGTCGCGGAAGTACTCCTGCGAGCCCATGCAGATCTGCGGCACGCGCCCGCCGTGCAGCTTGCCGGCCGCCTCGGTCAGCGGCGCCACGGCGCGCTTGAGCACCATGCTGCGACGCTTGAGTTCGTAGAGCTGCTTGATCTTGTCGCGCGCCGCGCCGCTTTGCGCAAAGATCTGCTGCTCGATCGATTCGAGCTCGTCCTCGAGCGCGTCGATCACCGGGAAGTAGCGGTCGACCACCGCGTCCATCAGCGCATAGAGCACGAAGCCGGCGCCGTTCTTCAGCAGCTCGGGCTCGCGTTCGCAGCGCTCGCGCACGCCGAGGAAACCCTGCCGGCTGCGGTTGCGCACCGACAGCACGTAGTTGCTGCCCACGAACACGTCGACCTCGCCCACATGGATGCACTGCTCGCCGGCGTCCGAGGGCTCGACCAGGTGCATCACCACGAACAGCGAGTTGCCGTACTCCTCGACCTTGGGCCGCTGGTGGCCGTGCTGGGCGTCTTCCACGGCCAGCGGATGCAGGCCGAACTCGAGCTGCATCACGGCCAGTTCCTCGGGCGTGGCGTCGCTGAGCGCCACCCAGACGAAGCAGCCGGGCCGCGAGATGTATTCGCTGATGCTCTCGACCGGAATGTCGGCCAGCTTGGCGCCGTTCTCGTAAGCCACGCAGTTGATCAGCATCGGCGCTCCAGGATCGCGGTTGGATTGAGGGGTGCCGATGGTGCCACGGGGCCGCATTCCGCTGCCTGACCGCCGCGAGAGGGAGCGCAAAAGTTAAAACATTGCTACTCGCAAGCGGCCGAAGGGTTTAGTTGCGTGACTTTTTGCTCATTTCTTTCACCCGCCTACAAGTCTTACCGCGCAAAGACTGACAGGCGTTGTGCGGGCGATACACGAACATCGCTTCGCTGTCACGCAAAAGGGGGCGCCCACCAAACAGAAGAGCAGCCGCCCACAGCCATCAGGGAAGAACTCCACCCGCCCACGTGCGGGTGTTTTTTTGCCCGCTCGCATCCTCTTCCCCCACATCCCGCCTCACGCCGCCCACCGGCTTGCGGGTCGGCCACAATACCGGGCGCCCCGCGCCATGGCCTGGCCGGGATCCCGCGACGATGCGTCCATGCCCGAACTCTCAGACAGCACTTTCTCCAACGCCAGCAATGGCTTACGCGCCCATTCCGTGACAGATACCCCCGCCGCAGCCGCCCCCGATTACGCCGGTCATACGCCCATGATGGCGCAGTACCTCCGGCTCAAAGCGGACCATCCGGACACCCTGCTCTTCTACCGGATGGGCGATTTCTACGAACTCTTCTGGGCCGACGCCGAGAAGGCCGCGCGCCTGCTCGACATCACGCTGACCCAGCGCGGCCAGTCGGCCGGGCAGCCGGTCGTGATGTGCGGCGTGCCCTTCCACTCGGTCGACACCTACCTCGGGCGGCTCATCAAGCTCGGCGAATCGGTGGCGATCTGCGAGCAGGTCGGCGAGGTCGGCGCCTCCAAGGGCCCGGTCGAGCGCAAGGTGGTGCGGGTGGTCACGCCCGGCACGCTGACCGATGCCGAGCTGCTCAACGACAAGGCCGATGCCACGCTGCTGGCGGTGCATGCCGGCACGCGCAATTTCTGCGGCCTGGCCTGGCTCAGCGTGACCGGTGCCGAGCTGCGGTTGGCCGAATGCCCGGCCGACGCGCTCGAGGCCTGGATCGCGCGCATCGCGCCGAGCGAACTGCTCTACGGCGCCGAGGTCACGCCGGCCTTCGAGCAGCGGCTCAAGGCGGCGCGCAGCGCCACGCCCTTCACGCTGTCGGTGCGGCCGGCCTGGCAGTTCGACGGCGGCCTGGGCGAACGCAAGCTCAGCGAGCAGATGGGCAGCCAGAGCCTGGCGGCCTGGAATGCCGAATCGCTGACCAACGCCCATGCGGCGGCCGCCGCGCTGCTGGGCTATGCCGAGCACACGCAGGGCCGCGCGCTGTCGCACCTGCAGCGGCTCACGGTCGAGCGCGACGGCGACCTGATCGAGCTGCCGCCGACCACGCGGCGCAACCTCGAGCTGGTGCAGACGCTGCGCGGCGAGGACTCGCCCACGCTGTTCTCGCTGCTCGACACCTGCATGACCGGCATGGGCAGCCGCCTGCTGAAGCGCTGGCTGCTGGCGCCGCGGCGCGAGCGCGGCGATGCGCAGGCGCGGCTCGAGGCCATCGGCGCGCTGCAGGCCACCGTGCTCGGCGGCGCCGGCGCGCCCTGGCGCACGCTGCGCGAGCAGCTCAAGAACACCAGCGACGTGGAACGCATCGCGGCGCGCATCGCGCTGCGCCAGGTGCGCCCGCGCGAACTGCTGGCGCTGCGGCTGGCGCTGGCCAAGGCCGAGCAGCTCGCGCCCGCCCTGCCCGGCGCCGCGGCGCTGCTGGCGCAGATCGCCGAACGGCTGGCGCCGCCGCCGGGCTGCGCCGAGCTGCTCGCGAGCGCGATCAAGCCCGACCCGGCCGCGCTGGTGCGCGACGGCGGCGTGATCGCCACCGGCCACGACGCCGAGCTCGACGAGCTGCGCGAGATCAGCGAGAACTGCGACGACTTCCTGCTCAAGCTCGAGGTCAGCGAACGCGAGCGCACCGGCATCAGCAACCTGCGCGTGCAGTTCAACCGGGTGCACGGCTTCTACATCGAGGTCACGCAGAGCGCGCTCTCGAAGGTGCCCGACAACTACCGCCGCCGCCAGACGCTGAAGAACGCCGAGCGCTTCATCACGCCCGAGCTCAAGGCCTTCGAGGACAAGGCGCTGAGCGCGCAGGACCGCGCGCTGGCGCGCGAGAAGTGGCTCTACGAGCAGCTGCTCGACGCGCTGCAGGCCTCGGTGCCCGCGCTCACGCGGCTGGCCACGGCGCTCGCCACGCTCGACGCGCTGTGCGCGCTGGCCGAGCGCTCGCACACGCTGCACTGGCGCGCGCCGAGCTTCGTCTCGCACCCGTGCATCGAAATCCAGCAGGGCCGCCATCCGGTGGTCGAGGCTCGGCTGGCCGAGAAGTCCTCGGGCGGCTTCATCGCCAACGACACCCAGCTCGGCCCGCAGCAGCGCATGCAGGTCATCACCGGCCCCAACATGGGCGGCAAGTCGACCTACATGCGGCAGGTGGCGATCATCGTGCTGCTGGCCTCCATCGGCTCGCACGTGCCGGCCGCGGCCTGCCGCCTGGGGCCGATCGACGCCATCCACACCCGCATCGGCGCGGCCGACGACCTGGCCAACGCGCAGTCGACCTTCATGCTCGAGATGACCGAGGCCGCGCAGATCCTGCACGGCGCCACCGCGCAGTCGCTGGTGCTGATGGACGAGATCGGCCGCGGCACCAGCACCTTCGACGGGCTGGCGCTGGCCGCGGGCATCGCGGCCCAACTGCACGACCGCGCCAAGGCCTTCACGCTGTTCGCCACCCACTACTTCGAGCTCACGGAATTCCCGGCCACGCACCATGGCGCGGTCAACATGCACGTGAGCGCCACCGAGGCCGGCCGCGACATCGTGTTCCTGCACGAGATGCAGCCCGGCCCGGCCAGCAAGAGCTACGGGATCCAGGTCGCGCGGCTGGCGGGCATGCCCGCCGCGGTGGTCAACCATGCGCGCCAGGCGCTGGAAGCGCTCGAGTCGCAGCATGCGCAAACTCGTGCACAGGTGGACCTGTTCGCACCGCCCCCGGCCTCCGAAACCCCCATGGTCAGCGCCGTAGAATCCGCGCTGTCCGCGCTCGACCCCGACGCGATGACCCCGCGCGAAGCCCTCGACGCGCTCTACGCCTTACAGAAACTGAATGCACGCGACCGCGGAGCCCCATGAGCAGGCACTGCTCTTGCGAGACGAAAAAATGACTTATTGCGTAGGCATCAAACTCAACGCCGGCCTGGTGTTCCTGTCCGATTCGCGCACCAACGCGGGCGTGGACCACATCAGCACCTTCCGCAAGATGATCGTCTACGAACAGCCCGGCGACCGCGTCATGGTGCTGCTGTCCTCGGGCAACCTCAGCATCTCGCAGTCGGTGCGCGAGATCCTGCAGATCGAGGAACTGCGCGAGACGCAGGAGAACGGCGAGCCCGGCACGCCGACCACGATCTGGAACGCCAAGAGCATGTTCGATGCCGCGCGCGTGCTCGGCTCGGCCGTGCGCCACGTCTACGACCGCGATGCCGAGGCGCTCAAGCACGCGGGCCTGGACTTCAACGTCTCGTTCATCTTCGGCGGCCAGGTCAAGGGCGAGGGCATGCGCCTGTTCCTGGTCTACGCGGCCGGCAACTTCATCGAGGCCACGACCGAGACGCCCTACTTCCAGATCGGCGAATCGAAGTACGGCAAGCCCGTGCTCGACCGCGTGCTCACGCCCGAGACACCGCTCGACGAGGCCGCCAAGTGCGCGCTGGTGTCGATGGACTCGACCATGAAGTCCAACCTCTCGGTCGGCCTGCCGCTGGACCTCGTGGTCTACGAGGCCAACAAGCTCGAGACCGACCGCGTGATCTGCATCGACGCCGACAACCCCTACTACCGCATGGTGCACAACAGCTGGGGCCAGAAGCTGCGCGAGGTGTTCGACAGCATCGAGGACCCGGTGTGGGACGACAGCGCCACCGAGCATCCGCTGAAGATGCCGGCGACGCGGCACGGCGCGCTGCGCAAGATCTCCACGCCCGACGAAAAGCTCATCTGACCCCCGTGCCGCCGATCGTCTTCTCGCACGGCAACAGCTTTCCCGCGAGCACCTACCGCGTCGTCCTCGACAGCCTGCGCAACCGCGGCTTCGAGGTCGATGCCATCGAGAAATTCGGGCACGACCCGAAGTATCCCGTCACCGACAACTGGCCGCACCTGGTCGAGCAGCTGGCCGACTTCGCGCGGCCGCGCGCCGAACGCGCGGGCGGCCCGGTGTTCCTGGTCGGCCATTCGCTCGGCGGCTTCCTGAGCCTGATGTGCGCCGCGCGGCATCCCGAGCTGGCGCGCGGCGTGGTGCTGGTCGACTCGCCGATCCTCGGCGGCTGGCGCGCCAACACGCTCAACATGGTGAAGCGCACGCCGCTCATGAAGAGCATCTCGCCGGGCGCGATCAGCCGCCGGCGCCGCACAGCTGGGAGCACCGCGAGGCGGTGTTCGAGCATTTTCGCAGCAAGAAGGCCTTCGCGAAGTGGGACGAGCAGGTGCTGCACGACTACATCGACCACGGCACCTTCGATAGCGAGGACACGCGCGCACTGAGCTTCGACCGCGACGTCGAGACCGCCATCTACAACACGCTGCCGCACAACCTCGGCGCGCTGCTGCGCAGCCATCCGCTCAAGTGCAAGGCGGCCTTCATCGGCGGGCGCCAGTCGGCCGAGATGAAGCGCGTGGGCATGGCGATGACGCAGCAGGTGACCAAGGGCCGCATCGCGATGCTCGACGGCACGCACCTGTTCCCGATGGAGAAGCCGCTGGCGACGGCGGCCGCGATCGAGGCGGCGCTGCGCAACCTGATGGGCTGACAAGGCCTCAGCGGAAGCGCGCCCGGTAATCGAGCGGCGGCACCCCGAAGCGCCGCTGGAACGCGCGCCGCATGATCTCCTCCGAACCGAAGCCGCAGCGCTGCGCCACCGCCTTGATGGTCGCGCCCGACGATTCCAGCAGCCGCGTCGCGCGGTCCAGCCGCATGCGTTCGACCGCGTGCGCGGGCGTGACGCCGGTGCGCTGCAGGTAGAAGCGCGCGAAGGTACGCGGCGCCATCGCCATGCGGTCGGCCAGCCGCGCCACGTCGAGCGTCTCGTGCAGGTGTTCTTCGATCCAGCCATGCAGCGACTCGACGCGCGGGTCCTCGGCCTCCTGCGCGAGCAGCGCGCTGCTGAACTGCGACTGCCCGCCCGGGCGCTTGTAGAACACCACCAGCTTCTTCGCCACGCCGATGGCGAGGGCGCGGCCGAGGTCGGCCTCGACCATGCCCAGCGCCATGTCGATGCCGGCCGTGACGCCGGCCGAGGTCCAGCGGCGGCCGTCGCGAAAGTAGATCGCGTCGCGCTGCACCTCGATGCGCGGAAAGGCCGCGCCCAGCGCGTCGCAGGCGCCCCAGTGGGTGGCGGCGCGGCAGCCGTCGAGCAGGCCCGCGCGGCCCAGCACGAAGGCGCCGGTGCAGACCGAGGCGACGCGGTCGAAGCGCGCGCCATGGCGGCGCAGCCAGGCCTCGGCGGCCTCGGTGCCGCCACCGCCGAGCTGCGTCGACGGGTTCCATGCGGCCGGCCCGCCGGGCGCGACCACGGTGCTGGTGCCCGCCTCGGCATGGCGCACGCGCGCGGGCCAGGCCTCGGCCTGCACCGCGAGCCCGCTCGAGCTCGCCACCGGCCCCGCCTCGGCGGCCAGCACGCGCGTGCGGTAGACCGGCGCGCGGCCCGCGAGCCGCAGCTCGTCGTTGGCGGTGGCGAACACCTGCAGCGGAC
Organism: Variovorax sp. GW821-FHT10D07; assembly: GCF_059415325.1. Lineage (NCBI taxonomy): Bacteria > Pseudomonadati > Pseudomonadota > Betaproteobacteria > Burkholderiales > Comamonadaceae > Variovorax > Variovorax sp. GW821-FHT10D07. Next base: position 76,910 of record NZ_JBWKMZ010000005.1, on the reverse strand, counting down.
CCGACACGTCGAGCAGCTGGAAGCGCTCGAACACCACGAACCAGACGGGCAGGATCGACATGGAGACGTTGCCTTCGCGAAGGAGAAAGACGCAGCAGAACCGAAGCCGGCGGGCCGCGCCAGGGCTGGCAGGAATGATGGGGCAATTGTCTCGAATGCCAGCCCTTCGCTTCCTAGACTGGGCCGATCCCCCCACCTGGAGTTTCCCCATGAAGATCGGCATGCTCGTCTTTCCCGACATCACCGCGACCGACTACGTCGCGCCCGCGGACCTGCTGGTGCGCATTCCCGGCGCCAGCCTCTCGCTGGTGTGGAAGCACACCGACCCGATCCGCACCGAGCTCAGCTGGGAGTTCCGCGCCACGCAGGCGATGGCCGACTGCCCGCAGTTCGACATGCTCGTGGTGCCCGGCGGCCCCGGCGTCGCGGCGCTGTTCGAGGACCGCGAGACGGTCGACTTCCTCGCGCGCCAGGGCCGCGGCGCGCGCTGGGTGGTCGGCATCTGCACCGGCCCGCTGCTGCTGGGCGTGGCCGGCCTGCTCGAGGGCTACGAGGCCACCTGCCACTGGGCCTCGCACGAACTGCTGGCGATGGTCGGCGCGACGCCGCGCGACCAGCGCGTGGTGGTCGACCGCAACCGCATCACCGGCGCCGGCGTGACCTCGGGCATCGACTGCGCGCTGCGCGCGATCGCGCAGGCCACCGACGACGACACGGCGCGCGCGATCCAGCTGTTCGCCGAGTACGACCCGCAGCCGCCGTTCGACAGCGGCGCGCCAGCCAAGGCGCCGGCCCACATCGTCGAGGCGGCGCGCGCGCGCGTGGCCGGCGTGGTGGCCGAGCGGCGCGCGATCCTGGCGCGCATCGGGCGCGCGGCGCCGGTGGCCGCCTGAACCGGGGGAGGACTGCATGACCACGTCCCTGCCCCGCCGCTCGGCATTGGCCCTCGGCGCCGGCCTGCTGGCCGCGCCCTTCCTGCGCGCGCGGGCCGAAGGCAACCCGATCCGCATCCTCGTCGGCTACGCGGCCGGCGGCCCGGCCGACATCGCCGCGCGCATCGTGGCCGAGAAGCTCGCGCTGCAGCTGCAGCAGCCGGTGGTGGTCGACAACCGGCCCGGCGCCGGCGGCCAGCTCGCGGCGATCGCGCTCAAGGCCGCGCCGGCCGACGGCTCGGTGCTGATGCTGACCAACACCCACACGGTGGCGACGGTGCCGCTGACGGTGAAGAACCCGGGCTTCTCGACCACGCGCGACTTCCGGCCCGTGGGCAGCGTCGCCACCTTCGAGCTGGCGCTCGCGACCAACCCGACGACCACCAACGCCTCGAACCTCGCGGCCTTCGGGCGCTGGCTGGCCACGCACCGCGGCGATGCCGCCATCGGCGTGCCGGCCGCGGCCAGCGCGCCCGAGTTCATGGCGAGCCGGATCGCGCGCCACTTCCAGGTCGAGAGCCTGCCCGTGCCCTACAAGGGCTCGGCGCCGATGCTGCCCGACCTGCTCGGCGGCACGCTGCACGGCGCGATCACCAGCGTGTCGGACTTCCTGCCCTACCACCGCAGCGGCCGGCTGCGCATCCTCGCGTCGACGCGGCGCACGCCGCTGCTGCCCGAGGTGCCGTCGTTCGAGGAGGCCGGCCTGTCCGGCATGGAGCTCACCGAGCTGCTGGGCCTCTACGCGGGTGCCGGCGTGCCCGAGGCCACGGTGGCGCGCTACAACGCCGCGCTGGCGCAGGTGCTGGCGCAACCCGAGGTGGTGGAGAAGTTCAGGGGCCTCGACATGACGACCGTGCCCGGCACGCCGGCCGACCAGGGCGAGCGGCTCGCGAAGATCGACCGCATGCTCGGGCAGCTCGTGAAGGATTCGGGCTTCAAGCTCTGAGTCAGACGTCCGCGGGCTCGCAGCGCACCGCGTCGCCCGTGCGCAGCGGGCCGCCCGCGAGCACGCGCGCGGTCAGCCCGCCGTGGCCGCGCATCGCGTTGTAGCCGCCCGGGCCCAGCAGCTCCTCCATGCGCGAGCAGGGCTCGCACGGGCCCGTGATCTCGAGCCGCACCCAGTCGCCGAGCCGCAGCACCAGCGGCTGGTCGCGGAACAGCGAGCGCGCCGCGATCAGGTTCAGGCCCGACACCACGAGGTTGCGCCGCAGCAGCGCGGCGTCGACGGCCGCATGGCCGGCCAGCGCGGCGATCGCGCCCAGGTGCTCGGCCTGGATCAGCGTGACCTGGCGCTTGCCGCCGGGCCGGGCCGCGCTCGCGCGGTCGCCTTCCAGTCCCAAACCCGCGAGCGCCTGCGCGCCCTCGACGGCCTGCACCGGCACGCGCCGCGCGGGCCGCAGGTAGACGGCCTCGAGGCGGCCGGCGCGCGGAAACTGGCGCATGAGTTCGCGAAGGTCGGGCATGCGCGCGATTGTCCGTGGCACCGCGCACGCGCCAGCAAAACCACGGCGGCGATACAAATTGCAATAACTGGCGACAATCCAGGGAAATCGCCCCGCCGCCATGTCCACGCCTCTTCCGGAACCCCCCGAACCCGTGTCGCTGACCCCCGCGCTGGTGGTCGAGGACGATCCGGCCATGCAGCAGCGGCTGGCCTATGTGCTCGGCACGCTGGGTTGCACCGCGCCGCAGATCGCCTGGGCCGACAGCGTGGCCTCGGCACGGGCGCTGCTGGCCGAGCGCAGCTTCGGCGTGGCGCTGGTCGACATCGGGCTGCCCGACGGCAGCGGCGTCGACCTGATCGGCTGGCTGCAACAGCACCACCCGCGGCTGCCGGCGGTGGTGATCTCGGCCTACCGCACCGAGGAAACCATCTTCGCGGCGCTGCGCGCCGGCGCCATCGGCTACCTGCTCAAGGAGCGCGACGACCTCGAGCTCAGCATCGCGCTGCGCAGCATCGAGCAGGGCGGCGCGCCGATCGATCCCGCGATCGCGCGGCGCATCCTGGGCTGGCTCACGCACCAGCCGAACGCCGCGCCCGCGACCATGCCCGCGCCGCTGCCGATCCCGGCCATGACCGCCGACACCCAGCCCGGCGAGCTGCTGCCCGCTTCGGGCCTCGCGCCGCGCAAGGAGGAAGCGCCCGCCGCCGCGCTGCTGAGCCGGCGCGAGCACCGCATCCTCGAACTGGTGTCGCAGGGCCTCAGCAACCGCGACATGGCCGAAATGCTCTCGATCTCCCGATTGACCGTGGAATGCCACACCAAGAACATCTACCGCAAGCTGGCCGTCGGATCGCGCACCGAGGCGGTCTACCAGGCGCGGCTGCACGGGCTGCTGCGCTGACCTTGCTGCGCCGCCTGGCCGCGGCGCTGGCGCTGCTGCTGTGCGCGCATGGCGCGCTGGCCCAGGACTTCCCCGCGCTGCGCATCGAGGCCGTGCGCGCCGCCGGCTGGCACGACACGCGTCCGCCCGAGGACGGCTGGGAACCGGTCGCCGCCCTGCCCGACAACTGGGCCGACCGCTGGAGCGGCTTCGACGGCGTGGCCTGGTACCGGCTGCGCTGGGAACAGCCGGCCGAGCAGCGCGAGACCGGCCTGCTGCTGCACTACCTCAACATGGCCGGCGCGGTTTACCTCAACGGCACGCCGATCTCGCGCGACGCCAGCCTGGTCGAGCCGTTGACGCGGGCCTGGAACACGCCGCGCTACTGGCTGCTGGCGCCGCCGCTGCTGCGCGCGGGCACCAACACCCTGCTGGTTCGCGTCTCCGGGCTCGCGGTCTACCAGGCCGGGCTGGGGCCCGTCGTGGTCGGGCCGCCGGCCGTGCTGCAGGCCACCTACGAACGCGAGCGCGTGGTGCGGCGCGACCTGCAGGTGCTGGGTCTCGCGGTCAGCGCGGCGGTGTCGGCCTTCTTCGCGGCGCTGTGGCTGCTGCGGCGGCGCGAAACGGCCTACGGCTGGTTCGCGCTGATGTCAATGCTGTGGCTGCTGTTCGGCTACAACCAGATCGCCACCAGCCCCTGGCCCTTCGCCACCACCTCGGCCTGGCAGGCGCTCAACACCTCGCTGCTGCTGGTCTTCAGCACCGCCTACGCGGTGTTCGCGCTGCGCTTCTGCGACCGCCGCATGCCGCTGCTCGAGGGCGTTTCGCTGCTGGCCGCGGCCATCGGCGTGCTCGACCTGTGGCTGGCCGCGCCCGCGGCGCTGCCGCTGCACCGCGCGATCTGGACGCTGGTGGGCGGGCTGACGATCATCGTGGTCAACAGCGCCGCCATCGTCCACGCCTGGCGCCACCGCGGCAGCCCGATGCGTTCGCTCGCGCCCTTCATGGCGGTGTCGGGGCTCACCGGCGCGCACGACCTGCTGGTGTTCACCCAGGTGATCGACAGCAACCTCTACTACACGACCATGTCTTCGTACGTGCTGCTGCTGGGCATGGCGCTGACGCAGGCCGGGCGCTTCGTGCAAAGCCTGCGCCGCATCGAGAACTTCAACACCGAGCTGATCCAGGAAGTGAACGCGGCCAAGGACGAGCTCGCGGCCACGCTGTCGCAGCGCCATGCGCTGGAGCTCGCGCATGCGCGCATCGGCGAGCGCGTGAACCTCGCGAGCGACCTGCACGACGGCCTCGGCGGCATGCTGGTGGGCAGCATCGCGACGCTGGAGCGCACGCCCGAGCACCTGAGCGCGCCGCAGCTGCTGGCCATGCTCAAGCGGCTGCGCGACGACCTGCGGCTGATCATCGACGCCAACGGCCGCGACGACGGCGCGCATGCGCTCGCCGACCTGGTCGCGCCGCTGCGGCATCGGCTCACGCAATTGCTCGAGGCCAACGGCATCGAATGCCGCTGGCGCGTGGAAGGCCTGCAGGCGCTGACGCTCGCGCCCTCGCAGAACCTCGACCTGCTGCGCTTCCTGCAGGAGGCGCTGACCAACGTGCTGCGCCACAGCGGCGCGCGGCGGGTCGACGTGTCGCTGGTGGAAGAGAACGGCCAGCTGCGGCTCGAGGTGCGCGACGATGGCCGCGGCTTCGAGCCCGAAGCGCCGCCGCGGCCCGAAGGCACCGGCCTGCGCAGCCTGCGCACGCGGGCGCGGCGGCTGGGCGGGGCCTTCGAGATCGCCTCGGCGCCCGGCGCGACGCGCGTCGGGCTGCGGATGCCCGTCGGCGCGACCTGAGGTGAAAAGCCAGGGCCTTACTCGGCCCAGACGATCCAGCCCTGCCAGGCGGTGACCAGGATCAGGATGCCGAAGGCAATGCGGTACCAGGCGAACGGGATGAAGCTGTGCGAGCTGATGTAGCGCAGCAGCCAGCGCACGCACAGCCAGGCACTGAGGAACGAGAACAGCAGGCCGACCGCGAACAGCGGGATGTCGGCCACCGACAGCAGCGAGCGCACCTTGTAGAGGCTGTAGACGCCGGCGCCGATCAGCGTCGGGATCGCGAGGAAGAACGAGAAGTCGGTGGCCGCCTGGCGCGACAGCCCCAGCAGCATGCCGCCGATGATGGTGGAACCGCTGCGGCTGGTGCCCGGCACCATCGCGAAGCACTGCACCAGGCCGACCTTGAGCGCGTCCCAGGGCGTCATGTCGTCGACGTTCTCGACCCGCACCGAGCCCGGCGGCCGCTTCTCGGCCCACAGGATGATGAAGCCGCCGATGATGAAGGTGCTGGCCACCACGGCCGGCGTGAACAGGTGTTCCTTGATCACCTTGCCGAACAGCAGGCCCAGCACCACCGCGGGCAGGAAGCCGATCAGCACGTTGAGCGCGAAGCGCTGCGCCTTGGCCTGGCGCGGCAGCGCCACCACGGTCGAGCGGATCTTCTGCCAATAGACCATGATCACCGCGAAGATCGCGCCGGTCTGGATCGCGATCTCGAACACCTTGCCACGCTCGTCGTCGAAGCCGCCGAGCAACGAGCCCGCAAGAATCAGGTGGCCGGTCGACGAGATCGGGAGAAATTCGGTCAGCCCCTCCACGATGCCCATGACGGCGGCCTTGACCAACAGAACGATATCCAACGCGTACTCCTTGAAAGAGCGGCAATTATCGCGAGGGAGCCGGTCAGGTCCGGTTCAGGCTCCGGAGGGTCGCGGGTGCCGGTCTCCGGCCGATTTTCGTATCGTTCTATGACATACCTAGTTTGGGGGATGGCGCCTACCGTCGGGCGCGGTCACAGTCCAACCGCGCCGACGCCCCACGCCGGCGGCCAACCGAAGGACATTGCATGCTCGCCCCCGCGCCCGAGCGCGAAAAAGACGCCGACGAACACCTGCTGTGCCTCGAAGAGCACGCGTCGACCGCCGACGACCATGCGGCGCATGCGCGCCACGATGCGCGCCGCCGCGAAGCCGAACGCCAGGCCGCGCTGTGCCGCGCCGCCCGCGCCACCGGCGCCTCGACCGGCGAACTCGAACGGCTCGCGCGCTGCCTCGGCGAGATCGACCGCTGCGGCCGCGGCGCCACGCTGGTGGCCGAGGGCCAGGTCGCGGCCGACCGGCTGTCGCAGCGGCTGCAGCCGCTGGACCTGGAAGACGGCCACATGGCCTGGCAGATGGCCGGCGCCGCCGAATACATCGAACGCGGCCTGACGCAGGCGCTCGACCCCGCCCACGACCACAAGTGGTATGCGCGCTGGCAGCTCTGGAGCTTCCTGCTCGGCGGTGCCGACGCCGCCCATGCGCTGGCGCTGCAGGGCCTGGCGCTGCGGCCCTGCGGCCCGCGCGACCCGCAGGCCGACCTCACGGCGCGCGCGCGCCGCATCCTCGAGAGCTGGCGCCGCACCTCGGGCCCGTACTTCTGGAGCGCGATGGAGGACTGCGTGCGGCAGCAGGGCTTCTCTCTCGAGACCCAGGCCTACCTGATGCACGCGGTGGCGACGCTGTTCGACGGCGACGCGATGAAGCTCTCGAACGCCGAGTGCGAGCGCCTCAACGAGCTGCTGGTCGAGACCTACTGCGATGCGCTGGGCACCAGCGGCGCCATGCCCTCGGCCGAGATCTACCGCCGCATGGCCGCCGGCCTGCAGGCCGTGGACCGCGAGACCGGCCGGATGCGCGCGCTCGGCCGCAGCGACGCGGCGCAGATCGCGGCCACCGCGATCTACACGCTGCTGCGCGGCGACCGTTCAGCCTGAGGTGCGTCGGCGCAGCGCGCGCACCGCGCTGTCGACCGTGGTCAGCACCGGCAGCCCCGAGGCCCGTTCGCAGGCCGCGCGTGCGCGGGCCATGCTGAACTGCGCGAGCGCGATGTGGCTGCAGCCCTGCGCGCGCAAGGCCTCGGCCTGCCTGGCGATCAACGCATCGTGCCGCTCCCCGTCGCCCGCATTGAGCGCCTCGAGCGCGCCCTCGGCGAGTGCCGGCACCAGCGCGATGCCGCTCGGAAATTCGGGCGGCATCGAAGCCAGCGTGGGCGCGAAGGTCGCGATCAGCCCGAGCCGCGCGCCGGGGCCGGCCTCGCGCAGCGCCTGCACCGCCTCCTCCACCATCGCCTCGTTGGGCTTGAGCACCGGCAGCGCCGCATGGCGCCGCGCCACCGCCTCGATGCAGGAACCGAAGGCCGAGCAGGTGAAAAGGATGCCCTCGGCGCCGGTGTCGACCGCGTACTGCGCGAGCCGCTGGAAGCGCTCGTGCATGGCCGCGTCGAGCCCGCGCCCGTCGCGCGCGAGATCGGCCGACAGGCTGTCGTCGAGCAGGTTCATGCGCAGCGCCTGCGGCCAGTCGCGCGCGAAGGCGTCGTTGATGGGCGCGACCGAATGCGCGAGCGCGTGGATCAGGGCGATGCGGGTCATGGGGACGTGATGCGGCTCAGATGCCCTTCGACGAGGGATTGGCGAAGGCTTCCTTCGTCTCGGCGTTGAGCGGGTAGTTGATGTTGATGCCCTTGGGCGGAATGGGCGAGGTGAACCACTTGCCGTAGAGCGTCTCCATCTCGCCGGACTTCATCATGCCCGAGACCACGCGGTCGACGATGGCCTTGAAGGCCGGATCGTCCTTGCGGAACATCAGCGACTGGTTCTCGGTGCGCAGGCTCTCGCCGGTGATCAGGAAGTCCTTCGGGTTGCGCGCGTTCGCGAGCTGGCCGGCCAGCAGGATGTCGTCGAGCACGAAGGCCTGCGCGCGGCCGCTCTCCACCAGCAGGAAGGAATCGCTGTGGTCCTTGCCGCCGAGGCTCGTGACCTCGAGGTTCTTGCCCTTGTCGGCCTCGCGCAGCAGCCGGAACGAGGTGGTGCCGGTGGTGGTCACCACCGTCTTGCCCTGCAGGTCGGCGATGCTCTTGATGCCCGAATCGGCCTTCACCAGCATGCGCACGTTGTAGCGGAAGATGTCGGGAGAGAAGGCCACCAGCTTCTGGCGCTCGACCAGGTTGGTGGTGGAGCCGCACTCGATGTCGACCGTGCCGTTCTGCACCAGCGGGATGCGGTTGGCCGAGGTCACGGCCTGGTAGCGGATCTCGATCGCCGGCATCCTGAGTTCGCTCTTCACCGCCTCCACGATGCGCTTGCAGATCTCGATGCTGTAGCCCACGGGCTTGAGGTTGGCATCGAGGTACGAGAAGCCGAACGAGGACTCGCGGTAGCCGAAGGTGATGGCGCCGCTGGCCTTGATCTTGGCGAGGGTGTCGCTCTCCTGCGCGCTCGCGCAGAGCGCCGGCAGCACGAGGGCGGCAGCGAGCAGGAAGGAAAACGGCAGGCGTGGCTTGGGCATGGAGGTGCTCCTCGAGGCGGTGGGTGGAAGAAAAAGGGAAGGAAGAAGCGTAGGCTCAGCCCGCGGCGCGGCACGTGACCGCGTCGATGGCATCCGCGAGCCGCGCGGCGATCTCGCGCAGCTCGTCGCGCGTGGCGACGAAGGGCGGCGCGAGCAGCACGTGGTCGCCCTGGCGGCCGTCGACCGTGCCGCCGAAGGGATAGCACAGCAGCCCGCGCGCCATCGCCTCCTTCTTGACGGCCGCATGCAGCTTCAACGCGGGATCGAAAGGCGTCTTGCCCGCGCGCTCGGCCACGAGCTCGAGGCCCCAGAAGAAGCCGCGGCCGCGGATGTCGCCCACATGCGGATGCGCGCCGAGCGCCTCGGCCAGCATCGCGCCGAAGGCGATGCCGTCCTCGCGCACCTTCGCGACCAAACCCTCGCGCCGGATCGTCTGCTGCACAGCGAGCGCGGCGGCGCAGGCCATCGGATGGCCGAGGTAGGTGTGGCCATGCTGGAAGAAGCCGCTGCCCTGCGACATCGCCTCGACCACCCTGCGCTGCGCGAGCACCGCGCCCACCGGCTGGTAGCCGCCGCCCAGGCCCTTGGCGATGGTCATCAGGTCGGGCACCACGCCCTCTTGCTCGCAGGCATGCAAGCTGCCAGTGCGGCCCATGCCGCACATCACCTCGTCGAGGATCAGCAGCACACCGTACTTGTCGCAGACCGCGCGCACCGCCTGGAAGTAGCCCGGCACCGGCACCAGCACGCCCGCGGTGGCACCGCCCACGGTCTCGGCAACGAAGGCGATCACGCGGTCGGCACCCTGCGCGAGGATCGCGGCCTCGAGCTCGTTCGCGAGCCGCTGACCGTACTGCGCCGGGCTCTCGTCGGCGCGCTGCTCGCGGTAGGGATAGCAGGGCGACACGTGCGTGGCCGGCACCAGGATCGGCGCGAAGGGCTCGCGCCGCCAGGCATTGCCGCCGACCGCGAGCGCGCCCAGCGTGTTGCCGTGGTAGCTCTGGCGCCGCGCGATGAAATGGGTGCGCTGCGGCTGGCCGATCTCGACGAAGTACTGGCGCGCCATCTTGAGCGCCGCCTCCACCGCTTCGGAGCCGCCGCTCACGAGGTAGGCATGGCTCATGCCTTCGGGCGCCGCGCCGATCAATTCCTCGGCCAGGCGCTCGGCCACCTCGCTGGTGAAGAAGCTGGTGTGGGCATAGGCCAGCCGGTCGATCTGCGCATGCATCGCGGCCAGCACCTCGGGATGCGCATGGCCCAGCGAGGACACGGCCGCGCCGCCCGAGGCGTCGAGGTATTCGCGGCCCTCGGCGTCGCGGATGTAGAGGCCGTGCGAGCCCGTGGCGACGGGCGGGGTCTGACGGAGATGGCGGTGGAAGACGTGCGTCATGGCGTGAGGACAGGCGGATGGGGACTGGAACCAACGTTTCGGGCGAATTATTTCTTGGAACATTTGTTCCGTCAACCGTTCCGCTCGTTTCACCCGTTCCAGCCGCGGCCCGGAACAGCGGGCACGCCTCCGGTACATTCGTTCCAACGCCAGAGACCAAGAGGAACGACGCCATGGGCGCCAGAGACCAGATCCGCCAGCGCTTCGACGACCTGAGCCCCGCGCTGCAGCAGGTGGCGCGCTACGTGCTCGACCATCCGAACGAGGTGGTCACGGGCTCGATGCGCGGCATCGGCACGCGCGCGCAAAGCACGCCCGCCACGCTGGTGCGCTTCGCCCAGACGCTGGGCTTCGACGGCTGGCCGCAGCTCAAGGCGGCCTTCGCCACCGACATGGGCCTGGGCACGGAGGCCTACGGCGCGCGCGCGCAGCAGCTGGTGGGCCGCGCGCGCGACCGGGGCCTGACCGGCGAGATGTTCGAGGTGCAGCGCCGCAACCTCGAGACCACGCAGCAGCAGAGCGAACAGGCGCTGCAGAAGGTCTGCGCGCTGATGGAGAAGGCGCCCGCGGTGCACGCGGCCGGCTTTCGCGCCTGCTACCCGATCGCCTTCTCCTTCGTCTACGTGTACCGGCTCTTTCGCGGCAGCGTGCACCTGGTCGACGGCCAGGGCGGCACGCTCGAGATGCAGCAACGCGCCTTCGGGCGCGGCGACGTGGTGCTGATCGCGAGCTTCGCGCCCTACTCGCGCGAGGCGCTGCAGGTGGCCGAGGCCGCCAAGGCCGCGGGCAGCCGCATCGTGGCGCTGACCGACAGCCTCGGCTCGCCGCTCTCGCTGCGCGCCGACGAGACCCTGCTGTTCACCATCCACAGCCCCTCGTTCTTTCCCTCGGTGGCTGCCGGCGTGGCCGTGGCCGAGGCGCTGGTCGAGCTGCTCGCGAGCCGCGCGGGCAAGGCCGTGATCCGGCGCATCGACCAGGCCGAGACGCAGCTGTTCGAGTCGGGGGCCTACCTGGTGCCACCGGTGGCGCGCGGCGGCTGATCGCGCGGAACCACTGGCGAGGCCGGGCAGTCCAACCCCGGTCGCGGTCGCGCGTCCTGCTGTTGCCGCGACAGGAGGTAAAGACCATGAAGCAAGTGAAGCATTGGCAAGACCCGGTCAACGCCGTCCTCGGCGTCTGGCTGATCGTCTCGCCCTGGGTCCTGGGCTTCCAGGGCCACACGCTCGCCATGTGGAGCGCGATCGGTACCGGCCTCGTGCTCGGTGCCGTGGCACTGGGCGCGACCTTCGTGCCGCAGGCCTGGGAGGAGTGGACCGAGGTCGCGCTCGCGGTCTGGCTCGCGGTGTCGCCGTGGGTGCTGGGCTTCGGCGGGCTCGAGGTGGCGCTGGTCAACGCGGTGCTCGTGGCCGCGGCGATCCTGGTGCTGGCACTGTGGGTGCTGGTGACCGACAAGGACTACCTGGGCGGCATGACGGACCGCCCGGCCCATTGAGGCCCTGAAGGTCCTTTCCCGAACGCCGCCGGCCGCCGGATCAATTGCGGCGCGGCGGCGACTCCAGGGACGCGCGCGATGCCGCGTGCGTCCGCGACCTTTCCCCGAGCCGCCTTGCCGACGCGATCAGCGCGTGGCCGGCTGCGTGCCCGCGTCCGCGAGCCACTCGGCCTGCCAGCCGCCGCCGAGCGCCTGGATCAGCGCGATCGCCGACGACTGGCGGTTGACCTGCAGCTGCACCAGCGAACGCCGCGCATTGAGCGCGGCGACCTGCGCGGTCACGACCTCGGTGTAGCTGACCTGCGCCGCGCGGTAGCGGTTGAGCAGCTGCTGCTCGGTCTTGTCGGCCGCGGCCGAGGCTTCGCGCCGCAGGCCTTCCTGCTGGGCCAGCGTGGCACCCGCGCTGAGCTGGTCCTCGACCGCCTGGAAGGCCGTCAGCACGGTCTGGCGGTAGCGCGCCACGGCCGCTTCGTGGCCGGCCTTGGCCGAATCGACGTTGGCGCCGATGGCGCCCGCGTCGAACACCACCTGCGCCACCGACAGCCCGAGCGCCCACAGCGTGTTCGAGGCATTGAACAGGTCCTTGACCTTGCTCGCGTTGCTGCCCACCGAGGCATTGAGGCCGAAGTTCGGGAAGTAGGCCGCGCGCGCGATGCCGATCTGCGCATTGGCCGCGGCCACCGAGCGCTCGGCCGCCGCGATGTCGGGCCGGCGCTGCAGCAGCGTCGAGGGCACGCCGGTCGGCACGCCCGGCACCGTCGGCGTCCACTTCGCGGCCGCCAGGCTGAAGTCGGCCGGCGCCGCGCCCACCAGCACCGCGATCGCATGCTCGTAGGTGGCGCGCGTGCGCTGCAGCCCGACGCGGTCGGCGCGCGCGTTCACGAGCTGGGTCTGCGCCTGCAGCACGTCGGTCTGCGCGGCGATGCCGGCCTGGTAGCGGTTGTTGGTGATCTCGTAGGCGCGCTGGTAGCCCTCGATGGTCTCGTCGAGCAGCACCATCTCGGCATCGGCCTCGCGCAGCGAGAAGTAGTTGGTGGCCAGCTCGCCCACCGCCGACAGCCGCGCCGCCGCGAGGTCGGCCTCGCTGGCCTGCGCATTGGCCTGGGCGCTGCTGACCGCCGCGCGCAGCCGGCCCCAGACATCGGGCGACCAGTCGGCCGCGAGCGTGGCCGAGAAGGCGTTCGAGGCATTGCTGTCGCCGCCGATGTTGCCGCTGCGCTTGCCGTTGCCGCTCAGCGAGACCGAGGGGAACAGCGCCGCGCGCTCGCCGCGCACCAGCGCCTGGGCCTGCGCGTAGTTGGCGACCGCGGCCGCGATGTTCTGGTTCGACACCTGCACCCGGCCCGCAAGCTCGTCGAGCACCGGGTCGCCGAACAACTTCCACCATTCACCGCGCTCGAGCGTGTCGGCCGGCGCGGCCGGCAGCCAGCCCTCGGCGGTCTTCTGTTCCTTCCAGCCCGCGGGCGACACGGCGGCCGGCACCTGGTAGGCCGGGCCGACGGCGCAGCCCGCGAGCAGCGCGGCGAGCGTCGCGGCCAGCGCGATGCGCTGCGGAAAGAAGGGAGTCTGGAACAGGGAGGCGGGCATTCTTCGAACGGCGCGTGCGGGCCGTGGTGTCTTTGTCGTTGCGGTCATGGCTGGACCTCCATGGTGCGGCTCAGGTGGCTCTCGTCGGCGCCGCGGCGGCGCAGCTTGTCGAGCAGCAGGTAGACCACCGGCGTGGTGAGCAGGGTCAGCACCTGGCTGGCGATCAGCCCGCCGATGATCGCCACGCCCAGCGGCCGGCGCAGCTCGGCGCCCTCGCCGAAGCCGATCGCCAGCGGCAGCGCGCCGAGCGCGGCCGCCATGGTGGTCATGAGGATCGGGCGGAAGCGCAGCAGGCAGGCCTCGCGCACCGCTTCCAGCGGACTCAGGCCGCGCGAGCGCTCGGCCTCGAGCGCGAAGTCGATGATCAGGATGGCGTTCTTCTTCACGATGCCGATCAGCAGGAACACGCCGATCAGCGCGATGATGGAGAACTCCATGCGGAACATCAGCAGCGCCAGCACCGCGCCCACGCCGGCCGAGGGCAGCGTCGACAGCACGGTGATCGGGTGCACCAGGCTCTCGTAGAGGATGCCCAGCACGATGTAGATGACCACCAGCGCGGCCAGGATCAGCATCGCCTGCTGGCCCTGCGACTGCTGCGCCGCGAGCGCCGTGCCCGCGAAGGCGCCGCGCACGTTGATCGGCATCGCGATGTTGGCCTCGGCCTTGGCGATCGCCTCGCGCGCATCGCCGAGGTTGGCGCCCTCGGCCAGGTTGAACGAGATGGTGGTCGCGAGCTCGCCGTCCTCGTGGCTCACCGAGGTCGCGACCGAGCGCTCGACGAACTTCGCCACCGAGGACAGCGGCACCAGCGTGGTCGGCGTGTTGCTCAGCACGTTGCCGGTGGAGGCGTTGCGCGAGCCCGCGTTGGCCGACACCGGCACCGTGGGCGTGGTGCTCGAGGCGGTCGACGCGGTGCCGGTCTTCGAGCCCGTGGCCGTGTTGCTGGTGGCCACCGAGGTCGACTGGTTGGTGGTGCCGTTGGCCGCCACCTGCGTGGTCACGGTCTGGCCCGCCACCACCGAGGTGCGCGTGGCCGGCACGTAGACGTCGCGCAGCGCATTCGGGCTGCGCGTGTAGCGCGGCGCCCACTCCATCACCACGTGGTACTGGTTGAGCTCGGTGTAGATGGTCGCCACCTGGCGCTGGCCGAAGGCGTTGTAGAGCGCGTTGTCCACCGCCTGCGAGGTCAGGCCGAGCCGGCGCGCGCTGTCGGGGTCGACCTCGGCCACCGTCTCCACGCCGTTCTGGTCCTGGTCGGTATCGATGTCCGTGAGATTCGGCTGCAGCCGCAGCTCGTCGGCCAGCTTGCCGGCCCAGGTGCGCAGGTCGGCCAGGTTGTCGCTCTTGAGCGTGTACTGGTAGGTGGAGTTGCTCGAGCGCCCACCCGAGCGCACGTCCTGCACCGGGCTCAGGAACACGCGCAGGCCGGTCACCTGGTTGAGCTGCGGGCGCAGCCGCGCGATCACCGCGAGGCCGCTCTCGGTGCGCTGGCTCGCGGGCTTGAGGTTGACGAACATGAAGCCGCCGCCCGCGCGCGAGCCGCCGATGAAGCCCGTGACCGTGTCGACCGCGGGGTCGCGCCGGATGATGTCGACCACCTCGCGCAGCTTGGCCGCGAGCGCCTGCGAGGAGATGCTCTGGTCGGCGCGCAGGCCGCCGTTGAGCTGGCCGCTGTCCTGCTGCGGGAAGAAGCCCTTGGGCGCCGCGCTGAACAGGTAGACGTTGAGCCCGATCACCGCCAGCAGGATCAGCGCCACCAGCGCCTTGCTGCCGAGCGCCCAGTCGAGGATGACCTCGTAGCGCTTGAGCACCCACTCGTAGCCGCGTTCCGACCAGCGCGCGAAGCGGCCCGGCGGCTTGGTCTTGTCAGCCTCGCCGCCACGCTTGAGCAGCCAGGCGCACATCATCGGCGTGGTGGTCAGCGAGATGACCAGCGAGATCATCACCGCCGCCGACAGCGTGACCGCGAACTCGCGGAACAGCCGCCCGACCTGGCCGCCCATGAACAGCAGCGGGATGAACACCGCCACCAGCGACACGCTGATCGACAGCACCGTGAAGCCCACTTCCTTGGCGCCGAGCAGCGCGGCCTTCATGCGCGTCATGCCGGCCTCGATGTGGCGGCTGGTGTTCTCGAGCACCACGATCGCGTCGTCGACCACGAAGCCCGTGGCCACCGTGAGCGCCATCAGGCTCAGGTTGTTGAGGCTGAAGCCCAGCAGGTACATCACGCCGAAGGTGCCGAGCAGCGCGACCACCGTGGCCACGGCAGGCACGACGGTGGCGCGCGCGCTGCGCAGGAACAGGCTGACCACCAGCACCACCAGCAGCACCGAGGCCACCAGCGTGAACTCGACCTCGTGCAGCGAGGCGCGGATCGAGCTGGTGCTGTCGGAGGCCACGCGCAGCTCGACGTCGGGCGGCAGCTGCGACTGCAGCTCGGGCAGCAGCGCGCGCACGCCGTCGACCGTCTCGATGATGTTGGCCGAGGGCTGGCGCGTGATCAGCACGATCACCGCCGGCTCGCCGTTGAACAGGCCCAGCGTGCGCGTGTCCTCGACGCCGTCGTAGACCTCGGCCACGTCGGCCAGCCGCACCGCCGCGCCGTTGCGCCAGGCCACCAGCATCGAGGCGTAGTCGCTCGCGCGCAGCGCCGGCGTCTGGGTGTAGACCTGCAGCTTGCGCCCCTCGCCCTGCACCATGCCCTTGGGCCGGTTCGCGTTCGAGGCCTGGATCGCGGCACGCACGTCCTCGGTGCTGATGCCGTAGCGGTTGAGCGCGAACGGCAGCAGCTCGATGCGCACCGCCGGCAGCGATCCGCCGCCGATCTCCACGTCGCCCACCCCGTCGACCTGCGACAGCCGCTGGCTCACGATGTTCGACACGGCGTCGTAGATCTGGCCCGGGGTCTTGGTCTTGGAGGTCAGCGCCAGGATGATGACCGGCGACGAGGCCGGGTTGGCCTTGCGGTAGGTCGGGTTGCTGCGCAGGGTGGCGGGCAGGTCGACGCGGCTCGCGTTGATCGCGGCCTGCACCTCGCGCGCGGCGCCGTCGATGTTGCGGCTGAGGTCGAACTGCAAGGTGACGCGGGTGGAGCCGACCGAGCTGGTCGAGGTCATCTCGTTGACGCCGGCGATGGTGCCCAGGTGGCGTTCGAGGGGCGTGGCGACGCTCGTGGCCATGGTCTCGGGGCTGGCGCCCGGGATGGAGGCGCGGACCGAGATGACGGGGTAGTCGACTTGCGGTAGCGGGGAGACCGGGAGGACGAAGAAGGCTGCGATGCCTGCCAGGGCTATGCCGATGGTGAGGAGGACTGTGCCTATGGGGCGGCGGACGAAGGGGCGGGAGAGGTTCATCTCTTGCCTCCTTCTTTGATTCCCTGCTTTGGTGTGTTGGCTTGCTGCCGGTCTGCCTCTTGCAGAGGGCGTTGGCCGGGTCTCGCCCCGGCGGGCGACTTACTTTTCTTGTCTCGCCAAGAAAAGTAAGCAAAAGAAGGCGACCCCACTGTCTGCGACCCGCAGCGAAGCTGCGGGCAACCTGCGGTGCTCGCGTTTCGCGGGGTCTCGCAGAACTCGCTTCGCTCAAACAGCTGCGAGCCCTTGTCCGCGAAACGCTGCGCTCCTCGGCGCAGCCAGAGGGGATGAGGGTCAACGCGCCATGGCGCGTCCTTGTGTGGTGTGTAGGGACGGGCCGGCCCTGGGTCTTTCACTCCGGCCGAGCGAAGCGAAGGCCTGTTCGGCATGCTGGGCCGAGCGCAGCGATGGCCCGAACCACTCCCCTCTGGCTGTGCCGAGGAGCGCAGGCGTAGGCGGGATAAGGGCCGCAGCTGTCTGAGCGGAACGCAGTGGAGCGAGTTCTGCGGACCCCCGCCGTAGCCGAGCACCGCAGGTTGCCCGTAGCGAAGCGGAGGGACACAGACAGTGGGGTCGCCTTTTCTTTGGTTACTTTCTTTTGGCGAAGCAAAAGAAAGTGACTCGCCCGCCGGGGCGAATTCCCGGCCAACAGCCCCCGCAGGAGAAGCAGCACAAGAACACAAAGCAGCCGAACGAGAGAGGAAACTCAAACCGCCTCCTCCTCAACCACCCCCGACCGCCGAGTCCCACCCAACCGATCAAACGCCAAATAGATAACCGGCGTAGTGAACAAAGTCAGCAGTTGACTAACGATCAACCCCCCAAAAATAGCCAACCCCAAAGGACGCCGCAGCTCAGCCCCATCCCCAAAGCTGAACATCAAAGGCACAGCAGCAAACAAGGCTGCCAGCGTAGTCATCAAGATAGGCCGAAACCGCAACAACGCCGCCTGATGAATCGCTTCCCGGGGTGACTTGCCCTCCGTGCGCTCCGCATCGATAGCGAAGTCGATCATCATGATCGCGTTCTTCTTCACGATCCCGATCAGCAGGATGATCCCAATGATCCCGATCACCCCCAGGTCGTTGCCCGTCACCATCAACGCCAGCAACGCCCCCACCCCCGCCGAAGGCAAGGTCGACAGAATCGTCAGCGGATGCACGTAGCTCTCGTACAGCACCCCCAGCACGATGTACACGCACACCACCGCCGCCAGGATCAGCCACAGCTGGTTCGACAACGATTTCTCGTAAGCCCCCGAAGCCCCGAGGAAGGTCATCGTGATGCTCTTCGGCAACCCGATCTCCTTCGCCGTCGCACGGATCGTGTCGACCGCCGACCCCAGCGCCACCCCCGGCGCGGTATCGAAGTTCAGCGTGCTCGCCGGGTACTGCGCCACGTGCGTGATCTGCAGCGGCGCCTGTCGCTCGCTGATGTCGGCGATGGCCGAGAGCGGCGTCGCGGTGCCCGAGCCCGCGATCAGGTTGAGCTGCCCCAGCGTCTGCGGCGTGTTCACCATGCCGGGCTGGGCCTCGAGGATCACGCGGTACTGGTTGGTCTCGGTGAAGATGGTCGAGACGATGCGCTGGCCGAAGGCGCTGTAGAGCGCGTCGTCGACCGTGCTCGCGGTGATCGACAGCCGCGCCGCGGTGTCGCGGTTCACGTTGACGAAGGCCGCCAGGCCCTGGGCGCCGGCATCGCTGCTGACGTTGCGCACCTTGTCGCCATGCTCGGCCTGCAGCTTGGCCACCAGCTGCTGCATCCAGTCGGTGATGGCGGCGCCGTCCACGCCTTCGAGCGAGGCGCGGTACTGCGTGGGGCCGGTCTCGGCGTCGATGGTCAGGTCCTGCGTGGGCTGCAGGTAGAGGGTCACGCCGGCCACGCCGCGCACGCGCTCGCGCAGGCGGTCCATCACGGCCTGCTGGCTGTCGTGGCCGCGGCGCAGGTTGATCAGCATGCTGCCGGTGTGCAGCATGGTGTTGTTGGCGGCATCGACGCCGACGAAGGAACTGAGGTTCTCGACGTCGGGGTCGGCCAGCACGGCGCGCGCGGCCTGCTGCTGCAGCTGCGACATGCGGTCGAACGAGACGTCCTGCGCGGCCTCGATGCGTGCCTGCAGCTGGCCCGTGTCCTGGGTCGGGAACAGGCCCTTGGGGATCGAGAGATAGAGCGCCACGGTCAGCAGCAGGGTGAGCAGCGCGACCAGCAGCGTGAGCGCCTGGTGATCGATGACCCAGTGCAGCGAGCGGTCGTAGCGCGTCATCACGCCGTCGAAGAAACGCTGCGCGCGCGCGGCGATGCCGTGGCTGGCGGGGTCGCGCTTGGGTTCGTGCTTGAGCCAACGCGCCGACATCATCGGCACCAGCGTGAGCGACACCACGGCCGAGATCAGGATCGTGATCGCCAGCGTGACCGCGAACTCGCGGAACAGCCGGCCGACCACGTCGCCCATGAACAGCAGCGGGATCAGCACCGCGATCAGCGAGACCGTCAGCGAGATGATGGTGAAGCCGATCTGGGTGGCGCCCTTGAACGCGGCCTGCAAGGGCTTCTCGCCCTCCTCGATGTAGCGCGCGATGTTCTCGATCATCACGATCGCGTCGTCCACCACGAAGCCGGTGGCGATGGTCAGCGCCATCAGGCTCAGGTTGTTGAGGCTGTAGCCCAGCAGGTACATCAGGCCGAAGGTGCCGATCAGCGAGATCGGCACCGCGATGCTGGCGATGACGGTGGCGCGCAGGCTGCCGAGGAAGGCGAAGATCACCAGCACCACCAGCACGACGGCGAGCACCAGCTCCATCTGCACGTGCTCGACCGACGAGCGGATGCCGGCCGTGCGGTCGCTCAGCACCTCGACCTTGAGGCCCGCGGGCATGCCGGCCTGCAGTTCGGGCAGCTGCGCCTTGATGGCGTTGACGGTGGCGATCACGTTGGCGCCGGGCTGGCGCTGCACGTTGAGGATGATCGCGGGCGTGAGCGTGCCTTCGGCATCGCCGGTGGCCTTGGTGCCGGCCCAGGCGCCAAGCTGGTTGTTCTCGGCGCTGTTGACCACGCGCGCCACGTCGACCATGCGGATCGGCGCACCGTTCTTGTACGAGACGATCAGGTTCTTGTAGTCGTCGACCGTGAGCAGCTGGTCGTTCGAGTTGATGGTGTAGGCGCGCTTGGGGCCGTCGAAGCTGCCCTTGGCGCCATTGGAGTTGGCCGCGCTGATCGCGGTGCGCAGCGCGTCGAGGCCGATGCCGTTGGCCGCCAGTGCCTGGGTGTTGGCCTGGATGCGCACCGCCGGCCGCTGGCCGCCGCTGAGCGACACCAGCCCCACGCCCGAGACCTGGCTGATCTTCTGCGCGAGCCGCGTGTTGACGAGGTTCTGCACCTCGGTCAGCGGCAGGGTGTCGGAGGTGATCGCCAGCGTGAGCACCGGCGCGTCGGCCGGGTTGACCTTGGCATAGACCGGCGGCGCCGGCAGGTCGGCCGGCAGCAGCGAGCCGCCGGCGTTGATCGCGGCCTGCACCTCCTGCTCGGCGACGTCGAGCGTCTGGCCCAGCGTGAACTGCAGCGTGATGATCGACACGCCCGCCGCGCTGGTGGAGCTCATGCGGTCGAGCCCCGACATCTGGCCGAACTGGCGTTCGAGCGGCGCGGTGACGGTGTTGCTCATCACCTCGGGGCTGGCACCCGGGTAGAGCGTCTGGACCTGGATCGTCGGGTAGTCGACCTGCGGCAGCGCCGACAGCGGCAGGAAGCGGAACGCCACCAGGCCGGCCAGCACGATGGCGACCATCAGCAGCGAGGTCGCCACCGGCCGCAGGATGAACGGGCGTGAAGGGCTCATGGGATCAATTCGTCGTCGAGGGCGCTGCGGGCGGCGCGGCGGTGGATGCCGAGGCGGAAGGCCGGCGCGTCATTGGCCTTGCGGCGCCTGGCGGCGGCCCTCGCCCTGCCCGCCCTGGCCCTGGCGCTCGGCCATGCGCTGCCAGCGTTCGAGCGCGGCCGGATCGCCACGGTCGAGCTGTTCGAGGAAGCGCTTGCGGCGCTCGAGCTGCTCGGGGTCGTCCTTGGCGGCGTCGAGCATGCGCTGGCGCTGCTCGGCGGTGGGAAGCTTGGGGGCGGCCGCCGTGGGTGCGGCGGCGGGGGCGGCCGGCTGGGCACCAGTGGCGGGCGCGGCCGCAGGGGCCGGGGTCGTTGCGGGAGCAGCGGGCGCCGTGCCTGGCGCGGGCGCGGCGTTGCCACCGGCCGCGGGCGCGGCGGACGACGCGGCGCCACCGGCCGGTGCCTGCCCGCCCTGGGCGCCGCCCTGCGCGCCCTCGCGCTGGCGCCGCCCGCCACGGTGCTGGCCATTGGCGGCGGCACCGGGCGCGACCGCGGGCCGGTCGGCCTGGGTCTGCACGCGCGCGCCATCCTTCAGGCGGTCGCCACCCTCGGTCACGACCACCTCGCCGGCATTCAGGCCGGCCGTCACCGCGATGTTGTCGACGCTCGATTCGCCGCGCGTCACCACGCGCTGCGACACCGTGTTGTCGGCATTGAGCACGTAGACGTAGTCGCCGTTCGGGCCGTTGCGCATCGCCGTCACCGGCACCACCACGGCGCTGGTCACGGTGCGCAGCAGCAGGCGCAGGTTGACGAACTGGTTCGGGAACAGCGCGCCGTCGGCATTCACGAAGCGGGCCTTGGCCTTGACCGTGCCGGTCTGGGTGTCGACCAGGTTGTCGAGCGTCGAGAAGCTGCCGGTGGCGAGCTGCTTGACGCGCGTGCGGTCGAAGGCGGTGGCAGGCAGCTTGGCGCCGGCGGCGAGGCGCTCCTGCACCTCGGGCACGCGGTCCTGCGGCACCGAGAACACGACGTCGATCGGTGCGATCTGGGTGATGACGGCGATGCCGCCGCTGGTGCCGGTCGAGACGTAGTTGCCCACGTCCACCGGCCGCAGGCCGATGCGGCCGCCGACCGGCGCCGCGATGCGGGTCCAGGTCAGGTTCAGCCGCGCGCTGTTCTCGTTGGCGCGGTCGATAGCGACCGTGCCCTCGAGCTGCTTGACCAGCGCGCTCTGGGTGTCGACGTCCTGGCGCGCGATCGAGTCCTGGCCCAGCAGGGTCTGGTAGCGCTGCAGGGTGACGCGCGCCGCGGCGAGCTGCGCCTCGTCGCGCTGGCGCGCGCCGGTGGCCTGGGCCAGCGCGTTCTGGTAGGGCTGCGGGTCGATGGTGGCGAGCACGTCGCCCTTCCTGACCATCTGCCCTTCCTGGAACAGCACCTGCGTGAGCACGCCCGAGACCTGCGGCTGCACCGTGACGTTGGCCAGCGGCGTGACGGTGCCGAGCGCCTCGAGCTGGATCGGGATGTCGGCCTGCCGCGCGGTCGCGATGCCGACGGTGCTGGACGCGGCACCGCCGCCACCGCCGCCGCGCCGGCCGCCAGGACCGCCCGGCCCACCGGGGCCGCCCGGTCCGGCACCGGGGCCGGCCACCGGCGTCTTCGCGCGTTGCACCAGGTACCAGGCACCGCCGCCCAGGGCCACGAGCAATAACAGCGCGATCAGGCTGCCGACCCAGCGGCGGCGTCGGACCGGGGGATGCGTGGGCGATGCGGCGGCCGGCGGGGGAACAGGGGTGTGGGGGTCCATGGGAAGCAAGTAGAGCCTGAACGGGTTGCGGCCTAGAGTACAGCGCCGAAAGGTGTATGCAGAGTTTGCTGTGCCGTAAAGCGACGGTAAAGCTTTCGACTTCGGGTGCGGCGGGCCGCGGCCCACCGGATTCCGTGCCGCCCGCGCGCCGCGTCCGGCCGCATTTGGCGCCGCCGGCGCGCACTTCGCGCCGCGCCCCCGCATTTCATCGCACGGCCGTGGCGGCCCTGCGAGCGCGCCGGCAAAGTCCGCTCCAACGCCCTCGGGCATCCATCGTTTCTCCCGGATTTTCCGGCCGCCTTTCCACCCTCGACCGATCAAGGAGCCACCCCATGCTGATCCAGATCCTTCTTCACACGCCCAAGTGGGTGTTCGCCGTCTTCGTGCTGCTGGTCTGGCTCGGCAGCAAGCAGTTGCTGTCGGGCAGCGTGAGCCTGACGCGCATCACGCTGATGCCGATCGCGATGGGCGCGCTGTCGCTGATGGGCGTGGCCTCGGCCTTCGGCGATTCGCTCGGCGCCCTGCTCGGCTGGGCCGCCGCCGCGGCCGTGATGATCGCGCTGGTGCTGCGGCGCCCGCTGCCCGCGAGCACCCGCTACGACGCCGCCACGCGCCGCTTCCACCTGGCCGGCAGCGCGGTGCCGCTGGCGCTGATGATGGGCATCTTCTTCACCAAGTACGTGGTGGGCGTGGCGCTGGTCATGCACCCCGAGCTGCGCCACGACAGCGTGTTCGCGGTCGCGATCCCCGTGCTCTACGGCGCCTTCAGCGGCGTCTTCGCGGCCCGCGCCCTGCGCCTGTGGAAGCTGGCGATCGCCACCGACGCCATGGCCAGCGAAGCCGGCGCCGCCTAAGATCGGCGCCGCCCTTTTCGCCCGCCCATTCCCCCACGCCTGCAGGAAGCGCCATGTCCGTCCTCGTGCTGATCCTCAAGATCTCGGTGTCCGTGGTGCTGATCGCCTCGCTGGCCGAAGCGCTGGTGCTCTCGTGGCGCAACGGCTGGCGCAGCTACAACTGGAAGGCGGCCGGCATCTCGGTGTTCGACTTCCTGGTGCGCGAATACCCGCTGCGCTGGCTGCTGCCGCTGGCCTTCTGGGCCGGCGCCATGGACTGGCTCTACGCGCACCGCCTCCTCACCCTGCCGATGGACCACTGGACCGGCTGGGCCGCCTGCTTCATCGGCCAGGAGTTCTGCTACTACTGGTACCACCGCGCCGCGCACCGGGTGCGCTGGTTCTGGTGCACCCATGCGATCCACCACTCGCCCAACGAGCTGAACCTGTCGGCCGCCTACCGCTTCGGCTGGACCGGCAAGCTTACCGGCACGCTGGCCTTCTTCATGCTGGCGCCGCTGCTGGGCATGCCGCCGCGCGTGGTGCTGATCATGCTGACCCTGAACCTGCTCTACCAGTTCTGGATCCACGCCACCTGGATCCCGAAGCTCGGGCCGCTCGAATGGGTGCTCAACACGCCCTCGGCGCACCGGGTGCACCATGCCTCGAACCTCGAGTACCTCGACGGCAACTACGGCGGCGTGCTGATCGTGTTCGACCGCCTGTTCGGCACCTACATCCCCGAACGCGCCGACCTGCCCTGCCGCTACGGCCTCGTGAAGCCGATCACCTCGTACAACCTGCTCGAGATCGAGTTCAGCCAATGGCGCGCGCTGTTCAAGGACCTGGCCTCGGCCCGTTCGGTGCGCGCCTTCGTCGGCTACCTCGTGAAGCCGCCGGGCTGGAACCCCGACGGGCCCGGCGAGACCACCGAGGAACTGCGCCGGCGCGCAGCCGTCGAGGCCCCGGCGCCCGTCGCCTCCCCACCTGCCGATTTCATTCCCGTTCAGATCAAGGAGCTGTCATGAACACGTCCTCTTCCCCCTCTCTCGCAGAACTCGAGAAGCGCGCCCGCCGCCGCGCCGGCGCCAAGATGGGCTGGTACATCCATGCCTTCGTCTACGTGCTGGTCAACCTCGGCCTGGTCGCGCTGTCGGCGTCGAAGGGCCACACCTGGGCCGTCTATCCGCTGATGGGCTGGGGCCTGGGGCTGCTGGTGCACGGCGCCGTGATCTGGTTCATCGCGCCGGGCGGCGACTTCTACGAGCGCCTGGTCGAACGCGAACGCCGCGCGCTGGCCGCCGGGGAGCGCCGTTGAACCAGGCCCCTGCCGCCGCCCGCCCCAGGTTCGGCATCGAGAACCTGCGCGACCTGCTGCGGCACGGGCTGATCACCGCCGTCTTCTGCTGCCTGATCGCGGCCGCGCTCAGCATCTCGAGCGGCCGCAGCTGGGCCAACCACATGGTCTATTCGATGGCGATCGGCCTGATCAGCTGGCTGTGCATCGACGGCGGCCGGCTGCTGATGAGCGGCCACCGCGAGGTGCTCTGGCCGCATGGCACGCAGAGCATCGCGCTGATCGGCTTCGGCGTGACCGCCGGCTTCCTGCTCGGCAACCTGATCGGCGACGCCTGGAGCGGCGCCCCCCTGCTCGACTTCCTCGACTACCGCGGCCACAAGCTGGCCACCACGCTCACCATCACGCTGGTCGCCACGGCCGGCGCCTGCTTCTTCTTCTACAGCCTCGGCAAGAGCAAGCACCTGCAGGGCCAGATCGAAAGAGCCAGGCGCGACGCGACCGAAGCGCGCCTCAAGCTGCTCGAGACCCAGCTCGAACCGCACATGCTGTTCAACACGCTGGCCAACCTGCGGGTGCTGATCACGCTCGATCCGCCGCGCGCCGTGGCCATGCTCGACCGGCTCAACAGCTACCTGCGCGTCACCCTCAGCGGCTCGCGCACGCTCGCGCATCCGCTGGGGGCCGAGTTCGACCGGCTGGCCGACTACCTCGAGCTGATGTCGGTGCGCATGGGCGAGCGGTTGCGCTACGCGCTCGAGCTGCCGCCCGAGCTGCGCGAGGTGCCGGTGCCGCCGCTGCTGCTGCAGCCGCTGGTGGAGAACAGCATCCGCCACGGCCTCGAGCCCAAGGTCGAGGGCGGCGAGATCGCGGTGCGCGCGCGCCGCGAGGGCGACCTGCTGGTGATCGAACTCAGCGACACGGGCATCGGGCTCGATGCCGCGTTGCCGTCGACGTCGACGTCGCGGGACGGCGGCGGCTTCGGCCTCGAACAGGTGCGCGAGCGGCTGACCACGGTCTACGGCCCGCGTGCCGCCCTGACGCTCGCGCCCGGCGAGCACACGGGCACCCGCGCCACCTTGCGCTTTCCGCTGCAGGCTTCCTCCACCGGCGACGCGCCGGCCGCTGCCCCTACGCCATGAACACTGCCGCCATCCCCACCGCGCTGATCGCCGAGGACGAACCGCTGCTCGCGCAGGCGCTGAAGGCCGAACTGGCCGCCGCCTGGCCCGAGCTGAAGATCGCCGCCATCGCGGGCGACGGCCGCAGCGCCGTGCGCGAGGCGCTGCGGCTGCTGCCGCAGGTGCTGTTCTTCGACATCCGCATGCCGGCCCTCGACGGCCTGGGCGCCGCCACCGAACTGGCCGACGCCTGGCCCACGGACGAAGCGCCGATGCCGCAGCTGGTCTTCGTGACCGCCTACGACGAGTACGCGGCGCGCGCCTTCGAGGCCCAGGCGATCGACTACGTGTTGAAGCCTGTGCAACCCGAGCGGCTGCGCAAGACGGTGGCGCGGCTGAAGCAGGCCCTGGCCGCGCGGCCGGCGGCCGAAACCCCGGCCGACGAGGCGCTGGACCGCACGCTGGCGCGCTGGCGCGAGGTGCTGGCCGCCGCGGGCGGCGCCGGGGCGCCGATGCCCGAACCCTCGGCCGCGCCGCTGCGCATGATCGCCGCCAGCGACGCCGGCGGCAGCACGGTGCGCATGGTGCCGATCGACGAGGTGCTGTATTTCGAGGCCGCCGACAAGTACCTGCGGGTGCTGACCGCGGACCACGAATACCTGATCCGCACGCCGCTCAAACAGCTGCTGCCGCAGCTCGATGCGCAGACCTTCTGGCAGGTGCACCGGGCGGTGGTGGTACGCGCCTCGGCCATCGAGGCGGTGCACCGCGACGAGGCCGGCAAGCTCGCCCTCGACCTGCGCGGACGGCCCGAGCGGATACCGGTCAGCCGGCTCTACGCCCACCTGTTTCGCGCGATGTGAAATCCGGGCCGATGCGTCGCCCAAAGAAAAAGCCGGTTCCAAAGAACCGGCTTTTTCATTTGCTCACATTCAGCGTGGCATTTCAGCGCCAGTGGCCGTGGCCATGACCGCGGTAGTAGCCGCGACCGTAATAGCGCGGGCCGTAGTAGGCCGGCGGCGCGTAGTACACCGGGGCCGGACGGTAATAGACCGGCGGCGGGCGGTAGTACACCGGCGGCGGCGGGGCGTAGTAGACGGGGGCCGGCGGCGCATAGACCGGTGCCGGGTAGTAGGCGGGGCCGCCCACGCCCACCGCCACGCCGGGGACGCCGACGCCGATGGACCAGCTCACGTCGCCGCGAGCGCTGGCCGAGGTGGCCGCGAACAGGGCACCGGCGGCGACGACGCCTGCGGCGGCCCACTTGAAGAAGGTAGAACGGGTGACGCTCATGATGTTGGACTCCTTGTAGGGAAGGCATTCACTGCCCATGTACGTATTGAACGCGCCAAATGCAAAGTGGTTGCCCGCCGCATTGTGAAGAGCGTTGCCAAAGGTAACCTGAAGATCCCCCAAATTAGAATGCGTCGATGACCTCCCCGACCGACAAAGACGTCGCAAAAACACCCGCCGCACCCAGCAATTTCCTGCGCCACGTGATCGAAAACGACCTCGCCCAGGGCGCCTACAGCGGCCGCCGCTGGGGCGGGGCTCCGGGCGATGCCGAACACCACGCCCATGGCATGAGCGACCCGGCCCGGGTCCGCCTGCGCTTTCCGCCCGAACCCAACGGCTACCTGCACATCGGCCACGCCAAGAGCATCTGGCTGAATTTCGAGCTGGCGCGCGAATACGGCGGCGTCTGCCACCTGCGCTTCGACGACACCAACCCCGAGAAGGAAGAGCAGGAGTACGTCGACTCGATCCGCGACGCCGTGGAGTGGCTCGGCTACGAGACCTACCTGGCCGACCGCCCCAGCGCGCCCGGCGTGATGCAGCCGCACGAGTACTTCGCGAGCGACTACTTCGACTTCATGTACCGCGCGGCCGAATACCTGATCGGCGCCGGTCTGGCCTATGTCGACGAGCAATCGGCCGACGAGGTGCGCGCCAACCGCGGCGACTTCGGCAAGCCCGGCACCGACAGCCCGTACCGCAGCCGCAGCCCCGAGGAGAATCTCGCGCGCTTTCGCGAGATGCGCGACGGCAAGCTCGCCGACGGCGCCGCCACCCTGCGCGCCAAGATCGACATGGCGAGCCCCAACATCAACATGCGCGACCCGGCGCTCTACCGCATCCGCCGGGCCACGCACCACAACACCGGCGACAAGTGGTGCATCTACCCGATGTACACCTATGCGCACCCGATCGAGGACGCGCTCGAGCAGATCACCCACAGCATCTGCACGCTCGAGTTCGAGGACCAGCGCCCGTTCTACGACTGGCTGCTCGACCGCCTCGCCGAAGGCGGCCTGATCGCCAGCCCGCATCCGCGCCAGTACGAATTCGCGCGGCTCAACGTGACGCACGTGCTCACCAGCAAGCGCAAGCTGCGCCAGCTGGTGGAGGAAAAGCATGTCGACGGCTGGGACGACCCGCGCATGCCCACGCTGGCCGGCCTGCGCCGCCGCGGCTACACGCCCGAGGCGCTGCGCCTGTTCTGCGAACGCAGCGGCACCACCAAGTCGGGCGGCTGGATCGACTACGCCGCGCTCGAGGCCGCGCTGCGCGACACCCTCGACCCCGTGGCGCCGCGCGCGATGGCGGTGCTCGACCCGGTCAAGCTGGTCATCAGCAACTGGGGTGAACTCATGGGCGGCGACGCTGCGCTCGACGACTGCTCGGCACCGATCCATCCGCACCATCCCGAACTCGGCAAGCGCGCCTTCAAGCTGGGCCGCGAGGTCTGGATCGAGCGCACCGACTACGAGGACGTGCAGCCCAAGGGCTTCTTCCGCCTGTTCCCCGGCAACAAGGTGCGGCTCAAGTACGGCCATGTCATCGAGTGCACCGGCGCCACGCGCGATGCCGAGGGCAAGCTCATCGAGGTGCAGGCAAAGCTGGTGCCCGACACCAAGAGCGGCACCCCGGGCGCCGACGCGATCAAGGTCAAGGGCAACATCACCTGGGTGGCCGTGGCCGATGCGGTGCAGGCCGAGGTGCGGCTCTACGAGCGGCTGTTCTCCGAAGCCAACCCCGGCGGCGGCGAATTGCTCGAGGAGCTCAACCGCCACAGCCTCGAGGTCTGCGCGGCCTATGTCGAGCCCTCGCTCGCCGACGCGAAGCCCGAAGCGGCCTTCCAGTTCGAGCGCCATGGCTACTTCGTGCTCGACGCCAAGGCGGCCGAGGACGGCCGGCGCGTGTTCAACCGCGCGGCGGGCATGCGCGACAGCTGGGGCAAGTAGGCCCCGGCGCTCTTGCCGCACCATGAACCGGGGCTGCGTGCCCCGGTTTTTCATGGTGCTTTCCGACAATCGGGCGCGGGCCATGACGCCACAATGCGGCCCATGTCACGCATCCTTCATGCTCCGCTCTCCGGCCGCCGCACGCTCCTGATCGGCACCGCCGCCCTGCTCGCCCTGCCCGCCACGGCGGCGACCAAAAAGGCCGGTGCCGCCAAGCCCCAGCCGCCCGAAGTCTGGCCCCGCGCCTCCCAGGTCCCGGGCGGCATCGCGCGCCTCTCGCTCGGCCCAGCGGCCGCGCGCCCGCTGGCCACGACCGGCGGCGACGGCAACCAGCCCGTGCTGGTGCTCGGCGACGCCATCGAATGGACCGCCCTCGTCGGCATTCCTCTCGCGGCCGAACCCGGCGAGGCCAGCATCTCGGTGCAGGCCCGGCCCGACGCCGCGCCGCGCCAACTCGGCTACAGCATCGCGCCCAAGCAGTACCGCGAGCAGCGCCTGAACGTGGCGCCGCGCACCGTCGACCTCTCGCCCGAGGACCAGGCGCGCTACGAGCGCGAGCGCGACCACCTCGCCACCGTGACCGCCACCCGCACCGAGCTTCGCCCCGATGCCGCGCTGCAGATGCGCGTGCCGGTGCCGGGCCGCCGCTCGAGCTCCTTCGGCCTGCGCCGCGTCTTCAACGGCCAGTCGCGCAATCCCCACAGCGGCATGGACATCGCGGCCGGCACCGGCACCCCGGTGCTCGCGCCGCTGCCGGGCAAGGTCATCGATACCGGCGACTACTTCTTCAATGGCGGCACCGTCTGGCTCGACCATGGCGGCGGCCTGCTGACCATGTACTGCCACCTGAGCCGCGTCGACGTGAAGGTCGGCGACGTACTCCAGACCGGCGAGAAGCTCGCCGCGGTCGGCGCCACCGGCCGCGTGACCGGCCCGCACCTGCACTGGTCGGTGATGCTCAACCGCGCGATGGTCGATCCGGCGCTGTTCATTTCCGCCTGAACGTTGCGCCGGCACCTCGCCGGCGGTCCGGGCCGGGGCGCCTCTGTTGGCAAGGCGCTCGACGCAAGTAACAATTCGTTTTCAGACCGCGCGCCGGGAGGCCCCATCTCGGGGACGCGCGCCGGTCCGTTTCACTTGCACCAGCCCTCATGCAGAAGAACACGACCAGCGCGCCCCGGAACGGCAATGCCATGCCCATCAGCGACGTCCAGATCCAGAAGGCCGTCGCGACGCTCTCGAACGCGCTGCGCGCCGAGAACATCCAGGACCAGAGCTACCTCGGCCTGTACGTGGGCGAGGACGCGCTGCACGACATCCACAACCTCAACAACCAGGTCATCTATGGCCGGCGTGGCTCGGGCAAGACCCACCTGCTGAAGGCGCTGCAGGAGAAGATCAACAACGACTTCCCCGCCTCGCGGCGGATCGCGGTCTACATCGATGCCCGCACCATCCTTCCGCATGCCGAGGCCGACGGCCTGAGCTGGGAGCAGTACGCGGTCATCCTGTTCAAGAACGTCATCCGCAGCCTGGTGAATGCGTTCTCGACCAACCTGCGCGCCATCCACGGCCGGGACGACATCATCCCGCTGCGCCGCGATCCGCTCGACGACGAGGCCGAGCGCCAGCTGCAGCACCGGCTCGAGGCCATCCAGCGCGAACTCGACGGCAGCTCGCTCAACAAGCTCAAGGAAACGGCCCTCGCCGTCGAGTCGATCTCGCAGGCCGGCGCCTCGCTCAAGCTCTCGAAGGCGCCCGAGCTGCAGGTCTCGGGCAGCCTGCAGACCAAGTCGCAGGAGTCGAGGCTCAAGGATCAGTTCATCAGCGTCTTCGACATCGCGAACCTGCTGCAGGACCTGAGCGAGGAACTGCAACTGAACCGCGTCTTCTGCCTGATCGACGAATGGTCCGAGATCCCGAACTCGGCCCAGAAGCACCTGGCCGAACTGGTCAAGAAGTCCTTCATCGCGAGCCGCTTCAGCTTCAAGATCGCCGCGATCCCGAACCGCACCGACCTCGGCCACAAGACCGACGAGAAGTTCTACGGCCTGGAGGACGGCGGCGACATCTTCGGCTACCAGCTCGACAACCGCTACGTGTTCGAGATCGACAAGGCCAAGACCCGCAACTTCTTCAACCAGCTGCTGTGCAAGCACCTCGAGCAGCACAGCCCCAGCCTGTCCGACGAGCTGCTGCTGCCCTCGCGCAAGAACAACGACGCCTTCATCAACGCCTTCCTCACCAACAAGGCGCTGGGCGAACTGCTGATCGCGAGCGCGGGCATCCCGCGCGATTTCATCAACCTCTTCATCCACTCATACGCGCAGTTCAAGAGTTCGGGCTCCAAGCACATCTCGATCAAGAACGTGCGCGCCGCCACCTCGGGCTGGTACGAGACCGACAAGAAGAAGCAGGTCGACGAGCACTCGGTCGAGAAGAACCTGCTCGAGAAGATCGTGCAGGAGATCGTGGTCGGCAAGAACTCGAGCCACTTCATGATCAGCGAGAAGTACTCGGCCAATCCGCACATCCTCGGTCTTGTGGATTTCCGCGTACTGCACCTGCGCAAGAAAGGCTACTCGCACAAGGACATGGCGGGCGAGACCTTCAACGTCTACTCGATCGACTACGGCTGCTACAACCACCTGAACATCACGCGCACCGCGCTCGACAACAACACGCTCGAGAACCTCAAGGTGCGCGACGACATCCGCGACATCCGCCGCATCCACCTGAGCGACGCCTTCTTCCAGAAATTCCAGCTCGCGGTCGGCGAGGCCTTCATGTGCGAGCACTGCAAGAAGCCGGTCGACACCACGCACGCGGCCTTCGTGAAGCAGTCGCTGTGCAACCACTGCTTCGAGAAGATTCCGGCGCGCAGTGCGCTGGCGGCTTGAGCGGCGCCCGGCTCAGATCGGCTGCGTCAGGTAGAGCGCCTCGCGCCCCACGATCACGCGCTGCGCGGGCATGAACACGGTGCAGTCGTCGACCGGCGCGCGGATCTCGTCGGGGCCGTTGGTGGCGATCAGCTCGCCCTTGGCGAAGGTCTCGAAGCCGATCAGCGGGCGCACGAAGGCGAAGTCCTCGCTCTGGATCACGTGCGTCTGCAGCAGCTTGAAGCGGCGCTGCGGCTCGGGCGCGGGAGCGGCCGGGTCCTTGTCGACCAGGCCGAAGTAGGCGAGGAAGTCGTAGGTGACGGCGGTCGCCAGGTCGGAGGCCGAGCGCAGGAAATGCTGGCCGCACTCGACCACCATCGCGACGCCCTTCCCGTCGGGTCCGCCATGGCTGCCGTACTGGATCAGCGGCGTGCCCGAGCCCAGGCCGTCGGGCATCACGAGGTGCACGGGCGGCCGGCCGATGGCCATCGCCACCTTGGCATTGCGCTCGAAGGACGGGTAGACCCAGAACGGCACCACCGGCTGGCTGGTGGAATGGATGTCGAGGATGTGGTCGGCCGCATCGACCACGGGCCGCAGGATGCGCGCGCGGCGCAGCTCGGGGCTGTCCTCGCTGCCATCGAGCCACTCGGGCGACCAGATGCGGTTGAGGTTGTGGACGATCTGGCGGCTGTCGTAGGGCGCGGCCTCGGTGAAGGACTCGTAGGCGTCGATGTTCGCGAAGCTCACGGTGAGCGTGCCGATCTTCGGCCGCACGCCGTGGTCGAGCAGGTGCGTGGCGGCCGTCATGCCGCAGATCTCGTTGCCGTGCGTCAGGGCGTTGATCAGCACGTGCGGGCCCGGTTTGCCCGATTCGAAGCGGTGCACGTAGTCGACGCCGACATTGCCCTGGCGGTAGGCGGAGAGATCGCGCGGGAGGACTTCGAGGGCGGGTGGAGATTGGGTCATGGTGGGGTGTGGCGGCTCGGGCGGGAACGGGGTCGCGCGAGTTTGCTACAGGCGGCGCGTTCTTGCTGGGCGCGCACTATGCGCCTTCGCGCACCAGCGCATAGCGCGTGCCCCTGCCCTGACCCGAACGCTCGAGCACGCCCGAGGTCGCCAGGTCGGTCAACTCGCGATAGGCCGTAGCGCGCGACACGCCCGCGATGGCGGCGTACTTCTCGGTGCTCATGCCGCCCACGAAGCCGCCGTTCTCCGCGTCGTAGAGCTTGTTGAGCACCTTGCGCTGGCTCGGCGTGAGCGCCGGATGCGCCGCATCGAGCCGCGCCCAGAATCCGGCCTTGGCGCCCGCCGCCTGGATCTGCGCGAGCGTGCGCAGGCAGGCCTGCTCGACCCGGCCGGCGAACCAGCGGATCCATTCGGTGACGTCCATGCCGTCCTGCGCGCAGGCGGCCTGCAACTGCGCGTAGTAGCCGCCGCGGTCGAGCCAGAGCTGCTGCGAGAGACTGAACAGCCGCTGGCTGCTGCGCAGGTCCTGCGCCAGCGCGAGATCGCTGAGCGCGCGCCCGATGCGGCCGTTGCCGTCCTCGAAGGGATGCACGAGCTCGAACCACAGGTGCGCGATCGCGCTGCGCACGATGCCGTCGATGCGAGGCCGCTCGCGCCCCTCCTCGAACCATTCGAGCAGGGCCTTCATCTGGGCCGGCACGTCGCGCGAGCGGGGTGCCTCGTAGTGAACCACGTCGGGCTTTCCGAGGCGCGGCGTGACGATCTGCATCGGGTCCTCGTGGGTCCGATAGGCCCCCGTGACGATGCGCGCGATACCGCTGCGACCGTTGGGAAAGAGGGCCGCATGCCAGCCGAACAGAACGTCCTCGGTCAGCGGCCGGTCCCAGTCGGCGACCGCCGACTCGACGATATCGAGCACGGCCTCGGTGCGGGCGTCCTTCGGTGCGCGGTTCGCCGGCACGAGCCCCAACCGGCGCGCCGCGGAGGCGCGCACGGAATTCAGCTGCAGCGTCTCGCCCTCGATCTGCGCGGTGGCGATGGCCTCCTGGGTCCACTCGTCCAGTTGCAGCGCGGTCAGGTCTACGAGTTGCAGGTTGCCGGCGACGCCGAGCATCCGCCCCTGGGCCAGCCGGGCTGCGGCCAGTGCAGGCTGCAAGGCCTGCGCATCGAACTCGAAGCGCGGCCAGCGAGGGGCTTGCCAGATCCACATGAAGCGCATTCTAGAAAAATACGCTTCAAAAATGAAGCGTATTTTCTGGATTTACGCTTCAGCCGTGAAGCGATGACAGCGGATCCGCGCTTCAGGCCACCGATTCCCCGCGCCGCGCGAGGCACGCCGCCAAAGCATCGACCCCCAGCTGATAGACCCCCTGACGCCGATGCACCTCGAACCCCAGCCGGCGGTTGATCGCGAGGATCGGCGCGTTGGCTTCCGAGTTGTAGGTCACGACGGTGCGCAGTTCGGGATGCAGCGCGCGCACGCTGTCGAGCATCACGGCCTTCACCGCCTTGGCCAGCGAGCGGCCGCGCCAGGCGCGCGCCACGCCGGTCAGGCGCTGGTGCAGGCGGTCGGGGGTGCGCGGGTCCCAGTGCGCTTCGCACATCGCGGCCAGCGTGCCGTCGGCGTCGACCAGCAGCACCAGGTGGTGCTCGCCGCCGCTGCGGTCGAGTTCGCGGTACCAGTTGGCGTAGCCGTCGAGCTCGTAGCGCGCGGGCGGCAGTTCGAGTTCGCCGAGCGGCATGTCGTTGAACAGGTCCGAGAACGGCGCCAGCAGTTGCGCGAGGCGCTCCATCGGCGTGCGGCCGGGATGGATCTCGAAACGCAGCGCGCCACCGGCCGTGCCCTGCGCCTTCCAGCGCGCGAGTTCGTCCGCGTCGAGGCCGTCGATCCGCATGCGGTTCTCGACCACGCGGTGCTTGAGGACTGCACCCAAGGCCTCGAGGAAGGCATGGCCCGGCGGGTAGAAGGTGTTCATCGTGGCGACGGTCTTGCCGTGCTCGCGCATGAAGGCCAGCAGCGGCACGAGCAGCCGGCTGCCGATGCCGCGACGCCGGTGCGTGCCCAGCACGCCGAGCCAGGCCTCCGCGTGCAACGCGAACGGCTCGCTGTTCGGTGCGTCGGGCCGGCGCCGCCAGAGGATGAGGTTGCCGACCAGCTCGTCGCCCTCGCGCGCGACGAAGCGCTCGGCCTCGTGGAAGGGCATGCGGCGCCGCGCGTCGTGCTCGAAGTCGGCATCGGCCGCCTGCGGCTCGCCGGGGTGCAGTTCCTCGTCGCGCAGGCGCCGGTAACGGTGGAAGCGCGCCCATTCGGACGGATCGTCCATATGGACATCGAAGCGCCGGATCTCGATCGTGTCGTTCGCCATCTCCCGTCCTCCATGTTTTTGTCGGGGGCGCGATTGTGCCGAAGCGCGGTCGCGTCGCGCGCGCGGGCGAGCGCATCTTTGGCTTGGCCGAAGGTTGGCGCTTCACAATGGCATTTCCGCCCCCTTCGACGAGGAGTTCGCACATGCCCTTCCCGCCGCTGTCCCGCATGGTCCTGGCCGCAGCGGCCCTGCTCGCACTCGCGGGCGCCGCCGCAGAGGAAACGAAGACCGACCCCGTCTACACGCGCGCTCGCCTGATGTCCTCGCACGAGGAGCCCGGCGGCAAGCTGTACCTGCACCTGAAGATCCCGCCGCGCTCGAAGCTGCCGTTCACCACCCAGACCTTCAGGCTGGCCGACCGCAAGCTCGCGGCCGACATCGCCGACGGTACGCCGGTCGAGTTCGTCTCGCGCCACCTCGACGGCGAGAACACGGTGGTGGCGATCCGCGCGGTGGCCGAGTGCCCGCGCTTCCAGACATGCTGAAGCGCGGACGCGCCCCGGCCGGCCTCACCAGTTGACTTCGCGCTCGGGCGTGGCCGAGATGTGGTGGATCGAGAGGTCGGCGCCGTCGAACTCCTCTTCCTGCGACAGCCGCAGCCCGACGGTCTTCTTGAGCACGCCGTAGACCAGC
Organism: Variovorax sp. GW821-FHT10D07; assembly: GCF_059415325.1. Taxonomy (NCBI): domain Bacteria; kingdom Pseudomonadati; phylum Pseudomonadota; class Betaproteobacteria; order Burkholderiales; family Comamonadaceae; genus Variovorax; species Variovorax sp. GW821-FHT10D07. Next base: position 41,482 of record NZ_JBWKMZ010000005.1, on the reverse strand, counting down.
GCGCCGCCGAGCAGCGCCCAGACCACGCCCATGGCGGTGCCGATGAGCTGCGCGCCGAGGTTCACGCCACCGATGCCGCCCAGTGCCTGGGTGCCGAAGATGCCGGCCGCGATACCGCCCCAGGTGCCGCACAGGCCGTGCAGCGGCCAGACGCCGAGCACGTCGTCGATCTTCCACTTGTTCTGCGTCAGCGTGAACATCGCGACGAAGATGGCGCCGGCCACGCCGCCCACCACCAGCGCGCCGATCGGGTGCATCAGGTCGGAGCCCGCGCACACCGCCACCAGGCCGGCCAGCGGGCCGTTGTAGACGAAGCCGGGGTCGTTCTTGCCCATGGCCAGCGCCACCAGCGTGCCGCCGACCATCGCCATCACGGAGTTGACCGCGACCAGGCCCGAGATCTTGTCGATGGTCTGCGCGCTCATCACGTTGAAGCCGAACCAGCCCACGCACAGCACCCAGGCGCCGAGCGCGAGGAACGGGATGTTCGACGGCGGATGCGCGGCCAGCGAACCGTCGCCGCGGTAGCGGTTGCGCCGCGCGCCCAGCAGCAGCACGGCCGGCAGCGCGAGCCAGCCGCCCACGGCATGCACCACCACGGAGCCCGCGAAGTCGTGGAATTCATGGCCCGTGACCGAGGCGATCCAGTCCTGGACGCCGAAGTGCTTGTTCCAGGCGATGCCCTCGAAGAAGGGATAGATCAGCCCGACGATGACCGCGGTGGCGATCAGCTGCGGCCAGAACTTGGCGCGCTCGGCGATGCCGCCCGAGATGATGGCCGGGATGGCGGCCGCGAAGGTCAGCAGGAAGAAGAACTTCACCAGGTCGTAGCCGCTGCGGGCCGACAGCTCGGTGGCGCTGACGAAGAAGTGGGTGCCGTAGGCCACGCCGTAGCCGACGAGGAAGTAGACGATGGTCGAGACCGAGAAGTCGACCAGGATCTTCACGAGCGCATTGACCTGGTTCTTCTTGCGGACCGTGCCGAGTTCGAGGAAGGCGAATCCCGCATGCATGGCCAACACCATGATCGCGCCTAGAAGGATGAACAGCGCGTCTGCGCCCTGTTTGAGTGCGTCCATTGGAGCTTCTTGCTGGTTTTTGGATTGATTTGGTGCACCGCACCTGAATTCAGCAGGACGGCGGGCCAATGAAGCAAAAATGGTGCCTACAAGCTCATCAATGGTGCGAAACGGGCCGAGATGGGGCTGAGTGAGCCCGATGGGCGGGCGTGGCGCACCGGAACGGATGCCGCCTGACGGTGCATGACGCACCCTCGCGGCGGCTCAGGCGGCGGTCGCGCCGCGCAGGGCCTCGCGGTAGCGCCGGCTGCACGGCACGGTGCTGCCGTCGTGCATGTGCAGCCGGGCATCGCCGCCGTCGAGCGGCTCGATCTCGCGCAGCCGCGAGAGATTGACCGCATGGCTGCGGTGCACGCGCACGAACAGCGCGGGATCGAGCTGGGTCAGGAAGTCTGTCAGCGTGGCGCGCAGCAGGTAGTCGTGGCCATTGACGTGCAGGCCGACATAGTTGCCCTCGGCCTGCAGCCAGTCGATGTCGCCGGCGGCGATCAGGAATTCGCGCCGCAGCTTGCGCACCAGGAAGCGCTCGGGGCGCGCGGGCGCCGGGGGCGGCGCGGGTTCGGCGGGCGGCGGCGGCGGCGCGTCCGCGGCCGGTGCTGGCTCGGCATCGGCCGGGCGTGACGGCCGTTGCGGCCCTTCAGGCGCCTCGTCCGGCGCGTCGAGCACCCGCGCCTCGCCCTGCCAGCGCAGCATGAACAGCCGGTAGGCCCAGATCCCGAACACGATCGAGACGTAGGCGCGCACGTCCTTCAGGTACTCGTAGCCCCACTGGGCGGCCCAGCCGCCAAAGGCGTAGTGCTCGCCGGCGGCGGCATAGGCCAGCGAGCGCAACGCGAACATCGCCATCACGTGGACCACGCTGAACACCACGCTGGCCGCGAGATGCCAGCCCAGGTAGCGCACCAGCCTGCCGGGCGCGAGCGAGGCCAGCGGCGACAGCCGCCGCTCCAGCGCCACGATGGCCGGCACCAGCAGCAGCAGCACGAGGTGGCTCGAGCCCTCCCAGACCACGATCTCCCAGGTCTCGCGCGGCACGGCGCGCGAGCGCGCGTCGACCATCGCCACCGTGGTGTTGAACAGCGCCTGCAGCGCCATCACGACGATCCAGAAGCCGACCTCGACATGGCGGCGGATCGGCTCGTAGCGGTGGTAGAGGTCTTTGCGCGGGCCGGCCATGGCGGGCGATTGTCGCGATCCGCGTGGCGAATGGGGCGACAGCGGCGGCCCGGGGACGGATTTCGCCCCCTGTTTCGTCCCACCGGGACCACCGCTCGTCACAAAGTGCCGGCGGTCCGTCCCCCCGGCCGCGCCGCCACCGCGCCGCGCCCGGACCATGGCCGCTCGTCCACCCCGATCCAGGAGCCCCCATGCCCGCCGACCGATTTCCACGCCCCTCCGTCCCGCCGGCCGCCGAAGCGCGCCGGCACGACATCGACGCCCTGCGCGCCCTCGCCTTCCTGCTCGTCATCGTCTACCACGTGGCGATGTACTACGTGGCCGACTGGCCCTGGCACCTCAAGAGCCCGCATGCGGCCGAATGGCTGCAGTGGCCGATGCGGATCCTGAACCTCTGGCGCATGGACCTGGTGTTCCTGATCTCGGGCGTCTCGCTGGCCTTTCTGAGCCGGCAACAGGGCACGGCGGCGCTGCTGCGCGGCCGCGGGCTGCGGCTGATGCTGCCGCTGGCCTTCGGCATGGCGGTGGTCGTGCCCTGGCAGGCCTATGCCGAAGGCGTGGCCAACGGCCTGGTGGCGCCGGGCTTCGGCGCCTTCCTGCTGCGCTACCTGCCGATGAGCCAGCCCTGGCCCAAAGGCGCCTTCGCGGGCGCCGAGTTCGGCATCACCTGGAACCACCTCTGGTACCTGCCGTACCTGTTCGTCTACACGGCCGCGGTGGCGCTCACGCTGCCGCTGTGGCGTTCGGCCGCGGGCCAGGCGCTGCGCCGGGCCTTCAACGGGCTGCGCGGCGGCTGGCTGTTGCTGCTGCCGGTGCTGCCGCTCGCGGCCTTCACGCTGCTGCTGGCGCCGCACTACCCGCCGACCCACAACCTGGTGCGCGACCCCTTCCTGCACAGCATCTACTTCACCGTCTTCCTCTACGGCTACTGGATGGGCGCCGACAGCGGCATCTGGCGCGAGCTCGAGCGGCTGCGCCGCGTGTCGCTGGCGCTGGCCGTGGCGGTGGTCGCCGCCTACATCGCGGCGCGCACGCTGGGCGCCGGCAGCGTGCCGAACGAAGTCAACGCCGTGCTGCGCTCGCTCTACCTCTGGGCCGCGGTCGCCACCCTCCTCGGCCATGGCCACCGCTACCTGAACCGCCCCTGGCCCTGGCTGCGCTGGGCCAATGCCTCGGTCTATCCCTGGTACATGCTGCACCAGACGCTGATCGTGCTGGCGATCGTCTGGCTGGCGCCGCTGGCGCTCGGCCCGGTGCTCGAGCCGGCGCTGATCCTCGCGGCCACGCTGGGCGGCTGCTGGCTGCTCAACGACGCGCTGATCCGCCGCGTGCGCTGGCTGCGGCCGCTGTTCGGCCTGCCGATGCAGGAAAAGCGGACGCCGGATCGGGCGCCCGCGGCGGCCCTGACGGCCGCGCGCTGAAGGCCTCAGCCCTTGTCGTCGGGCACCGGCACCAGGATCGTGCTGCCCGTGGCCAGCAGCTTCAGCGTGCCGTCCCCGGCCTCGCCGAACAGTTCGGCCGCGGTGAAGACCTGCTTGCGCCCGGCCTTCACGACGCGCCCGCGCGCCACGAAGACACGGCCCAGCGCGGGCGCCATGCAATCGACCGAGAAGTGCGAGGCCAGCACGCGGCCCGCCACGGTGGCGGCCGCGAAGCCGCAGACGGTGTCGAGCAGCGCGCCGATCATGCCGGCATGCAGGAAGCCGGCGTACTGGCCCATGTCGGCCTCGCGCCATGCCATGCGCAGCTCGGCCTCGCCCTTTTCCGCGCGCACGACTTCGAAGCCGGCCCAGCGGTTGAATGCGGCCGTTCGATTCAAGGCCTGGATGGTGTCTAGCATCGGATGCTCCTTCGAGAGGGGGACTCTCCTTGTCGACCAGAATGGGTCGAGCCCACTCTACGAAGCGCCCCCGGCCCGGCCCGTCGCGTCCGTGACCGGAACGCGCGCGGCAGTTGCATCGGCGACAGCCCGCGCACGCAGCGCGAGCGCCGCGATCGACAGCGCGAAGGCCAGCGCGCTGGCCGCGCACCGCCAGAGGTTGGCGGCATGCCAGCGTGCGCGCGTCTCGGCCCAGTCGGGCGGCAACGCGCGCGGATCCCACGACTCGGTGTAGGCATTGAGCGGCAGGTTCACCTGCGCGGTGAACACCACGATGCCCAGCGCATAGAGCACACCCGCGAACGCGAGCAGGCCGAACCAGCCACATCGCCATTCGCGCCATTCGCGCCAGGTGGCCGCGAGCGCCAGCGCGCACAGCAGCGGCGGGCCGAAGAAGAAGCCGAAGAACATCGCGTGCCGCACATGGCGGTTGAGACTGGACTGCACCGCGGCATAGCTCGCGCCGTCCATCTGCAGCGTGGCGAGGCTGACGTTGAAGCCGTAGGCCCAGAAGAAGCCGGCCATGAGGCCGAAGGCGAAGACGGCGAGGCCATGCAGGCCCCAGCCAGCAAAAGACAGCGCGAAGGAGATCGATGAGGTACGTGGCGACATGCGCCGACTGTGGCGCGCACCGCCCCGGCCCGCCTTAACCTGCGATAAGCCCCATCTCCGCGCGCAGCCGCGACAGCGAGACATCGGTCATGCCGAGGTAGGACGCCAGGTGGCGCAGCGGAATGCGCCGCGCCCAGTCGGGCCGCTCGCGCAGCAGCGCCTCGTAGCGGGCGCGCGCGTCGCATTGCAGGAAGGCCTGCTCGCGCCGCAGCTTGTCGTCGAACAGGCCCGCCAGCGCCGCCAGCCGCAGCGCGGTCCACGAGGGCAGCGCCGCGACCGCCGCTTCGAGCAGGTCGCACGGCAGGCAGCGCACCACGGCGGGCTCGAGCGCCGCGATGAAGAAGGCCGCCGGCTCGTCGCGCAGCAGCGGCGTCACGGGCCAGACGAAGGCGTCCTCGGCATGGAAGTTCTTGTTCGACTCGCGGCCCTCGGCATCGAGGTAGTACAGCCGCAGCAGCCCGCGCTCGACCCAGAAGGCATGGCGCCAGGCGTTGCCCGCAGCCAGCAGCACGGCATGCGGCGCCAGCGTCTCGCGGCGGGCCGCGCCGGCGAGCGCGGCCAGCGGGCCGGCACCGAGTTCGGGGAAGCGGCGTGCCAGGGCCGCGTGCCAGGCGGGATCGGTGGCGGCCGGCTGCTGCATCGTCCGTTGCCTCAGGCGACCGCGTCGTCCTCGGCGGCCGCGGCCTTGCCGCCCTTGCGCTGCTGCTTGCGCGCGGCCTTCTTGGCCTCGCGCTCGGCATCGGCGCGCTGGCCCTCGGCCAGCCACTGGGCGAACTCCTCGGGCGTCTCGAGCGTGATGCGCCCGAGGTTGCCGGCGCGGAACTCGTGCATCACGATCTCGGCCGCCTTCTGCAGGTTCACGCGCCCCTTGCCGAGCAGCGCGCCGCGCTTGCGGCCGATGGTGTCGAGCAGCGCCTCGTCGCGCATCTCGGCGAGCTCCCCGGGCGCATGCTCGTGCTCGACCAGCTTGAAGCGCGCCACCAGCCCCGCCGCGTAGTGCTGCTTGAGGTAGCCGAGCAGCTCGAGCGCCACCTCCTCCTCGTCGAAGGCATTGCGCCCCACCGCACCGCTGGCCGCGAGGTTGTAGCCGCTCTTGGGCACCACGATGCGCGGCCACAGCATGCCGGGCGTGTCCCAGAGGTAGAAGTCGTCGGCCAGCGTGATGCGCTGCTCGAGCTTGGTGATGCCGGCCTCGTCGCCGGTCTTGGCCTTGCGCCCGCCGGTCAGGGTGTTGATCAGCGTCGACTTGCCCACGTTCGGAATGCCGCAGATCAGCACCCGCATCGGCTTGGCGAGCCCGCCGCGGTTGGGCGAGAGCGCATGGCAGGCGCGCACGATCTGCTGCGCCGGTGTGGACAGGCTGGCGTCGAGCGGGATCGCGCGCGTGGCCGGCAGGCCGTTGTAGTGCGCGAGCCAGCGCTCGGTGCGCTCGGGGTCGGCCAGGTCCTGCTTGTTGAGCACCTTGAGCGCCGGCCGGTTGGCGGTCAGCCGCGCGAGCATCGGGTTGGCGCTCGAGCCGGGCAGCCGCGCGTCGAGCAGCTCGATCACCACGTCGATGTCCTTCACGCGCTCGGTGATCGCCTTCTGCGTGAGATGCATGTGACCGGGGAACCACTGGATCGCCATCGGTGCGTGTCTTTCTTGTGTTTGTGGCTGCGGGATGGAATGGGACGGTGCATGCACCGGTCCGGGGTGCGCATTGTGAACCGCGAACCTGAATCGATCGATACGCCCCCGCCGCGCGGGGATACCGGGGTCTTTGCCGCGCGGCGCATGGCCGCACGCTTGCAAAGTCTTGCGCCGCTCTCGCGTGCCAGCCCCTATGATTTGTCGCAGAGCGCGCCTTCCGGCGTCGGTCGAATCCAGACTTTTTTCAAGGAGTTGCCGCGATGAAACCCGTCTCCGAACTGCTCAAACGTCACGACTCCGCGGCCTGGCGGACCTCGCCGGGCACCACGGTGTTCGATGCGCTGGCCACGCTGGCGCATTTCGAGGTCGGTGCCCTGATGGTGATGGAGGGCGACCGGCTGGTCGGCTTCCTCTCCGAGCGCGACTACACGCGCAAGGTCGCGCTGCAGGGCAAGAACTCCAAGGAGGTCAAGGTCTCGGAGATCATGACGCCCGACGTGATGACCGTGAACCCGCAGACCCCCACCCAGACCTGCATGGCGCTGATGAGCCAGCGCAAGTTCCGCCACCTGCCGGTGGTCGATGGCGACAGGGTGGTGGGCATGATCTCGATCCAGGACCTGATGGACGACATCATTGCCGACCACGAGCAGACCATCGAGCAGCTGACGCACTACATCCAGAGTTGAGCGAAGGCGGCGCCGCCGCCCTTTTTCGGCCCCCGCGTCAGGCAGGCGCGACCGGACGACGCTAGACTGCGCGCGCCCGCCCCTCGCGGCCGGGCGCCACCTCGTGGCCCTCCCCCCAAGATCACCGAACCACAAGGGTCTGCAATGAGCTTGCAGTCGGCCGAACTGCTTTTCCGGCAGGGCCAGTATTCCGCTGCGCAGAAAGTGCTGCTGCAGCTGCTGAAAAAAGGCCAGCACATGGCCGCCGCGAACCGGCTGCTGGGCTTCATCGCGGGCCAGACGCAGGACTTCCCGCAAGCCATCGAGCGGCTGCGCGCCTCGCTGCGCTACGACCCGAATTCCCTCGAAAGCTGGTACTACCTCGGCATGGCCTGCCAGAAGTCGGGCCAGCACCGCGCCGCGGCCGAGGCCTTCGGCACGCTGCTGCAGCGCCAGCCGAACCTGTTCGAGGCCGAGCACGACCTGGGCCTCGCGCTGCTCGCGCTCGGCAAGGCCACCGAAGCGCTGGCCCATTTCGACCGCGCGGTGCAATTGCGCCCGGGCGCCTTCGAGGCCCACATGAACCGCGGCGCGGCCTGCGGCAAGCTGCGCCTGCATGCACAGGAACTTCAGTGCTACGAAAGCGCGCTGGCGCTGCAGCCCGCGCATCCCACGCTGATCGAGAACTACGGCACCGCGCTATGCCAGGCGCGGCGCTTCGCGGACGCGGCACAGCTGTACGACCGGACCCTGCGCGAGCACCCCGGCGACGCCGACTACGCCTTCGCGCGCGGCGGCCTGCTCTATGCGCGCGCGGCCATCGCCGACTGGCAGGACTTCGACGCCCAGATGGCGCTGCTGCGCGAGGACATCCGCGCGCAGCGCGAATGCATCGAACCCTTCGCGCTGCTGATCCTGCCCTCCACGCCGCAGGAGCAGCTGCAGGTGGCGCGGCTGCATGCGCAGCGCCACTACCCGATGGCGGCCGAACCGCTGCACGCGCCGGTGCGCGCCGAGGGCGAGCGCCTGCGCGTCGGCTACATCTCGGCCGACTTCGGGCGCCACGCCACCTCCTTCCTGGTGGCCGAGGTGTTCGAGCGCCACGACCGCGAACGCTTCGAGGTCACGGCGATCTCGCTGCGCAAGAGCGACGGCAGCGCGATGCGCGAGCGGCTCGAGCGGGCCTTCGACCGCTTCGTCGACGCGCACGAGCTGTCGGACAGCGAGACCGCGCAGGCCATCGCCGACCTCGGCATCGACATCCTGGTGGACCTCGGCGGCTACACCATCGACGCCCGGCCCTCGGTGCTGGCGCTGCGGCCGGCGCCGCTGCAGATCAGCTACCTGTGCTTCCCGGGCACGCTGGGCGCGCCCTTCATCGACTACCTGGTGGCCGACCCCTTCCTGATCCCCGAGGCGGCGCGCGCGGACTACAGCGAGAAGATCCTCTACCTGCCCGACGCCTACCAGCCCAACGACTCGCGCCGCGAGACGGCCACCGGGCCGCTGTCGCGCGCCGATGCCGGCCTGCCGGAAGGGGCCTTCGTCTTCTGCAACTTCAACAACGGCCAGAAGCTCACGGCCGCGTTCTTCGACATCTGGTTGCGGCTGCTCGCGCGCGTCGAGGGCAGCGTGCTCTGGCTCAAGGGCGGCACAGAAGCCTACGAACGGAACCTGCGCGAGCGCGCCGCCGCGCACGGCATCGCCTCCGAGCGGCTGGTGTTCGCGCCCTGGGCCGAGCAGTCGGCTCACCTGCAGCGCCTGGCGCTGGCCGACCTGTGCCTGGACAACCTGCCCTACAACGCCCACACGACCGCCAGCGACGCGCTGTGGGCCGGGCTGCCGCTCGTGAGCTGCGTGGGCCAGACCTTCGCCGGCCGCGTGGCGGGCAGCCTGCTGGGCGCGGCCGGTTTCCCGCAGCTCGCGACCGACTCCCCGGCCGCCTACGAGGCGCTGGCCCTGGCGCTCGCCACCGACCCGCCGCGCCTTGCGGCGCTGCGCGCCGAGCTGGCCGCCGCGCGCGCGCACTGCGCGCTGTTCGATACCGCGACCTACACGCGCCATCTCGAAAACGGTTTCGCCGCGGCTTGGGAACGCCACTGCGCGCAACTGCCGCCCGAGCACATCGTGGTGCCGCGCCTGGGCGCGTAGCCCGTTTCTTCGCCCGCGGATCGCCAACCCTGCCCGGCCCGCCGGCAGGGCCTTGGCCTACGCGCGCCACGGTTCCAGCGTTCAGAGTGAAGACTCGTTTCGATCCTCCAACCTGACATCCAAGAAGGAGACACTGGACATGCAGATACAGGTCAACACGAGCAACGGCATCGACAACAAGGAAGCGCTCGAGCGCTGGGCCGACACCGAGATCCAGCAGCAGCTGCAGCGCTTCGCCGACGACGTGACACGCGTGGAAGTGCACCTGAGCGACGAAAACCACGAGAAGGCCGGCGAACGCGACAAGTGCTGCGTGATGGAAGCGCGGCTCGCGCACCACCAGCCGCTGGCGGTGAAGCAGCACGCGTCCAGCATGGACGAGGCCTTCCGCGGCGCATCCGACAAGCTCAAGCGCCTGCTCGACAGCACCCTGGGCCGGCTGCACAACCACCGCGACCGCGAGTCGATCCGCCGCGACGGCGGCATGGGGCTGGCGGCCGAATAAGCCTTCGGCGCCCTTCAGCTTCGACGCGCGCGGCGCGAAGGCGCTGGCGTGTCCGGCTGGCGCGGCGGCCTCGCCGGCTCGGGCGCGCCGGTGGGGATGAGCGGCGGGCGCTGCCCGCTCTCGATCCAGGCGTCGTAGAAGTCGATCTTGCGATCGACCAGCGACAGCGCGCGCTTCCATTCGGCGATGGTCTGCTGCACGCGCTCGCGGTGCGCCGCGAGCAGCGCGCGCCGCTCGGCCAGGGTGGCGCGGCCGCGCAGCGCGAGCGCCGTGTACTCGCGCATCTCGGCGATCGACATGCCGGTGCGGCGCAGCCGGTCCATCAGGTCGAGCCAGCCGATGTGGGGCTCGCCGTACAGGCGCCGCCCGCCCGCGTCGCGCACCACGCCGGGCACCAGCCCCTGGCTCTCGTACCAGCGGATCGCATGCACGCTGCGGCCGGTGCGCTGAGCCAGCTCGCCGATCAGGAACGGCGTGCCCTGCGCGACGCCGCGCCGGGCCTCAGCCGCCGGCATCGGCCGGGGCCGCGACCCCGGGCGCTTCCAGCGCCGAGGCCACCAGGCCGGTGTCGAAATACTCGATCAGTTCCTTCACCAGGCCTCCTTCGAGTCGGTAGACGTAGCAATAGCGGTTGTTGTAGCGGCGCCCGGCATGGGTCAGCACGTCGCCGCTGAATTGCACCACCACCCGGTCCTCGTCGGCCAGGACGTGCTCGGTGCGGCTGGTGTAGGGGGTGGCGAACTGGGCGAACAGCGGGTTCAGCAGCTCCTCGCGGATCGCCTTCCTGCCGCGATAGGTGCGCGACCAGGCGGTGCTGCCCTCGAGCTTCCAGGTCGCGTCGTCGGCGAAGCCCTCGAGGAAGGGCCGGCTGTTGCCCTGGTCGAGCTGGGCGTGGATGTGCTGGATGAGCGCCTTGTTGCTGGCGGTGGTGGTGTTCATGGCGATGTCCTCTTGAGCGTCAATGGAAAGCACCGGAGGGCCCGGTGGATTTCATTGGAAGTGCTCGCGTGCACTCGAGGTCAAGCGCCATGAACGCCCGGGTGGAATTCAGCCGCGCGCCGCCTTCGCCTTCGCGACCTCGTTCGCGCCCTGCGCGGTGCCGCTCTGGGGCACCTGCTCGCCCTCGCGCGCGCGCACCTCGTCGAGCCGCGCGGCCAGCTGCTCGGGCGTGTCGCCGCCGATGCCGATCCAGGCGCCCTGCGTGAGCGTGATGTGCGCGGCCTCGAAGGTGCCGGCGCCCGCGCACAGGATGGCGCGCGTGGGCGCGTTCTCGGCCGCCAGCACCAGCATCGCCGGCACCACGGCCTCGGGCTGGAAGGCCTCGAGCATGTCGGGCGGAAACAGGTCCTCGGTCATGCGCGTGGCCGCGGTGGGCGCCAGGCAGTTGACGCGGATGTCGTTCTTCGCGCCCTCGATGCTCAGGGTCTGCATCAGGCCCACCAGCGCCAGCTTGGCGGCGCCGTAGTTGCTCTGGCCGAAGTTGCCGTACAGGCCGCTCGAGGAGGTGGTCATCACGATGCGGCCGTACTTCTGCGCGTTCATCAGCGCCCAGATGGCCTTGGTGCAGTTGACGGCGCCCATCAGGTGCACGTCGACCACCAGCTTGAAGTCGGCCAGTTCCATCTTGGCGAAGCTCTTGTCGCGCAGGATGCCGGCGTTGTTCACGAGGATGTCGACCCGGCCCCAGGCATCGACCGCCTGCTGCACCATGGCCTGCACGGCCTCGAAGTCGGTGACCGAGGCGCCGTTGGCGATCGCCTCGCCGCCCGCGGCCTTGATCTCGTCGACCACCGCCTGCGCCGCGCTCACCGAGCCGCCCGAGCCGTCGCGCGCGCCGCCGAGGTCGTTGACCACCACCTTGGCGCCGCGCGCCGCGAGGGCCAGCGCATGCTGGCGGCCCAGGCCGCCGCCGGCGCCGGTCACGATGGCCACGCGGCCCTGGAAGTCGATGCTGCTGTCGATGCTCATGTCGTCTCGGTCTCTCGGAGGATGGATGGAGGACGCGTCCAAACCGCACGCGCCGCGGCGCGTTTTACCTCAGAAAGTACCGCGCGGACGCACCCGGGCGGTCCCGCCAGTCACTCGTGCGACGAGGTTTCGTGCAGGGTTTCGCAGTAGGCGACGAGCTGGTCGAGCTCGGCCGACTTGTCGAAGAAGGCGTCGGCGCCCAGCAGGCGCGAGCGGTCGCGCATCTCCGCGGTGGCGTAGTTGCTGAGCACCACCACCTTCTGGTGCGGCGAACGCTGGCGGCAGGCGTCGAGCACGCCCAGGCCGTTGCCGCGCTCGAGGAACAGGTCGACGATGGTCAGGTCCCAGTCGTCGCGGTGGCGCTGCAGCCAGGCCACCGCCTCGTCCTCGCTGCCGGCCACGGCCAGCACCTCGGTCTCGGTCACGTCCTCGAGGAAACCCACGAGGTTCTCGCGGATCACGGGGCTGTCTTCGACGAGATAGGCCTTGAGACTCATGATCGCCCGCCCCGCGCAGTGCCGCACCGTTGCGGATCGGCCAGGGCGCGGAACGAGGCGGGAGGGAACGGCTGGCGGGCGACGGCTTGCATGGTCCGATCCTCTCAGCCATGCGGCGGTGCAGCGTGAGCCAGCGGCACCGACCGCCTGTAGGCCACGGGCCAAGACGGCTGTCGTCAGCCGGCGGCCGGGCGGCCCGCCGTCAGGCCGCGACGGCCACCCGCTGGCCCTTGCCCACGCCCAGGCGCGTGGGCGACACGTACTGCTCGCGGTAGATCTCGAAGGGCATGGTGTCGGCCATCTCGATGCGCTTCTGCTCCTGGATCGAGTCCTCGGTCATGCGCGCGAATACGGCGCGCTGGGCGTCGGAGAAGGGCAGCGCCATCAGCGCGGCGCGGGTCTGCTCGGAGCGCGCGCGGATGAAGCCGATGAAGGAGTTGGCATGCTCGTGCTCGATGGCCGCGAGCACGCGCGCCGAGGGCAGGCTGTCGGGGTTGCCCAGCGCCTCGCGCGCGGCGCGCACCGCCTCGGCATGGGCCGTGCCGCCGTGCGCGGCATCGAGCCGCTCGGCGATCGGCGCGCATTGCTCGACCAGCTCCAGGCCCCAGTCGACCAGCGACACCGGCTGGCCGCCGCGCAGCAGCGCCAGGCCCGGCTCGCGGCCGCGCGCGGCCGTCAGGTGCTGGTTGTGCGCCAGGTCGGCGATCTCCTGCGGCGTGTCGTCGGGGCTGTCGCTGAGCAGGCAGTGCAGCAGGAACACGTCGAGGAAGCGCATGGTCTGGGCGTTGATGCCCACGGTCTCGAAGGGATCGAGGTCCATCAGCCGCACCTCGACGTACTCGACGCCGCGCTCGCGCAGCGCATGCAGCGGGCGCTCGCCGGGATTGATCACGCGCTTGGGGCGGATCGTGCCGTAGAACTCGTTCTCGATCTGCAGCAGGCTGGTGCCGAGCTGGTTGTAGTCGCCGCCGAGGTTGCGGATGCCGATGGCTTCGTAGGCCGGCCAGGGGCGCGTGAGCGCGTCCTGCAGCGAGGCGCCGTAGCCCTCGAGGCTGTTGTAGCTCACGGCCAGCGAGGCCTGCGCGTCGCTCTGGTAGCCCAGGCGGCCCATGCGCAGCGAGGTGCCGTGCGGCATGAACATGCTGCCGTCGCCCAGCGGCTGCAGCTCGTGCGGGCGGCCCGCGACGAAGCTCGAGCACAGCGCCGGCGAGGCGCCGAACAGGTACAGCAGCAGGAAGGCGTGGCGGCGGAAGTTGCGGATCAGCGCGAAATACGCTTCGCTCGAGACCTCGGGCAGCGACCAGTTGTAGTGGATGCCCGAGATGGTCTGCATGCGGCGGCCATAGCGGTGGCTCAGGCCCATGCGGTAGACGCTCTTGGCGCGGCCCACGTTCGACGAGCCGTAGCGGCCGATCGGAATGGTCTCGTCGGTCGGCAGGCCGCAGGGCATGCTCGAGACCCACATGCGCTCGTCGCCGAGCTGGTCGAGCACGCGGTAGGTGAACTGGTGGACGCGGGTCAGCTCGTCGAGCGCGGCCTCGGCGTCGCCGTGCACGCCCGTGATCAGCTCGAGCTGCGACTCGCTGAAGTCGGTCGTGATGTGCGGATGGGTCAGCGCCGAGCCGAGCGCGAGCGGATGGGGCGTCAGCGCGAGCTTGCCGTCGGGCAGCGCGCGCAGGCTTTCCTTCTCGATGCCGCGCCGCATGCCTTTCAACCGCCCGGCCGAGAGCGAACCCAGCCTCTCCTGCAATCTGTTGCTCATATTGTTATGACCCATCAATCTTCTGAGGGGCTGGAAGGTAGCACGGCGGCGCGGGCGCTGCTCGTGCAGGGAAACCCGCTGCCGGCTATGCTGCGGTCCGCTATTTTTTCCATAGCATCACCTTTCGACGTGCTGACGCGATCAGCTCTTTTCGGGGGTCCGTGGCGCAGCGCCCGAGCGACCCGCGAGGCCGGCCAGGTCGATCTCTTCGGACTGGTAGACGTGGATCCGCGGCGGCCCGTCGGCCATCGCGGCCAGCGCCTTGCCGAAGGCGCGCGAGGCCTCGACGCGGAAATGCACCTGCAGCGCCGCCATGTCGCTCCAGCGCTCGACGAAGGTGAGCCGCAGCGGCTGCAGCGCGTCGGTCGAGACCTCGTGCGAGAGGCAGCCGGGCTCGGCGCGCGAGCGCTGCACGTGCTCGACGCTGATCGCCAGCATGGCCTGCAGGGTGTCGGGCTTGGCGGTGGCATGGCCGATGACGAGGATCATGGGGTGTCTCCTTTCGAGTGTCGCGGGCGCCTCGGCCCGCCGGTTCAGCGTGCGAGCACGCGCAGCAGGAAGGCGTTGAGGTCGCCGATCTCCTCGATGCAGACCGAGTGCGCCATCGCGTACTCGTGCCATTCGATGGTGTAGCCCAGTGCCGCGAGCGCGTCGCGCGACTGCTGGGCGCGCGCGATCGGCACCACCGGGTCCTGCCGGCCATGGGCCAGGAACACCGGCGTGTCGTGGTTGGCCGCATGGCGCTCGGCCGCGGTGGTGGCCGCGATCGGCAGGTAGCCCGAAAGGCCGACGATGCCCGCAAGCCGCTCGCCGTGGCGCAGCCCGGTCATCAGCGCCATCGCGCAGCCCTGCGAGAAGCCGGCCACCACGATGCGCTCGGCCGCGATGCCGCGCGCCTTCTCGTTGGCGATCAGCGCCTCGATCGTGGCCTGCGAGCGGCGCAGGCCGGCCTCGTCCTCGCGCGCCACCAGGTCGGCCACCGCGATGTCGTACCAGGCCGGCATCTGGTAGCCGCCGTTGATGGTGACCGGGATCACGGGCGCGTTCGGGAACACGAAGCGCACCGGGCCCACGCTCGAGAGGTCGAGCTCGTTGGCGATGGGCACGAAGTCGTTGCCGTCGGCGCCCAGGCCATGCATCACGATCACCGTGGCGGTGGGATGGGGGGCGGTTTCGATCTCGATGGGGGGACGGGACATGGTCGGTGAAAGTCGTGAAAAAGTACGCCAAACAGGCGCGGATGGCCGGACCTTAGCGCATTCGGGCGGCCCGGGACATTGATCCAGCGCAGGGATCCGGTGCATCCCGCGCACCCGGACGGCCGCTCGGCCGACTTGCGCGGCGCGGCCACGCCCCCAAGATGGTTCGCAAGAACCCCAGCGAAGGACCCCGCGTGAGCCATTCCCCACCCCTGGTAGACACCAAGCTCGGCGGCCTCGTGCTGGTCTGCGGCGAATGCGAGGCGCGCAAGGACGGCCCCGCGAAGCTGCAGGCGAAGCCGGTGCGCAAGGAACTCAAGCACGAGCTGCGCGACGTGCCGATCCGGCTGCGCGTGGTGCAGTCCAGTTGCCTGGGCCTGTGCCCGAAGAAGGCGATGGCGCTGGCGGCCGTGGCGCAGGGCCATGCGCCGCTGGTCGCGGAGGTCTGCCGCGACGAGGATGTCGCGGCCTTCGCGCGGGCGCTGGCCAAGTCGGTGCGCTGACCGGCGCCTTATTCCGCCTTGATCCCGTTCGCCTTCACGATCTGCGCATAGCGCTCGTACTCGGCCGCCACCTGGCCCTGGAACTGGCGCTGCGCGAAACCGGTGGCCTCGATGCCCTGGGCCGCGAGGTCGGCGCGCGCGGCCGGCGTGCGCACGATGCGGCCGGCCTCCTGCGCGATCGCGTCGACCACCGGCTGCGGCGTGTTCGCGGGCGCGAACAGGCCGAACCAGGTACCGGCGCGGTAGCCGGGGTAGCTCTCGCCCAGGGTCGGCACCTCGGGCAGCAGCGGATGGCGCTTCTCGCCGCCCGTGCCCAGCGCCACCAGCCGGCCGCTGCGGATGTGCGGCAGCGCCGGGCCCACGGCGATCAGCATCACGTCGACCTGGCCCGCGATCACGTCCTGCATGCCCAGCGGGCCGCCGCGGTAGGGGATGTGGGTCACGTAGATGCCGGCCTTCTGCTTGAACAGCTCCATGCCCAGCTGCTGCGGGCTGCCGTTGCCGGCCGAGGCGTAGTTGATGCGGCCCGGCTGCGCCTTGGCGGCGCGCACGAAGTCGGCCACGCTGCGATAGCCGGTCTTGGGATTCGCCACCAGCACGAAGTCGATCTGGCCCAGCGACACCACCGGCAGCAGGTCGCGCCGCGCGTCGTAGGGCAGGCTGGCCTGCAGGTTCGGCAGGATGGTGATCGGGCCGTCGGCGCCCACCAGCAGCGAGTAGCCGTCGGGCTGCGCCTTGGCGAGCCCGTCGGCCGCGAGGATGCCGGCCGCGCCGGCCTTGTTGTCGACCACCACCGGCTGCTTCCATTGCTCCGACAGCCGCGTCGAGAGGTAGCGCGCGAGCACGTCGGGCGAGCTGCCGGGCGTGTTGGCCACGGTGATGTGGACGGCCTTGGCCGGATAGGAAGCGGCGGGGGTTTGCGCCTGCGCGCCCAGGGCGATCGACGCGCCGGCCCACAACAGGAGGGCCGGCTTGAACAGGGAGGGGACGCGCATGGAGAACTTTCGGGTACGGGCTGGAGAACGCGCGCGATTCTGTCGCGCCGCCGCCCGCGCGCGAACGACCCATTCGTCAGATGCTTAGGCCGATCCGGGCATAAGCGCCCGGTTCAAGCCGCGCGCAGCGCGTCCAGTCGGCCGTAGAACGCATCGACCTGCCGCTGCGCGCCCTCGCGCATCGCCGCGTTGCGCAAGGCGCAGCTCGCGGCGTCCTCCACCGCGCCGGCCTCGCCCACCTGGCGCGAGGCGTCCTGCACGAAACGGCACATCGGATAGCGGCGCTCGCCGAAGGCGCGCAAGGTGGCATCGGAAATGCCGTGGTCGGCCAGCATCTCGGCCAGCACCACCGCGTCCTCCACCGCCATCGCCCCGCCCTGCCCCATGAACGGCGTCGAGGCATGGGCCGCGTCGCCGATCAGCAGGAGGCGCCCCGCATGCCAGGGCAGCGGCGCCTGCACCTCCTCGACCGCGGTGTAGAGCAGCTCCGAGTCCGCGCCGAGCTGGTCGAGGAAGGGTCGCGCCGGTCCGCCGAACTCGGCGAAGCGCTCGCGCATGCGCGCGGGCCAGTCCTCCTTCGGATACCAGCGGCCGGCCGGCTCGGCCACGGTGCCGAACAGGTAGAGCCGGTCGTCGGCGATCGGCATGATGCCCAGCCGCTTGCCGATGCCCATCATCATGATCTTGGCCACCAGCGCGCGCGGCCGCTCGTGCACGCTGCGCCAGACGCCGAAGCCGGTGTAGCGCGGCGCGAGCGGTCCCGTCACCTGTTCGCGGAGCTGCGAGCGGATGCCGTCGGCACCGACGACCAGGTCGAAGGCCTGCGCCGTGCCGTCGGACAGCAGCACCTGCGCGCGCTCGCCCTCGGGGTCGACCCGTTCCACCGTGGTCGCGAGCCGGATCTCCACGCCCAGCGCCGACAGCTGGTCTGCCAACACGCGATGCATCTCCGAGCGCTTGATGCCCACGATCGGCGCCGCGCCGCCCTGCGAGCGCGGATAGAACACGTCGACGATCGGCGCGCCGAGGTGGTCGAGGTAGACGTTGCGCCCGTCCTCGATCGCGAAGCCGGCCTCGAGGATGCGCGGCAGCACGCCCACCGCGCGCAGCGCCTCGAGCCCGTTGCCGTAGATGAAGATGCCCGAGCTCTGGAAGCGCCATTCGACCTGCTTCTCGACCAGCGTGACGCCGAAGCCCCGGCTCGCCAGCGCGATCGCCGCCGAGCAGCCGGCTATGCCGGCGCCCACGACGAGGATGCGTTCGGGCCGCGTCATGCGCGCACCGCCGCGAGCGCGGCGCTCACCCGTTCGATGTTCGAGGCATTGAGCCCCGCGACGCACAGCCGCCCCGAGCCCACGAGGTAGACGCCGAAGCGTTCGCGCAGTGCATCGATCCGCGCGGGCGCCAGTCCCGTGTAGCTGAACATGCCGTGCTGCGCCACCAGGTAGTCGGAGCCCGGCCCCAGCGCGCGATGCAGCGCCGTGCGCATCGCGCGCATGCGCAGCCTCATCGCCTCGAGCTCGGCGCGCCATTGCGCCTCGAGCGCGCGGTCCGACAGGATCGCCTGCACCAGCGCCGCGCCCTGCCCCGGCGGGCACGAATAGCTGCGCCGGATGCCGAGCTTGAGCCGGCCCAGCAGCCGCGCCGCGTCGGCGCCCGGCGCATGCACGGCGAGCGCGCCCACGCGTTCGCCATAGAGCGAGAAGATCTTCGAGAACGAGCTCGCCACCAGGCAGGCGATGCCGCGCCGCACGCATTCGCGCACCGCCCAGGCGTCCTCGTCCACGCCCTGCGCGAAACCCTGGTAGGCCGTGTCGAAGAAGGGCAGCAGGCCGCGCTGCGCGATGGTGTCGAACAGCGCGTGCCACTCCTCGTGCGAGGGGTCCACGCCGGTCGGGTTGTGGCAACAGGGATGCAGCAGCACGATATCGCCGGCCGGAAGCTTGCCGAGCGTGGCGATGGCGCCGTCGAGGTCGAAGCCGCCGGTCCTGCCGTCGTAGTAGGGATAGTGATCGACGCGCAGCCCCGCGCCCTCGAAGATCGCCGCATGGTTGGCCCAGGTCGGGTCGGGCATCCACACCGTGGCCTCGGGCGACAGGTCCTTCAGCAGGTCCGCGCCGGTCTTGAGTGCGCCGGTGCCGGCCACGGTCTGCACCACCACGAGCGGCGCCGTTGCCACCTCGCCGAACACCAGCCGCCGCACCGCGTCGCGGTAGGGCTGCGCCCCCTCGGTCGGCGCATAGACGCTGGGCGCATCGGCCTCGGCCAGCAGCGCGCGCGCCGCGCGCACCGAAGCCAGCACCGGCACCCGGCCCTGCTCGTCGCAATAGATGCCGATGCCGAGGTTGACCTTGTGCGGCCGCGGGTCGGCCTTGTAGGCCTCGAACAGGCCGAGGATGGGATCGTCGGCATGGGCCGGCAGTTGATCGAACACGCGTGCTCCAGAAAGAAAAACGAAAGGAAAGGCTCAGAGCCGCGTGCGCACCGACCACAGCTCGGGAAAGAAGCGGTGGTCGACCACGCTGCGCAGCCAGCCCACGCCGGCCGAGCCGCCCGTGCCGGGCTTGAAGCCCAGGATGCGTTCGACCGAGACGAAATGGCGCCAGCGGTATTGCGAGAACACGTCGGCGATGTCCATCAGCGCCTCGCCGAGCCGGTAGAGATCGTTCTCGGGTGCCGGGTCGCCGTAGACCTGCAGCCATGCGGCCTCCACGTCCGCGTTCGGCGCATAGCTGGCCGACCAGTCGCGCTCGAGCGCCTCGGCCGGCACCGGCACGCCGCGCCGGTGCAGCAGCGCGAGCACGTCGTCGTAGAGGCTGGGCGCATTCAGCGCACGCTCCATGTAGGGCCACACCTCGGGGTTGTTGGCATGCGCGCGCGCCAGCGGAATCGACTTGTTGCCGAGGATGAATTCCACGTGCCGGTACATGTAGGACTGCTGGCCCGAGGCGATGCCCAGCGTGTTGCGGAACTGGTTGAACTCGTGCGGCGTGATGGTCGAGAGCACATCCCAGGTCTTGGCCAGGAACTCGAGCAGCGCGCGCACCCGCGGCGCGAGCTGCAGCGCGCCGGCCACGTCGTCGGCGCGCACGCGCAGCTGCATGTTCGAGAGTTCGTAGTGGATCGCCTTGAAGCTCAGCTCCTTGCAGTGGGTGATGCACATGAAGACCATCTCGTCGTGGCCCTCGCTGCGCATGTGCTGCAGGCTCAGCAGCAAGTCGTTGCGCTGGTGCTCGAGGTAGGGGTTGCTGCGGCCCTCGAATTGCAGCAGCGGCTCGCCGTCGGTGTCCTGCACCGTGGCCGCGCGCTGGTGGTTGTCGCCGGTCGCGATCGGCTTGACCAGCGACAGCTCGAGCGCGGGATCGCGCACCGCGGGAATCACGCGCTGCCGCCGGGGGCGCGAGGGGGAAGCCGTCATGTCGTCGTCTCTCTGGCCCGCGTGCTGCGCGGACCGTGATGGGGATGCGGCGATTCTTCGGCCCCGGGGCCGGCGGCTCAACCTCCGGCGCGCCGGATTTGGTCACCGTTCGTCCGTGACCGGACGATGACAGCGTTCAGGCGGCGCCGTGGCGCCGGGCGTAGGCGCTGGGCGTGAGCCCGGTCCAGCGCTGGAAGGCGCGCGAGAAGGCCTTTTCCGACTCGTAGCCCACCGACTCGGCCACCTGGTGCAGGCTCAGCTGCCGGTTCTTGAGCTTCTCGGCCGCCAGCGTCATGCGGTAGGAACCCAGGTAGTGCATCGGCGTCACGCCCACCAGCGTGCGGAAGCGCTCGCTGAAGATGGTGCGCGACAGGTAGCTGGCCTGCGCCAGCGTCGCCACCGACCACGGATGGGCGGGCCGCTCGTGCATCAGCGCCATGGCGCGCGCGATGCTCTCGTCGTCGAGCCCGCGCAGGGTGCCCAGGCGCTCGGCCGGCGCGGCGGGACCGGCCGGCGCCGCCGACGGCTGCGCGTACAGGTGCTCGCAGAGGATGTGGACCAGCAGCAGGTCGGCCATGCGCGCGGCCGAGAGCTGCCAGCCCGGGCGCTGGGCCACGGTCTCGTTGACCAGCGTCTCCATCGCCAGCGCGAGCGAGGCGGTGGTCGGAATCTGCGCCTGGCGCAGCACGATCAGCGGCGGCAGGCTCGCGATGATCGAGCCCAGCCCCTGGGCCGGCAGCCACAGGTGCAGCGAGAACAGCTCGGTGACCGGACCGCCGCCGCCGTGCGAGAACACGATCGGGTGGTCGCCATGGCGGCCGGTGGAATGCGCGGCGATCAGCTCGCGGAACGGCCGCGCCTCGAGCCCCGGCGCCGACGACACGGTGTGCGCGCCGCCCTGCGGCAGCATCGCGATGTCGTGCGGCGCCACCTGCACCGGCTCGGCATCGGCCACCGAAATCCAGTAGGGGGCGCCGGTGCACAGGCGGATCAGCGGGCCGTCCACGCCGGTCGAGTGCAGCGCCCAGGGCGCCGAGAGCGAGAAGCGCGCCGTGACGGCGCGCTCGGATTTGTAGCCCGCGAGCAGGTGGCTCAGTGCGTCGCCGTCGCGTCCCGTGTCCATGCTGTTGCGTCGTGGCGTCCGTGGTCTGTCCGATTCGCGCGGATTATCTGGCATGGAAGCCGGGCGATTCGCCGCGGCGCGCCCACGACGGCGCGGTATGCAACACAATGGCGGCTCGCATGAAGACAACGACCTCGCAACCGAAGCCCCGAATGGCCCACGCAACCTTCGACAGCGAAAGCCAGCTGCGCGACCGCGGACTGCGCGTCACGCGCGCCGCCCAGACCGTGCTCGAGCTGCTCGAGCACACCTCCCAACCGCTCACGCACGACGAAGTCGCCGCGGCCTACACCACCGCCACCGGCGAGGAACCCGACCGGGTCACGATCTACCGCGTGCTCGACCGGCTGGTCGAGGTCGGCCTGTGCGACCGCCGCGTCGGCGCCGACCGCGTGAACCGCTTCGCGCGCCACGTCGAGGCCGCCTCGGGCAACACCTTCGAGTGCGACCAGTGCCACAAGGTGCTGGCCCTGCCCTCCGACCCCGAGCTGCCGAAGGTCATGGGCCGGCTCGGCCGCGCGCTACGCAAGCAGGGCATCGACACCCGCCGCACCGCGCTCACGCTGCACGGCACCTGCGGCGACTGCGTGCCGGCCGAAGCCGCACCCGCGGCCCGGCCCGCCGCCCGCCCTACACGTTCCAGGACGGGAAAGGGTCCGGCAGGTTCTGCCACCACGAGGCGCCGTAGCGCATCTCTTCCTCGGTGAGCAGGCAGGCATCGAGCCGCGCGCGCAGCGCGGCTTCGTCCATGCCGATGCCGATCAGCACCAGTTCCTGCCGCGCGTCGCCCGTGGCCGGGTCCCAGTGGCTCTGGATCAGCGCCAGTCCCTCGGGATCGCTGGGCCAGTGCTCGCGCGGCACCGCCGCCCACCAGAAACCCGCCGCGCCGTAGCGGCAGGCGCCCCCGGCCTGCGACCAGTTGCCCGCGCGCGTGGGCCGGCTCGCGAGCCAGAAGAAACCCTTGGAGCGCACCACGCCCTCCCATTCCTCCTGCACCAGGTCCCAGAAGCGCTGCGGATTGAACGGCAGCCGCGCGCGGTAGACGAAGCTGCGGATGCCGTAAGCCTCGCTCTCGGGCAGGTGCTCGCCGCGCAGCTCGGCCAGCCAGCCCGGTGCCTGCTCGGCCTGCGCGAAGTCGAACAGGCCGGTGTCGAGCACCCGGTCGAGCGAAATGCGACCGAACTGCGACAGCTCGATGCGCGCGCGCGGATTCAGGCTCTTGAGGATCGCCATCAGCCGCTCGCGCTCGGCCGCGCTCACCAGGTCGGTCTTGTTGAGCACCAGCACGTCGCAGAACTCGATCTGCTCGATCAGCAGGTCGACCACGGTGCGCGCGTCCTCGTCGCCCAGCGACTGGCCGCGCTGCCGCAGGCTGTCGGCCGAACCGTAGTCGCGCAGGAAATTGAAGGCATCGACCACCGTGACCATGGTGTCGAGCCGCGCCACGTCGGCCAGGCTCTTGCCGTCCTCGCCCGCGAAGGTGAAGGTCTCGGCCACCGGCAGCGGCTCGGAGATGCCGGTCGACTCGATCACCAGCTGGTCGAAGCGGCCCTCCTTCGCGAGCCGGCCGACCTCGATCAGCAGGTCCTCGCGCAAGGTGCAGCAGATGCAGCCGTTGCTCATCTCGACCAGCCGCTCGTCGGTGCGCGACAGCTCGGCCCCGCCCTCGCGCACCAGCGCGGCGTCGATGTTGACCTCGCTCATGTCGTTGACGATCACCGCCACGCGCCGGCCCTCGCGGTTGTGCAGGATGTGGTTGAGCAGCGTGGTCTTGCCGGCGCCGAGGAAGCCGGACAGCACGGTGACGGGAAGGCGTTGGGGCATGGCGTGGGTCTCGTTGATATGCAACTGCATTGCATTATATGAACGACGCAACACGGTTGCATGTAAAGCGGAAAAGCGCCCGCCGCTCCCGCCTCCGGCCGCGCCGATAGACTCGGGGGCCGCCTCCGCCTTCCCGCCGCCGATGACCCCGCCCGTGCTCTACAGCTTCCGCCGTTGCCCCTATGCGATGCGCGCCCGCCTCGCGCTGGCGGCGAGCGGCCAGCGCTGCGAGCTGCGCGAGGTCGAGCTCAAGCGCAAGCCGCCCGAGATGCTGGCCGCCTCGCCCAAGGGCACGGTGCCGGTGCTCGTGCTGGCCGACGGCACGGTGATCGACCAGAGCCTGGACATCATGCGCTGGGCGCTCGCGGCCCACGATCCGCTGCGCTGGCTGCAGCCCGGCGACACCGAGGCGCTGATCGCCGCCTGCGACGAGGGCTTCAAGCCACAGCTCGACCGCTACAAGTACCCGGGCCGCTTCGCCGACGCGGTGCAGGCCGAGGCCCGCGAGCAAGGCGCGCGCTTCCTGCGCGAGCTCGAGGCGCGACTGGCCGCCTCGGCCTTCCTGCTCGGCGCCCACGCCACCCTGGCCGACGCCGCGCTGATGCCCTTCGTACGCCAGTACGCGATGGTCGAGCCGGCCTGGTTCGAGGCCCAGCCCTGGCCACGGCTGCGCGCCTGGCTCGCGGACTGGATCGCCTCGCCGCTGTTCGACAGCGTCATGCGCAAGAACCCGCCCTGGCGCAGCGGCGAGGCCGGCATCGCCTTCCCATGAGCACGCGCCTGCATTTCGACCTCACGACGGTCCAGCTCTTCATCGCCACCGCCGAGCTCGGCGGCGTCACGCGCGGCGCCGAGCGCATGCACATGGCGCCGGCCGCGGCCTCGCGCCGCATCCTCGAGCTCGAATCGCAGTTCGGCGTGGCGCTGTTCGAGCGCCGCCCGCACGGCATGGTGCTGACCGATGCCGGGCGCGCGATGCTCGCGCATGCGCGCAACATCACGCACACCGTGCTGCGCATGCAGGACGACGCGGCCTCCTACCTCGGCGGCGAACAGGGCGTGGTGCGCGTGGCGGCGCCGAAGTCGGCGGTGATCCAGTTCGTGCCGCGCGACATCGAGCGCTGCGCCGTCTCCTGCCCCGGCGTGCGCATCGACCTGCAGGAGATGAACAGCCAGGTGGTGCAGCAGGCGCTGCGCCGCGGCACGGTCGACATCGGCATCTACGAGGCCAGCCTCGGCGCCATCGACCTGCCGATGCTGCCCTACCGCGGCGACCGGCTGGTGGCCGTCACCGCGCGCGGCCATGCGCTGGCCGGCCGGCGCGAGGTGGTGCTCGAGGACATCCTGGCCTGCGACCTGATCGTGCTCAACGAGGGCTCGGCGATCTCGCTCATGCTCGCGCGGCTGGCCGACGAGACCGGCCAGCTGCTGCGCATGCGCATGCGCGTGGGCGGCTTCGACAGCATCGCGGCGCTGGTGGCGCAGGACCTGGGCATCGGCGTCATGCCGGCGGCGATCGCGCGCCACGTGGCAGCGGGCAGCCGCTTCGCGCGATTGCCGATCCGCGGCGACTGGGCGCGGCGCCAGTTCGTGCTGTGCCATCGCGCCGGGGATTCGCTGTCGCGTGCCGCGGCCAGCGTGGCGCGCGTGCTCGCGGATACGCAAAACGCGAATCCAGCCTCGCCCAAATAGCGATGGCGCCCGGCGCGGGCCTTGCGCACCATCCGTCGACCCTAAAGAACGACGGAGACATCGCAGCATGCAACGCAGAAGCTTCACCCTGGCGGCCGCGGCCGCCCTCGCCGCACCGGCACTGGTGCGCGCCGCGAACGAGGCGGCGCCACCGGCCGGCCCCGTGAAGATCGTGGTGGGCTTCGCGCCCGGCGGCGGCACCGACGTGCTGGCGCGCGTCATCGGCCAGAAGCTGGGCGCGATGTGGAACGCCTCGGTGCTGGTCGAGAACAAGCCCGGCGCCACCGGCGCGATCGCGGCCGACTACGTGAGCAAGCAGCCGCCCGACGGCAACACCCTGCTGATGGCGCACGTCAACAGCCACGCGATCGCGCCGGCGCTGCTGACCGGCGTGCGCTACGACCCGCGGCGCGACTTCACGCCGCTGACCCTGGTGGGGGTGACGCCGAACATGCTGACCTGTGCGCCCGCGCAGAAGGCGCGCACCCTGCCCGACGTCGTGGCCCTGTGCCGCGAGCGGCCGGGCCGCGTGTCCTTCGGCTCTTCGGGCATCGGCTCGGCGCAACACCTGGCCTTCGAGATGTTCAAGCTGCAGGCCAGGGTCGATGCGGTTCATGTGCCCTACAAGGGCTCGAGCGCCCTGATCGTCGACCTGCTCGGTGGGCAGATCGACTACGCCTTCGACACCATGACCGCCGCCACGCCCTTCGTGAAGCAGGGCAAGGTGATCGCGATCGCGCAGACGCGGCTGCAGCGCGCGCGCAGCCATCCCACCGTGCCCACGCTCGCCGAGTCGGGCTTTCCGGGGCTGGACGCGGCCTCGTGGTACGGCCTGGTCGGCCCGCGCGGCATGGCCGCGCCGATGGTGCAGCGCATGAGCGAGGACATCAACCGCGTGCTGGCCCTGCCCGACATCGCGCAGCGGCTCGACGAGTTCGGCGCCGAAGACGCGGGCGGCAGCCCCGAGAAGTTCGGCGCCTTCATCGCGAGCGAATACGCCAAGTGGGGCCGCATCGTGAAAGAAGCCGGCGTGCGCGCCGACGCTTGAGACCATTTTCCTTTCCCCCCTGAAAGACGCCAACCGATGAGCGACACCTCCTCCTCCCGTCCCCTCCCCTTGGCCGGCGTGCGCGTGCTCGATGTGAGCCAGGTCATGGCCGGCCCCTATGCCTGCATGCTGCTGGCCGACCTCGGCGCCGACGTCATCAAGATCGAGCCGCCGCAGGGCGGCGACCAGACGCGCGGCGCCATGGGCTTCAAGCTCAAGGGCACGGACAGCATGGGCTTCCTCAACATGAACCGCAACAAGCGCTCGATCGCGCTCGACCTCAAGTCCGACAGCGGGCGCGAGGTGCTCTACAAGCTGGTGGCGCAGGCCGACATCCTGGTCGAGAACTACCGCCCCGGCGTGATGAAGCGGCTGCGCACCGACTACGAGACGCTCAGCGCGATCAACCCGCGGCTGGTCTACGTGAGCATCTCGGGCTTCGGCCAAACCGGGCCCTGGGCCGGCCGGCCGGGCTTCGACCTGATGGCGCAGGCGATGTCGGGGATCATGAGCGTGACCGGCCATCCCGACGGCCCGCCCGCCAAGGCCGGCGTGCCGGTGGCCGACATCGGCTGCGCGCTGTTCGCCACCTACGGCATGCTGTCGGCCTACATCGGCGCCAAGGCCACGGGCCGCGGCCAGTACGTCGATGCCTCGCTGTTCGATTCCGCGCTGGCCTTCTCGATCTGGGACATCAGCGAGTACTGGGGCACCGGCCGCGAACCCGAGCAGCTCGGCACCGCCAACCGCATGAGCGCGCCCTACCAGGCAATGAAGGCGGCCGACGGCCACTTCGTGATGGGCGCGACCAACCAGAAGCTCTGGCAGACGCTGTGCGCCACGCTGGAACGGCCCGACCTGCTCGATGACGCACGCTTCGCGACGGTGTCGCTGCGGCTCGCGAACCGGCATGCGCTGATCGAGAGCCTCGAGCGCAGCTTCGCGCAACAGGGTTGCGAACACTGGATCGACCGGCTGCTGGCCGTGGGCATTCCGGCCGGGCCGATCCTCAGCTACCCCGAGGCCTTCGAGAGCGAGCATGGCCGGCACCGCCGCATGCGCATCGAGATCGACCACCCGGTGGAGGGCAAGGTGCCCAACATCGGCTTCGCGGTGAAGATGGGCGGCACGCCGCAGCAGGTGCGGCGCGCGCCGCCGCTGCTGGGGCAGCACACGGCCGAGGTGCTGGCCGAGCTCGGCATCGATGCGCCGGCGCAGCGCGAGCTGGCCGCGGCCGGAGCCTTCGGATCATGAGCGAAGGCAGCGTTCATCTCTCGGTGACGGCGGGCATCGCCACGCTGGTGTTCGACCGCCCGGCCGCGCGCAATGCCATGACCTGGGCCATGTACCAGTCGCTCGCCGCGCACTGCGAATCGCTGGCCGCGCGCGCCGGCGAGGTGCGCGTGGCGGTGCTGCGCGGCGCGGGCGGCCAGGCCTTCGTGGCCGGCACCGACATCGCGCAGTTCCGCGACTTCGCGGGCGGCGACGACGGCGTGGCCTACGAGCGGCGCATCGATGCCGGCATCGGCCTGATCGAGGCGCTGCCGATGCCGACCGTGGCGGTGGTCGAGGGCTGGGCCGTGGGCGGCGGGCTCGCGATCGCGACCGCCTGCGACTTCCGCCTCGCGACGCCGGGCGCGCGCTTCGGCGTGCCGATCGCGCGCACGCTGGGCAACACGCTGTCGTCGCTGAACTTCGCGCGGCTGCGCGCGGCCTGGGGCCTGCAGCCGGTGCGGCGCATGCTGCTGCTGGCGCAGATCCTCGATGCGAACGAGGCGCTGGCCTGCGGCTTCCTCGAGCAGGTCTGCGCGAGCGAGGCGCTCGACGGCGCGCTGCAGTCGCTGTGCGCACGGCTGGCCGCGCTGGCGCCCGTGACGCAGGCGGCCGCCAAGGAGGCGCTGCGCCGCGGCACGACGCAGGGCGCGCCCGACACCGACGACCTGGTGCGCCGCTGCTACGGCAGCGCCGATTTCGCCGAGGGCGTGGCGGCCTTCACCGAGGGGCGGCCGCCGGCCTGGCGCGGCCGCTGATCAGGTCGCGACCGCGCGCGCCGAGGCGCGCTGGATGCATTCGACGAAGTGCTGCGCGGCCGGCGTCAGCAACTGGCCGCGGCGCTTGACCACGCAGACGTTGAGCGTCGGCAGCGTCTCGACCACGTCCACGCGCCGGATGCCGTGGCGCTTGAAGCTCAGCGCGGCCAGCGGCTCGACGAACAGGCCGATCAGGTCCATCTGCCCGACCAGCGACAGCGCGACCGTGACCGAATGGCCCTGGATCACGCGCTGCGGCGCCGGCAGGCCCAGCGGCAGCAGCGCCGAGATCGATTCGCGGCCGCTGAAGTGATCGTCGCCCGGCAGGATCCACTCGGCGGTCGCGAGCTCGGCCATCGAGCGGCTCGCGCGCAGCGGATGGCGCTCGCGCAGTCCCACCACCAGCTTCACCGGAAACAGCTCGATCGCCTCGAACTGCGGATCGAGCCGGCCCGGCACCACGTGGGCCACCGCGAAGTCGAGCGAGCCCTCGCGCAGCCGAGCCAGCATCCAGGGCAGCACCGCCTCGCTGAACTGCACGTCGACGGCCGGCAACCGGCCATGGAAGTCCTTGAAGGCCGCCGGCAGGATGGTCTGCGCGAACGAGGTGCTGACGGCCAGCGCGACCCGGCCCGTGAGCCCGTCGCGGATCTGCGCGATCTCCTCGCGCGCGCGCTGCATGTCGGCCAGGAGCATGCGCGCGCGCGGCGCGAAGGCCTCGCCGAAGGGCGTGAGCCGCACGCCCTTGACGCTGCGCTCGACCAGCGGCGCGTCGACCTCGCGCTCGAGCTCGCGCACGATCTTGGTCACCGCGGGCTGCGAGATGCCGAGCACGCGCGCCGCGGCGCGGATGCTCATCTGCTCGACCACTGCGACGAAGGCGTGCAACTGGTTGGGTTTCATGGAGGACGGGTGCCGGACGGGCGACAACCAAAAGTTATCGTACTGGCCCAATTATTGTCTTTTCAGCGAGCAACCGACTCTCTAGCATCCGTCGCGGCCGAAGACCTTCGACCTACCCGCATTCCCACAGAACCACACCAACACCCCGAGACATGAGCCCCACCCGTCCCGCGCACAGCGCCGCCAGCCGGCGCCAGACCATCGTCGCCACCACCATCGGCAACGGCCTCGAGTTCTTCGACTTCACCGTCTACGGTTTCCTCGCGCTGGTGATCGGCAAGCTGTTCTTTCCCACCTTCAGCGGCTACGGCCAGCTGCTGCTCACGGTCGCGACCTTCGGTGTCGGCTTCATCATGCGGCCGCTGGGCGGCATCGTGATCGGCGCCTATGCCGACCGCGCGGGCCGCAAGAAGGCCATGACCTTGACCATCTTCCTGATGGCGCTGGGCTGCGCGGTGATCGCCTTCACGCCCACCTACGCGAGCATCGGCGTCGCGGCGCCGGTGCTGATCGTGCTGGCGCGGCTGATCCAGGGCTTCTCGGCCGGCGGCGAGGTCGGTGCTTCCACCACGCTGCTGGTGGAGCACGCCACGCCGCAGAACCGCGGCTACATGGCGAGCTGGCAGTTCGCGAGCCAGGGCCTGGGCGTGATGCTCGGCGCGGTGGTGGTGGGCGCGCTCACCTTCACGCTGTCGCCCGAGAACATGCAGAGCTGGGGCTGGCGCGTGCCCTTCGTCCTCGGCATGCTGATCGCGCCGGTGGGCATGTACATCCGCCGCCACCTCGAGGAATCGCTGCAGATCGCGCCCGAATCGGCCACCGCGCCGCGCCGCGAGAGCAGCCTCAAGATCGTCTGCTCGCAGCACGGCAAGACCGTGCTGGCCGCCATCCTCGCGCTGGTCGGCGGCACCACGGCGGCCTATGTCGTCACCTTCTACATGCCGACCTACGCGGTGCGCGAGCTCGGCCTCACGCCCTCGGTGGCGCTGTTCGGCGCCGCGCTCACGGGCTTGATCTCGTTCGCCTTCGCGCCCTTCGTGGGCCTGCTGTCGGACCGCGTGGGCCGCAAGCCGCTGATCCTCTGGAGCCGCGTCTTCCTCGTGGTGCTGATCTACCCGGGCTTCCTCTGGCTCAATGCCTCGCCCACGCCCGCCGTGCTGTTCATCGTGCTCGGCGTGCTGAGCCTGGGCCTGGTGGGCCAGACCGTGCCCGGCATCACGATGCTGCCCGAGATGTTCCCGAAGGCGGTGCGCGCCAGCGGCATGTCGCTGGTCTACAGCGTGGGCGTGGCGCTGTTCGGCGGCTTCGCGCCCTTCATCAGCACCTGGCTGCTCAACGCCACCGGCAGCAAGCTCGCGCCGGCCTGGTACCTGGTCATCATGACCCTGGTCTCGCTGCTGGGCCTGCTCTGGCTGCGCGACCACACGGGCCGCGACATCGACGCGGCCGGCGCGCACGCCTGATCTCCGTCGTCTCGAACATTCCTCCCCACGATCCCTCCATGACCGCTCTCACCCACAGCACCGCCGCCACGCGGCATTTCTCGGGCACCTATGTCGAGGCCCGCGCCAAGTTCCTCGAGGCCGCGCGCGCTCGCGGCGCTTCGATCGAGTCCTTCGTCAACGAAGTGCATCGCGGCGCGCTCGGCGAGGAACTCGCGACCGACGTCGCGCTGCTCGGCGCCATCGACGCGAAGAAGCTGCTGCTCGTGACCTCGGGCACGCACGGCCCCGAGGGCTTCTGCGGCTCGGGCGCGCAGGTCGCGACCCTGCACGACGAGGACCTGCTCGCGCGCCTGCAGCAGGCCGGCGTGGCGCTGCTGCTGGTGCATGCCGTCAATCCGCACGGCTTCTCGCACCTGCACCGCACCAACGAGGACAACATCGACCTCAACCGCAACCACATCGACTTCGGCGCGCCGCTGCCGGTGAACGCCGAGTACACCGACGTGGAACCGCTGGTGCTGCCCGCGAGCTGGCCGCCGACGCCGGCCGACGAGGCGGCCGTGGCCGCCTACATCGACAAGCACGGCATGCGCGCCTTCCGCGCCGCCGTCACCAAGGGCCAGTACGTTTCGCCCGACGGCCTGTTCTACGGCGGCACCGCGCCTTCGTGGAGCAACAGGACCATCCGGTCGATCCTGCGCAAGTACGCGGCCTCGGCCACGCACATCGGCTGGATCGACGTGCACACGGGCCTGGGCCCCTACGGCCACGGCGAGAAGATCTACCCGGGCCGCAACACGCCCGAGGACCTGGCCATGGCCCATGCCTGGTGGGGCGCCGACGTGTTCGCGCCCTTCGCGGGCGACTCGGCCTCGGCCGACGTCTCGGGCCCGGTGATCTCGACCGCCTACGACGAATGCCCGAACGCGCGCGTCGCGCCCATGGGCCTCGAGTTCGGCACCCTGCCCGACAACGAGGTGCTCACGCGCCTGCGCGCCGACACCTGGCTGCGCCGCCATCCCGAAGCCTCCGACGCACAGCAGCGCGAGATCCGCCGCCAGCTGCGCGATGCCTTCTACTGCGACAACGACGAGTGGAAAGGCATGGTGCTGGGGCAGACGCGCGTGGTGCTGCTGCAGACGCTGCAGGGCCTGCGCAAGGCCTGAAGACGGGGCGCGTCAGCCGAAGTTCGGCGCGCGCTTCTCGCGCAGCGAGGCCACGCCCTCGCGCACGTCGGCGCCCGCGAAGCCCATGAATTCGAGCGCCAGCGAGGCGTCGAAGGTGGGCCCGGCCTGGCGCAGCCAGTTGTTGAGCGCGTACTTGGTCAGGCGGATCGCGCTCTGGCTGCCGGCCGCGAGGCGGTCGGCCACCTCGTAGGCGCGCGGCAGCAGTTCCGCGTCCTCGACCGCCAGCGACACCAGGCCGATGCGCTCGGCCTCCTCGCCACTGACCGGCTCGCACAGCAGCAGGTGGTACTTGGCCTTCGCCATGCCGCACAACAGCGGCCAGACGATCGCCGCATGGTCGCCGGCCGCCACGCCCAGGCGGGTGTGGCCGTCGACGATCTTCGCGCCGCGCGTGGCGATCGAGATGTCGGCCAAGAGGCCCGCCACCAGCCCCGCGCCCACGGCCGGGCCGTGCATCGCGCTCACGATCGGCTTGTCGCAGTTGATGATGTTGTAGACCAG
Organism: Variovorax sp. GW821-FHT10D07; assembly: GCF_059415325.1. NCBI lineage: Bacteria > Pseudomonadati > Pseudomonadota > Betaproteobacteria > Burkholderiales > Comamonadaceae > Variovorax > Variovorax sp. GW821-FHT10D07. The sequence continues at coordinate 9,688 of NZ_JBWKMZ010000005.1, read as the reverse complement.
GTCGCGCGCCTCGCGCCACACGCGCTGGCGGATCGCGTCGTCGGCCGTCATGTCCTGCACCATGCCGAGATCGCCGCCGCCCGAGAAGCCCATGCCCTCGCCGCGCAGCACGGCGCAGCGCACCGAATCGTCGGCCGAGACATCGCGCCAGATCTCGGCGAGTTCGCGGTGGCCGTCGTGGCCGGCCGTGGGCAGCTTGCCGTTGGCCGCGCGCATCTGGATGTCGAGCACGGTGCCGTTGGCGCCGCGGCGCGTGATGGCGAGGGTCTGGTAGCGGGCGTAGTCCATGGTCTTTCCTGTCTCCGGTGCGCGCCGATCGCGCACGCTCGTTGTTCTTTCAGCGCTGCGCCGCCACCTCGCGGCAGCGCTTCACGTTGGCATCGAGCCGCGGCGCGAGCCCGGGCTCGCAGACATCGCCCGCGGGATCGAGCCGGCACAGGCCGACCACCACGTAGTCCATCACGGCGTCGGTGCACATCGGGTACTTGGCGAGCTGCGGATTGGCCCGGGACTTGAAGCCCCAGCGTTCCGAGAACTCGATGGTGCGCGCCATCGCGCCATGGAAGAACTCGCGGTTCCTCGAGGCGACGGCGGCCTCCATGCGCGGCAGTTCCTCGTTGAGGTAGCCGACCGATTCGAGCGGGAAGTCGGCCGGATTCTGCGACTGCGCACAGGCGAGCGAGGCGCCCAGCAGCAGCGGCAGCAGGCAGGCGGCGCGCAACGGGCGCGAGTGGGTCGGCGAGGAAGGGGCGGTGCGATGGCGAGGCATGGCCGTCGATTCTGCAACGTTTGCTGACAGTTTTGAATTCAGTCCGATGCGCCGGCGCCACGCGGCGCTTCCACGAAGCGCAGGTCGAGGCCCGCGCAGGCGTGGCGCGCGAGCACCAGCTCGTCGGGCGACGAGGCCTCGAGCAGTTGCCGTTCGGCCAGGAAGGTGCGCGCCTGCGGCAGCGAGCGCACGCCGAAGCACAGCGATTCGATGGTCGCGAACGGATGCCGGCCCGGGGCCAGCGCCACGGCGATGTCGGGCATCAGCGCGAGCGGGCCCCGCGGCGAGGCCGTCAGCGCGCGCCATCGCACGCTCGCCTCGGCCTGGTCGGGCACGGCCAGGCCGATCCGCCGCAGGCCGATCATCCCCAGCGGCCCGCCCGCGCTGGCCTGGAAGACCTCCGCATCGCGAGCACGCCGCTGCGGCGCATCGAGCTTCTCCGGCCACGGGTAGATCGTGCCGGCCGCATCCCAGGCGCAGAAGAAGACGCAGCAGGCATCGGAGGACAGGTCGAGCAGCACCGCGTTGGTGAAGTTGGTGACCGACGCGCCCGATGCGTCCTGCGTGCGGAAGGCGCGCGGCGGCTTGCAGGCGATACCTCGCGCGGTCAGTTCGGCGATGCTCGCTTCCAGGTCGGCCGGGTCGAGCGCCAGGCCCTGCACGCGCGGCGGCTGCGCCTCGGGCGGCATGTCGGCGTCGTCGCGCGCGGCCCAGAGCTCGAGGTTGGTGTTGCCGACGTTGATCCAGCCGAAGCTCGCGAAGGCGCTGTGCTGCAGCGGCCAGCTCACCGGCAGGCCGAACTCGCCGGCGAGCAGCGACCACAGCGGTTCGACCGCGCGCAGGCGGATCACCACGTGGTCGAGCGCGCGGTACGCTGCCATGGCCGCCCCGCGGGCCTACCGCCCCTTCTTCTGCTTGTCGAACTTGTGCCAGTACCGGAACTCGTCCTCGTGCACCTCGAGGTCGACCTCCGACACGCGCGCCTGCAGCCGCTCCTGCACGTCGGCCACGGCCTTGTTGTAGATCGTGGGGCCGACCTCCTCGAGGAAGAAGCCCAGCAGCGCGCCGGCGGCGACATTGCCGATCGGCTCTTCCATGTTCTCGCGGAAATAGCGCTCGATCGAGGTGATGGCCTGCTGGCGCAGCTCGCGCGAAATCTCGATGGTCATGCGGCGGGGTCCTTGCTGGATGCTCGAAAAGGGCATTGTGCCGATGCGTGGAGAATCGGGCCCCCGGCCGCGGCGCGAATGCGGCGGCCGCTCCCCCAACCGAACCGATCGATCTCCATGGCCCGTCCCTCCCGCCAGCCCCGCATGCTCGAACGCGGCATCCTGTGCCTGCTCATCGGCGCCGCCGTGCTGCTGGGCCCGCACTTCCTGCAGGGAACGCGCTGGTTCGAGATGGTGGCGGGCGCCTCGGTGGTGGGCTGGTTCGCGCTCGCGCTGGGCGCGGCGCTGGTGGTGGTCGAGCTGGTGAAGCGCGGCAAGGATTCGCAACGGCGCTGAGCCGCGCGCCGCTCAGCGCCGCAGCTTCTTGACCAGTTCGACGACCGCGAGCACCACCGCGCCCGCGACGATGCCGACGCCGGCATTGACCAGCATCGAACCCAGCGTGCCGAACACGCCCGAGGTCGCGGCCCAGGCCTCGACCGCATGGCCGAGCGCGGGCACGCCGTGCACCAGGATGCCGCCGCCGACCAGGAACATCGCGGCGGTGCCGGCGATCGACAGCCCCTTCATGAGCCAGGGCGCGCCCGCGAGGATCGCGCGGCCCACGCTGCGCGCGGCGGCACTGCCGCGCTGGCTCAGGTAGAGGCCCGCGTCGTCGAGCTTCACGATGCCGGCCACCAGGCCGTAGACGCCCACCGTCATGATCAGCGCGATGCCCACCAGCACGCTGAGCTGGGTGGTGAAGGGCTGGCCCTGCACGGTACCCAGCGTGATCGCGATGATTTCGGCCGAGAGGATGAAGTCGGTACGCACCGCGCCCTTGATCTTGTCCTTCTCGACCGCCACCACGTCGACCGCGGCATCGGCCACGGCCTGTTCGTGGCGCGCGGTGTCGGCCGCGTGTTCTTCCTTGTGCAGGAACTTGTGGGCCAGCTTCTCGCAGCCTTCGAAGCACAGGAAGGCGCCGCCCACCATGAGCAGCGGCGTGACCAGCCAGGGCAGCCAGGTGCCGATGGCCAGCGCGGCCGGCACCAGGATCACCTTGTTGACCAGCGAACCCTTGCACACCGCCCAGACCACGGGCAGTTCGCGGTCGGCCTTGACGCCGGCGACCTGCTGGGCATTGAGCGCGAGGTCGTCGCCGAGCACCCCGGCCGTCTTCTTGGCGGCGACCTTGGTGAGGACCGATACGTCGTCGAGCACGGTCGCGATGTCGTCGAGCAGCAGGAGCAGGCTGGAGGCCATGGATGGGCGAAAGGAAAATGAAAGGCGCGAGCTTAGCCGCTGCCGTGTGCAGGGTCCGTGAATATCCGCACATGCCGGGCCCGCGCCTTCGGCCGCGGCCACGCGATGTACGCCGAAAGCAGTCGGCCGAAGCCCTGGGCCGTCAGAGCGCGCTCAGCGCGATCGCCAGCATCGTGGCCAGCGAGACGCCGAACACCGCGAGGCCGACGGCACGGCGGCGGTGCGTGAGCATCCACAGCGCCACGCCCGAGAGCGACAGGAAGATCAGGCTGCCGGCCAGCGTGTCGACCAGCAGGATCCACGCGAGCGGCATGCCGCCGCCCTTGTGCATGTTGGTGAGGGTGGCGACGAGGCCGTTGTGGGTGGTGGCCACACCCACCGAGCGGTTGCCCTGCCAGTAGTCGGCCTGCACGGTCTGGTTCGGGCCGCCGAAGTTGAAGGTCCAGTGCGCGGGCTGGGTCAGCGCGGGCGCCTCGGGATCGGCCTTGCGGTCGACCCAGGCCACCGGCTTCGCGGGCTCGATGCGCGTGGAGCGCGGCGGGCCGTCGGTGCGCAAGGCCTGCTGCAGCCAGGCGGCCATCGCCTCGGGCGTGGCCGGCGCCGGCTCGGGCAGCGCGAGCTGGGCCCGGCTGCGTTCCTGCGATTGCGGCAGCTTCAGCACGTTGCGGTGGTTGAGCCAGATGCCGCTGAAGCCGAACAGCAGCCCGAGCACCGCGCCCCAGAGGCCGAACCAGCCATGGGTGCGGCGGATCCACTGCACGGCGAGCGTGCGGCGCTGGTGCGATGGCACCCGGCGGGCGTGGCCCGGGGCGTGTCCGGCGTCCATGTCAGGCGACGTTGCGTTTGAGGCGGATTTCCTCGATGCGCACGCTGCCGATCTGCGTGGTCTTGGCGGTCTTCATCTCGCGCTTGAAGCCGGCCAGCTCGTGGAAACGCATCGCGCGGTCGTTGCGGATCGGCACCCAGATGGTGACCGTGGTGCAGCCCTCTTCCTCGAGGCCTTCGCGCGCGGCGTCCCAGAGGGCGACGCCGATACCCTTGTCCCAGTGCTCGGGACGGACGTAGAGGGCCCAGATCTCGCCCGCGGTGGACGGGGTCTTGGGGTCGCGCGAGCGGTCGAAGCCGACGAAGCCGACGACCTTGCCGTCGAGCTCGGCCACGTGGACCTGCGGTTCGCTGAACTCGATGGCTTCGCGCCACTTGGCCTCGCGCGAGGCGAGCGCCAGCGCGCGCAGCTCCTCTTCGGGCAGGATGCCTTCGTAGGCGGCCTTGGCGGCGGCGGCGTGGACTTCTGCGATGGCCTTGGCATCGCGCATCGTGGCGGGGCGAACTTCGTGGTCGGACATGAATGCGGGAAAAACGGATGGAACCGCCTATTGTCGCCGCACCGCTAAACTCCCAGCCCATCATCGCAGCAGCTCAGGAGAAACCTCATGGCCAAGGGTCAGCAACGTTCCAACAAGGAAAGCAAGAAACCGAAGAAGGACACCTCCCCGCCGAAGGCCCCGGCACTCGGCGGCGAGCCGGTGCGCGCGGTCGTCACCACGGCGGTGATTCCGCGCGGCAAGCTCAAGAACAAGTGATCCGCCACCCGTGAGCGACGCACCGGCCTCGCCGCCCTCCCCCACCGCGCCCCCGGCCCAGCCGCGCAATCCGCTGCACGGGCTGACGCTCGAAGCCATCGTGACGGCGCTGCAGGCGCACTACGGCTGGCAGCAGCTGGGCGAGCTGGTGCCGGTGCGCTGTTTCACGCACGAACCCAGCGTGGGCTCGAGCCTGCGCTTCCTGCGCAAGACGCCGTGGGCGCGCGAGAAGGTCGAGAGCCTCTACCTCTTCATGCTGCGCGAGCAGCGCCGCCAGGGCACGTCGACGCCGCGGCCATGAAGGTCCGCCTCGAGCCCTCGGGCCTGGTCTTCGAGACCGAGGCCGGCACCAGCGTGCTGAAGGCGGCCGAGGCGGCCGGCATAGAGATGCCGAGCTCGTGCCGCAACGGCACCTGCCGCACCTGCATCTGCCAATTGCTCGAAGGCGAGGCGCGCCACACCATCGAATGGCCGGGCCTGAGCGCCGAGGAAAAGGCCGAGCGCTGGATCCTGCCCTGCGTGGCCGAGGCGCTGGGCGACATCGCGATCGACGCGCCGCAGGCCTTCTCGCTGTTCGACGACGCCTGACTCAGCCGCGCACGGCCGGCGCCGCCACCACCAGCCGGTCGCGCTGCGCCAGCGAGGGGAAGAGCCTGAACCAGGTCAGCGCGACCAGCATCGTGCCGACACCGCCCACCACCACCGAGCCCACCGGCCCGAGCAGCGCCGCGGTGGCGCCCGATTCGAATTCACCGAGCTGGTTGCTGGCGCCGATGAAGATCGAGTTGACCGCGCTGACCCGCCCGCGCATGGCATCGGGCGTCTCGAGCTGCACCAGCGTCTGGCGGATCACCACGTTGACCATGTCGGCGCCGCCCGAGACCGCGAGCGCGACCAGCGAGACGATGAAGCTGCGCGAGATGCCGAACACCACCATGCACAGGCCGAACAGCGCGATCGCCATCAGCAGCGCGCGGCCCACGCGGCGTTCGATCGGCCGGCGCGTGAGCGCGATCGACATCACCAGCGCGCCGACCGCGGGCGCGCCGCGCAGCAGGCCCAGGCCCCAGGGGCCGGTGTGCAGGATGTCCTTGGCATAGATCGGCAGCAGCGCCACCGCGCCGCCCAGCAGCACCGCGAACAGGTCGAGCGAGACCGCGCCGAGCACCGGCTTGCGGTTCCAGATGAAGTTGACGCCCGCGAACACCGTGCCGAGCGTGACCGGCTCGCGCGCCTTGGGCACGTAGGCATAGCGCAGCCGCAGCACCAGCGCGCAGGCCACCACGAAGAACAGCACGCTCGCGCCGTAGACCACCGCCATGCCCGCCACGAACAGCAGGCCGCCGAGCGCCGGCCCGCCGATGATCGCGCCCTGCATGCCGGCCGAGCTGAAGGCCATGGCGCGCGCCAGCATGACCGGCGGCACCAGCATCGGCGTCAGCGCCTGCTGGGCCGGCATCTGGAACGCGCGCACCGCGCCCAGCACCAGCGACAGCCCCAGCAGCAGCGCGCGGCTGTCGTGGCCGCGCAGCACCGCGAACAGCAGCGCCAGCGCCACCAGCCCCTGCACCGCGAAGCAGGCCGCGACGATGCGGCCGCGGTGGTGGCGATCGACCACGTGGCCCGCGAGCAGCGCCAGCAGCAGCGCCGGCACGAACTGGTAGAGCCCGACCAGGCCCAGGTCCCAGGCGCTGTTGGTCAGGTCGTACATGTGCCAGCCGATGGCCACCAGCAGCATCTGCGAGGCGGCGGTGCCGAACAGGCGCGCCACCCACATCTGCATGAACGGGCGTTCGCGCGTGAGGTCGGAAAAACTCGGTGGGGAAGGCACCGCGCCGGCGGCGGCATCGAGGGGGGAGGAGGCGGAGGCTGAGGAGCCAGTGGCGGGGCCGGACATCCGTCCGAGGATAGCCCACCCACCGTGAGCCGCGCATGAGCGCCCGCCAACGCCCCTGCCCGGCCACGCTTCTACACTCGGGCCCTCCCATGGCCCCGACCCCGCTACGACCCGTTCACGAAGACGCCCACCTGCTGGTGCTCGACAAGCCCGCCGGCCTGCTCTGCGTGCCCGGCCGCGGCGAGGACAAGCAGGACTGCCTGAGCGCGCGTGCCCAGCGCCAGTGGCCCGATGCGCTGATCGTGCACCGGCTCGACATGGCGACCAGCGGCCTGGTGCTGATGGCGCGCGGCCTCGAGATGCAGCGCGCGCTGAGCGATGCCTTCGCCACGCGCCAAGTCGACAAGCGCTACGAAGCGGTGGTCGACGGCCTGCTGCCCGTGGCACGAGAGTGGGCCAGCATCGACGCCCCGCTGATGGCCGACTGGCCGCGCCGCCCGCTGCAGAAGATCGATCCCGCCGGCAAGCCCAGCCTCACGCGCTGGCGCGCCCTGGGCGGCATCGACGGCGAGGCGCTCTGCAGCTACCTGCTGCTGGAGCCGCTCACCGGCCGCTCGCACCAGCTGCGCGTGCACCTCGCGTCGATCGGCCATCCGATCCTCGGCGATGCGCTCTATGGCAGTCCCGAAGTGCAGGCGCGCGCGCCACGCCTGCTGCTGCATGCGAGCGCGCTGGGCTTCGAGCACCCGGCCACGCGCGAGCGCATGCGCTTCGCGAGCCGGCCCGATTTCGGGCCGCGCTTCGAGGCGTTGCGGGAGGCGGGAGAAGGCTCGGCGTGAGCGGCGGGAATCGGCGGGATTCGAAGGGGTGGCGCGGCGTTCTTCTCAGCCGCCCTTGACCACCAGCACCGGCACCATCGAGTCCTGCAGCACGCGCTGCGTCACGCTGCCGAGCAGCAGCTTCTCGATGCCGCTGCGGCCGTGCGAGCCCATCACGATCAGGTCGGCCGCGATGGCGATGGCCGTGTCCACGATGCCTTCGTGCACCACGTGGCCGTCGATCACGCGCTGGTCGCTGTGCAGGCCTTCGGCCGCCAGCGCGGCCACGCCGCGCGCGAGCGCCGCATTGGCGCTCGAGGTGGCCGCGGCGAGGTACTCGTTCTGGCCGAGCGCATAGTCCGCGCCCACGCCGATGAAGGGGTAGTTGTCGATCACGTGGATCAGGGTGATGCGGCTTCCGAAGGCCAGCGCCAATCCGCTGGCCTTGCTGACCGCGAGCATGGAAGTTTCGGAGCCGTCGATGGGGACCAGGATGTGATTGAACATGGCGGACCTCGCTTTCTTCGTTCGCAGGCAGACAGGGTCCAGTCCACGGGCCGTTGGAGATGGCCGAAGACCGGGCCCCGAATTTAACCGCAAGGCTGCGACACAACTGTAGGACGCCTCCCAGCCAGGGAAATCGCGGATACCGCGTGCGCGCGGCCCGCGCCTGCAGGCCGCGCAGCGCCTCGCGGCGCGGGTTTCAGTCGCCCTGAAAACCCTGGGCGCGGCAGGTGATCACCAGCGTGTCGCGCCAGCCCGTGCCGTTCTCCTCGAGCGGCTGGATCGGCGTCGATTCGTGGATTACGCGCGCATCGTCGAGCAAGAGCAGCGTCCACGGCTCGGTCATGGTGAAGCGCTCGCCGCGCCGCCCGTTGGCCTCGAACACGCGCGTCTCGCCGCCCTTGATGTCGTGGCGGCCCACCAGCGCCACCGCCACCAGGTCCACGCCATCGCGGTGCGCGCCCTCGGGCGTCGGCCGGCCGATGCCGCCCGCGGTGTCGATGCGGAACTGATGCGCTTCCACGTACCAGCGCTGCGCGCCGCGCAGCTGGCTCGCCGCTTCGCCCAGTCGCACGATCAATCGCTGCCAGGCCGGCTGCGCGATCGTGGCCGCGAGCATCGGCGCGAACCAGCGCTGCATGCCGCCATGCAGCGCGTTGTATTCGACCGGCTGCCAGTGCGCGCGGCGCGGCACCTGCCGCATCGCCTCGCCGTCGACGGTGAAGCATTCGTGGCGCCGCGTGCGATAGCGGCCGCCGTCCTTCAGGTATTCGTCGGGCGGAAGATCGTTCCAGTCGGCATGCAACGCCTCGAGCTGCGCGACCGGCAGGCCGAGCCAGTCGCCCACGGCCTGGGGCCCCAGCACCGCATAGCCCTGGTCGCGCAGTGCGGCCGGCAGTTCCGCGGGATGGATGAACGGCGGATCGAAGGCCGGGGTGGTCACGACGCCGTGACCTTCACGTCTTTCCAGAACGCGACGCGGTCACGGACCATCTCGGCCTCGGGCTTGGGGTCGGCGTAGTACCAGGCGGCGTCGGTGTTGAGTTCGCCGTTGACCAGGAGCGAGTAGTAGTTCGCGCTGCCCTTCCAGGGGCAGGTGGTCTTGTGGTTGCTGAAGGTCACGACGTCGCGGTTGAGCGACGACATGGGGAAGTAGTGGTTGCCCTCGACGAGGACGGTGTCGTCGCTTTCGGCGATGGTGGCGCCGTTCCAGGTGGCTTTCATTTGGATTTGGATCTCCGACTGGGGGATTTGTTTGGCCGGAGGGGTATTGTGACTGTTTGGTTTCTGGTGTTTTGTGGGGGTGGTTTTTTTGCTCTTTGAGGCTGAGGTTGGATGGGGGTTGTTTTCTTTGCTTTAAGCCGTTGGCCGGGTCTCGCCCCGGCGGGCGACTTACTTTCTTTGTCTCGCCAAAGAAAGTAAGCAAAGAAAGGCGACCCCGCTGTCTGTGTCCCTCCGCTTCGCTACGGGCAACCTGCGGTGCTCGGAGAAAGCGGGGGTCCGCAGAACTCGCTCCGCTGCGCTGCGCTCAGACAGCTGCGGCCCTTATCCCGCTTTCTCCTGCGCTCCTCGGCACAGCCAGAGGGGACTAGGGTCAACGCGCCATGGCGCGTCCTTGTGTGGGGTGTGCGCATGCGTAGGCCCTGGGTCTTCTTCCAACTGGGCCGAGCGAAGCGAAGGCCCGTTGGGCTTGCTCGGCCGAGCGCAGCGATGGCCCGACCCACCCCCTCTGGCTGCGCCGAGGAGCGCAGCGTTTCGCGGAT